>CAJMOC010000001.1:0-343690 GCA_905214945.1 uncultured bacterium
TGACGCTCGTTCGCCAAGATGTCGAACACGTGGCGCACGGCATCTTTGGCGCCGATATGAAAGTCGACTTGGTCAACGACGGCCCATTCACCATCGTCTTGGACACGGACAACCTTTAGGTTACGCGGTTTTACCAAACCGCGTAACAACTGGTCATGCGAGGTTGTCGTCTGGTACGTATTTGGGACGGGGTTTATTTAGCTACTTGCGTATGGCGGCAGCAGGGTGCTATAGTATTAGAGTTTTGTCTATCTTAGGGGTATTATCCCCTTTTTGAATTGCACCTTCTGGAGGCCCTGTTCATGGAAGAGATGGAAGTCAATCACGTCGACGACATCCACGAGAAGCTGACCGATATGGTGGGCGATCGCGTTAAGGTGAAGGCCAACATGGGCCGCACCCGCGTCGTCGAGCGCATGGGCACCATCAAGAGCGTCCACCCCGCCGTCTTTATCGTCGAGGTTGACGAACGTCGCGGGCGCAAGTCGCGTCAGTCCTACCAGTATATCGATGTCCTCACCGGTCAGGTCGAGCTGTTCGACCCCGAGAGCGGCGAGCATATCTTTACCCCGCTCGGCAATCAGCTCGAGGAGCACTAGCGGTGACCGATCGGTCCCTGACTCTTTCCGCGCCGGCAAAGATTAACCTCTACTTGGGGGTTCATACCGAGCGCGATGACCGCGGCTACCACAGGGTCGATTCCCTGATGGCAGCTGTCGGTCTTTCCGATACCGTGACGGTTACGCCGGCACAGGCGCTGACCGTCCAGACGGTTCCGGCATCAGATTTTCCCATGCAAAAGAATACGGCGTATCGGGCTGCGGTTGCTATGGCCGAGCATTATGGTCGCGAGGCAAGCATCTGCGTGACGATTGAGAAGCGCATTCCATTGTGCGCCGGCTTGGGCGGTCCCTCGACGGATGCGGCCGCGGTCATTGTCGCCTTGGCGGAGCTCTGGGGAATTGATCGCTCCGACCCCGCGCTCGACGACATTGCGCGGGGCATTGGTGCTGACGTCCCGTTCTTTTTGCACGCGAGCCCTTCGTTCTACGTAGGTGGGGGAGACGTGCTGGCAACTGAGTATCCCGTGCTGCCCGCAACACCCGTCGTGTTGGTCAAGCCGCGCGAGGCAAGCGTTTCGACAATTGAAGCCTATCGACGTTTTGACGAGGCTCCGGTGCCTGCAGACAAGCCCGGCGCGATAGCTTCTGCCTTGCATGCTGGTGATGCCGAGACGGCATATGCGCTCATCCATAACAACCTGGGTGTCATTTCCGCACAGATGGAGCCGCAGATTCAAATGGTTCTCGATTGGCTGCGTAAACAGGACGGCACCGTTGCTGTAGATGTGTGCGGATCGGGTGCCTGCTCATTTGCCATTTGCGACACCGCCGCCACGGCCGAAAGGCTTGCCGACGCTGCCCTGCAAAACGGCTGGTGGTCCTGCGCGACGGAGCTCATTCCCAACACGGTTCGCATCGAAGTGCCAAAGAAGTAAAAATTTCTCTAGCACACGACGGAAATCTTTGTTACTATAGTCGAGCTAACGGGTTGTGGCTCAGTTTGGTAGAGCACTGCGTTCGGGACGCAGGGGTCGCTGGTTCAAATCCAGTCAACCCGACCAGAGCATGAGGAGGGACCGCTTCTTGCGGTCCCTTTTTTTAGCTATTGTTGTGATACCGCGATACCCGCGGTATACTCATTCGAGCTTGTCTCGCTGTATTGTGGAGGTCTACATGTTTGGACTGAGGGCTCCTGAGCTCATCATTATTCTCGTCGTTGTCCTGATTATCTTCGGGCCCAAGAACCTGCCGAAGCTCGGCAAGTCCCTCGGCTCTACCGTCAAGAATATCCGTGAGGGTATGGAGGGCGACGATAAGGCCGAGACCAAGCAGGCCGAGGAGGTCGTGGTCGAGCAGTCCGAGGAGGACAAGGAGATCGCTGAGCTCGAGGCCAAGCTCGCTGCTGCCAAGAAGAAGCAGGCAGAGGACAGCGACGCGGACGCAGAGTAGTCCCATCCCTTTGGGGTGAGCACCTGACCGGCTTGCCCGCAGGCTAGCCGGTCTTTTTCGTTTTGTTGACAGTTGATTGTTTGATCAGAGTTGGGGAGATATCCGTATGGACGCAAGCCAGATCGTACTGACCGCTGAGGGCCGCCAGAAGCTCGTCGAGGAGCTCGCTTGGCGTGAGGGCGATTACGCCAAGGAGATCGTCGAGGACATCAAGGAAGCCCGCGCGTTCGGCGACCTTTCGGAGAACTCCGAGTACGATGCCGCTAAGGACAAGCAGGCCCAGAACGCCGCTCGTATTGCCGAGATCCAGGCCATCCTCGCCAACGCTCAGGTTGCTGCCACCACGGGCGATCTGACCGTCTCCATCGGTTCCACCGTTTCTCTGATTGATCCCAACGGTGAGGTCATGGAAGTCACGCTCGTCGGTACCACCGAGACCAACTCGCTCGAGCACAAGATTTCCAACGAGTCTCCGGTCGGCCACGCCATCATCGGTCACGGCGAGGGCGACTCCGTCGAGGTCGTTACGCCTTCCGGCAAGACTCGCGTCTACACCATCGCCAAGATCGCACGCTAGACCACGGTCCCGCGTAAAGGTATGTTTTCGCTCCCTGGGACCGAATCCTGGGGAGCGTTTTAGTTTGAGGAGCTAACTTATGGCAGAGAACCAGAACGCCGCAGATCAGGCATCGACGCTCAACGACGAGCGCGCCACCCGCCTGGCCAAGCGCGCCGCCCTGTTCGAGGCGGGCCAGAATCCCTATCCCGAGCACTCTGAGCTTGAGGACTACGTTGCCGATATCGAGGCTAAGTACGCCGAGCTTGCCGATGGCGAGGACACCGAGGATGTCGTGAAGATCGCCGGCCGTGTGGTCGCCAAGCGCGGTCAGGGCAAGATCATGTTCATCGTCGTGCGCGATGCGACTGGCGAGATTCAACTGTTCTGCCGCATCAACGACATGGACGAGGCTGCCTGGAATACGCTCAAGGCTCTCGACCTGGGCGACATCCTGGGCGTGACCGGCGTGGTTGTGCGCACCCAGCGCGGCCAGCTTTCCGTTGCCCCTAAGAGCGCGACCCTGCTTTCCAAGGCCGTTCGTCCGCTGCCCGAGAAGTTCCACGGTCTTTCCGACAAGGAGACCCGCTATCGCCAGCGCTATGTCGACCTGATCGCCAACGACGACGTTCGCGAGACCTTCCGTAAGCGTTCGCAGATTCTCTCCACCTTCCGTCGCTTTATGGAGTCCGACGGCTACATGGAGGTCGAGACCCCCATCCTGCAGACCATCCAGGGCGGCGCTACTGCCAAGCCGTTCATCACGCACTTCAACGCGCTCGATCAGGAGTGCTACCTGCGTATTGCCACCGAGCTGCACCTCAAGCGCTGCATCGTCGGTGGTTTTGAGCGCGTGTTCGAGATCGGCCGCATCTTCCGTAACGAGGGCATGGACCTTACCCACAACCCCGAGTTCACCACGATGGAGGCCTACCGTGCCTTCTCCGACCTCGAGGGCATGAAGGCGCTCGCCCAGGGCGTCATTAAGGCGGCTAACAAGGCCATCGGCAACCCTGAGGTCATCGAGTACCAGGGCCAGACCATCGACCTTTCTGGTGAGTGGGCCAGCCGTCCCATGACCGACATCGTCTCCGACGTGCTCGGCAAGCAGGTCACCATCGACACGCCGGTCGAGGAGCTTGCTGCCGCCGCACGCGAGAAGGGCCTGGAGATTAAGCCCGAGTGGACCGCCGGCAAGATTATCGCCGAGATCTACGATGAGCTGGGCGAGGACACCATCGTCAACCCCACGTTCGTGTGCGATTACCCCATCGAGGTCAGCCCGCTTGCCAAGCGCTTTGAGGACGACCCGCGCCTGACGCACCGCTTTGAGCTGGTTATTGCCGGTCACGAGTACGCCAACGCATTCTCTGAGCTCAACGATCCGGTCGACCAGGCCGAGCGTTTTGCCGCCCAGATGGCCGAGAAGGCTGGCGGCGACGACGAGGCCATGGAGTACGACGAGGATTACGTGCGCGCCCTCGAGTACGGTATGCCTCCCGCGGGCGGCATCGGCATCGGTATCGACCGCGTGGTCATGCTGCTCACCAACCAGGCTTCCATCCGCGACGTGTTGCTGTTCCCGCACATGAAGCCCGAGAAGGGTTTCCAGTCCGGTGCCGCTGCCGCCAAGGCTGCCGAGGCCGGCAACGCCGCGAGCCCGTTCGTTAAGTCGCTTAAGCCCACACTCGATTACTCCAAGATCGCCGTTGAGCCGCTGTTCGAGGAGTTCGTCGACTTTGATACCTTCTCCAAGAGCGATTTCCGCGCTGTGAAGGTCAAGGCATGCGAGGCCGTCAAGAAGTCCAAGAAGCTGCTGAACTTTACGCTCGACGACGGCACCGGCACCGACCGCACCATCCTCTCCGGCATTCACGAGTACTACGAGCCCGAGGACCTGGTCGGCAAGACTCTGCTCGCCATCACCAATCTGCCTCCGCGCAAGATGATGGGCATTCCCAGCTGCGGCATGCTCATCAGCGCTATCCACGAGGAGGATGGCGAGGAGCGTCTCAATCTGATCCAGCTCGACGCTTCCATCCCCGCCGGCGCAAAGATGTACTAACTAGTTACGCGGTTCTACGAACCGCGTAACGGCTCGACGCTGCGCGGGCCGCATTTGGACAATCTGACGTTCAACTTCAAGGGCGCGACCAGAAGGTCAGCGCCCTTTCGTTTCACGTCACCTTGTCTCAAATGCGGCCCGCTCGCTGACGTTGCCAATACATCGGCGTTGCCTTGGCCGTCAATAGTCATTGGGGACGTTCTTAAACGACTACCCAACGGCTATTGAGCACATGGCTCGCATGGCAGCCGTCTCTTTTATGTTTCCTTTAGCCGTCGCTGCCTAGGATGGGGGTTAGTCGGTAGGAAGGGAGCGTCTATATGGACGACGCGAGCGAGCGTGCAATCGAAGAGGACATGCTCGATCAGTTCAATTACTTTGACGATGAGGATGAGGAGCTAATCGATCGTCGCGAGCCGGCATCGCTTGACTCATTTGATCTGGTCGATGAAGAGACTGATGAGGTTGAGGACGAATCAACGGAGCCCCCACAGCCTTCGCGCCTTGACTCGCTGCTTTCGAGAGCCCCCATGCACCACGGTGTTCGTGCCGGCGCACTCCATATGAAAACAGACTGGCACCAGATCGTGACGGCAGGCGATGAGCTTGCCGTCGATGCGCCGCTCACCGATAAGTCATCCATCATCTGCCGCACCGGTATGCTTATGCTCGCGAGCGGAACGGGTGCCTGGCGTGTACGCGATACCATGAATCGCGTTGCCGCCGTACTCGGTGTCACCGTCCACGTTGACTTAAGTCTTCTGTCGTTTGAGTGCACCTGCATCGAAGATGGCCACTGCTTTAACGAGGTTGTCAGCCTGCCCACAACGGGAGTCAATACCCATCGCATTTGGATGATGGAGAGCTTCCTAAAGGAAATCGAGACGTATGGGCGCCGGTTTACCGTGCACGAATACCACGAGATGCTCAAGACCGTTGAGAGTTCAAAACCCGATTACTCTCCCTGGCAACAGGGCCTTGCGGCAGCTTGTGCTTGCGGCGCCTTCGTCTTTTTGCTCGGCGGCGGCCCTATCGAGATGGCCTGCGCATTCGTAGGCGCTGGTGTTGGCAACTTTGCTCGCTCTCATATTCTCAAGCAGGGTCTTGGCCAGTTTAGCGCGCTGACGATTGGCGTTGCGCTCGCTTGCGTTTCGTATCTGCTGGCATTGCTCGGCCTTGGCCAGGTCGTACCGGGGGCAATGTCGCACCAAGAAGGCTATATCGGCGCCATGCTCTTTGTGATTCCCGGCTTTCCCCTCATTACGGCAGGCCTTGACATCGCTAAGCTCGACATGCGAAGCGGTATCGAGCGTCTTTCGTATGCCGTATCGATTATTGTGATGGCGACCCTCGTAGGTTGGATGGTTGCCGAGTGTGTGGGACTGGCGCCGGATGACTTCGCCCCGCTCGGCCTCTCACCGTTGGCTCTTACGCTCTTGCGCATACTGATGAGCTTTATCGGCGTATTTGGCTTCTCGGTTATGTTCAACAGCCCGGTAAAGATGGCAGCAGCGGCAGGGCTCATCGGCGCCGTGTCTAATACCTTGCGCCTTACGCTCGTCGATGCGCCGACGCTGCTTCCCTTCTTGGGCCTGAGTGCGGGCATGCCTCCCGAGGCGGCTGCGTTTACTGGTGCGTTGGTATCGGGGCTGCTCGCGAGCTTAGCCGAAATCAAGCTCACCTACCCACGTATCGCCCTCACGGTGCCATCGATTGTCATTATGGTGCCGGGCTTGTATCTGTATCGCTCGATGTATTACATGTGCACCTTCGACACGGTCAATATGCTCGGCTGGTTTGTGCGTGCAGTGCTCATCGTGGCGTTTTTGCCCGTTGGCCTGGGTGTGGCGCGTACGCTCACCGACCCTCGCTGGCGCCACACCAGCTAATTGGTGCAAATGAAACTGATCCGCAAAACATGAACGTGGATAATCTCCCGTTTTTGGCCTGTTTACGGGCTCAAAACGGGAGATTATCCACGCTCGTGGAATGGGTGTCCGAAAATCCACGCTCGTTGGGCCGATGCAGAGGCACCTGGCAATTCCTTTTTTGTAGACGTTGTCGCGCGGCTACGGGCGGGAAAGGTCCCAACGGTTAACATATACTCCATATGGGTAAAGAGACCAAAGCGCTGCCGCGGGGCGGCGCTTTGCGTTTGAAAAAAACTAGCTCGTCTAAGAGGAACTAGCATGTTAGACCGTTTTACCGATCGCGCGCGCAAGGTCATGTCCATGGCCAAGCAAGAAGCGCTCGATCTTCACTCAAATAAGGTGGGTACCGAGCACCTGCTGCTCGCACTCGCTAAGGAGGACGAGGGCATTGCCGCCGAGGCACTGCGTTCGCTCGACATCTCCTACGATGACATCATGGATACTCTCAAAGAGGTCCAGACCACGGTTCCCGAGCCCAGTGAGGAGACCGAGGCGGCCAAGCTCGCCTTTACGCCGCTCGTCATTAGCGTGATGGAGCGTTCATTCCGCGTGGCGCGTGAAAACAACCAGACCTACGTGTCGACCGAGCACTTGCTGATCGGCATCGTCGAAGAGGGCAACGGCATGGCCATGGACATCCTCATGCGCCTGGGTGTGTCGTCCGCCTCCATCAAAAAGGCTATCGAGAAACTCACCGCCAAGGACCAGGATAAGAAGCGCCCGCTCGCTGGCGCCGGTGCTGGTCGTCCCGGTACGGGCCTGCCGTTCTTTAGCGGCTCGGATGCCTCCCAGCAAAAGGGGAGCGGCACCGATACGCTTAAGCAGTTCGCGACCAACCTTACGCAGAAGGCGCGCGACGGCGAACTCGATCCGGTGATTGGTCGCGAAAAGGAAGTCCAGCGTATGATGGAAATTCTTTCGCGCCGCACCAAGAACAACCCACTCATTCTGGGCGACCCCGGCGTGGGCAAGACGGCCATCGTCGAGGGTCTGGCTCAGCAGATTGCAGCCGGCAACGTGCCCGAGAACCTTATGAACCAGAACATCTGGACGCTCGACTTGCCGGGCCTCGTGGCGGGCGCCAAGTACCGCGGTGAGTTTGAGGAGCGCCTCAAGAACGTAATCCAGGAGGCAACCGAAGCCGACGACGTCATCCTGTTTATCGACGAGATGCACACCATCATCGGTGCCGGTTCTGCCGAGGGCTCCATCGACGCGAGCTCCATGCTCAAGCCTGTGCTCGCGCGCGGTGCCTTCCAGATTATCGGCGCCACCACGGCCGAGGAATTCCGCAAGTACCTCACCAAGGACCCGGCCTTCGAGCGTCGCTTCCAGACCATCGATGTCGAGGAGCCGAGTGTCGAGGACACCGTCAAGATTCTGACTGCGCTCAAGCCACGCTACGAGGAGCACCACCACGTGCGTTACACGCAGGGTGCCATCGAGGCCGCCGCGAACCTCTCCAACCGCTACATCCAGGATCGCTTCCTGCCCGATAAGGCCATCGACCTCATTGACGAGGCCGGTGCCCGCGCTCGCATCGCCGCCAACCGCGCGCCCGAGCCGGTGCGCGAGGCCGAGCATCGCATAGAGGAGCTCAAGGCCGCCGCGCAGGAGGCCACCGAGAGCGACGACATGAACAAGGCCGCCGAGATCACCGAGCAGCAGAAGGCTGCCGAGATTGAACTCGCCGAGGCCAAGGCTGCCTGGACCGCCGAGCTCGACGCCAGCCCGCTCACCATCGATGTGAGTCAGATCGCCGATATCGTGTCCGTGACTTCGGGCGTGCCGGTATCCTCGCTTACCGAGAGCGAGAGCCGGCGCCTGCTGCAGGCCGAAAGCGTGCTCAAGACCCGCATTATCGGTCAGGATGAGGCTGTCGAGGCAGTTGCCAAGGCCGTGCGCCGCAGCCGCTCGCCGCTCAAGGATCCGCGTCGCCCCGGCGGCAGCTTTATCTTCCTGGGTCCCACCGGCACGGGCAAGACCGAGCTCGCCAAGACGCTCGCCGAGTATCTCTTTGGCAGCAAGGACGCGCTCATCAGCTTCGACATGTCCGAGTTCGGTAGCGAGTTCGAGGTCTCCAAGCTCATCGGTAGCCCTCCGGGCTACGTCGGTCACGACGAGGGCGGCCAGCTCACCAAGGCCGTTCGTCGCCACCCGTACTCGGTCGTGCTGTTCGACGAGATCGAGAAGGCGCACCCCGATATCTTCAACATCTTGCTGCAGGTGCTGGAGGAGGGCCGCCTGACCGATAGCCAGGGCAAGACGGTCGACTTCCGCAACACCGTGATCATCATGACGTCCAATGTGGGCGCCCGCGAGATTGCGCAGGATGCGAGCGTGGGCTTTGGCACCACCGGCGAGCAGGGTCTCACGTCGAGTGAGATCCGCGGCCGCGCGATGGGCGAGCTCAAGCGCCTGTTCCGCCCCGAGCTGCTCAACCGCATCGACGACATCGTGGTGTTCCAGAAGCTCTCGGGCGAGAATCTCACCAAGATCGCGCACCTGCTGGTGGACGACCTGCGCCAGCGTCTGATTGCCAACGGCATGAACATCAAGCTCACCGATGCGGCCTATGACAAGATCGTGGCCGAGGGCACCGACCTCACCAACGGTGCGCGTCCGCTGCGCCGTGCTATTCAAAAGCTCATCGAGGACCCGCTGTCCGAGGAGCTGCTGGCCGGCGAGTGGGGCGAGGGCGATACCGTCCTGTGCGACGTGGCCGATGGCAAGTTTGTCTTTAGCCACGGCACGGGCGAGATCCCGGCACCGCGTCTGGCGGGCACGCTCGGTGGTGATACCGCCCCGGCGGCACCGCACACTGGCAACGCCGCGCCCGTGAGCGGCGGCGTGACCTCGGGCCCCGGTGGCATGATGCAAGCCGGTTCCGGCGCGCTGTAGGGCGTGGCGACAATTTGATACGCGCAATCGAGGCGCTCCGGAAAGGGCGCCTCGATTTGTAGAGCTGCGGTAGTTGTGACCGTTACGCTATGCGGTCCACCGTTAGCCGATGATGCAAGGGCGCTCGGCGTTTTCGACTGGTTTATGCACGCAAAGTCTGGGAATATACAAGTCGCATATCTTACTGTCTAACCAGTTGCGCCAAGGAGGCACCATGGACTACAAGATTACCGGCTACGAGCCCGCCCAGCTGTTCCATTTCTTTGAGGAGGTCAGCGCGATCCCCCGTGGGTCTGGCAACGAGAAGGGCATCAGCGATTTCCTGGTTGCGTTTGCCAAGGAGCGCGGCCTCGATGTGTATCAGGACGAGGTCTACAACGTCATCATTCGCAAGCCCGCATCTGCCGGTGCCGAGAATGCCCCGACCGTGATGCTGCAGGGCCACATCGATATGGTGTGCGACAAGTTGGGCTCCGTTGAGCACGACTTTACGACCGACGGTATCGACCTGGTCGTCAAGGACGGCGTCCTCACCGCTAATGGCACCACTCTGGGCGCCGACAACGGTATCGCCGTCGCTCTGATGCTTACCGTGCTCAACGATGATTCGATTGCCCATCCGGCTCTCGAGTGTGTGTTCACCACCGACGAGGAGACTGGCCTGGTCGGCGCCGAGACGCTCGACAAGTCCCAGATTAGCGCCCGTACCATGATTAACCTTGACTCCGAGGAAGAGGGCGTTGCCACCGTCAGCTGCGCCGGCGGCGTCGTCGTTACCTACACCTGCCCGATCGCGCGCGAGCACAAGACCGGTAGCACCCTCACGCTCGACATCTCCGGCCTTCTGGGCGGTCACTCCGGCAGCGATATCCACCTGGAGCGCGGCAACGGCAACCTCATCATGGCCCGCATCATCGACCGCCTGATGGTTGCCGGCGAGCCCGCCATCGTTAGCTTTAACGGCGGCACCAAGGACAACGCCATCAACCGTGAGTGCAAGGCTGTTCTGGTCTACGCCGACCACGCTGCCGCCGAGGCCGCGGCCGAGATCGCCCGTGGCATCATCGCCGACGTTACCGCCGAGCTCGAGGTCTTCGACCCCGGCTTTACCTGCACTGTCGAGATCGCCGACAACGCCGAGGTCGAGGCCATGGACGAGAAGTCCGCGCTTGCCCTCATCCGCGCCCTGCGTCTTGCCCCCAACGGCGTGATCCGCCGCAACGTCGCCACCGACGGCTCCGTCGAGGTTTCCTCCAACATCGGCGTGGTCGCCACTTCTGACGACGAGGTCAAGATCATGCTGTCCCCGCGCTCTTCGATCACCTCGCTGCAGAACGAGTTCAAGGATCGTCTGCAGACGCTTGCCGATGTCCTGGGCTTCGACGCCAAGTTTGAGTTCGAGTATCCCGGCTGGAGCTATGCCGAGCATTCGCCGGTCCGCGACGTCTTTGTCGAGAGCTATCGCGAGCTCTTTGGCTCCGAGCTGCGCATCGAGTCCATTCACGCCGGCCTTGAGTGCGGCCTGTTTGCCGAGGCCCTGCACGGCCTGGACGCCATCGCCGTGGGCCCGACGCTCTCCGATGTCCACACCCCGGACGAGAGCATGGAGCTCGCTTCTGCCGAGCGCTTCTACGAGCTGCTCATCGACGTCCTCAAGCGCCTCGCTGCGTAAAGGTCGCCTTGGTTAAGCCGCTCTAAAACGGCTAGCTATGAAAACGGCCGCCTGGCGTAATGCCGGGCGGCCGTTATTCGTTACAGTGCGAGGATCCCAAGGTGCTCAAGCAAGATCTTAAGCCCGATGAGGATGAGCACGACGCCGCCCACGATGGTGGCGGGCTTTTCGTAGCGCGCGCCAAAGGTGTGGCCGATCGCTACGCCGGCGACGGAGAAGATAAACGTTGTGACGCCGATAAGCGACACGGCGGGAACGATGTCGACCGAGAGCGCCGCAAACGAGATACCCACGGCGAGCGCGTCAATCGAGGTGGCGATGGCAAGGATCAGGTACTCGCCCAGGTCGATTTTTTCGGCATCCTTGCCGTCGTCTTCATCCTCGTCTTCGGTAAAGGCTTCCCACAGCATTTTGCCGCCGATAAAGGCCAATAGGATAAAGGCGATCCAATGGTCGATGGGTCCGATGATGCCCATAAACTGGCTGCCAAGCGCCCATCCGATTACGGGCATGCCGGCCTGAAAGCCGCCAAAGAACAGGCCGAGCACCACGGCGACCTTAAGGTTGATCTTCTTCATGCCAAGGCCCTTGCAGATGGATACGGCAAAGGCGTCCATCGAAAGGCCAACGGCGAGCAACACGAGCTCTGCGAGTCCCATAGTCTGGCTCCCTCTCTGCGGGCGGGCCCGCGTGTACCTCTTGGGGGAGTAACAAAAAAGACCCGTGGCGTACGCGTTGCGCGCACAGCCACGAGTCTCGTTCATTAAGGCAAGCCAGACCGCATCGGCCAGTGTGTTGACTTGCCGCGCCACCGGAGGCGAACCCGATCACGCGACTACTCCCTCATTTATGCGAATCCCGATGCTACCACATAAGCAGCTCATTTGGATTGGGGCTCTCAGCTGTGTTCGCTCATTCTGTAAGCATCGGATTTCGCGAGCGCCGCGGGGACAAACCGTGAGAAACTATTTAGCGTTTATGGAGCGTATACGATGGGAGCGATGCCTTGGATAAGAACGAGCTGCAAAAGCGTATGGAACAGGCCATCCGCCTGACGGCACCTGGTCAGCCGATCCGCACCGCCCTCGACATGATCATTGCCGGTCACCTGGGCGCCCTTATCTGCGTCGGCGACACCGAAAACGTGCTCGCCGCCGGTAACGACGGCTTCCCGCTCAACATTTCGTTTACCTCGAACCGCCTGTTCGAGCTTTCCAAGATGGACGGCGCCATCGTTATCGATGGCGACCTCACCCAGATTCTGCGCGCCAACTTCCACCTCAATCCCGATCCCTCGCTCGCCACGAGTGAGACGGGCATGCGTCACCGCACTGCCGCTCGCATGTCGGTGCTCACCGATGCCATCGTGATCTCGGTCTCGGCCCGTCGTGCCGTCGTCAACGTGTACGTTCACGGCAAGAGCTACGAGATCCAGCCCGTCACCACTATCATGAGCTCGGTCAACCAGCTCGTCGCCACGCTCCAGACCACCCGTCAGTCGCTCGATCGCTCCCTGCTGCGCCTGACGGCCCTCGAGCTCGACGACTACGTTACGCTCGCCGACATTACCGGTATTTTCTCGAGCTTTGAGATCATGCAGCAGGCAAAGACCGAGCTTAAGGATTGCATCGTCAAGCTGGGCAACCAGGGCAAGCTCGTGCAGATGCAGCTCGAGCAGCTCGCCGGCTCCAGCATGGATACCGAGTACGACCTGATGATTCGCGACTACGCGAGCGATTCCTCCGAGGCAAACGCCGAGAAGATTCGCGCCGAGCTTAGCCGCATGACGCCCAAGGACTTGTCCGACCCGCAGCATGTGGCGGCGGTTCTGGGCTACGACGACCTGGACGAGGACTCCGTCATGACACCGCTGGGCCTGCGCACGCTTTCGCGCGTGTCCGTCGTGCGCGACGGCGTGGCCGAGAAAATCGTCGACGAGTATGGATCGCTGCAGGAGCTCATGGACGACATCAGCGAGGATCCTGAGCGCCTGGGCGACTTTGGCGTTAACAACCCTGCCATTCTTGCGGACTCCCTGTACCGCATGAAGGGCACCAAACAGGGGAACGCATAATGGCGCCCGTATGCGCCGTGGTCGTTGCCGGTGGCAGCGGCCAGCGCTTTGGAAATCCCGGCGGTAAGCAGCTCGTTAACGTGGCGGGCCGTCCGCTCATGAGCTGGTCCATCCGTGCGTTCGATCGTAGCGACAAGGTCGGCCACATCGTGGTGGTGTGTCCTGCCGAGCGCCGTGCCGAGATGCGCCGCCTGGCCATCGATCCGTTTGACTATGACACGCCCATCAGCTTCGCCGATGCCGGCGATACCCGTCAGGATTCCACCCGTGCCGGTGTGCATGCGGTTCCGGCGGGTTTCGAATATGTCGCCATCCACGACGGCGCCCGTCCGCTCATCACGACCGAGGCCATCGATCATGCGATCGACGTGCTTGTGGGCGACCGCTCGCTCGACGGTGTCGTATGCGGTCAGCCCGCGATCGACACGCTCAAGATCGTCGACGGCGACAATATCGTCGAGACGCCGCCGCGTGAGCTCTACTGGGCCGCGCAGACACCGCAGATCTTTAGCGTCGACGCCATGAAGCGCGCCCACACCGCAGCTATCGCCGAGGGCTTTATCGGGACCGACGATTCTTCGCTGGTCGAGCGCATGGGCGGGCGCGTCCGCTGTGTCCAGAGCCCGCGCGATAACCTTAAGGTGACGGTGCCCGAGGACCTGCGTCCCGTAACCGCGATTCTGCTTGGCCGCATGGCCGAGGGAGAGGACCTTCCCCATGTTCAGTAACCTGCGCATTGGCCACGGCTACGACGTCCACCGTTTGGTGGAGGGGCGTCGATGTATCATCGGCGGGGTTGACATTCCCTACGAGCGCGGCCTGCTGGGCCACTCGGATGCCGATGTGCTCGCGCACGCCTTGGCCGACGCCATTCTGGGCGCCTGCCGCGGGGGAGACATCGGCAAGCTATTCCCCGACACCGATCCCGCCTACGAGGGTGCCGATTCGATGGTGCTGCTCGCCCGCGTGATGGACTATGCGCGCGAGCTGGGCTTTGAGTTTGTCGATGCCGATTGCACCATTGCCTGTCAGCAACCCAAGATCACTCCGCACCGCGATGCCATGCGCGCCAACCTTGCCCATGCCCTGGGCGTCGACGTGGAAAACGTGGGCGTCGCCGCCACTACGACCGAAAAGCTCGGTTGGGAAGGCCAGGGCGAGGGAATCGGTGCCTGGGCTGTCTGCCTGCTACAGAAAACCGTTAAGGAGTAACGAATGCGTATCTACAACAGCGCTACCCATAAAAAGGAAGAGTTCCAGCCCATCGAGTCCGGCAAGGTCCGCATGTACGTGTGCGGCCCCACGGTCTACGACAACATCCACATCGGCAATGCCCGCACGTTCATCAGCTTTGACGTGATTCGCCGCTGGCTCATCGCGAGCGGCTACGAGGTCACGTTCGCCCAGAACCTCACCGATGTCGATGACAAGATCATCAAGCGCGCCAACGAGCAGGGCAGAACGGCCGCCGAGGTCGCGACGGAGTTCTCCGACAAGTTCATCGGCGTTATGCGCGCCGCCAACGTGCTCGATCCCGATGTGCGCCCCCGCGCCACCAAGGAGATCGGCCCCATGATCGCTATGATCAAGACGCTCATCGAGCAGGGCCACGCTTACGCAGCCGATAACGGCGACGTGTACTTTGCCGTGCGCAGCGATTCCAACTATGGTCAGGTCTCGGGCCGCAACATCGATGACCTTATGGTTGGCGCGCGCATCGAGGAGAACGAGGACAAGAACGATCCGCTCGACTTTGCCCTGTGGAAGGCCGCTAAGCCCGGCGAACCCAGCTGGCCGAGCCCCTGGGGCGAAGGCCGTCCCGGTTGGCACACCGAGTGCGCCGCCATGGTGCATCGCTACCTGGGCACTCCGATCGACATCCACGGCGGCGGCTCCGACCTTGCCTTCCCGCATCACGAGAACGAGTGCGCCCAGGCCACCTGCGCCTGGCACCAGGGCTTCTCCAACACCTGGATGCACACGGGCATGCTGCTGGTAGACGGCGAGAAGATGTCCAAGTCGCTCGGCAACTTCTTTACGCTGGCCGAGGTCCTCGAGCAGCACTCCGCTGCTGCCCTGCGCCTGCTGATGCTGCAGACGAGCTATCGCTCGCCGCTCGATTTTTCTTGGGAGCGCCTGGAGGGTGCCGAGAACTCGCTCACGCGTATCGCCGGTACGGTCGAGAACCTGCGCTGGGCTGCGAACCATGCGACGTCCGATGCCGATGAGGCAGCATCCGAAGCGTTTGCCGCCAAGGCCGCCGAGACCCGTGCCGCCTTTAAGGAGTGCATGGACGACGACTTTAACACCGCCGGTGCCATGGGTGCTGTCTTTGGCTTTGTCACCGAGTGCAACCAGTACCTGGAGCAGGCGGGCGACGCTGCCGACAAGGCCGCTGCCTTGGCCGCCGCCGATACGCTGGTCGAGCTGCTCGATACGTTTGGTGTTGAGCTTCCCGAGCCCAAGGTCGAGCTGCCGCTGGGTCTGCTGGGCGTTGCCGCCGGTTTGGTTGCCTACACGGGTGACGACGTGGATGAGGCCGCTGCCAAGATTCTCGAGGCTCGCGCCGAGGCCCGTGCCGCCAAGAACTGGGATCTGGCGGATGCCATCCGCGACCAGCTCAAGGACCTGGGCCTGACGATTGAAGATACTGCCGCGGGTACTCGTATTAAGAGTCTCTAGTATTTGTCGACCGTTCGAGGTGCGGCAGATTGCCTTGAAAGAGGAGGGCATAGACCTGGTGGTCATGCCCGACGATTGAAAGGCAAAGTGCCGTGGCTCGGACGGTCGATTCTTGTTCGTTATCTATTTAAGGAGGCCGTTTTATGGCCGACAATCGCAAGCGTGCGCCTCGTGGCGGCAAGCAGGCCGCTTCTGGCTCGCGTCCGATTCGCCGCAACGACCGCGCTGCCACTCCCAAGGGCCAGCGCGAGCGCTCCCAAGCCCAGGCTGCGCGTTCGCAGCGAGATCGCAACCGCGACAACGTTCAGGTTCCCAAGGGCGAGTTTATCGAAGGTCGTCGTGCTGCCGCCGAGGCACTGCGTACCGGCTTTCCCGTCAAGTGCGCGCTCATCGCCGAGGGCGGGGAGCGCGATGCCGCCTTGTCGCGCCTGGTCGACGACCTCAACGCCGCGGACGTCCGCATTAAGTATGTGCCGCGCACGCAGCTCGATGCGCTGTCGAGCCATGGCGCTCATCAGGGCATTGCGCTCGAGGTGGGTAATTTCCCCTATGCGGACGTCGCCGATATCCTTGACCGCGCGGGTGACGGCCCGGCGCTCGTCGTCGTACTCGACCATGTGACCGACGACGGTAACTTTGGTGCCATCGTGCGCTCTGCCGAGGTCGTGGGCGCGGCGGGCGTCATCATTGCAAACAAGCGCGCCGCCGGTGTGACCGTGGGCAGCTACAAGACCTCTGCTGGTGCCGTCATGCACCTGCCCATCGCGCAGGTTCCCAATATCGCTCGTGCGCTCGATGATCTCAAGGCCGCCGGCTTTTGGGTGGGCGGTGCTTCCGAGCACGCCGAGGGCAGCTGCTGGGATGCCCCCTTCGAGGGCCGCGTTGCGCTCGTCATGGGCTCCGAGGGCGACGGCATCTCGCGCCTGGTGCTCGAGAAATGCGACTTTTTGACCAAGCTTCCCCAGCGCGGCATGACCGAGAGTCTCAATGTGGCCCAGGCGACCACCGCGCTGTGCTTTGAGTGGCTGCGCCGCAATGCCGGCGAGCTCATGGGGGAGGAGTAGCGCATGTCCAAGAAGAACCGCGCCAAGTCCAAGGCCAAGCGCTTTGGCGAGGGCTCGGCCAAGCCGATTGTTTCGGCCGCGACCTATGGCGTGGGCGGCAATGCGTTTGCGCAGGCTATCGCCGACCCAGTCTCGACGGTGCACTCCAACAAGCCCGAGCTGCTGGTGGTCGACGGTTACAACGTGATCCACTGCACGCCGCGCTACGAAAAGCTCGTCTACGACCATTCCGACGATCCATATTCCAGCGACGTCCACGATATGGCGCGCACCGCGCTCATCAACGATGTTGCGGCGTTTGCCCAGGGCCGTTACGAGGCCGTGATCGTGTTCGACGGCGCGGGCAACATCTCCAACGAGCGCCCCAACCTACCGGCCCGCGGCGTGCGCATCGAGTTCTCGCCGACGGGCGTCTCTGCCGATACCGTGGTGCAAAAGCTCTGCATCGAGGCACGCGAGGAAGGCCGCGCGTGCTCCGTGGTATCGAGCGACGGTACGATTCAGGCCGTCGTCATGGGCAAGGGCGTCACGCGCATCTCGAGCCGCATGCTGGTGGACGAGATCAAACAGATCGATAACGACGTTCACGAGGCAGAGGAAGCCCCGCAGATCAAGATGACTCTGGGCAGTCGCCTGAGCCCCAATGCCCTGGCCAAGCTCAAGGCCCTGCGCGGGAGGTAGGGGATTATCCATAGAGACCCGTTTCCCAATTGGCCAGTCCGTCGATTTGTAATCAATGGGCTGCGGGTTACCGTCGCCAAAACGAATAGTTTTTTGTTTTGGCGAACAGATAAAACTATTCGTTCTGACGAATAGTTTTGAGATGTGGTCGGGCGAAGGGCCTGTTGCGCCTCGTCCGCAATTCCTTTATTCTTAACTGGCTTCGCGCGAAAGCGCCAAGTGTGCCAGTGTGGCGCAACGGTAGCGCAACTGATTTGTAATCAGTGGGTTGCAGGTTCGATTCCTGTCACTGGCTCCATGAGAGTTTCGGGCTCTGTTCCTTATGGGACAGGGCCCGTTTCTATTTAGGTGGTGCGCCATCGGGTTAGCGCCCATCCCGTTTTTGGTTTGTCTCGTCCTCCAGTTTGTCTAAATCTGTAACACCAAGACCGATATTCGGCATCTAACTGTTACAGATTGAGATGAAACTTAGGGTGTTTTAGGAATATCTTGATCTGTAACATGTAGAAGCGGAATAGGCCTCTTGCTGTTACAGATCGAGACAAGGGCGGGCGCGGATCTGGATGTCCTGCTCGAGCGTGGATTTCTGGACACGCGAGCGAAGAAAATCTCCCGACCGGAGAACGAGCGTGGATAATTAACTTGGATAGGGAGCTAAGGTAAACGCCGATTGTCTATCGACGGCTTTAGAAACAACGACCCCGATTTCATTGTGGAATCGGGGTCGTTTGTGCCTCAGGAATCCGAATGGATTAATCGAGCTCCTAAGGAACTTCTTGGGTTCTTGCTAATGGTCTGCCGAGGATGTCCCCAATGCAAACAGCGGGCATCTACTCAATATAGCTGGGGTTCTTCTTGATGATCACGCGTGCAGCGATGAAGGAGACGACGATGGCGATGATGGCGACAACGCATGCCAGCACGAAGTTGCCCATGGACCCATCGGGAGCGATAAAGATGAGTGCCGAAAGAAGGCCGGGGCATGCTCCCGCAACATACTCTTTCAGAACAAAGATGCCTGCAGGGAGTCCAGCGCAGAGCGCGCCGATTGCCGTGCCGACAAGCAGGCGGGGACGCTCGATGAGGCAACCGTAGAACGCGGGCTCGGTTACGCCACAGAGTGCGGTGACGGCAACCGTGGTGACCATACCCCTCTTCTCTTTGTTTCCCTTCATGGCAGTTGCCAGGGCGAGGCTCGTGCCGCCAATGCAGAGGTTCGAGATGAATCCAAAGATAATGGGTGCCCAACCGAGCTGCGCCAGGCTCGTAACTTCGATTGCGATGTAAGCCTTATCGAGACCGAGCATGACGAAATAGGGGTTAAGGGCTGCCAGGATTGGAGTAGCGATAAATGCCACGTTGTCCATAAGCCACGTGACGGCATCGCTCAGCGCGTAGCCCATCATGCTGCCGGCGGGGCCAAGGATAATCAGCTCGACGGGCACGACGATGATCATGGTGAGCAGCGGCTTCAAGAACAGTTTGGTAACGTCGGGAATGATCTTCTGAAGGCCGCGGTCGACAAAGTACATGAATACAACGCCCAGTACGATGGGCACTACCGTACTCGAATAGTCGTTCGTCGGGATGGGAATACCAAGAAAGTCGAGACCCTCGGCACCGCTAATGGACGAGCTGATCATGAACGCGCCCAGCAATGCGCCCATGATGGGCTGCATCTTCATGACGGCTGCGAGCTGATAACCAAGATAAACGGGTAAGAAGCTAAACGAAGCGCTAAAGATCGCCAACAGGACCTGGGCGGTTCCGCTATCGGTGCTCAATCCGCAATAATTGACCAGGAGATTCTTGATCGAAAGAATGAGTCCGCCAACGATGAGCGCCGGGACGATGGGCATGAATACCTGTGCAGAGACGTTCCCGAATTTCTCAATCAAGCCCATGGCGGTATTACCGCTTTTAATGCCTTCTGCAAGGTCTTTGGCGGTTTGGGCATCGTCGGCAACCGTGCCACCGCCGACTTCGATTCCCGCGAAGTCGAGGAAGTCGTTGTAAGCCTCGGTGACGTTGGGGCCGATGATCACCTGAAGCTGGCCACCGCTGACTACTGCCCCGAGCGCCTGATCGGCCGATTTGGCGAGCTGGAGATCGATGATCGAGGTGTCTCGTGCGTCGATGCGAAGGCGCGTCGCACAATGAGTTACCGATGTAATGTTCTCTTTGCCGCCAACAGCCTTTAGGACTGTTTCGGACATTGCCTGATATTTCATCTCTTTCTCCTAACCTTCCTGCTCCTGATACTTCGAGATAAGGTCTCGGTACCAATACCAGCTCTTTTTGGGGGTGCGCTTCAGATTGTTCTCGAAGTCGATATGGACAAGTCCGTATCGTTTTTCGTAGCCGTTGATCCAGCTATACAGATCCATCGTCGACCAGAGGTAGTAGCCCTCAACGCGCGCGCCGTCGCGCTTAGCCCTCATCATGTGCTCGATGAACTGGCCCAGAAGCTCGATGCGGTCATCATCGTGGATCATTCCGTCTGCGTCTGGTTGCTCATAGGCGCCATGTCCGTTTTCCGTAATAAAGATGCGGGGCGCGTCATAGCGCTCGTGGACATCCATGATGGTTGAATACATGCAACCTGGGAGTATTTCGCGGCCCCATTTATTGCGGGGAACATTGCTGTCGCGGGCGCTTTCAAACAAGGGCGCAATGCATTTTCCTTCGACCTTTTTGCTCGAACCGCCCTTATTGTTCGCCGAAACGGCAAGCTCTCCACCGTGCCAGTCGGTTACATACTCTCGGCAATACACGTTGAGTCCAATAAAATCGACTTTACCGTCTCTGAATTCTTCTACGTCATTTGGGGATCGATAGAGCGAGACGCCAAGTTTTTCAAGGATTTCGTCCATTTCTGGCGGCAGTTGACCCTGAAGCGCTGGTGCCAGAATCATGCGATTGGCGAAAAAGTCTGCGTATCGAAATACGTCATCAGGGTGCTCGGTTGCCGGGTCGAGTTCGACAACGCCGCCATCGTGGACGGCGCCGATGATGCCGTCGTAGCCCATTTGACGATATGTTCGGACTGCGAGTGCGCTTGCGCGCATCAGGTTGTACTGAAACTGCATGTACGACTGAACGTCGAGCGATCGATTGGGGGGATAGTTGCCCAACATGTTTACGCAGTAGCTGTAGAAATGCGGCTCGTTAACGGTGGCCCAGATTTTGACGCGGTCTCCAAAGCGCTCAAAGCAAATCTTAGCGTATTTGCAGAACCACTCTGCCATGTCGTTGTTCAGCCATCCGCCTTTGCAAGCAAGCGTGAATGGTAGATCGTAATGGAACAGCGTAACGTTGGGCTCTATGCCATTTTCGAGGCAACAATCAATGACCCGATTATAAAAATCGATACCCTCTTCATTCACTTCGCCGATACCCGTGGGGATGATTCGACTCCATGAAAGAGAGAAGCGATAGGTGTTTTGTCCGCCTTCTTTCATCATACGGATATCTTCTTCATAGCGATGGTAGAAGTCGCAAGATACATCACCGTCAACATGGTTGATGTTCTTATTGCTTGTGTGGCTAAAGAAATCCCACTCGCCAAGGCCTTTGCCGTCTTCGTTCCAGGCACCCTCGCACTGATAAGACGCCGTGGCGGAACCCCAGAGAAACGGCATGTTGTTCACGTTGCCCATGAATCCCCTTTCCATCATTCAACACGGTGGATACGTGTGGCGGAATTACGATTAAGATGACGTCAACTGATTTGAATCATAGGAGAACGACCAAAGCTGTTTGATTCAATAAATGAACCATGATTTCGAGGAGAGCGGAAAGAGGGATCGCGTGAATATCAATGACTTCGATGTGCTCAATCGCATTAGCTCCATCATCAACAGCGAGTTTGGGTCAAACGATGCCGCCATCGCTCGATATCTCATCGCTCACATTAGGCGTTCGAGCGAAATCAATGTTGCCGCAATAACCCGCGATGCATTCGTGACCCGTTCCGCTGTTCGTCGTTTCTGCAATCGATTGGGCTACCAGTCTCTTAGCGATTTGAAAGAATCATTTACTCAATCAGTCTTTCCAAGCGACTTAAGCCATCGAGAGGAGGAATTTGGCTACGAGGAGTACAGGGCAGAGCTCGACGTTCGCATGATCGAGATGTTCGCTGAGGTTGAAAGCGGCGTGTCCGATATCGCTATTAAGCACCTTGCCGACGAAATTGATGGCCATAAAAACGTTGAAATCTGGTGCACCAATAATGTGAGCGCCAATCTCGTACGATTTCAGCAGGAAATGTTTTATGCGGGCAAGATAGTTCGCATAGTTGCTGGGGCTAACGTCGCGGAATTGAAAAACATGGGAGATGCTTCGCAGTCATTGATAATTCTCGTATCGGTCTCCGGGCTATTTGCGTCACAGGCGCGTGAGTATCTTGATTGCCGTTCGGGCAGGAAGATTCTAATTACTGCGTTTAGCAACGATGACAAATCGAGGTCTTTTGACCGTGTATATCGTCTTGGTAATGCGGGAAACGGAATTGACCGACTCGGCGTTTATTCGAAATATGCCATGACTTATTTCTTCGACTTGCTATCGTCGTGTTACTTGAGTCGCTACCCCTGCACCAAGGGGGAGCCGCTCTATGGGTCTACTTTGGCCTGGCCCGAGTAGTTGCGGTTCTATAATTCTCCCGCCTGGAGAATGAGCGTGGATAATCTGCCACTTTGGCCTCAGAAACACGCCAAAAGTGGGAGATTATCCACGCTCGATGTCAAACGGGAGAAAATCCACGCTCGATTGTGCCGGGGAAGTCCGATCGCGACCTATGTAATAGTGCAAGAGGGACGTTATCGAAGGTCGATATTGCAGGCGTACTCCACCGTGCAAAAGTGTTCCCTTGGGAAATGTCACCAACGTAGCGAAATCCACCGCCCTTCATATCTAAACTCAACAAAATCGCAGGTAAAAGGTACATAGATACGCCCGGCACCGTGTATCTAGAGGTTTTCGTTGACAGCCCCCAAGGTTGCATCGTATTATCTTTTTCGTTCGCGGGGGCGGCGGTCCAAAAGACCAAAGGACCTGCGGATACTTGAACGATTGGGAGTTTGCCCGAGTGGTTAATGGGGACGGGCTGTAAACCCGTTGGCTCTGCCTACATAGGTTCGAATCCTATAGCTCCCACCCGTCAAGTGCCTGTATAGCTCAGTCGGTAGAGCACTTCGTTGGTAACGAAGAGGTCACCAGTTCAAGTCTGGTTGCAGGCTCCATCCGGCGGTGTAGCTCAGTTGGTTAGAGCACACGGTTCATACCCGTGGCGTCACTGGTTCGAATCCAGTCACCGCTACCATAGGTAACACGGTGGCTTCTCAATAGTATGTTGAGAGGCCACTATGGTATAAAGGCAAAGTCCCGTCCGGGGACGACCTGTTTAGAGGAGGGCTTTATGGCCAAAGAGAAGTTTGAGCGCACTAAGCCGCATGTTAACATCGGCACCATTGGTCACGTTGACCACGGCAAGACCACGCTGACCGCTGCCATCACCAAGGTTCTCTCCGAGACCGAGGGCTGCAAGGCTGACTTCACTGCGTTCGAGAACATCGACAAGGCTCCCGAGGAGCGCGAGCGCGGCATTACGATCTCCGTCTCCCACGTTGAGTACGAGACCGCTTCCCGTCACTACGCTCACGTTGACTGCCCGGGCCACGCTGACTACGTCAAGAACATGATCTCCGGCGCTGCTCAGATGGACGGCGCTATCCTGGTCATCGCTGCTACCGACGGCCCCATGGCTCAGACTCGCGAGCACATCCTGCTCGCCCGTCAGGTCGGCGTTCCCTACATCGTCGTCTTCCTGAACAAGTGCGACATGGTCGACGATGACGAGCTTATCGACCTCGTCGAGATGGAGACCCGTGAGCTCCTCTCCGAGTACGATTTCCCCGGCGACGACATCCCCGTCATCCGTGGTTCCGCTCTGGGCGCTCTCGAGGGCGACGCCAAGTGGATGGACGCTATCCGCGAGCTCATGAACGCCGTCGACGAGTACATCCCGACGCCTGCTCGTAACAACGACCTCCCGTTCCTGATGGCCGTTGAGGACGTTATGACCATCTCCGGCCGTGGTACCGTTGCTACCGGCCGTGTCGAGCGCGGTGAGCTCAAGCTCAACGAGCCCGTCGAGATCGTCGGCATCAAGGATACCCAGAACACCGTTGTTACCGGTATCGAGATGTTCCGTAAGTCCATGGACTTCTGCGAGGCTGGCGACAACGTCGGTCTGCTGCTCCGTGGCATCAAGCGCGAGGACATCGAGCGCGGCCAGGTTCTCTGCAAGCCCGGTTCGGTTACCCCGCACACCAAGTTCACCGGCGAGATCTACGTTCTGACCAAGGAGGAGGGCGGCCGTCACACCCCGTTCTTCGATGGTTATCGTCCTCAGTTCTACTTCCGTACCACCGACGTTACCGGTACGGTCAAGCTCCCCGAGGGCACCGAGATGGCTATGCCTGGTGACCACATCACCATCGAGGGCGACCTCATCCACCCGATCGCCATGGAGGAGGGCCTGCGCTTCGCTATCCGCGAGGGTGGCCACACCGTCGGTTCGGGCATCGTCTCCACGATCATTGAGTAAATTAGCTCTTTGATATAGCTGACTTAGAGAACCCGGCACTTATATGGGTGCCGGGTTCTTTTCTGCAATGGATATTGAGCCGTTGCTGGTGTCGAGAGGATCGATAATGGTCCTGGATGCACCGTCGATTAGATCTCGATGGCTTCATTGATGTGTTCCAAATATGAATGGATCCACCGAGAACCAATTGACTCGAGGTTTTCATTGACAGCACTTACGTGGAGCTGATAAAGTTACAACTCGTGCCCGTACGGGGCGGAAATGAAAGGTTCAGGATACATGCGTACTCTAGTTACTCTTGCGTGCACTGAGTGCAAGCGCCGCAACTATACGACCACCAAGAACAAGTCGACCATGCCTGATCGTATGGAGATCAAGAAGTATTGCCCCTGGTGCCGTCACCACACGCTGCACAAAGAGACTCGCTAGTCTCTAGTCACATACGCCAGTAGTTCAATTGGTAGAGCATCGGTCTCCAAAACCGAGTGTTGAGGGTTCGAGTCCTTCCTGGCGTGCCAGTCATTATTCCGTAAGCTTCCACTTGGGGGCTTACGGTTTACTCATGTATAAGCGCATTGCGCGGAGGTAACCCAAATGGCCAACAAGAAGAACAAGAAGAAGGCTCAGCAGCCGGCACCTGCCAACAGCGCTGCCGCCAACTCCAAGGTTGAGGCCAAGAAGGCCGTTGCCAAGAAGAACGAGAAGGCTGCGAAGTCCAAGAAGAACGAGAAGCCTGGTTTCTTCGCCCGCACCAAGAAGTATTTCGCTTCGGTCAAGTCCGAGATGAAGCGTGTCACGTGGCCCGATAAGAAGGAGCTCGTGAACTACTCGGTCGTCGTTTGCGCTTCTCTGGTCGTCGTCGGCGTCGTCATCGCTCTGCTCGATGCTGGCTTTGGCGAGGCTCTTGCTCTGTTCTCTGGATTGAGGGGCTAAACCATGTCTAAGCGTTGGTACGTCGTTCACACTTACTCCGGATACGAGAACCGCGTAAAGTCCGATCTTGAGCATCGTATCGAGACCATGGGCATGCAGGACCGTATCTTTGATATCGAGATTCCTATGGAGCGCGTCACCGAGATCAAAGAGGGTGGCAAGCGCGAGACCAAGGATTCCAAGATCTTCCCGGGTTATGTCCTGGTCCGCATGGAGATGGATGACGATGCTTGGACGTGTGTTCGCAACACGCCCGGCGTCACCGGTTTCCTAGGCGGCAACGGCAAGCCCGCTCCGCTTTCCCGTGACGAGTACAACAAGATGACTCGTCGTCCCGGTAAGGGCGATTCGCCCAAGCGCACCTCGGTTGATATTCAGGTCGGCACGTCCGTCCGCGTCACCGATGGCCCGCTTACCGACTTTGATGGCAAGGTCTCCGAGGTTAACACCGAGGCAGGCAAGCTTAAGGTCACCCTGATGATCTTTGGCCGCGAGACGCCGGTTGAGCTCGACTTTAACCAGGTCGCTGTCATCGCTTAAGTTTTCGTCCGTTCGCGCGAGCGTGCTTCTTCTGTGACTGCTCATCTCAGGAGTGCTTCTAACACGTGCGTGCTTACGATATAGCAAGTACTTCACACTCGTGATTCGAAAGGAATGACCATGGCTGAGAAGAAGGTTGCCAACGTCATTAAGCTCCAGATTCCTGCTGGTGCAGCTAACCCCGCTCCTCCCGTCGGCCCCGCCCTGGGCGCTGCTGGCGTGAACATCATGCAGTTCTGCCAGGCCTTTAACGCCGAGACGCAGGACAAGAAGGGCGACATCATCCCCGTTGAGATCTCTGTCTACGAGGATAAGTCCTTCTCCTTCATCACCAAGACCCCGCCGGCGGCTCACCTCATCAAGAAGGAGCTGAACCTCAAGTCTGGTTCCGCTAAGCCCCAGGCCGACAAGGTTGGTCAGCTCTCCCAGGAGCAGCTCACCAAGATCGCCGAGATCAAGATGCCGGACCTCAATGCCAACGACATTGACGCCGCCAAGAAGATCATCGCCGGTACCGCCCGTTCCATGGGCGTCACCATCGCTGAGTAGCGATTTCTTATGGTAACGACGGGTGCTCCGACCGGGGCGCCCGTTAAATGTGTGCAATAGGGCACACGATACGATGTGGGAGGGCTCACACCCGTTTAACCACAGGAGGTAATGCACATGGCTAAGCATGGTAAGAGCTATAACGCCGCTGCCGAGAAGATCGACCGCGCCACGCTCTACACCCCCCTTCAGGCTGCCAAGCTCATCAAGGAGCTCGACACCGCCAAGTTCGACGAGACCGTCGAGGCCCACTTCCGTCTGGGCATCGATACTCGTAAGGCTGACCAGAACATCCGTGGTTCCATCTCCCTGCCCCACGGCACCGGCAAGACCGTTCGTGTTGCCGTCTTCGCCGAGGGCGAGAAGGCCCGCGAGGCCGAGGCTGCCGGCGCCGACATCATCGGTTCCGACGAGCTCGTCGCCCAGATCCAGAAGGGCGAGATCAACTTCGACGCCGCTATCGCTACGCCGAACATGATGGCCAAGGTTGGCCGCATCGGTAAGATCCTTGGTCCCCGTGGCCTTATGCCGAACCCTAAGCTCGGTACCGTGACCATGGACGTCGCCAAGATGGTCTCCGAGCTCAAGGCCGGCCGCGTTGAGTATCGTGCCGACCGCTACGGCATCTGCCACGTGCCCCTGGGCAAGAAGTCCTTCTCTGAGCAGCAGCTCGTCGAGAACTACGCTGCCCTGTACACCGAGATCCTGCGCGTCAAGCCCTCTTCTGCTAAGGGCAAGTACGTCAAGTCCATCTCCGTGTCTTCCACCATGGGCCCTGGCGTCAAGGTCGATCCCGCTGTCCAGCGTGACTTCCTGGCTGAGTAACTGCTAGTTACTGCCTGAGCAAAGCAAGCATTGCTAAAGAAACCCGGTTCCGCCTCGTGTGGGACCGGGTTTCTTGCTATCGCGTGCCAAAACCACCTCAAAGGGGAAAGCGTCCCCTTTGAGGTGGTTACCAGGGTGTTCTGGCGGTAGAGGACTCAATGGCCTCGTGGCGCTTGAGCTCGCGGCGCATGGTTTGCGAGTTGAGCCAGGCTGCCTGCCAGCCACGGATGGGGTAGCGCGTCTGGTCGAGCTCAAACTGCGTATAGCCGCAGGCGTTGATGATCGTCGTTCCACACACATGCTGCCGCTCACGCTGAAAATCGTAACCGTAGCTTTGGTGTACATGCCCATGCACCATGTAGTCGGCTCCCCAGGACTCAAGCGCCGTGTTAAAGCACTCAAACCCTCGATGCGGTAGATCGTCCAGATCACCCATACCGGCGGCGGGCGCATGGGTAAGCAGAATGTCGCACCCGCCGACCATCCTAACCTTACGCGACAGCTTACGCATACGCTTGGACATCTCGCGTTCGGTGTACATGTTGGCGCCGTCGCGATAACGCATGGACCCGCCAAGGCCCGCAATGCGAATCCCTCGGTACGTGTACACGCTGTCTTCTACGCAGATACATCCGCCCGGTGCATGACGTGCGTAGCGGTCATCGTGATTGCCACGCACGTAGATGAGCGGTTTGTTGATGACCGTAACCAAAAACTCAAGATAGTCCGGGTCCAGATCGCCGGCGGACAAAATCAGGTCGACGCCCTCAAAGCGTTCCTTGCGAAAGCACTCCCAAAGGCATCGTTCTTCGGTATCGGCTATGGCAAGGATTTTCATAGGGCAGGGACTTTCGGCTCATCGTCGAGCTGCGGAATGGTGCCTACCACGTTATCCGCCAGCCAATTCATCTCGACAATCTGCGTGCTCGGCAGCGGAGGGAAGCCTTCGATCTGTACCACGCCGTTCTGACTGTGGAGCTCGCCGCCAAAGGGGTTGATGGATCCCTCGACAATGCCGTTGCGGAGCAACTGCACGAGTTTGCGCGTCTGGTAGGGTAGGCCCGGAGCGTAACGGATGTCGATAACGCCGGAGCTCATGCCGTACCAGTAGTTGACGGCGCGCACTTGGCTGTCATCGCTGGTCTCGTCCCACGTGCCGTGCAGAAGGCTGCGAACGATGAGCTCGTAGTAACGGCCCCAGTTCCATACCGGCATGGCGATGCCGGAAACCTTGCCATCGACCAGGCGGTGGAGTCCGTAAGCCGTAGGGTCTTCGAGCGACTTTGACATGTCAGCGCCGGTCATGACGCTCACGCCTTCGCGGCACATGGCCTCGGCAAGACCGCCGGCGGGCACATCGCCCCAGGTGAGGATAATTTGCGCGCGGGGGTCGAGCAGCGAGGCGCCGATGGCAAAGGCATTGATCTCGCTGAGCGCGCCGGATGCGAAGACCGACGCGTGGTAGCCGATGCGATGGTTGTCCGCCATGCTGGCGGCAAGGGCGCCCAGGAGGAACTTGGCCTCGTACATCTTGCCAAAGTACGAACGGACGCTTTGGTGGGGAAGGCCGATAGAGCAGTTAAGGAACCGAACCTGGGGATACTCAACGGCAGCTCTAAGCGTGTATTCCATCAGGCGGTGCGAGGTCGAGAAGATGACGTTGTCTCCATGTTTGACAGCCGTTTCCACGGCGGCGTAGAACACGTCCGGATCGTGACAGTCCTCGAACGCCTCGGTGCGCACGATGCCGTCAAAGTGCTCATCGAGATACTGACGCCCTTGGTCGTGCAGACTGTCCCAGCTCGACGCTGCACAGGGGAACTCATGGATAAAGGCGATACGCAGGGGGTTGGCCGCCGAATAGACAGTCTTGCCCATAAAGAAGTTGAGCACGCCAGAGGTGGACTTGGCGGGCGACTCCTCCTCATCGACGCTCGGCGCTTCGACAAGATCGACCTTGTCCTCGTCATTTTTGCCGGCAATGACCAGCTCGCGCCAAATCTTGCACAGGCGGTTTACGACGATATCCGTCGGCGTATCCAGCAGGCGGTCCTGGTTGTACACATTGAGGTAAACGAGCATGGCGTCGGCAGGCGTAATGTCCAGGTGGTCGCCGCCTGCGCGAAGGTAGGCGCGCTTAAAGAGCAGGAAGGTGTGGCGCAGGTAGTCGACCTTTTTCTGCGGCCATTTTTCGATAAGGTTCTGACCGAGCATCTTGGCGAGCGTCTCGTAGCTTCCCTCACGCGAGAACTCGATCTCGTATAGGGGGCAGACGCGCCAAAACGCGCAGAATTCACCGTACAGGCGGCTTTCGACGGAATCCCATGTGCCGGGGTAGAGACGGGTAACCCTGGCCGAAACCGTTGGAGCGTCCAGGAATTTGAGGACACTGACGCGTTTGTTGCCTTCCTGGACATAGAACCGATGCATGAACTCGGTGACGATGATGGGGTCGCGATAGCCCTCGGTTACCTGGATATCGTAGAGGTTGGACCACTTGCGGGCGAACTCGGTGTTAAACGGCAGCAGGGGCATAAAGTTGCATGAAAAGGCGGACTGACGGCCTTTGGTGACCGTGCCGACGACCATTTCGAGCGGAATATCCCGCAGGCCGACGCTCACTCGCTGACCTAAGGGGAGCTGAGCAACCAAGCTATCGAGGTCCGTAAGGTATGGATGCTCGCTTTGGCTAATGGCGCGACGGCGTCCCTGCTCGCCGCGCTTGCGTGCTTGACGATAGGCCTCTTCCATGGTGTCTACTCCCTTAGTCGTTTAAACAACGATATGAACCATGGTACCACGAATGAAAACCACTACAAAGATGCCTGTCCCCTTTGCGGTGGTTTAGGCGATGATGGGGGCGATGGCGCGGATGCAGGCGTCGGCTGCCGTGAAAGTAGTGCTGTCGTCGCTGACGATAAAGATGATCTTTCCCCTGATGCCAAAGTCGCCGATTTCGCTAAAGAGTACGTAGGGCTCCTTGTCAAAGCCCGAGATGGGCGAGACGGCCGTTTTGGTTGCGCTCGTGAGCTCGTCTGCCAGCACGTCAAGGGAGGCCCACTTAGACGTGTCCTTTACGGCAACGGGCACGGCCACGCGCCCAAAGGGCATCAAATGCACGAGCGTGTTCTTGGAGATGTTGGAATTGGGCACAATGATGGTCTGTCCACAGGCATCCTCAATCGTCGTATGACGCCAAGTGATGTCTTGGACAACGCCGGATACGCCGCCGACCTCGATATTGTCGCCGGGTTTGATGATGCCCATAAAGGTCACCTGCATGCCGCCGATAAGGTTTGATAGCGTGTCCTGAAAGCCGAGCGAGATGGCGATGCCGCCGACGCCAAGAGCGGCGACGAGGGCGTTTGCATTAATGCCAAAACAGTTGTCGAGGATAAAGCTGCCGCCAATCATCCAGATGACGGCGCGCGCGATGTTGATGAAGATACTCGATGCCGGAAGCGGGTTATCGTCTCGGTTAAGCAGATGGTTCAGGGTCTTGGATACGACCTTGGCGGCGACGGCGGTGCCTATCGCCAAGATTACGGCCCAGATGATGTTGTGGACCCACCGTTGCTCAAAGAAATGAAGAATCGGCTCAAACAATTCCATGTAGGGAAAACCTCCTTATGATCGTCCAACCATGATACCCACCAAGAAGCCCGTCCGATCACATCGGATGGGCCGATAACTTGAGATGGGGTGGCCGCGGTGGCGTAAGCTGGGGCGCCGGCGAGCACGCCGGCAAGGAGTGCGGCGGTCAAGGCGAGACGGGGAAGAGAGCTTCTCGTGGCAGTTTCCTTAGTCCTTAACCAGTAGTTCCTGCTGACGCTGGATTATCGACATAATATGCGAAAACCGCCGCAAGGGCCTCTGTCCCTTTGCGGCGGTTTTGGCGTTTGCGCAGATAAAACCTACCAAAATAAACCTGTCCCTTTTTGGCAGGTTTTAGCTTAGCAGCATGCGGTCGTTGGCGAGCTCGCCGCCCGAGACCTCCTCGAACTTCTGCAGTAGGTCGGCGACGGTGAGCGACTTCTTCTCATCGCCCGCCACGTCGTAGATAACGTGGCCCTCGTGCATCATGATCAGGCGATTGCCCAGACGGATGGCGTCATTCATGTTGTGCGTGACCATGAGCGTGGTCAGGTGGTTCTCGTCGACAATCTCCTCGGTCAGATTGAGCACCTTAGAGGCGGTCTTGGGGTCGAGTGCCGCGGTGTGCTCGTCGAGCAGCAGCAAGCGCGGCTTGGTGAGCGTGGCCATGAGCAGCGTGAGTGCCTGGCGCTGGCCACCCGAAAGCAGGCCGACCTTGGCGTTGAGGCGCGTGTCCAGGCCAAGGTCCAGGCGCTTGAGCAACTCAACGTACTCGTCCTTCTCGGCCTTGGTGACGCCCCACGAAAGGCCGCGACGCTGGCCGCGACGCTTGGCGAGGGCCAAGTTCTCGGCAATCTGCATGTCGGCTGCGGTGCCGCGCATGGGATCCTGGAACACGCGGCCCAGGTACTTGGCGCGCTGCGACTCGCTCAGGCGCGAGATGTCGGTGCCGTCGAGCTCGATAACGCCCGAATCGAGCGGATATACGCCGGCAATCATGTTGAGCAGCGTGGATTTGCCGGCGCCGTTGCCGCCGATCACAGTTACAAAGTCGCCGTCGTTGAGGGTAAGGTCGACGCCGGTGAGCGCGCGCTTCTCGGTGACGGTGCCCTTGTTAAAGGTCTTCTTGACGTGCGAGAGCTTAAGCATCTGCCTCATCTCCCTTCGTGTAGGAGCTGCGGAGCTTATAGCGCTCCCAAACCACGGGCACGCACAGGGCCACGGCGACAATCACAGCAGAGAGCAGTTTCATGTCGTTGGCGTCCATGCCCAGCTGCAGCACGATGGCGCGGATGAGGAAGTACACCACGGAGCCAAAGACGGCGGAGGCCAGACGGACGGAGAACTGCGTGAGACCGCCGGGCAGCAGGCGGCCGAGCACCTCGCCGATGACGATGGCGGCAAGACCGATAACGATGGCGCCGGTGCCCATGCCAATGTCGGCATACTTCTGGCTCTGGCAGATGAGCGCACCCGAAAGGCCAATGAGGGCGTTGGAGAGCACGAGGGCGATCATTTTGGTGGTGTTGGTGTTAACGCCCAGGGCGCGGATCATGTACTCGTTGTTGCCGGTGGCACGCAGTGCCGAGCCGATCTCGGTGCCAAAGAACCAGTACAGGATGGCGACGATGGCCACGGCCAGCACGATGCCTAGGATAATGGCAACAGTGGACTGCGGCAGGCCCGTCATGTTGCTGACGGATGAGAAGATAGTGCCCTTGGCAAGGATGGGCGTGTTGGACTTGCCCATGATGCGCAGGTTGATGGACCACAGACTGATCTGCGTAAGGATTCCGGCGAGGATTGCGGGAATCTCAAAGACGGTGGTCAAGATGCCCGTGACGGCGCCCGCGATGGCGCCGGCGCACATGCCGGCCAGCACGGCGAGCAAGGGGTCGACGTTATTGTTGACGATGAGTACGGCGCAGACACAGCCGCCGAGGGCAAAGCTGCCGTCGCAGGTCATATCGGGGATGTCGAGCAGGCGGAACGTGATAAACACGCCAAGCACCATAATGCCCCAGAGGACGCCCTGCGAAACGGCGCCCTGCAATGCAATGAGCATGCTTCATACCTCCTAGGATAGGGTGGACACGTGATTTTCCATAATAGCGGTACCAATGCATAAAAGAGCTGCGGACGGATGTTTTGTCTCATCCGAAACAAGCAGGGCGAACGCCGGTCTTTAGCGTTCGCCCCAAGGACTCAGATATTGAATAACGCGGCTGTGGCGCGCGTGCGGGCCCTAGACGCGTTACCGCGCATGGTGCTACTCGTCCAGAGCGGAAAGGTCGATACCCAGAGCCTCGGCCATCTCGTCGTTCTTGACGACGACCAGGTCCTTGCTCGAGAGGTGCTTGATCGGCATATCCTCGGGCTTGGCCTCGCCCTTCAGGATCTTAACGGCCATCTCGCCCGCGGCGTAGCCCAGGTCCTTATAGTTGATGGAGAGGGTGAACAGGCCGCCGGCCATGCACATACCCTCCTCGCCGGTCACGAAGGGGAGCTTATTCTCCTTGCAGATCTGGCCGACCTGCGAAGCGCCCGCGGCGATGGTGTTGTCAGTGGGGGAGTACAGCGCGTCGACCTTGCCCACGGCAGACTCGACGACGGACTGAATCTCGTTGGAGCTCGAGACGGTGAAATCGGTGTACTCGAGGCCCAGCTTGTTGAGCTCCTTCTTGGCGGCTTTGATCTGGACGTCGGAGTTGGACTCGGCGGTGCAGTAGAGCAGGCCGACCTTTTTAACGTCGGGCAGGACCTTCTGCATCATCTCGAGCTGCTCGGCGACTGGGGTGAGGTCGGAAGCGCCCGTGACGTTGGTGCCGGGCTTGTCGTTGTCCTGGACCAGGCCGGAGGCGGCGTAGTCGGTGATGGCACAGCCCACGATGGGGATATCGGCCGTGGCGCCGGCGGCAGCCTGCGCGGCGGGCGTGGCGATGGCATAAATCAGGTTGACGTTGTCGCCCACAAACTTGTCGGCAATGGACTTACACGTGGACTGGTCGTTCTGGGCGTTCTTCTGGTCGATCTTGACCTTAAGGCCGCTCTCCTTGATGGCCTTGACAAAGCCGTCGTTGGCGGCATCGAGTGCGGAGTGCTCGGTGAGTTGCAGAACGCCGATGGTGTAGTCGGAACCGGCGGCAGCAGAGCCGGAACCAGAGTTGCCGCCGCATCCGGCGAGCGGGGCGAGCGCGAGCAGACCGGCGGAGACCAGAAGGCTCCTGCGGCTGATGGTGATGTCCTTCATATCATTACCCCCAGTATAAAAATGGCTGGAAACACTGCACTGGGACAAAGTGCAAGTGGAACTATAGTAGCGCTGATGTCCATTTTTACAACAGCCTGGCGGGTTTTTTAATACAGAATCGGATGGGCGGTACGGGTAGTCGAATGGGCGGCGGAGGGTCTTATGCGGCGGAGGAGGCATCGTCCTCGTCCAGGACGGCGAAGAGCTTCTTGCCGTCGAGGAGACGTGTGGTGACGTTTCTCATGCGGCCGATCTCAACGGTACGCAGCGTGTCGTCGGCGCCTCGCGCGTCATAGACCGTTCCCAGCAAATACGAGATGCCGTCTCGTTGCTTGATGGCAAAGGGCCGGAGTGTCATCCGCGCCACTTCGACCTCTCCGCGTGCCGTGACACTCGAAATATCAAAACTCACCGTGGTTCCGTGGTCGATGGCCTGCTCGATGAGCTCGCAGGCATCGATGCGCTTGACGGGCGTGCGTATGGCCTTGGTGGATTTGTCGCCTGCGCTTGGAGCAGGCTCGGGTGCATCGAGGTAGCCGCGAACGTCGGCACTCGCCATGGCGACCAGGTGCTGCGCCATGCTTTTTCGAATGGCGATGGGCGTAGAGCGGTTGCGCATGACCATGCCGTGGAGCCGGATGATCTCTTCGTCGGTGAGCGGACGGGTCAAGAGCCGATACCCCACGCCGCGCTTGTATTCAATTTCGTATCCGGCATGGCGAAGTGCGGAGATGGCGGTGTAGATGCTGCGCCGCGCCGCCGAGATGGGCATGCGGGCGGGGTCGTCGGGATGGGCGAGACGCCGGATCAACTCATCGGAAAGCATGGCCTTGTCCTCGCCGGTGTTTTCGCTTAATAATTGCAGGATGCGAACGGCGCGATAGGCTGCCATCGAGGCGGCGCCCCTCGTCGTGGTCTCGTAAGTTTCAACAGCGGTTTCGGTCATGGCGTCCACGTCCTTTCCGTTTTGGGTGGCGACGGTATGGAGCCTAGGGCGCGGGGCTTTCCCAGGGGTGCAGGACACTCCGGGCGGTCGATAGCCGTCGGCAAGCGGCGGGTCGAGTTTTCAACAGCCCTGGTCAACTGACCAAAAACTTGCCAAAAGCTTGACGGATGTTGTTGAAAAAAGCGTCTCTCGACCGATGTCGAGAGACGCTTATGCGATGAGCGTTGGCGTGTGGCGACGCGAGCTAGCGTCCGACGATTAGAAGTCGGCGTTGCCCACGGTGCGCGGGTGCGGCAGGACGTCGCGGATGTTGCCCACGCCGGTCAGATACATGACCAAGCGCTCGAAGCCCAGACCGTAGCCGGCGTGCTTGCAGGAACCGTAGCGGCGCAGGTCAAGGTAGTACTTGTACTGCTCGGGATTCATGCCCAGGTCCTTGATGCGGGCCTCGAGCAGATCCAGGCGCTCCTCGCGCTGGGAGCCGCCGATAATCTCGCCGATACCGGGAACCAGGCAGTCGGCGGCGGCGACGGTCTTGCCGTCCTCGTTCATGCGCATGTAGAACGCCTTGATCTCAGCCGGGTAGTCGGTCACGAAGGTCGGGCGCTTAAAGTGCTCCTCGGTCAGGAAGCGCTCGTGCTCGGTCTGCAGGTCGATGCCCCAGCTGACGGGGTAATCAAACTGGTGGCCAGCAGCGACTGCCTGCTCCAGGATCTCGACGGCCTCGGTGTAGGTAACGCGGGCAAAGTCGGAGTTTGCCACGTGGTCCAGGCGCTCGATCAAGCCCTTGTCCACAAACTTGTTGAGCATGTTGAGCTCGTCGGGGCAGGTGGCCATAACGTCCTTAAGGACGTACTTGAGCATGGCCTCGGCGTTATCCATGTAGTCGTTAAGGTCGGCAAAGGCCATCTCGGGCTCGATCATCCAAAACTCGGCGGCGTGGCGCGTGGTGTTGGAGTTTTCGGCGCGGAAGGTGGGGCCAAAGGTGTACACGTCGCCAAAGGCCATGGCAAAGTTCTCGGCATTGAGCTGGCCGGATACGGTAAGGCTCGCGTGCTTTCCAAAGAAGTCCTGGCTCCAGTCAACCTCGCCGGACTCGGTGAGGGGCGGATTTTTGGGGTCGAGCGTGGTCACGCGGAACATCTCGCCGGCGCCCTCGCAGTCACTCGTGGTGATGATGGGGGTGTTGACGTAGACAAAGCCCTGCTCCTGGAAGAAGCGGTGGATGGCGGCAGCCGCGACAGAACGGATGCGGAACACGGCGCGGAACAGGTTGGTGCGCGGGCGCAGGTGCTGCTGGGTGCGCAGGAACTCGACGGTTGCGCGCTTCTTCTGCAGCGGGTAATCCGGGGCGCTGACGCCCTCGACCTCGATGGAGGTGGCAGAAAGCTCGAAGGGCTGGGGCGCATCGGGGGTCAGCTTGACGGTGCCGGTGCAAATGAGTGCGGCCGAGACGTTTTGATGGGCGATCTCGTCGTAGTTGTCGAGTGCCTCGCGGTTCATGACGACCTGCAGGTCGCGGAAGCAGCTGCCGTCGTTGAGCGTAACAAAGCCAAAGTTCTTCATGTCGCGGATGGACTTGACCCAGCCGGCGACGGTGACGGTCTGGCCGCCGAGCGACTCGGCATCGGCATAGAGCTGCGCGATTTTGGTGCGGTTCACGTATCCTCCCATAACGGTTGAATGATAGTTATCCATACAGTTCGATATTCTAGCAGCTCGGCTCATTTGGGCTATACAGATAAGGCATTGGCGGGATGGTTTTTCAAACGAAAAGCGCCCACGGCAAATGCTCGTGGGCGCTTTTCGTGTTGCCTTTTGGCTGTGTGGCGCGGGGCCTGGCTACTTGGTCTTGGCTACCAGCAGCGGGTCGCCCAGTTTGACGAGCGGGTTGCCGCCGATAAGCGTTCCGGACTCGCCGACATGGTCGATGCTCTTAAGACGATCGAGCTCGGAGATGATGACGGTCACGATGTCCTCGTGGCCGGCGGCCTTGATGGCCTCGCGATCGAAGCTGATGAGCGGCTGGCCGGCCTTGACCGTGTCACCCATCTCGACAAAGCGGGCAAAACCCTTGCCGTTCATTTCCACGGTGCCCAGGCCAACATGGATGAACACGCGAAGACCGTCCTCGGTGATCATGCCGATGGAGTGGTTGGTGACGGTGGTGGCGCCGATACGGCCGTTAGCGGGGGCGTAAATGGTGCCGGTAATGGGCTCGATGCCGTAGCCCTGGCCGAGCATGCCCGAGGCGATGGTCTCGTCGGGAACCTCACTCAGATTGACGAGCACGCCGTTGACAGGAGCGTAGATGACGCCTTCGCGGGTGGCGAAGCTTGCTGCGGGCGGAACGGACGCCTCGCCCGACGAAGTGAACGTGGACTTGAGCGAATCGAGCAGACCCATAGATGCCTCCAACGTATCAGGCGCGCATGTTGCACGCGTGTGGTTTGCCGGAAACGTTTCGTACGTGTTTCCCAGCACGGTCAGCGCTCCTATTTTACGCTGTCCAACGATACCTCTGAACAGCGATTTTGTGATATATCAGTTGAAGGCCAACTTATTGCGGGGGTGTTTCTGCGCCGCGGGCTCAAGTGGGGTACGCTAAGGTGCGAAAAACGAGTGCGCACGAATCGCACGGAGGGAGCACCTATGATTATTGAGAACCATGCGCTGTGGGGCGAGGAGCCGACCGAGGATTATCCGGCGACGTTTACGTATCTGGGTGCCGAGCCGCTGCCCGACAAGCCCAATGGCCGCCGCCCCGCGGTGATCATCTGCGGCGGAGGCGGGTTTACGCATATCGCTCCGCACGAGCAGGACCCGGTGGCGTTTGCGTTTTTGGACCGCGGCTACCAGGCCTTTGTGCTCAACTATGTGACGAGCGCCACGGGCGACGTGAGCTTTCCGCACCCGCAGGCGGACCTCGCCAAGATGGTCGCTACCGTGCGCGCCAACGCCGACGAGTGGCATGTCGATCCCAAGCGCGTGTGCATCGTGGGTTTCTCGGCGGGCGGCATGATCTGCGCCTCGTTGGCAACGCAGTGGAAGACCGGACCTTTCGCGGGCCTTGCCGGGGCTCGTCCGGAGGATATTCGTCCCGACGCCGTGGTGCTGGGCTATCCGTTGCTCGACCTTGCCTATGTGCGCGATATGCAGACGCGCGACCCGCGCATCGACCTGCGCGTGCCCAAGACGGGTGGCAAGACGGGGCGCGATTTGCTCAACGACTATCTGTCGATGGTGACGGGCGGCGAGGCGACCGATGAGCACCTGGCCGACATTTGCCCTACCACGCACGTTTCGCGCCAGATGCCCCCGACCTTTGTGTGGGGCGTGTCCGACGACAAGACAGCGCCGATCGCACAGGTCTATCCGTTTGCGCAGCGCATGGCCGAGGAGGGCGTCGCTTGCGAGATGCACGTCTTTGACCAGGGCGGTCACGGCCTTTCGCTCGGCAACGCCAACACCGCGGTCGACAACGAGGACAAGCAGGTGGCAGTCCGTCCTTGGATCCGCCTGGCCTTCCGTTTCCTGGAGCGCCACGGTTTCTAGTTACGCGGTTTTACCAAACCGCGTAACAGCTCGACGCTGCAAACCCGCCAGGGCGGCAATCTGCCTTTCAACTGCGGCGGCATGACCAGAAGGTCAATGCCGCCTCGTTTCAAGGCACCTTGCTCGCTCTGGCGGGCTTTCGCTGTCCGCGCCAAAGCATCGGCGTTGTCTTGGCTGCCAGAAGAATGATCCCTCGGGGACGGAGGAAAGCGGATTAGTTTGGGCGGTGCTGTCGCCAAGGTTTAAGACCGACGTCGTCCCTTGTTGCTTTCCTACCAGACGGTGAACTGGGCGTTTTCTGTGTTCCAATGGACATCGCGAACGTAGTCGCGCACGCCCGTCGCATCTCGTGCTTCGAACAACTCAAGAATATGAGCATGTTCGTTGTTGGCTTTATTGAGCAGTTCGCACGCCGTCTCCTGGTCGACAGTCTCGTAATCGCGCTTGATAAAGCAGCGCTCGAGTTGCGAAATCATGTCGCGCAGACGGTCGTTGCCGCAGCGGTTGAAGTACGTGAGGTGAAAGTCCCGCTGAATGTCGTCGTACTTTCGGATAAGACCGCCTTGGATCGCAAGGTCCATGGACCCAACCAAAAACTTCAGCTGCATGATGTCCTCGTCGGTTAGGAGAGGGCAGGCGAGGTATGCCGCCTGCCCGTCGAGAGGCCCCATAATCTCAAAGACTTCAACGGCGTTTTGCTGATCGAACCCTCGGACGCGGAATCCGCGGCGGGGGAGATTGTCCAGATAGCCGTCGCTTGCCAGCTGGATGAGCGCCTCGCGAACCGGCGTGCGCGACACGCCCATGGCATCGCAGATCGCCTGCTCGCTCACGCGGTCGCCGGCCGAAAGCTCGCCGGCGTCTATGCGACTCGAAATATAGTCGTATACATGATCCTTCAAGGGTCTTCGGAGCGTTTCCATGAGCTTATATTCCTCAACTGTATATTTTCAAAAATAAATACGTTTCGCCTCAATAGGCTAATTGAATTATAGAACGACCAGTTAAATCGCGCTACCAAACCAGAAAAAGCAATAATACGCTTACCGACAAATATCTACCGTTCAGGATTGTATACAATATACAAAACAGTAAAGACACCCTAAGATAAAGCCATCGGAAGGAAGGCGGACGCAAGGAAGTCCGCTCAGTACTATGAGATCCAAGGAGGATCATCATGACTAAGTTCAGCCACGTCATCATCCGTCGTCCCGGCAAGTCCCTGAGCAATGGCATCACGAGCGCTCCCGAGCTTGGCCAGCCCATCTACGAGCGCGCTATCGAGGAGCACTACGATTACGAGCATGCACTCGAGCAGTGTGGCGTTGACGTGTCGGTGCTGCCGGCGCTTGAGCAGTATCCCGACAGCTGCTTTGTCGAGGATCCGGCCGTTATCACTCGCTGCGGCGCCATCATTACCAACCCCGGCGCCGACAGTCGTAATGGCGAGAAGGACGAAATCGAGCCGGTCGTCCGTCGCTTCTTTGACGACGAGCATGTCAAGCACATCGTTTCCCCCGGCACGCTCGACGGCGGCGACGTCATGATGGTCGGCGACCACTTCTACGTCGGTCGCTCTGCTCGCACCAACGAAGAGGGTATCCGCCAGTTCTGCGAGATTCTCGAGGGCTGGGGCCTCGAGGGCTCCGAGGTGCCTCTGGAGGAGGTCCTGCACCTCAAGACGGGCGTCAACTACATCGAGGACAACAACATGCTCGTCTCCGGTGAGTTCATCGATAAGCCCGACTTTGCCCAGTACAACAAGATCGTCGTGCCCGAGGACGAGGCTTACGGCGCCAACTGCATCTGGGTCAACGGTACGGTCATCGTTGCCGAGGGCTATCCGACCGTGCTCAAGGCCGTGCAGGATCTGGGCTACAAGACGCTCGTTGTCGACACCTCCGAGTATCGCAAGGTCGACGGAGGCCTCTCCTGCCTGTCACTGCGCTTCTAATGCGGCCGCTTTACTAGCTTAATGATCGCTTGACCGATGGCCCGGCACCCGATTCGGGACGTCCGGGCCATCTTCATACGGTCGCTTGACTGAGGGGGTGCACATATATGGCCTCTAAAACTTGCAACGACGAGATAATCGACCCCAATGGTCTGGATCTCTTTCGTCTGACCATGATGGTCATCACTGCGAGCATTTGCGGCGGTATCTTCTCTCTTGCCGGCGATATGGCGGCGGGCGGAGCCAATACCGGCGCGGTTATCGTCTCGTGGGGAATTTGCTTTATTGGCGTCTTTGCGCTGATGATGGTGTTCAACGGTTTGTCTCAGGCTCGTCCCGACCTGACCGGCGGTATCTATGCATACGCCGCCGCCGGTTTTGGCGATTATGTTGGATTCAACTCCGCTTGGGGCTACTGGATCAGCGCATGCCTTTCCAACGTGAGCTTTGCACTTTTGCTGTTTAGCGCGCTTGGCTATTTCTTCCCTGCATTCGGCACGGGCAACAATCTGCTTTCCATCATCTGTGCCAGCGTGTTTCTGTGGTTCCTTACCGCTCTCGTGCTTCGTGGCGTTAAGGAAGCTGCGGGCATTAACACGATCGTCACCTTGGCGAAGTTGGTGCCGCTGGGACTCTTTGTGCTGAGCATTGTGCTCCTGGGTAAGTTCGACGTCGATATCTTTATGGACAACTTCTGGGGAGAACCGGCTGGCCCCGGCTTTGGCGAGCAGGTTGTCTCGACCATGATTGCCCTTGTCTGGGTCTTCACGGGCATCGAGGGCGCTGTCGTCATCTCGGGCCGTGCAAAGTATGTGCGCGATGTCGGTCGCTCGACGGCGCTTGGATTTGCAGCCGTGTTCACGCTGTATCTGATCATCTCGATGCTGTCGCTCGGCATTATGCCGCGTGAGGAAATGGCACAGCTCGCAACGCCCTCCATGGCGGGAATTCTCGAGTGCGCAATCGGTCCGGTAGGAGCTGCCATCGTAAACCTTGGCGTTATTCTCTCGCTGGTCGGCGCGATGCTGGGCTACGTCATCATTGCATCCGAGACGCCGTTTGAGGCGGCGCGTCAGGGCTCCTTCCCGCTGGCGTTTGCTAAGACGAACAAGCACGATGCCCCGGTGGTAACGGTTCTCGTGAGCTCCGGCATCACGCAACTCTTCTTGATTGTGTCGTATGTGGCGGCGAGCACCTACCAGTTCTTCTATAGCTGCGCGGTCAACACGATTCTGGTTCCGTATGTCTGCTCGGCTGCCTATTACATGGTGATCGGCTGGAAGAACGAGCATTTGGACGGGCCGCACGCGCCGAGTGTCGGCAAAGCACGCTTCTTTGGTACGCTCGGCTTTATCTACACGCTGTTCCTGGTGTGGTCGACGGGCCTCCAGGGCGTCATGATCACGACGATCCTTTTTGCCCCAGCCATCCCCGTCTATATTCTGGGCGAGCGCGGCCGCGGCAAGCAGGTGCTTCCGCATCTGCACGACAAGCTGATCGCAGCAGTGGTCATTGTCGTGGCAGTTATCTCGCTGTATCTGCACTTTGCCGGCATCGCGCCGATCGTCTAAGGCTACGGCGAGCTTCGTTGCTTGGTAGGCCGGCGGGCATCGCGTATCGATGCTGCTTGGCATTCCATAACTGATGTGGGTCTCTATTACGTGCCTTTGTGAGCGCCCACCAAGCCTGCGCAGGTGACATTTGTTGCCAGCGCAGGCTTTTGCAGTTGCGGTGGAATAGTTCCTGTTTTACTGGTTAAAGCTTCAAACAGGAACTATTCCACCGCAACTTCGTTTTGATTCGCTGGGGGACGGAGGAAGCGACGATCCGGAATCCACCTGCACGGTCGTCGCTCCGCATCCCGTCCGTTGGCGCAAATGGTGTCAAAAGTAATCTGTCCCCCTTGCACGCTTGCTTCCCTTGCAGCAATCTGTTGATTGAACGTCATTGTGTGCTCGCGGTTTCTGGGCAAGCCGTCTCGCAGCAAAGTAGACTAGATGGCCATTTCAAAAAGTCTGCTTAGAGGAGGAGCCATGCTTGAGGGTACGTATGTGGTTTTGGCCCAGACGCCGGTGGGGAGCAAACGCGGCGAGGTGACGTTTTCACATGGGGTGAACGGCGCGCTCAGGGCAGTACTAAACGTCAGGGGTCTCAATATCGCTCTCTCGGGTGCCCGCGCCGAGGGCGATTTCTTTGAGTTCTCGGGCACTATCTCCCACGTCTTGATGGGCAAGGCGCCCTTTACATGCACGGGGTCGGTTGAGGGTGATCGACTCACTGCTACCGCGCGGTCGGGTTCCATTTCGATCTCGCTGAGCGGTATGCGCAAAGAGCTTTCGGGGCGCACCGCATAAAGTTTGCGCAGGTAAACATCGGTATTTGACTTTATATAATAGTTCAGAGCGCTATCATTTGTCGTTACGAGTTGGTTAGCCCCGGTAAACGGTTAACCGCGTCTAACGAAAGGATGAGCGCGTGAAGCTCGATACACTCGAGATTGGAAAGGACGCCGTTGTCGCATCGGTGGCATCGGACGATCAGGCACTCCGACAGCATATTTTGGACATGGGCCTAACGCCGGGCACCGAAGTCACCATGATGAAGTACGCTCCTATGGGCGACCCGCTCGAGATTCGCCTGCGTGGCTACGAGTTGACGCTGCGCAAGGACGATGCTGCTCGCATCGAGCTCGTGGGTGTTCACGACACAGACACGGGTCCGCGCACTAACGCCGCAATCGGCATGACGGAGCACCCGGCACTTGGCGAGGGGACGTATTCGCCCCGTGCGGCAAAAACGGCCGTGCCCGAGGGCGCACCGCTGCATTTTGCCCTCGCCGGCAACCAAAACTGCGGTAAGACCACGCTGTTCAACCAGCTGACGGGCTCCAACCAGCACGTCGGTAACTTTCCCGGCGTGACGGTCGACCGCAAGGACGGCACCATCCGTAACCATCCCGAGGCAAGCGTTACCGACCTGCCCGGCATCTATTCGCTGTCTCCGTACACGGGCGAAGAGATCGTCAGTCGCCAATTTATCCTGGACGAAAACCCCGACGCCATCATCGACATCATCGACGCTACTAATATCGAACGCAACCTGTACCTGACGCTGCAGCTTATGGAGCTCGACCGCCCCATGGTCATCGCGCTCAACATGATGGACGAGGTGACGGCCAACGGCGGCGCCGTGGACGTCAACCTGCTCGAGAGCCTGTTGGGCGTGCCTGTTGTCCCCATTAGCGCTGCCCGCAACGAGGGTATCGGCGAGCTGGTGGATCATGCCTTGCACGTGGCACGGTTCCGCGAGCGCCCCGGTCGCCTGGACTTCTGTGCGCCCGATGGCTCGGACGGCGGTGCACTGCATCGCTGCATCCACGGCATTGCCAACCTGATCGAGGACCATGCCGTGACGGCGCACATTCCGGTGCGTTTTGCGGCGACCAAGCTGGTTGAAGGCGACGAGCTGGTGACCGAGGCGCTTCACTTGGATCGCAATGAGCTCGACGCTATCGAGCACATCATTACCCAGATGGAGGGCGAAGCCGGCACCGACCGCCTGTCCGCGCTGGCCGATATGCGCTTTAGCTTTATCGGCGACGTGTGCGGGCGCTGCGTCGTCAAGCCGCACGAGAGCCGCGAGCACGTGCGTTCCGTCAAGATCGACCGCATCCTGACGGGTCGCTACACGGCCATTCCGGCGTTCCTGGTGATCATGGGTCTCGTCTTTTGGCTGACGTTTGGCGTGATCGGCGTGGCGTTGCAGGGACTTATGGAGGACGGCATCGCTGCCGTCATCGCCTCGGCCGATGCGGGCCTCAAGGCGTTCGGCACCAACGACGTGGTGCGCTCGCTGGCTGTCGACGGCGTGCTTACGGGCGTGGGCAGCGTGCTGACCTTCCTGCCGATTATCGTCGTGCTCTTTTTGTTCCTCTCCATTCTGGAAGACTCCGGCTACATGGCGCGCGTGGCCTTTGTCATGGATAAAGTGCTGCGTCGCTTTGGCCTGTCGGGCCGCAGCTTCGTGCCTATGCTCGTCGGTTTTGGCTGCACCGTGCCGGCTGTCATGTCAACCCGTACGCTCCCATCCGAGCACGACCGCAAGATGACGGTCATGCTCACGCCGTTCATGAGCTGCTCGGCCAAGCTGCCGGTTTACGGCTTGCTGTGCGGGGCGTTTTTTCCACAGGCGACGGTTCCCGCCATGGTCTCGCTCTATTTGATTGGCATTGCGGTCGGTTGCATCGCGGCTTTGGTGCTCAATCGCACGGCATTTAAGGGTGACCCGGTGCCGTTTATCATGGAGCTTCCCAATTACCGCCTGCCGAGCGTCAAGACGACGGTGATGCTGGCATGGGATAAGGCCAAGGACTTTATTACCAAGGCCTTTACCATTATCTTTGCCGCTACCGTGGCCATCTGGTTCCTCCAGACGTTCGATATCCGCTTTAATGTGGTCGCCGATCAGTCGCAGAGTCTGCTTGCCGGTTTGGGTAGCATTATCGCGCCGGCGCTGGCGCCGCTCGGCTTTGGCGACTGGCGTGCGTCGACGGCGCTCGTCACCGGACTTATCGCCAAGGAGAGCGTCATCTCGACCCTCACGGTGCTTTTGGGCGCAACGTCGCCCGCGGTGCTGTCAACTATGTTTTCGCCGTTTACCGCTTACGTGTTCCTGGTCTTTACGCTGCTGTACCCGCCCTGCGTAGCGGCAATCGGCGCCGTCAAGAGTGAACTGGGCGCGCGCTATGCCGTGGCCGTGTTCGCGTTTCAAGTGACGGTCGCCTGGATTGTGGCGTTTGTCGTGCATTCGGCGGGCATATTGCTGGGGCTGGCTTAGTTATTTATTGATGGCGCAACCTCTGTGTATTGAGTTGATTACGGCCCCGCATCTGTTGCTGACGGATGCGGGGCCGTTGCTATATAATCGCCCATCGCTCAAGACAATCGGAGAGGGTTCCTACATGACTCAGGCAAGACAAGATGGCATCTCGCTCAAGCAGTGGCTCCCGCTTATCGGGCTCGCCTGCTGTGCGTTCGTGTTCAACACGTCGGAGTTCATGCCCATCGGCCTTCTGACTGATATCGCCGCGTCGTTCTCGCTCACCGAGGCCCAGGCAGGCATCATGATCTCGGTCTATGCTTGGGGCGTCATGCTGCTGTCGCTGCCACTCATGGTGTTTGCCTCGCGCTTTGAGTTCAAGCGTATGCTGCTCGGCGTGCTCGCCGTGTTTTCTCTGGGTCAGTTCCTGTCCGCTGTGGCACCGACATATCCCATCCTGGTCTGTGCGCGCCTGGTGGTCGCTTGCGCACATGCCGTGTTCTGGTCGGTCGCCTCGATTATGGCCTCGCGCCTGGTCGACAGTCGCCACGGGGCGCTCGCCATTAGCATGATCGCCACGGGCTCGTCCATCGCGCAGATCTTTGGCCTGCCGATCGGCCGCGCCATCGGACTGGCCGTGGGCTGGCGCATGACATTCGCCGTGGTCGGGGCCCTCTCGGCTGTCGCGGTTGTCTACCAGGCCGCGGTGTTCCCGGCCATGCCGGCGGGCGAGCGCTTTACCGTCAAACAGCTGCCCGAGCTGCTCAAGAACCCGTTCCTGATTGCGCTCTACGCGGTCACGGTCTTTATGGCGACCGGCTATTATGCGGGTTACAGCTATATCGAGCCGTTCCTGGCGCAGGTCGCGCACGTCGACGCAAGCGCTATTACCATGACGCTGACGGCGTTTGGCTGCTCTGGTCTGCTCGGAAGCTGGCTGTTTGGCCGCCTGTTCGATGGGCATCGCTTCCCGTTCTTGGCTATCACGCTCTCCGGCGTGCCGGTGGCTCTGCTGCTCGTGGGTCCGGTCGCATCGTCGCTCGTAGCAGTGCTTGCCGTCTGCGCGCTATGGGGCTGCTGCTCCACGGCCTTTAACGTTGCGTTCCAGGCCGAGCTCATCAAGTACACGCCGGCGGATTCGTCGGCCGTCGCCATGTCGATCTTCTCGGGCCTGTTTAACCTCGGTATCGGCACGGGCACCGCAATCGGCGGCGCCGTGGTTTCGGGTCCCGGTATCGCTTGGATTGGCTTTGCGGGCGGGGCGATTACCGTCGTGGGCGTCATCCTTGCCATCACCGTACTGTTCCCAGCCATACGCCGCGCAAAGCCCGTCGCCTAATCACGTCCCCTCATCAGCTGCGGTGGAATAGCTCCTGTTTAAGGCCTCTGAAGGCCCAAGCAGGAATTATTTCACCGCAACTTATTTTGGGGGAGAGGATACAAGCCGGGCATACAATGGATATCGTTGTGTTGAGCTTACCGGGAGGTTGCTATGTGGGCATACGAGACGACGTTCTATCAGATCTATCCGCTGGGCTTTTGCGGAGCTCCGCGCGAAAACGCCGCTCCCGTTGCCGAGGATGAACTCGCCCAGGCTGCCAACGCTGCGCCCGACCCCGATGCACCCATCATGAAGATCGCCCAATGGGCTGACTACCTGCAAGAACTCGGCGTTGGCGCTGTGCTCATCAACCCGCCGCTCGAATCCGACAGCCACGGCTATGATACGCGCAGCCTGCGCCATGTCGACCGCCGCCTGGGCGGGGATGCCGATTTTGCCGCCGTATGCGAGACGCTGCACGCCCATGGCATCCGTGTGGTGCTCGATGCGGTCTTCAACCACGTCGGCCGCGGCTTCTGGGCCTTCCGTGATGTGCAGGAGCGTAAGTGGGACTCGCCGTACAAGGACTGGTTCCACATTAGCTTTGACGGCGACTCCTGCTATGGCGACGGCTTTTGGTACGAGGGTTGGGAAGGCCATTTTGAACTTGTGAAGCTCAACCTGCAAAATCCCGCTGTGGTCGATTACCTGCTCGAGTCCGTGCGCCGTTGGGCTGACGTGTTTGGCGTCGACGGCCTGCGCCTGGACGTTGCCTATATGCTCGACCGCGACTTCATGCGTCGTCTGCATACCTTTACCCGCGAGCTCAAGCCCGATTTTGTGCTGATCGGCGAGACGCTCCACGGCGACTACAACCAGATCGTCAACGACGAGATGCTTGACTCCTGCACCAACTACGAGTGCTACAAGGGCCTGTACTCCAGCTTTAACTCGGTCAACATGTTCGAGATTGCCCATTCGCTGCATCGCCAGTTTGGCGGCGATCCGTGGTGCATCTACCGCGGCAAACACCTGCTGTCGTTTGTCGACAACCACGACGTGCCGCGCCTGGCGAGCATCCTCACCGACAAGTCGTGCCTGCGTCCCGCCTATGGCATGCTCTTTGGCATGCCGGGCATTCCGTGTGTCTACTATGGCAGCGAGTGGGGAATTGCCGGCGAAAAGGGCGGCCCCGATGGCGACTGGGCGCTGCGACCTGCGCTCGATGAGCCTGCGCCCAACGAGCTGACGGCGTTCATCACGCAGCTTGCGCACCTTCGCTCGGCCGACGACGCGGCGGCCCGTGCTCTCAACTACGGTGCCTATCGCAACGTGGTGATCCAGAACAAGCAGCTGCTGTTCGAGCGCGCCTGTGACGGCGCGACGGTGCTCGTGGCGGTGAACGCCGTGGGCGAGCCTTACACCTTTGGCGCCGGCGAGCTCAACGGGTCCTTTGTCGACCTGCTTGCCGATGGCGTGCCCACGGTCGAGCTGGCTGGCTCCCTTGAGCTTGCGCCCTACGAGGTGCGCTATCTGTTGAGGGCCTAGGCCATGGCTGCGTCCGACGAGGGCTATCAACATATTGAGCATGGGTTTGAACCCGTGTTTGACGAGCGCTCGCGCGTTTTGATGCTGGGGTCGTTTCCCTCGGTGCTCTCGCGTGCCAATGCCTTCTACTATGGCAATCCGCAGAACCGCTTTTGGCGGGTCACGGCGGCGTGTCTCGGTGTGCCTGTGCCGCCCAACGAGGGTGATCCTTTGGCAAGCGGTGAGCCCGCGACGCTCGATGCCTCCATTGCCGCCAAGCGGGCCATGCTGCTGAACGGCGGCGTGGCCCTGTGGGATGCAATCGAGGGCTGCGACATTAAGGGCTCGAGCGACGCGAGCATTCGCAACGTTGTGCCGGCACATATCGAGCGCATTACCGATGCAGCTCCCATTGAGCAGGTGATATGCAACGGTGGTACGGCTGGCCGGCTCTACAAGCGCTATCTACAAGAACGCACCGGGCTGCCCGCCATCGTCCTGCCCTCGACAAGTCCTGCCAATGCGGCTTGGCGTCTTGAGCGCCTTGTCGAGCGCTGGCGCGAGGCAGTTGACTGGGCTGCTCTCTAATTTAGATATTTGATTGAGCATGGGCGCCGAGGCGTTTGATGATGGCGTGCCAGATCGGCGCGGGCAGCGCGGGCTCGACACGCACCATGCCGTCGGCGTTGACGCTACCGGCATCGCCGCCGCCGAGCAGCTGTGCATGCTCGACGGAGCAGCCCATGCGCACAGCGCCCACAAGCTTATCCATCGCTTCCGAAAATGGTCGCCGCAAGAGTCCCATGCGTGGGGAATGGCGAAGCGCTGCGATGCCGCTGCCGGCGCAGATGGCAACGCCGCCACACCACAATTGGTCATGGCGCTCGCATGCCTTGTGCAAGCGAACGGCGGTCCCACGCGCCTGCTCAGCGCCCTGTTGTGCGGCTCTAATCACGGCGTAGACACGCGTTCCCGTACTGCCAAAGCGCTCAAGCGCCTGCTCGATGGCTGTCAACGTCTCATCGTCAGCCATATCTTCAATGGCCAGCACGATGCCATCGGCAACGCTGCCGGCGTCATTTGCCTTCAAGTCGACTGGGCGGGGGAGTGCAGTGCCGGAAAGCTGTGCATAGGCGGCGATGGCATCCTGCAGGTCCCAAAGCAAAAACTCAAGATCGGCGCTATTGGGAATGCTGATATACGCAATGGTTTGCAGTGTTTTTGGTACATCGCCGCGCGCGGTCGTCTCCATGCCATCTCCTTTCCGGCTCGTTTCCGTTTAGGTTACACCGTCTGGCGGCGCCCCGCCGCGCTATCCTAGTGCAACCCTTACGAAAGGAACGCCATGCGACTGCCCATGAATACCTCGCTTGCCACGCTCAAGCCCTCCGGTATCCGCCGGATCAACGCGCTCGCCGCCCAGCACCCGGGGTGCATCGCGCTTGCGCTCGGCGAGCCCGATTTTCCCACGCCCGATGTGATTAGCGCCGAGGTGACCGCCGCGCTGGACCGCGGTGACACGCACTATCCGCCCAACAACGGTCGCCCCGCCCTGCGTGATGCACTGTCCAAATATATGGATGACGCGGGCCTGGCGTTTTCGGCCGACGAGGTCATCCTAACCGACGGCGCGACCGAGGCCCTGTCGGCAACATTCATGGCTATGCTCAACCCCGGCGACGAGGTCATTATCCCCACGCCGGCCTTTGGCCTGTACGAGAGCATCGTCGTGGCCAACCATGCCAAGGCGGTCTTTTTGGATACGGAGCCTGCGCAATTTCAGATTGACGAAGACGCACTTCGTGCTTGCGTGACGCCGGCGACCAAAGCCATCGTCATCTGCTCGCCCAACAACCCCACGGGCTGCATCCTCAACGCGGCTTCGCTCGACGCCGTGGCGCACGTGGCGGAGCAGGCGGGCATCTACGTGGTCTGCGACGACGTGTACAACCGTCTGGTCTATGTGGATGGCTACGAGCGCTTTGCCCAGCGACACCCAGAACTGCGCGAGCAGACGGTAGTCATCGAGAGCTTCTCCAAGCCCTGGGCCATGACCGGCTGGCGCTTGGGCTGGCTCGCAGCCGCAGCCCCCGTCATCGCCGAGATCGCAAAGGCTCACCAATACTTAGTATCGAGTGCTGTCTCCTTCGAAATGGACGCCGCAGCCCGAGCCCTGACCGTCGACCCAACCCCCATGCTCAAAGTCTACCGAGCCCGCCGCGAACGCGTGCTCGCAGCCTTAAACGCCATGGGCCTCGACGTAGTAGAACCGGCAGGCGCCTTCTACGCCTTCCCCAGCATTAAGCAGTTCGACCTAACAAGCGAAGACTTCTGCATCAAAGCCATCAAAGAGGCCAACGTAGCCCTAGTTCCCGGAAACTGCTTCGGCACCGAAGGCCACATCCGCCTAAGCTACTGCGTCTCCGACAAAGACCTAGACGAAGGCCTCCGCCGCCTGTCCACCTTCGTCTCAACTCTATAGCCACCAGGGACGCAACACATCAGCCCACCGACTTAAGGATTGTGAGTGGGGCGCGCCGCTCAACGGACACGAGGATTCGCCGCAAAGTTACTGCAGCTCCGGCCCGAGGGGACGGGTCGAGATTTTCGTAGATTCCGCACGAGCCGAAGGCCACTTAATGTGGCCTTCGTGCGAGCCAGGACTTGACCGAGCGAAAATCTCGACCCGTCCCCTCGGGCCGGAGCGTATGCAGGGTTTGTGGACGAATCCTCGCGCCCGTTGACCGACGCCGGGGTCCCCGCCATAATACTTTCGGTTCACGCACGAATCCGCTGCCAGAGACAGCCGGTGCAAACGGGCATCGCCCGCAAGCTTAATGGGATATCCCGCCAGCCGAGGTGGTCGAGTAGATATGTCTTCTCGCCCCCGTCGCTCATGCAGCGCGGGGGCTTTCTTTTTGGACATGCCCCCGTCACGTCCTTGTGGCGGACCGTGCCCGGAAAGAATTCGAGGAGGTGTAATTCATGCCCCAGCAGTACAAAATCGACAAGGTTGCAGAGATCGAGTCCCGTATCGCCGAGAACGCCGGTCTGTTCGTCGTCAACTACAACGGTCTGACGGTTAAGCAGGCTCAGGAGCTGCGTCATCAGCTTCGCGAGTGCGGCGCCGAGATGAAGGTCTACAAGAACAACCTGGTCAAGATCGCTCTCAAGAACCAGGAGCAGCCCGAGCTCGACGAGATCCTCGCCGGCCCCGTCGCTTATGTGTTCTACGAGACCGAGCCGGTCGAGGCCGCTAAGGCCCTTAAGGACTTCTCCGCTAAGTCCAAGGGCGTCCTTGAGATCAAGGGCGGTATCTCCGACGGCAAGGCCGTTTCCGCTGATGATGTTAAGGCTATCGCCGAGCTGCCCACCAAGGATCAGCTTCTCGGCCAGATCGCCGGTCTCATCTCCGGTTTCGCTCGCGACATCGCTGTCTGCGTCAACGGCGTTTCCTCTGGTCTCGCTCGTTCGATCCAGCAGGTCTCCGAGCAGAAGGCAGCCTAGTCGCTGTTTTCACCCGCGGCGGCAACGCCGCACCCCTGGCGCATTCGCGCCGTGTTTTAACTGATCTCCGTGCACACGCACGGAAACCGAAAGGACTTAGAAATGGCTAAGCTTACCACCGATGAGATCATCGATGCTCTTAAGGAAATGACCCTTCTCGAGGCTTCCGAGCTCGTCAAGGCTATCGAGGACACCTTCGGCGTTTCCGCCGCTGCTCCTGCCGCCGTTGTCGCCGCTCCCGCTGCTGGCGCTGCTGAGGCCGAGGAGAAGACCGAGTTTGACGTCGTGCTCGAGGGCTTCGGCGACAACAAGATCCAGGTCATCAAGGCCGTCCGTGAGCTCACCAACCTTGGCCTGAAGGAGGCCAAGGAGGTCGTCGAGGGCGCTCCCAAGGCTGTTCTCGAGGGTGCCAAGAAGGAGGACGCCGAGGCTGCCAAGGAGAAGCTCGAGGCTGCTGGCGCTGCTGTCACCCTCAAGTAATCAGGCTTTCTCGCCAGATTTCTTTGCAGACGGGGTTCGCATTGCGAGCCCCGTCTTTTTTGTTTTTCGGTCCCTCGGCATCCGTTGCTCAAACTGCCATGTTCTGTGATTTGCGTCGTATCGGGTGCCCTGCCGTTGGACAATAAAATTGCACCATTCGAGCAATAATTTGCGTTGACCTGCTGAAGAATTGTCTCTGCCTTGTAGCGACATATAGTTCCAGCGGTAAGATGCTTGGGTATCGCAATTTGGTCTGCGGCTGTGTGCCGCACGCATGGGGCGCTTTTGCGCCTGCGAAAGGATCTTTGAATAACATGAAGGCAATCATCCCCGCCGCCGGTCTTGGCACGCGTTTTCTGCCTGGCACCAAGTGCACGCCCAAAGAGATGCTGCCGGTGCTCGACAAGCCCGTCATCCAGTATGTCGTCGAGGAGGCCCTCGACCCCGAGGAGGTCGACGACGCCATCATCGTTACCTCGCCCGGCAAGCCCGAGCTGCTGAACTACTTCCAGCCCGACCGTTCGCTCGAGAACCTGCTGCGCGAGCGCGGCAAGAGCGCCTATGCCGATGCCGTCGCCCACGCTGGCGGTATGCCGGTCGACTTCCGTTATCAGTACGAGCCCAAGGGCCTCGGCCATGCTATTCGCTCTGCTGCCGACGCCGTGGCAGGGGAGAACTTCCTGGTTCTTCTGGGCGACTACGTTGTACCTAACCGCGACATCTGCGACAAGATGCTCGCCGTTTCCAAGGAGCACGGTGGCGCTTCGGTTATCGCCGTCGCTGCTTGCTCGCCCGAGGAAGTCAGCCGCTACGGTGTTATCGCCGGCGAGCGCGTCGGTTCGCTCGAGGGCGCCGAGGACGTTGCCGATGCCGAGCCGGGCGCTGTCTGGCGTATCGGCGGTCTGGTCGAGAAGCCCGCTCCCGAGGCTGCTCCGTCCAACCTGTACATCGTCGGTCGCTACCTGCTGAGCCCGCTGGTCATGGACCTGCTGGCAGATCAGCAGGCCGGCAAGGGCGGCGAGATCCAACTCACCGACGCCATGGCCCGTTCGCTCGACCGCGAGGCCATGTACGCCGTCGTCATCGACCCGCTGTCGGGCTACGACACCGGCACTCCCTCTGGCTGGATGGCCACCAACGCCCTCATGGCTGCAAGCGACCCCCGCTTTGCCGATGCCTTCTGGGACGCCATCGACGAGCGCGGCGGATTGATGCGCAAGTAAGCCTTCGGGCATCGACATTTACGGGCGTGGACCTCGGTTCGCGCCCGTTTTTTATAAGAGCTGCGATTGCCGGCCCTCTGTTCACAGAAAATATATGAACAGATGTTCGATACACATACATCTACCTGCATATTTTCTGCCGAAAAACTTTGCTACTCCAAAAACTCAATCGCGTCAAGGCTTTTCTTGCCCAACGGTCGGTACCTGATAAACTATTAGGTTGCGATAACTGGCGAAGCTATGCCTCGCCAACCCACCGAGCATTTCCGTGAAGGAGGAAAAACCTGGTGACCTACGCATACACTGCCACTGAGCGCAAGCGCGTCAGCTTCGGGAAAATCCCGGAGGCCATGGAGCTCCCCAACCTTATCTCTGTTCAAAGGGAATCCTTTGAGCGTTTTAAGGACGAGGGCCTTCGTGAGGCGTTCAAGGAATCCAGCCCCATCCAGAGCCAGAACCATGTTCTCGAGGTTACCTTCGGCGAGCATCAGTTCGGCGACCCCGCGCACACCGTCGAGGAGTGCCGCGAGAAGGATATGACCTATCAGGCTCCGCTTCTGACCGACGTTCGTCTCACCAACAAGGAGACCGGCGAGATCAAGGAGCAGCTCGTCTTTATGGGCGACTTCCCCATGATGACCGATCAGGGCACCTTCATCATCAACGGTACCGAGCGTATCGTCGTCTCGCAGCTCGTCCGCTCCCCGGGCGTGTACTACAGCTCCGAGATGGATTCGGGCAAGCAGATCTACAAGGCCCAGATCATCCCGTCCCGCGGTGCCTGGCTTGAGTTTGAGGTCGACAAGCGCGACCAGCTCATGGTCTCCATCGACCGTAAGCGCAAGCAGAGCGCCACGATGTTCCTGCGCGCCCTTGGCATCGCCGTCACCAACGACGACATCATCGAGCTGCTCGGCAACTCCGATGTGATCAAGCGCACCCTGGAGCGCGACACCGCCCTCACCCGCGAGGACGCCCTCATCGAGATCTACCGTCGCCTGCGCCCAGGCGAGCCTCCCACCGTGGACGCTTCCCGCAGCCTGCTCGAGGGCCTGCTCTTTAACCCGCAGCGCTACGATCTGGCCCGCGTCGGTCGTTACAAGGTCAACAAGAAGCTCAACCTCACCACCGAGGAAGAGGTCACGGTGCTCACCGACGAGGATATCGTCGCAACGCTGCGCTACCTGCTGTCCCTCGCTGCCGGCGAGCAGGGCTTCAAGGTCGACGACATCGACCACTTTGGCAACCGCCGTATCCGCACCGTTGGCGAGCTCGTCGCCAACCAGTTCCGTATCGGCATGAGCCGTATGGAGCGCGTCGTCCGTGAGCGCATGAGCTCCCAGGACATCGACGAGATCACCCCGCAGTCGCTCATCAACATCCGCCCGATCGTGGCCTCCATCAAGGAGTTCTTCGGTTCCTCGCAGCTCTCGCAGTTCATGGACCAGGCGAACCCCCTGACCGGTCTGACCCACAAGCGCCGTCTGTCCGCACTCGGCCCTGGTGGTCTTGCCGGCCACAAGTCCGGCTCCAGCCGCCGCACCAACGTGCCGACGGCCGTCCGCGACGTTCACAACTCGCACTACAGCCGCATGTGCCCGATCGAGACCCCCGAAGGCCCCAACATCGGCCTGATCGGCTCGCTCGCCCTCTACGCCCGCGTCAACGAGTATGGCTTCATCGAGGCCCCGTTCCGTCGCGTCGAGAACGGCGTTGCCACCGACCAGATCGACTGGATGACCGCTGACGAGGAAGAGAAGCACGTCATCGCGCCGGCCAACACGCCGCTCGATCCCAAGACCAACGAGTTCATCACGACCGATGCCGAGGGCAAGATCGTCCGTCCGCACACCGTGATCGCCCGTACCCGCGACTTCGACGGCTCCTTCGGCGCTCCCGCCGACGTGCCTGTCGAGGACGTCGACTACATGGATGTCTCGCCGCGTCAGATGCTGTCCGTCGCAGCCACGCTGATTCCGTTCCTTGAGCACGACGACGCCAAGCGTACGCTGATGGGCGCTAACATGCAGCGTCAGGCCGTGCCGCTGGTTCACCCCGCCGCTCCCTATGTCGGTACCGGCATGGAGCGTCGCGCCGCTCTGGACTCCGGCGAGGTCACCCTGGCCAAGAACGCCGGCGAGGTCATCTTTGCCGACGCCGCCAAGATCATCGTCAAGCATGCCGGCGGCATGGACGAGTATCACCTGGCCAAGTACCAGCGCTCCAACCAGTCCACCTGCATCAACCACCGTCCGCTCGTGCGCGTCGGTGACACCGTTGAGCAGGGCGAGCCCCTGGCCGACGGTCCTTCGACCGATCACGGCGAGCTCGCACTGGGCCAGAACCTCACCGTGGCCTACATGCCGTGGGAAGGCTTTAACTACGAGGACGGTATCGTCGTGTCCGAGCGCCTGGTGGCCGAGGACCTGCTGACGACCATCAACATCACCCGTCACGAGATCGACGCCCGCGACACCAAGCTCGGCCCCGAGGAGATCACCCGCGAGATCCCGAACCTCTCCGAGGACATGCTTGCCAACCTCGACGAGGACGGCATCATCCGCATCGGCGCCGAGGTCGGCCCTGGCGACATCCTGGTCGGTAAGGTCACGCCTAAGGGCGAGAGCGCTCTGACCGCCGAGGAGCGCCTGCTGCGCGCCATCTTCGGTGCCAAGGCCCACGATGTCCGTGACACCTCCCTTAAGATGCCTCACGGCGCTTACGGCCGCGTCATCGACGTCGTCCGCTTTAGCCGCGAGAACGGCGACGACCTGGCCCCCGGCGTCAACGAGCAGGTGCGCGTCTACGTCGCCCAGCGTCGTAAGATCCAGCAGGGCGATAAGATCGCCGGCCGCCACGGCAACAAGGGCGTTATCTGTAACGTTCTGCCGGTCGAGGACATGCCCTACATGGCTGACGGTACCCCGATCGACGTTATCCTCAACCCGCTGGGCGTTCCTTCGCGTATGAACGTCGGCCAGCTGCTCGAGTGCCACCTTGGCTGGGCTGCTGCCTGCGGTTGGGATACCGAGCAGGCCGACTCCGACAAGTACGTCCCCGGTCCGTTCTTCACCGCGACGCCCGTCTTCGACGGCGCCAAGGAGGACGAGATCGCCGAGGTCATCCGTCGTGCCAACAAGAACATGCTCAACAAGGCCACCGCTGCCTTTGGCGATCACATGCGCCCCGAGTTCGTCACCCAGCTTGACGAGCGCGGCAAGACCCGTCTGTTCGACGGCCGTACCGGCGAGGAGTTCCGCGAGCCCATTACCGTGGGTACGTCCTACATCCTCAAGCTCGGCCACATGGTCGACGACAAGATCCACGCCCGTTCGACTGGCCCTTACAGCCTGGTTACCCAGCAGCCTCTGGGCGGCAAGGCCCAGTTCGGCGGCCAGCGCTTCGGCGAGATGGAAGTTTGGGCACTGTACGCTTACGGCGCTTCCAACGTCCTGCAGGAGATCCTGACCGTCAAGTCCGACGATACCGTGGGCCGCGTCAAGACCTACGAGTCCATCGTCAAGGGCGAGAACGTTCCTGTCCCGGGTATCCCCGAGTCCTTCAAGGTTCTCGTCAAGGAGATCCGCTCCCTCGCGCTGGACATCGAGCCCATGCACGATGCCGACGAGGACGCCTCCGCCCCTGTGACCGCCGAGGAGACCTCTGCTCTCGACGACCTGGCTGCGCTCGCCGGCGTTGACACCGACGTCGAGGCCGAGGATGCCGAGACCGCCGAGGCACCCGAGGCTGTCGCCGCCACGACCACTGATAAGGAGTAGTTGACTGTGGCAGATTTCGAAGCTACTGATTTTGACTCGGTAAAGATCTCCCTTGCCTCCGCCGACCAGATCCGTTCCTGGTCGCACGGTGAGGTCAAGAAGCCGGAGACCATCAATTACCGTACCCTCAAGCCCGAGAAGGACGGCCTGTTCTGCGAGAAGATCTTCGGTCCCGCCAAGGACTGGGAGTGCTCCTGTGGCAAGTACAAGGGCATCCGCTTTAAGGGCATCGTCTGCGAGCGCTGCGGCGTCGAGGTCACCTCGGCCAAGGTGCGTCGCGACCGCATGGGCCACATCGAGCTCGCCGCTCCCGTGTCCCACATCTGGTACTTCAAGAGCCCCACGAGCTTCCCGATGAGCCGTATGCTCGACATCAAGTCCAAGGACCTCGAGAAGGTTCTGTACTTTGCCAGCTACATCATCACCGAGGTTGACTACGAGGCTCGCGAGGCCGACGCTGACGACCTGCGCGAGGAGCTCGCCGCCGATCTGGAAGAGATCGATGCCGAGTGCGCCCGCCAGATCGAGTCCCTCAAGGAGCAGGGCGACCCCGAGAACTTTGACGAGTTCTCCGACGAGGAGCCGCTGACCCCCGAGGAGATCGCCTCTGGCATCGTCGACATCGAGGAAGAGTGCAAGGACGAGAAGCAGCTCCGCACGGACGCCTTCAACGCCTTCATGAAGCTCACCGAGCGCGACCTCATCTCCGATGAGCCGCTGTTCCGCGAGATGACCCGCTACTACTCCATGTACTTCAAGGGTGGCATGGGTGCCGAGGCCGTCCGCGACCTGCTCGCTGCCATCGACCTTCCTTCCGAGGCCGAGAAGCTCAAGGCCATCATTGCCGACGAGGATTCCCAGAAGCAGAAGCGCGAGAAGGCCGTCAAGCGCCTTGAGGTCGTTGACGCCTTCCTGAAGGGTGGCAACAGCCCCGCGAACATGATCCTGGACGTCATCCCGGTCATTCCGCCCGATCTGCGCCCGATGGTCCAGCTCGACGGCGGCCGCTTCGCCGCGTCCGACCTCAACGACCTGTATCGTCGCGTGATCAACCGTAACAACCGACTCAAGCGCCTGCTCGACCTGGACGCCCCTGCGATCATCGTGAACAACGAGAAGCGCATGCTCCAGGAGTCCGTGGACGCCCTGTTCGACAACGGCCGTCGTGGTCGCCCGGTCTCTGGCCGTGGCGGTCGCCCGCTCAAGTCGCTCGCCGAGGCCCTCAAGGGCAAGCAGGGCCGTTTCCGTCAGAACCTGCTGGGTAAGCGTGTCGACTACTCCGGCCGTTCGGTTATCGTTACCGACCCCAAGCTGCTGCTGCACCAGTGCGGTCTGCCCAAGACCATGGCGCTGGAGCTCTTCAAGCCCTTCGTCATGAAGCGCCTGGTCGAGCTTGGCAAGGTCGAGAACATCAAGGGCGCCAAGCGCGCTATCGACCGCGGTGCCACCTTTGTGTGGGATATCCTCGAAGAGGTCATCGACGGCCGCGTCGTGCTGCTCAACCGCGCACCGACCCTGCACCGTCTGTCCATCCAGGCCTTTGAGCCGGTTCTGGTCGAGGGCAAGGCTATCCACCTGCACCCGCTGGTCTGCTCGCCCTTCAACGCCGACTTCGACGGCGACCAGATGTCTGTCCACGTGCCGCTGTCCAGCCAGGCTCAGGCCGAGGCCCGCGTGCTCATGCTCTCTGCGAACAACCTGCGCTCGCCGGCATCCGGCAAGCCGGTCAACATCCCCTCGCAGGACATGATCATCGGTGTGTACTACCTCACCCAGGTCCGCGACGGTCTGCCGGGCGAGAACCACGTGTTCTCGAGCTTCGACGACGCGCTGCACGCCTATGACTGCCGCTCCGAGGTCGACATGCAGGCCAAGATTCAGGTCCGCGTGTCCGCCGAGAACGCCAACGTCATCAACGAGGACGGCACCCGTATCTTCCGCGTCAAGAATGGCAAGAACGAGTTTGTCGACTACGACGTCACCGGTAACAAGACCGCACGCTTCGAGACCTCTATCGGTCGCATCATCTTCAACCGCCAGTGCCTGCCCGAAGACTACGAGTTCATGAACTACAAGATGGTCAAGGGCGACGTGGCCAAGCTGGTTGCCGACTGCTGCGATCGTTACCCCGAGGCCAAGGTCGGTCCGATCCTCGACGCCATCAAGTACTCCGGCTTCCACTACGCTACCCGCGCCGGCCTCACCATCTCGGTGTGGGACGCTCTCATCCCTGCCGAGAAGCAGGAGCTGCTCGACCGCGCCCAGGCTAACGTCGACCAGATCAACGAGTACTTCGAGGAGGGCTTCATCAACGAGACGGAGCGCCACATCGAAGTCGTTAACGAGTGGACCGCTTGTACCGACAAGGTCGCAGCGCTCATGCTCGACTTGTTCGACGAGGAGAACCCGCTCTACATGATGGCCGACTCCGGCGCCCGTGGTTCTAAGACCCAGCTGCGTCAGCTCGGCGGCATGCGTGGCCTGATGGCAGACATGTCCGGCGAGACGATCGACCTTCCCATTAAGGCGAACTTCCGCGAGGGCCTGCTGCCGCTCGAGTACTTCATTTCGACCTACGGCGCCCGTAAGGGCCTGGTCGATACCGCATCCCACACCTCGGACTCTGGTTACCTGACCCGTCGTCTGGTCGACGTGGCCCAAGACGTCATCGTCCGTGAGGAGGACTGCGGTACGCACGAGGGCGTCACCTACAACCTCATCATCCCCGGCACCACCGACCTCAACACCGACCTCGTCGGCCGTTGCTTCATTGAGGACGTCGTGGCCCCCGATGGCACCGTGCTCTTTGAGCAGGACGGCTACATCGAGAAGGTCGCCGACATCCAGAAGATGGTCGATGCCGGCCTTAAGAAGGTCAAGCTTCGCGCGCTGCTCACCTGCCGCTCCAAGTACGGCGTGTGCCAGAAGTGCTACGGCTGGGATCTTTCCACCCGTCGTCCGGTCGCCATCGGTACCGCGGTCGGCATTATTGCCGCCCAGTCCATCGGCGAGCCCGGTACGCAGCTTACGATGCGTACCATTCACTCCGGTGGCGTCGCTGGCGTCGACGATATTACGCAGGGTCTGCCTACGGTCAGCCGTATGTTCGATATCGTCGGCAACGTCAACGAGAAGATCCTGGGTCGCGAGGCTGAGCTGGCTCCGTACTCCGGCCACCTCTCGATTAAGCCCGAGAAGTCCGAGTACGTGCTGACGCTCACCGACTCCGAGGACCACACCCGTGTCCTCGACGAGCGTCGCGTCCCCGCTTCGGTGCGCTTTATGCCCGAGATCGAGGACGGCTGCGAGGTTCGCGCCGGTGACCAGATCACCAAGGGCTTCGTCAACTTCCGCAACCTGCGCAAGCTGACCGACATCGAGTCGACGATGCACACCTTCGTCGAGAGCGTTAAGGACGTCTACACCAGCCAGGGCGTCGACCTGAACGACAAGCACATCGAGGTGCTCGCACGTCAGATGCTGCGTCGCGTTCAGATCACCAACCCCGGCGACTCCAAGTACCTGCTTGGTCAGTACGTTGACCGCTACGAGTTCGCCGACGAGGTTGAGCGCGTTGCCCGTCTGGGCGGTCAGGCTCCCGTGGCCGAGCCCGTCATCCTGGGTACGCTCAAGGTCGCGTCCAACATCGACTCCTGGCTGTCGAGCGCTTCGTTCATCCGTACCGCTGGCGTCCTTACCGAGGCTGCCATTGAGGGCAAGGTCGACCACCTGCTCGACCTTAAGTCCAACGTCATCGTCGGTAAGAAGATCCCGGCTGGTACCGGCCTCAAGCCGTACGCCAACGCCAAGCTGACGTATCGCACGGCCGATGGCTATGTCGACATCGACGGCCCGGCTTCGCCCAACGCCAAGTCGCTGCCCGAGTGGGCTCCGGTTGAGCTCAAGGACCTGGACGAGCAGCTCCCGCAGCAGCTCGACTGGGCCGGCTACGACGAGTTCGGCGGTGCTGACGGTTCGTTCACCCGCAACGGCCACACCATCTCCGCCGAGAAGGCTCGCCTGTACCTGTTCGACGACCTGGGCGTGTCACAGCGCTGGACCAACAAGTTCAGCGAGGTCGGCATCGAGACGGTCGGCGACCTGGTCGGCAAGTCCGAGGAGGATCTGCTGCGCATCGATGGTATCGGTGCCAAGGCGATCGAGGAGCTCCGTGACGGCCTGGAGGCCCACGACCTGCTCTACATCCTCGAGAACAACGACGACGTTGCCGACGAGGAAGACCTCTCGCAGCTGCTGCAGATGGTCTTTAGCCCCGACGGTCCGGACGACATCCTGCTGGGCACCTCCGCCACGCCGACGCATCACGCCGACGCCGACGAGGAGCTCCTGGGCGCCCCGATCGACGACAAGAAGGCTCCCGCCAACGGTGCCATCAACGAGGACATGGCTTCCCTCGACGAGCTACTCAACCAGCTCGTAGACACCGACGACGCCGAAGAGGCCAAGGACAACGACGAGGAATAATTTCCTAGTACGTTAACCGCCCTTCCAAAGACCCGCTTCCCAACAGGGGAGCGGGTCTTTTTTGGTGAGGAACGTTGCCCCGACGAGCACGTCGGATTCCCGGAACGGGCGGCCCGCTGTTAAAGTTTGTCGCGAGTTCCGCACGCAAAGGAAAGCACTTAATGTGCTTTCCTTTGCGTGCGGAACTGTAGAGCAGCAAACTTAAACAGCGGGCCGCCCGTTCCGGGAATCCGCCCCCGCGCACAGAAGGGGATTCCTTTTGCCAATAAGGGACAGGTTTATTTTGGTCGGTTTTTCATGCTTGAATTTGAAACATTTCGCCCGACAAGAGCGTATCTATGGTGAGGGCCTCATCGAGAACCATTAATGTCACCGGGAGGTGATTATGGAAGAACAAGCTTTTAGACAGGCGGTCGAAGACCACCGGGATGTCGTGTTTCGGATCGCATTGACGTATCTGCGTGATCGCGCTGACGCCGACGATGTCGCTCAAGACGTCTTTCTTAAGTTGCTCAAAAGCGACGCGCAATTTGAAAACTGGGAGCATCTTCGTCGATGGCTTATCCGGGTCACGATCAATGAATGTAAATCTCTCTTTCGAAAGCCGTGGAGGCGCGTGGAGGATATTGAGAATCTGGCCGATTCGCTTTCGACGGCGCAGGAGGAGACCAAGGCGGTCCTGTCAGACGTTATGCGACTTCCGGAGCGATTCCGTATTCCTATCGTGCTCTATTACTATCTGGGCTTCTCGACTTCAGAAATTGCCGAGTTAGTGCATGTGCCAGCCGCGACCGTTCGAACGCGTTTAGCTCGCGGCAGATCGAAGCTCAAGTTCATCCTAGAGGAGGGCGACCGTGAAATCCAACCAGATCAAGCAGGCCTTCGAGTCCGTCCAAGCCGATAGCGATCTTGCTGACCGTGTTCTTTATGCCGCTGCTGGCGAGCCGCTTCGCCGAAAGGGTCACGCGAAGCCTCTGTATGTTGCCGTAATCGGATGTCTTGCCGGAGTGCTGGCGACCGGAGGGGTCGCCTACGCTGTTGTCAATTCCAGTTATTTTGCCTCTGCCTGGGGAAACCATGGCAACGGAGAGTCCGTTACCTGGACTCAAGGTGGCTCGTCGGGGACTAAATATACCTACACCAGAGAGTTTGGTGATGGTATCGCGCCCCAAAGCTTGGAGGGTTCAGTACAGAAGGTCAATCTGTCCGTCGAGGGCAACGGCTATACACTCGACATTCATGATATGGCTATCGACCAAAACGGCTGCGGTGCTGTGACGTTTACGCTGTCCAATCCAAATGGTGTTAACTACTACAAGCCGGCAGCAGAGACAGGCGAACTTGTTCTCTATGGTGAAGAAGAACAAGGCATCGGTACACCCAGCATGAACTTCGGCGAGGAATGGGCTGATACACGCTGCACCATTGATAAGGACACATCAAGCGATACTGTCATTAATGGCACGATGTACTTTGCTTCTATGGATCGCGAGCGAGGTTTTCAACATGCGGTCACCTGGAATATCTCGTGGACCGAGGGCGAAGGAGAGGATGCGAAGCCGTTCGAGGCATCGACACCCGAGTTTAGCGTTGGAGCGTACGTCGATACTAAGGAACTCCGCTCCGATGACACGCCTCTCGAGATCAGCCCGTTTTCCATCCAGACGCACATCGATGATCTGGGCATTGACGCAGTCACGAAGAAGTTGACGGTTACCTACAAGGATGGATCGGAGCAGATTATCGAAGATGACGACGCAGGGGCGTTCAACTTATATTTTTCTTATACGCGCAATAGCGGAGAGAACATCTGGGTGCCAACGAAGTTGATTGATGTCGACCAAGTGGTCTCAGTAACGCTTGAGGGCACACGCTGCACTTCAACAGGGGGCGCCGAAACGTCGGAACCCTTTACCATCGTCTATTCGTAAGATTTGGGGCCGCTTCCTATTAGGGGAGGCGGCCCATTTTGCATTAAATGGACGGTTAGACCGAGCGATATACTTCCGAAGACGCCGCCGATTTCCATGCGACAGATGAGAGCAGATCAACGCTGGAGCGCGACGTTTCCGCAGATAAAACCGACCAAAACAAACCTTTCCCTTTTTGGCAGGTAACGTTGCCCCGACGAGCACGTCGGATTCCCGGCCCGGGCGGCCCGCCGTTTAAGTTTGTCGCGAGTTCCGCACGCAAAGGAAAGCACTTAATGTGCTTTCCGTCTTGCGCAGGACTGTAGAGCAGCAAACTTAAACGGCGGGCCGCCCGGGCCGGGAATCCGCCCCCGTGCACAGGAGGGGATTCCTTTTGTGTAGGCTTTGCGGAAATGTGCCAATTTTGGGATACGCCCGGCGGCGTGGTCTGTTGACGGCACAGCTAACGCCACGTATCCTATCGAACTGCGTGTTTCGTAGGGGGATGCTGACCCCTCGATTCAAGCCGTTGCACTTTACAGAAAGCTGGAATCATTCGAGAAGGAGTACGCTTTGCCTACTATTAACCAGCTGGTTCGCCAGGGCCGTCGTTCCGTGCCCAAGAAGTCCAAGAACGCTGCTCTGCAGCACAACTCCCAGAAGCGCGGCGTGTGCACCCGCGTCTTCACCACGAGCCCCAAGAAGCCGAACTCGGCTCTTCGTAAGGTTGCCCGTGTTCGCCTTGTCAACGGCATCGAAGTTACTGCTTACATCCCGGGTGAGGGCCACAACCTGCAGGAGCACTCCATCGTGCTCGTCCGCGGCGGTCGTGTCCGTGACCTCCCTGGTGTCCGTTATCACGTCATCCGTGGCGCCTACGACGCTGCTCCGGTCCAGAACCGTATGCAGGCCCGTTCCAAGTACGGTGCTAAGCGCCCCAAGGCCAAATAAGCCAGATAACGTTTTGATACTTTCGCCGTGTGCCGCTTAAGCGCCGCACGGTAGACACTTAAGGAGATTTCACATGCCGCGTCGTGCAGCAGCTAATCGTCGTGAGGTTCAGCCTGACGCCGTTTACAACAACCGCCTGGTGACTCAGCTCATCAACAAGGTCCTTCTTGACGGCAAGAAGGCCACCGCTGAGCGCATCGTTTACACCGCTTTCGAGATCGTTGCCGAGAAGTCTGAGGGTGGCGACGCTCTCGCTACCTTCAAGAAGGCTATGGACAACGTCAAGCCCACGCTCGAGGTTAAGCCCAAGCGTGTCGGTGGCGCTACCTATCAGGTCCCGATGGAGGTCAACTCCCGTCGTTCCACCGCTCTGGGTATCCGCTGGATCGTCAACTTCTCCCGCGCTCGCAAGGAGAAGACCATGGCCGAGCGTCTCGCCAACGAGATCCTCGACGCCTCCAACGGCCTGGGCGCTTCCGTCAAGAAGCGTGAGGACGTCTTCAAGATGGCCGAGGCCAACCGCGCGTTCTCTCACTATCGTTGGTAAGTTAAGGTAAGGAACTAACATGGCTAAGCCTAAGTACAAGCTTTCCGATACCCGTAACATCGGCATCATGGCTCACATCGATGCCGGTAAGACCACCACGACCGAGCGTATTCTTTACTACACCGGTAAGACCCACAAGATCGGTGAGGTCCATGAGGGCGCTGCCACCATGGACTGGATGGTTCAGGAGCAGGAGCGCGGTGTAACCATTACCTCCGCTGCTACCACGTGCTTCTGGAACAAGGACGGTAAGGACTACCGCATCCAGATCATCGACACCCCGGGCCACGTTGACTTCACCGCCGAGGTCGAGCGCTGCCTGCGCGTCCTCGATGGCGCTGTCGCCGTCTTCGACGCCGTTGCCGGCGTTCAGCCCCAGTCTGAGACCGTTTGGCGTCAGGCTTCTACCTTCAACGTTCCCCGCATCGCCTTCATCAACAAGTATGACCGCGTGGGCGCTGACTTCTTCAACGCTATCGAGACCATGAAGGATCGTCTCGACGCCAACGCCGTGGCCGCTCAGGTCCCGATGGGCGCCGAGGACAACTTCTGGGGCGTCATCGACCTGGTCACCATGACTGCATGGGACTTCAAGGCCGACGAGAAGGGCATGACCTACCCCGAGCCGATGGACGAGATCCCGGCTGAGTTTGCCGACATCGCTGCCACCAAGCGCGAGGAGCTCCTCGACGCTGCTGCCAGCTTTGACGACGAGCTCATGGAGAAGATCCTCATGGAGGAGGACTTCACCGTCGAGGAGCTCAAGGCTGCTCTGCGTAAGGGCGTTCTGGCCAACGAGCTCAACCTCGTCTTCGTGGGCTCCGCCTACAAGAACAAGGGCGTCCAGGAGCTGCTCGACGCTGTCGTCGACTACCTGCCCAGCCCGCTCGACGTTGAGGCCGTCACCGGTACCGATCCGGACACCGGCGAGGAGATCCAGCGTCATCCTTCCTTCGACGAGCCCTTCTCCGGCCTGGTCTTCAAGATCATGACCGACCCGTTCGTCGGTAAGCTCACCTACGTCCGCGTTTACTCCGGCCGCGCCGAGTCTGGCTCCTACGTGGTCAACGCTTCCAATGGTCAGCGCGAGCGCCTCGGCCGCATCCTCGAGATGAACGCCGCCGAGCGTATCGACCGTGACGACGCTGCCGCCGGCGACATCGTCGCTTGCGTCGGCTTCAAGAACTCCACCACCGGTGACACCCTGTGCGCCGAGGGCAAGGAGATCGTCCTCGAGAAGATCGAGTTCGCTAAGCCCGTTATTGACGTTGCCATCGAGCCCAAGACCAAGGCCGAGCAGGACAAGATGTCCCTGGCTCTGACCAAGCTCGCCGAGGAGGACCCGACCTTCCAGGTGTCCACCAACCACGAGACCGGCCAGACCATCATCGCCGGCATGGGCGAGCTGCACCTCGAGATCATCGTCGACCGTCTGCTCCGCGAGTTCAAGGTTGACGCTAACGTCGGTAAGCCCCAGGTTGCCTACCGCGAGACCGCTGGTCACGACGTCGAGAAGGCTGAGGGCAAGTTCGTCCGTCAGTCCGGCGGTCGCGGTCAGTACGGCCACGCCGTCATCAAGCTCGAGAAGATGGAGGAGGGCTTCGGCTACGAGTTCGTCAACGCTATCGTCGGCGGCGTCGTGCCCAAGGAGTACATCCCGTCCATCGACAAGGGCATCCAGGAGGCCCTGAACACCGGCGTTATCGCCGGCTTCCCGGTCCTCGACGTTAAGGTCACCCTGTTCGACGGTTCTTACCACGAGGTCGACTCCTCCGAGGCCGCCTTCAAGATCGCCGGTTCCATGGCTATCAAGGACGCCCTCAAGAAGTCCGATCCGCAGCTGCTCGAGCCGATCATGGCTGTCGAGGTCGAGACCCCCGAGCAGTACATGGGCGACGTTATGGGCAACCTCTCCGGTCGCCGCGGCAAGATCGAGGGCATGGAGGATCGCAAGAACAGCAAGCTCATCCGTGCCAAGGTGCCGCTGGGCGAGATGTTCGGTTACGCTACCGACCTTCGCTCCCAGACCCAGGGCCGTGCATCCTACACGATGCAGTTCGACTCTTATGAGCCCGCGCCCAAGTCCATCGTGGACGAGGTCATGAGTAAGAACGCCTAAGTTCGAGCTCCCTGTTACGTAATCCTGCGAGAACATCTCTCGCACTCTTTGGAGGTTTAAGTTGGCTACCCAGAAGATCCGCATTCGCCTCAAGGGCTATGATCACGAGGTCGTCGATCAGTCCGCGAAGCTCATCGTCGAGACTGCTCAGAAGACCGGCGCTCGCGTTTCCGGTCCTGTCCCCCTGCCCACCGAGCGCAACCTGTATACGGTTATCCGCTCGCCGCACGTGAACAAGGACTCCCGTGAGCAGTTCGAGATGCGCACCCACAAGCGCCTCATCGACATCCTCGACCCCACCTCGGGCACCGTTGATTCGCTCATGCGTCTCGACCTCCCCGCTGGCGTCGACATCGACATCAAGCTCTAAGCGATATCGCTCATAGCTTACAGAGCCCCGTTGCCATTACGGTAGCGGGGCTCTTTTGTTTTGCATGATGGGTTTTGACCGCCTGGTAATGCTGCTGAGTAGGTGGCTGCGGCGCCTTATTCGCCCAAGGGGCGCAGCGACGCCTCCTCAAAATGGAAGGATCGCAAGCCGTCTTCCGTCTCGATACACGCGCGTCCAAAGGTATCGACGGTTTTAAAGATGCCTCGCGCCAGTTCGTCTCCAGCGGGGGAGCGGGCGAAAACGTGCTCCCCGATCCAATTGAGGTGAGCGATATATTCGCCTTGGACGGGCGCGAGCGGTCCGGTGTCTTCTTCCATGGCGTTGAGCAGATCTGCCCACGCGTCCACAGCGTTTACGACGGCGTGATAGACCTCCTTGAGTAATACATTGACGGCGGGAACGTTCTCGTTAAGGTCCGAGAGGCCGATTGCCGCCAGCCCACCATCGGGAACCTCCGAGGGCACATAGTTCACATTGACGCCAATGCCGCAGACGGCGAAGGGTTTGCCTTCGTTATCGCGTGCCGCCTCGACTAAGATGCCGCCGAGTTTGCGCCCTCGAGCGACCAAGTCGTTGGGCCATTTGAGGCCAATCTCGTTTGCAAGACCCTGCTTTTCGAGTGCCTCGAGCACCGCTAGGCCGTTGACGGCGGCAAGACCAGAGTATTTTGCAGGATTAACGCATGGACGCAGGACAATCGAAAGCAATAGGTTGCCGGCGGTTGAATCCCACTTGTGGCCGCGCCGGCCGCGTCCTGCTGTCTGAGCCCGGGCGGCAAGTCCTGTGCCGTGCGGCGCTCCCTGTTTTCCTGCTTCGAGCAGGTCATCGTTGGTCGATCCGGTTACGTCGACTATCGTTAATTTGGCATCCATAACGGCTGCTACCTCCTTAATGAATAAGTGAATAACGCAATGGTGTCGAGAGATAGACACAATGTGAAGCCTGTGTCGCATTTGGGCAATTTGATGTTAACACGTCAACAACGACTGAAATGCGCTATCCTCTCTTGGTCGATGTAAACACGTCAACAACTCAAAGGAGGTTAGTGATGGGTTTCACGATTCTTGGAACGGGCTCGGCGCTTCCTAAGCGCAGTGTTTCCAATGATGAGCTGTCCGAGTTCCTCGATACCTCGGATGAGTGGATTTTTACCCGCACAGGTATCAAGAGCCGCCATGTATGCACCACCGAGTCACTTGACGACCTTGCCGTAGCGGCGAGCGAGCGGGCACTCCAGGTGTCCGGAATCGACGCGAGCCAGCTGGATTTGATCGTCTGCTCGACGACGACGGGTGACCACCTTGTTCCCGCCGAGGCGTGTGCCGTTGCTGAGCGACTGGGCGCGACGTGCCTTGCCTTCGATGTCTCGGCTGCCTGCGCCGGCTTCGTATTTGCGCTCGATGTTGCCGAGGGCTATATCGCCCGAGGACGAGCCAAGCATGTGCTTGTCGTTGCCGCCGAGCAGATGACGCGCGCGCTCGACTGGACCGACCGCGCCACCTGTGTGCTCTTTGGCGATGGGGCAGGCGCCGCGGTAATTGAGGCTGGGGGAGACAGCCCCCTTGCCGTTGAGCTTTCGACGGCGCCCGACGTCGAGACGTTGTGCGTTCCCGGTCTGGTCGGCACCTCGCCGTTTAAGGCCTCCGCAGATAGCGAGAGCGTGCTGTCCATGAATGGCCGCCGCGTGTTCAAGTTCGGCGTCAACGCGATTTGCGACACGGTCCATAAGCTTGCGAGCGATGCGGGCATTTCGGTCGAGGACATCGACCATTTTGTATTCCATCAGGCTAACGAACGAATCCTGAGTCAGGCGGTCAAGCGCCTCGGTGTGCCAGACAAGCGCGTGGTTCGAACGCTGCGCGAGACCGGCAACATTTCGAGCGCATGCATTCCGCTTGCCCTCGACCGGCTGGCAAACGCCGGTGCACTTCACACGGGCGACACCATCGCCCTCGTTGGATTTGGCGCCGGTCTGGATATAGGTGGCTATCTACTTCGTTGGAAGTAGTCGCACATAGGAAATATAAACGCCCCTAGGGCACAAACAAAGGAGAACTACCATGGCAGATCAGAAGACCTTCGAGCGTGTTTGCGATGTTATCCGCGAGACCGCCGGTCTTGACGACGTCGAGATGAAGCCCGAGTCCACGCTCGAGGAGATTGGTCTCGACAGTCTGGGCACCGTCGAGATCCTCGTCGCCGTTGAGGACGAGTTTGGCATCCAGCTCGATACCGAGGAGAACCCCAAGACGGTCGGCGAGTTCGCCGATACGGTCGAGGCGGCATTGGAGAAGTAGAGATGCTCAAGACTCCTCTCTGCGATCTGCTCGGCATCGAAAAGCCCGTGTTCCAGGGCGGTATGGCCTGGATTGCCGACGCCTCGCTGGCGTCCGCAGTGTCCGAGGCGGGCGGCTTAGGGATTATCGCGGCCATGAACGCCGACGCTAACTGGCTGCGCGACGAGATTCACGAGCTGCGCGCCAGGACGGATAAGCCCTTTGGCGTCAACGTTATGCTCATGAGCCCGTTTGCCGACGAGGTCGCGCGGGTCGTGATTGACGAGCGGGTGCCGGTCGTCGTGACGGGTGCCGGCAATCCCACCAAGTACATGAAGGCGTGGAACGAGGCGGGCATCAAGGTCATCCCGGTTGTTGCATCTGTGGCGCTGGCGCGTCTCGTGGCGCGTCGCGGAGCCACTGCCGTGGTTGCCGAGGGCACCGAATCAGGCGGCCATATTGGCGAGACCTCGACGATGGCATTGGTGCCGCAGGTTGTCGATGCGGTCGATATCCCTGTGGTGGCGGCCGGCGGTATCGCCGATGGCCGCGGCGTGGCGGCCGCCTTTATGCTGGGCGCCGCCGGCGTGCAGGTGGGTACGCGCTTTCTGATCGCAGGTGAGTGCACCGTATCGGAGCAGTACAAGGAGATGGTCCTGAAGGCCAACGACACCTCGACGCGTGCGACCGGTCGCTCGACGGGACATCCGGTTCGCGCCCTCAAGAGCCCCTTCACCAACGCGTATGCCAAGAACGAGGCGGCGGGCGCAAGCCCCGAGGAGCTCGGGGCCATGGGCACGGGCGCGCTTCGTAAAGCCGCAAAGGACGGAAATTACGAAGAGGGTTCGTATTTGTGCGGACAGATTGCCGGCATGGTCAACGAACGCCAGAGCGCACGCGAAATCGTTGACGACCTGGTCGATGGCGCCGAGCACGTCCTGAAGGGTGCGTGCGCATGGGTGGCGTAGCGTTTCTGTTTGCCGGCCAGGGCGCCCAGCACCCCGCGATGGGCGTCGACCTGATCGAGGCATCGCCGGCGGCCGCCGAGGTGTTCGCCATTGCCGACGAGGTGCGCCCGGGGACCAGTGAGCAGTGCCGAAGCGCCTCCAAGGAGGAACTCTCGCAGACCGAGAACACGCAGCCGTGCGTGTTCGTTCACGATCTGGCAGCGGCTGCCGCCCTGCGTGAGCGCGGCGTGGTACCTGCCGCCTGTGCGGGTTTTTCGCTTGGCGAGGTCGCCGCGCTCACCTTTGCGGGGGCGTTCGATACGCGAGCGGGCTTTGAGCTCGTGTGCGAGCGCGCGGCGCTGATGGCCGCGGCTGCCGAGCGCCATCCGGGCGGCATGCGCGCCGTCATCAAGCTCGATGCGGCGCAAGTCGAGAACCTGGCAAAACAGGCCGGCGAGGACTGCTGGCCGGTCAACTACAACAGTCCGCAGCAGACGGTTGTTGCCGGAGCGCCCGAGGCGCTGCAGGAGCTCGACGTCCTAGTAAAAGAGGCTGGCGGCCGCGCTATGAAAGTCGCGGTGTCGGGCGCATTTCATAGCCCCTATATGGCCGAGGTGACTGAGGGGCTGGCGACGTATATCCAAGCCGGCCACGCGCCGTCACCGCTGCTGATTCCGGTCATGGCAAACATGACGGCGGCGCCCTATCCGGCGGACCCGCGAGCGGCATCGGATGTCTTGGCCAATCAGGTGAGTCATGTCGTTCGTTGGGTCGACACGCTGCATACTCTGCAGAATCAGGGCATCGACACGTTTATTGAGGTCGGCCCTGGCAAAACGCTGTCGGGCCTGGTCAAGCGTACGCTGAGCGACGTTCGCGTGTATTCGTGCGAAACGGCCGAGCAGGTCGCAGCTATTGCCGACGAGCTCGCATAGTCCACAGGGCTGTAACCCGAAAGGAATGACATGGGCAACTTGAACAACGGCGCGCTCGAGCGCAACGACTCACGTCGCGTGGCACTGGTCACGGGCGGCTCGCGGGGTATCGGCCGCGCCTGCGCTGTCGGTCTGGCGGAGGACGGCTTTGATATCGCCGTCGTCTATGCCGGCAGCGTCGATGCGGCGCGCAAGACGTGCGAAGCCTGTGAGGCGGTTGGCGCCACGGCACGCGCATATCAATGCGACGTGGCCGATCCCGCTGCCGTCAACGCGTGCGTGGAAGCGGTCCTCAACGACTTTGGTTCCATTTGGGCGCTCGTCAACAACGCCGGCATCACCCGCGATGGCCTGCTCATGCGCATGGGCGATGACGCATTCGATCGCGTGCTCGATGTCAATCTCAAGGGAACATTCAATATGACGCGCGCGCTCACCAAGACCTTTATGCGCCAGCGCGGCGGTTGCGTCGTCAACATGAGCTCAGTCGTGGGCCTGATGGGCAATGCCGGGCAAGCCAACTACGCTGCTTCCAAGGCGGGCGTGATAGGGCTTACCAAGGCGGTGGCGCGCGAGCTTGCGCCCCGCGGCGTACGAGTGAACGCGGTCGCCCCCGGGTTTGTCGAGACAGATATGACGGCAAAGCTCTCGGAGAAGGTGCGTACGGCAACCGAGGAACAGATTCCCCTTAAGCGCATGGCACGTCCCGAGGAAGTGGCCGGCGTGGTGCGCTTTTTAGCGAGCGATGCGGCTGCTTACATTACGGGCGAGGTCGTGCGCGTCGACGGCGGAATGGCGATGTAGAAACCAGGGCCGAAGAACGGCTTGGATGAGGAGACCATGATGGAACAGAGAGTTGCAATCACCGGCATCGGTGCCGTATCGCCGCTCGGCAACACCGCGCTTGCCACCTGGGCGGCCATGTGCGCCGGGACCTGTGGCATCGGCCCGATCACGCACTTCGATACCGATGCGTTTACCGTCAAGGTGGCGGCCGAAGTCAAGGGCTTTGACGGCAACGAGTACTTTGGCAAGCGTGACGCCAAGCATCTCGACCCCTGCGTTCAGTTTGCGATGGCGGCTTCGGACGAGGCAATGCACGATGCGGGCTTTGATGTCGAAGGCGCCATCGATCGTGAGCGCCTGGGCGTCTACGTGGGCTCGGGCGTGGGCGGCATGACGACGCTCGTCGACAACGTCCACACGATCGCCGATCGTGGACCTCGCCGCGCATCGCCCTATATGATTGCGATGATGATCCCCAACATGGCATCGGGCAATATCGCAATCCGTCACAAGGCAAAGGGACCGACCCTGCCAGTCGTGACTGCGTGCGCGACCTCGGCCCATGCGGTGGGCGAGGCGTTCCGTGCTATCAAGCACGGCTATGCCGACGCGATCCTCGCGGGCGGTGCCGAGGCGGCCATTATCCCCGATGCCGTTGCAGGCTTTACGTCCTGCCGCGCATTGACCACCAACCCCGATCCCGCGACGGCCTGCCGCCCGTTCGACGCAGACCGCGATGGCTTTGTGATGGGTGAGGGCGCCTGCGTGCTGGTACTCGAGAGCATGGAGCATGCGCAGGCGCGCGGTGCGCACATTTATGCCGAGGTCGTGGGCTACGGCAACACCGATGATGCCTATCACATTACGAGCCCCGACCCCGATGCCGCCGGCATTGCCCGTGCGATATCGCTGGCGGTAGCCGAGGGCGACGTCAAGCCTTCCGAGGGTCTCTACATCAACGCCCACGGCACCTCGACCAAGCTCAACGATTCGTCCGAGACGACAGGCATTAAGCGGGCGCTCGGCGAGGACGCGGCACGCGCCGCGCACGTCTCGTCGACCAAGTCGATGACCGGGCACATGATCGGTGCCACGGGGGCCATCGAGGTCATGGCCTGCGCCATGGCACTCGAGCAGGGCGTGGTGCCGCCGACCATTAACTACCACACGCCCGATTCCGCCTGCGATCTTGATTACACGCCCAATCGCGCGGTTCGCGCCGACCTTACCTGGGCGCTTTCGACCAACCTGGGCTTTGGCGGGCACAACGCCGCCATCGCGCTGCGTAGATATACGAGGAGCTAGAGCATGGATTCCAAAAGACTTGCCGAGATAGCCGATGTGATGGAGGACTGCGGCCTCACGCGCGTACGCGTTGAGGAGCCCGATGGCACCGCGGTCGAACTCGAGCGCGCGAGTGTGGCGCAGCCGGTTGCCGTGCCCATGCCTATGCCGAGCGCCATGGCCGCTCAAGTTGCAGCTCCCACAGTCGCGCCTGCCGCACCGGAACCCGCCACGCAGACACCTGCCGCCGCGCCGGAGCCCAAGGGCACCGAGGTGACTGCTCCCATGGTGGGCGTCTTCTATGCTGCCCCTGCGCCGGGCGACGAGCCATTTGTGCGCGTGGGCTCCAAGGTCAAGGCCGGCGAGACCCTCTGCATCATCGAGGCCATGAAGGTTCTCAACGAGGTGACGGCCGAGGCAGACGGTGAGGTGCTCGAGATCTGCGTGGCCGACGGCGACCTCGTGGAGTTTGGCAGCTGCCTCATGAGGATCGGATAGGTGATATCCATGAACAAAGAAGAGCTCAAGAAGCTATTACCGCATCGCGAGCCGATGCTTTTGCTCGACGAAGCCGAGCTGGTGGGCGACGAGGCCCACGGCAAGATCGCGATTACAGGCGACGAGTACTTTTTGCAGGGACATTTTCCGGGAAACCCGGTCGTTCCCGGCGTGATTCAGTGCGAGATGCTCGCCCAGAACTGCTGCGTGCTGCTGATGGGCGATGAGGAGGCGCGCGGCGCGACGCCGTTCTACACGAGTCTGGACAAGGTGCGCTTTAAGCGTCCGGTGCGCCCGGGCGACACGGTGGATCTAGTGTGCTCCATCACGCGTGCGCGCGGGCCGTTCCGCTTTGCGACGGGTACTGCGAGCGTCAACGGTGAGGTTTGCTGCCGCGCCGATATGTCTTTTGCACTCATGCACGAAAGTTAAGGAAGGCTCCATGTTCGACAAAGTGCTCATCGCCAACCGCGGCGAAGTCGCGGTCCGTGTTATCCGCGCGTGCCGCGATATGGGCATCAAGACCGTCGCCGTTTATTCCACGGCCGATGCGGACGCGCTACACGTGCAGCTTGCCGACGAGGCGTATTGCATCGGCGGCCCGCGTCTTGCCGAGAGCTACCTCAACGACGATGCCGTGCTCACCTGTGCCGTAAAGTCGGGGGCAAAGGCGATCCATCCCGGCTATGGCTTCTTTTCCGAGAAGGCGAGCTTCGTGCGCGACTGCGACAAGTTCGGTCTGGCGTTTGTCGGTCCTTCGGCCGAGGTGATCGACAGCATGGGCGACAAGGACGCCGCACGCCGAACGGCCGCTGCTGCGGGCGTGCCCATCGTGCCGGGCTGCGATTTGCTCAAAAGCCCCGAGGAAGCAACGGCCGAGGCCGAGCGCATCGGCTGCCCCGTGCTTATTAAGGCGCGCGCGGGCGGCGGCGGTCGCGGTATTCGCAAGGTCGAGCGCGTGGAAGATGCGGCAAAGGCGTTCATCGAGGCGCGTGCCGAGGGTGAGGCCGTTTTTGGCGACGGCGAGTGCTACATGGAGAAGTTCGTTGCGCCGGCGCATCACGTTGAGGTACAGATTATGGCCGATAAGCAGGGCCATGTGTTTTCGCTCGGCGAGCGCGAGTGCTCGGTGCAGCGCCGCAACCAAAAGCTGATCGAGGAGAGCCCCGCGCCGTGCCTCGACGGACGCGATGATATTCGCGCGCGCATGCACAAGGCCGCGCGCGACCTGGCTCGTGCCGTTGGCTATGAGGGCGCTGGCACCATCGAGTTTTTGTACTCAGATGACGGCAATTTCTACTTTATGGAAATGAACACGCGCTTGCAGGTGGAGCATCCGGTTACGGAGTTTGTGACCGATACCGACCTGGTTAAGTGGCAGCTGCGCGTGGCTGCCGGCCAGCCTCTGCCCTTTGAGCAGGAGGACGTACCGGTCCGCAACCACGCCATGGAGTGCCGCATCAATGCCGAAACGCCGGACTTTCTACCGTCATGTGGAACGGTCACCGCGTTGCGTGTGCCGGGTGGTCCGCGCGTGCGCTGGGATTCCGCCATGTTTACCGGAGCGAAAGTTCCGCCGTACTACGACTCCATGCTCGGCAAGCTCATCGTGTGCGCGCCCACGCGTGACGGTGCCATTCGCAAGATGCGCTCGGCCCTGGGCGAGCTCGTGATTGAGGGCGTGAGCGAAAATAGCGAGCTTCAGCTCGACGTGCTGGCAAACGACGAGTTTTTGTCGGGCATGTATCACACCGATCTGATGGGGCATCTCTATGCTGATGAATAGAAAAGCGAAGACGGTCAATGTCCTTGAGGGGCCGATAACCGAGTCGTGCGCCGAGTTCCCCGCGCGCCACGTGTTTGTCAAATGCCCGGAGTGCCGCCGTGTGATCGATGAGGCGCGCCTGCACGACAACCTCGAGGTCTGCCCTCGTTGCGGCAAACACTTTCGCGTGAGCGGTCGCGCGCGCATGCGCATGACGGTCGACGCGGGTACCTTTGAGGAATGGGATGCCAATCTGGCGTCGAAGGACTTCCTCTCGTTTCCCGGTTATGCCGACAAGCTTAAGAGCGTGAGCGAGCGTTCGGGCGAGCGCGATGCCGTTGTGTGCGGCAGGGGCAAAATCTGCGGCTGCGATACCGCGCTCTTCTTTATGGATGCCAACTTTATGATGGGCTCAATGGGCTCCGTGGTGGGCGAGAAGATCTGTCGTGTCTTTGAGCGCGCGGCCGAGTTGGGGCTGCCGGTCGTTGGCTTTACCGTATCGGGCGGCGCCCGCATGCAGGAGGGCGTGACCTCGCTCATGCAGATGGCCAAGATTTCTGCGGCGGTTAGGCGCCACAGCGAGGCGGGCGGCCTGTATATCACGGTGCTCACCGATCCCACGACCGGAGGTGTAACCGCGAGCTTTGCCATGGAGGGCGACATTATCCTGGCCGAGCCCGATGCCCTGACGGCATTTGCCGGCCCGCGCGTGATCGAGCAGAACATGCACAAGCGTCTGCCCAAGGGATTCCAGCGTTCCGAGTTTTTGCTGGAGCACGGCTTTTGCGATGCCGTTGTTCCGCGTGGTGAGATTGCGCTCACGGTAGGCGAGCTGCTGGCGCTGCACGAAGGGCACGCGCCCGGCCTGGGGGCACCGCATGAGATCGTGCATACGGGTCGTCGCGACAAAAAGCTGGGACACTTGTTTAAGCGCTCGGTCGCACCAAAAAGCGCGCTCGAAATCGTCAAACAGACTCGCTCGGCGAACCGCGCCACGGCAGGCGAGATGATCTCGTTGGGTCTCGACGGATTCGTAGAGCTGCACGGCGACCGCTACTTTGGCGACGATGCTGCCGTGGTGGGCGGCATCGGCTGGAAAGACGGGCGACCCGTGACGGTTATCGCCATCGAGCGCGGTACCACGACCAAAGAGCGCATGCGTCGCAACTTTGGTATGGCACATCCCGAGGGCTACCGCAAGGCACGTCGCCTGATGCACCAAGCCGAGAAATTTGGTCGGCCGGTTCTGTGCCTGGTTGATACTTCGGGCGCGTTTTGCGGCATCGGTGCCGAGGAGCGCGGCCAGGGCGAGGCGATTGCCCAGAATCTCATGGAGATGAGCGGCCTTAAGACGCCGATTGTCTCGGTGGTGACAGGCGAGGGCGGCTCTGGTGGCGCGCTGGCGCTGTCCGTGGCCGACCGCATCCTGATGCTCTCGAGCTCGGCCTATTCGGTCGTGAGCCCCGAGGCCTGTGCGTCGATCCTGTGGAAGGATACCGAGCGCGCGAATGAGGCCGCCGAGGCGCTTAAGCTCACGGCCCCCGATCTGTTGGTGCTCGGCATTATCGATGGCATTGTTGACGATAGGGGCCTGTCGCATGAGGAGATCGCCGGTGCCGTCATGTCCTCGGCATTTGATGCCTTCGATACGCTTGGGCAGCTCGACGACGCGACCCTCACAAACCTCCGCTACGAAAAGTACCGCGCAATCGGTCAGTACCGCACGATGTGACAAAGGGACAGCCCGCATGTCACATTGGGAAAGGCGTTCCATGTCACAAGTTTCTAACACCTCGTTTACAACGACGGTTTCATCAAACGCCATGGCCGTGGTGGACTATCTGTCCAAAAGCATGATGTCGGCGCTGCCGTTTATTGTTTGCGCGGCGTTGTTCCGCACCGCCGCCGTCATTATGGGCGAAGGCATGCTGGGCCTGTGGTCTGCCGATTCCGAAATCTATCGCCTGTTCTACAGTTGGCTCTATAACGCCGGCTACTACTTTTTGCCCATTTATCTTGGTTGGGCGGCCGCCCGCCAGCTCGGTTGCTCGGAGCAGCTGGGCATGATGCTGGGCGGCGTATTGATTGCGCCCGATCTGCTTAAGCTCGTCGATGCCGCATCGACGACGGGGGCAGCGATGACTTTCGTGTATGGTCTGCTTCCCGCGCCGGTCAACGATTACACAACGACTGTTATTCCGGTTCTCATCTCGGTACCCGTGCTATGGCGAGTGGAGTGTTTCTTCCAGCGCGTTATCCCTAAGGCCGTGGCGTTTTCGTTTGTTCCGTTTGCAACCATGCTCGTCATGGTTCCGGCCTCGCTGTGTATTACGGCGCCGGCGGGCAGCTATCTGGGCATGCTGTTGGGACAGCTTATGTTTATGCTTGGCAATTCCGGTGGCATCGTGTCGCTGCTCACGCTTATGGGACTTGCCGCGGGTTGGGAGTTTCTTAAGATCGCGGGTGTCAGCAACGTTGTCCTATCGCTCGCCTATGCGCAGTTTATGAGTGTGGGAACGGATTCGTGCATTCTGATCGCTGCGACGATGGCGACGTTCGCCGTTTGGGGCATGCCCTTTGGCGCGTCGCTCCGCGTTGTGGATAAGGACGAGAAGGCGCTCATGCTGGGCTATTCGATCTCGGGCGTGCTTGGCGGCGTAAGCGAGCCGGCGCTGTACGGCTGCGGCTTTAAATATGGCAGGTGTCTGACATGCATGGCCATTGGCGGCGCCGTCGGAGGCCTTGTTGCGGCCGTGGGCCACGTTACGGCCTATACCATCGGCATGACGAATGTCCTTATGGTCATTGGCTTTGCCACGGGCGGCATCTCGAATCTGCTGTGGTGCTGCGCTGCCGGCGGCGCAGCATTTGCGGTGTCTGCGGCGCTGAGCTGCTGTTTTGGCGTGGTGCCGACAAAGATGCAGGCGGCAGAAGACGCAGCTGATTCGCTCGAAACAGTGGCGAGCGCTGCTGAAGCAAGCGCATAAATCGATCGACAAAGGGGCAGTCCCGCATGGCACATTCCAAGGTCGTGGCCCGTGTGGGTTGCGGCCTTTTTGTATCTGGGGGGCAAAGTGGCTACACTACAATCCGTTTGAGCAATAGATATATAGGTAGTACCGTGGGGACTGATGAGGATGGTCGAGTGGATTGTTCGTCGTGCGCAGGGCGACCGTGCGCGCGTGGGAACGTTGACGGGCATAGTGTGTATTCTCGCTAATGTTGCGCTTTGCGCTGCGAAGGGTGCAATTGGCGTGCTGTCGGGATCGGTTTCGATTGTGGCGGACGCCATGAACAACCTGTCCGATGCCAGCTCGAACATCGTGAGCGTGCTTGGCTTTAAGCTGGCGGGCAAGCCGGCCGACCCCGAGCATCCTTACGGACATGGCCGCTACGAGTATCTCTCGGGTCTGGTCGTGGCGGCGCTCGTGCTGCTGATTGGCGTTGAGCTGGTGAAGTCCTCGGTTGAGCGCATCATCCACCCCGAACCTGTCGAGTTCTCGCTTGCCCTGGTGGCAGTCTTGGTGCTTTCGATGATTGTTAAGCTCTGGATGGCGGCCCTCAACCAAAAGCTCGGCGATCGCATTGAGTCCGAGACGCTGCATGCGACCGCTCAGGACTCAAAGAACGATGTCCTAGCTACGGGTGCCGTGCTGGCGTGCGCAATTGTTTCGCAGGTGACGCACATCAATCTTGACGCATGGGTCGGCCTTGCCGTTGGCGCCTATATCGGCTGGAGCGGCTTTGAGCTCATCCTGGATACGGTGAGCCCGCTTTTGGGCCAGGCACCCGATCCAAAGCTGGTCAAGCACATTCGAGACAAGATCATGAGCTACCCCGGCGTTTTGGGCGTTCACGATTTGATGGTTCACGACTACGGCCCGGGCAGGAAGTTCGCAAGCGCTCACGCCGAGATGGCAGCCGAGGCCAGCCCGCTGGAAAGTCACGACACGCTCGATAACATCGAGCAGTCGTTTAGGGTCGAAGACGGCATGATCGTCACGCTCCATTACGATCCCATCGTGACCGACGATCCAAAGGTGGCGAGCATGCGTCTGCGCATCAACGCTATGGCTCAAGAGATTGATAGCCGCCTCTCGATCCACGACCTACGCTGTGTTCCGGGCCCCACGCATACCAACGTGATCTTTGACTGCGTACGTCCCTCGGATTTGGCGATGAGCGCCGAGGACCTGAAGCGCGCGCTGGCGAAACGGGTCGAATCGGAATATCCCAAGTCGGTCGCCAAGATCACGATCGACGAAGACTACGTAGGCCATACCCACGAGTAGGGCTGTGCCAGCAAAGCAAGTTATACAGAAGGGGAGAGCATGAAGCGTCTATATCTACTCCGCCACGGTCAGACAGAATTCAACGTTAAAAAGCTCGTCCAGGGCCGCTGCGATTCTCCGTTGACCGATCTGGGCCGCAAGCAAGCGGGAATGGCAGCCGCATGGCTCAAAGCCCACGGCGTCGTCCCCGACAAAGTGGTCTCTTCGCCCTTAGGCCGAGCCATGGACACGGCAAGTCTCGTCGCAACCGAACTCCTCGGCCGGGATGCAGCAGTCGAGCCCTGCGAAGGCATCATCGAGCGCAGCTACGGCACCTTCGAAGAAGGCCCCCACGACGCCCTACCCACCGACGTCTGGGACCCCGGCGAGGACTTGGTCCCCTTTGGAGGAGAAGGAAGTCATGCCCTGCAGGAGCGCATGGTAGCCACCCTCACCAATCTCATGGGCGCCGAGGGGATCGAAACCCTCCTAGCAGTAAGCCACGGCAGCGCCAGCCGCCAATTCATCAAGGCTGCAGCCCCAGAGGGCTTCGAGCTCCCAACAAAACTCCCCAACTGCGCCATCATGATTTTTGATTTCGATGAGGCAAAGCCACAAGTAGAGGGCGAGCCAATGCAATGCAAGTTCACCCTCCAGCAAATAGTGGACCCCCAACAAAGTCATTAGCCTGAGCGAGCAGAGTTAAGCAGACATCAACGTGTCGTCTCCCGAGCACGGCGGAGGGCCGGAGAAATATATTAAGGTCATCGCGAGTTCCGCACGCAAAGGAGAGCACTTAATGTGCTCTCCGTCTTGCGCAGGACTGTAGAGCAGGGACCTTAATATATTTCTCCGGCCCTCCGCCGTGCTCGGGAGCCATCCACGCACTTTACCTGCGTAAACAATGTGAGTGAAATATGAATCTCGATGGATACGCCCGCAGCCGTGTATACTAAACAGCTGTGTGAAACCAGGGGAGTATTCTGGCTGGACAAAATGCCTGCTTAATAGGGTTGTCAGGTAGTCCGGGCGAAATACAAGGCTGGGGAGCACGTCGTGTAAGTAGTGGTCCTCTAGGGGCGTACGCTCGGTGGTGTACGCATTGTCCCAAGACCACGCGAGAGTTGGGATCATATCTTGATCAGCATGATTCTCGGCCGCAAGATTGGCATGACCCAGGTTTGGGACGAGGACGATAACGTCGTTCCCGTCACGGTCATCCAGGCTGGCCCCTGCGCTGTCTCGCAGGTTAAAACTCAGGCAACCGACGGCTATGACGCCGTCCAGATCGGTTTCGGCGACATCAAGGCCAAGAACGTGAACAAGCCCATGGCTGGTCACTTCGCCAAGGCTGGCGTCGAGCCTGTCCGCTTCCTTCGTGAGGTCCGCGTCGAGAACGGCGAGGAGCACAAGGTCGGCGAGGTCGTCACCGTCGCTGATTTCGCTGATGTCGAGAAGGTCGACGTCATCGGTACCTCCAAGGGTAAGGGCTTCCAGGGTCGCATCAAGCGCTGGGGTCAGCGCCGCGGTCCTATGACGCATGGTTCTCACTTCCAGCGTCACCCCGGTTCTATCGGTCAGTGCGCCTATCCTGCGCGCGTCCTCAAGGGCGTCAAGATGGCCGGTCACATGGGTAACGAGCGCGTTACCGTCAAGAACCTTTCCGTTGTCCGCATCGATGCCGAGCAGAACCTCATCTTGGTCAAGGGCGCTGTCCCGGGTGCCAAGAATGGTCTCGTCGCCATCCGTATGGCCTAAGGGCCCAGCCCATTTAGCCCAGCGTCATACCAAGGAGAACACTTAAATGGCAAAGTTTGAAGTAAAGAACAGCGAGGGCAAGAAGGTCGCCGAGGCCGAGCTCGCCGCTGAGGTGTACGGCATCGAGCCGAACATCCACGTTATGCACCACATCGTCAAGTGCCAGATGGCCTCTTGGCGTCAGGGCACCCAGTCCGCTAAGGGCCGCTCTGAGGTTTCCGGTGGCGGCAAGAAGCCTTGGCGTCAGAAGGGCACCGGCCGTGCCCGCCAGGGTTCCATCCGTGCTGCCCAGTGGCGTCACGGTGGCGTTGTCTTCGCCCCCAAGCCCCGTTCCTACGCTAAGCGTATGAACAACAAGGAGGTCAAGCTGGCTATGCGCTCCGCGCTGTCCGCCAAGCTGGCCGATGGCGAGCTCGTGCTCGTCGACGACTACGGCTTCGAGAAGCCTTCCACCAAGGCTGCCGTTGCCATGCTCAAGGCTCTTGGCCTTGAGGGCAAGCGTCTGACCATCATCGTTCGCGATGAGGACGTCAACGCCTACCTGTCGTTCCGCAATATTCCCAAGACGTTCATCATCACCGCTGACGAGGCCAACACCTACGATCTCGTCAACAACAACGCTGTGCTGATGCCCGCCGACATCGCCGCTCACTTCGGGGAGGTGCTTGCATAAATGACCGCCCACGAGATCATCATCCGTCCGATCGTGTCCGAGCGTTCCTTCTCCGGCATGGAGCAGAACAAGTACACGTTCGAGGTCGCCAAGGATGCTAACAAGTATCAGATCAAGGACGCTGTCGAGGAGATCTTCGGCGTCAAGGTCGTTCGCGTGAACACCTTGACGGTCAAGCCCAAGACCAAGCGCGTGCGCTATGTCGCCGGCAAGACCCGTTCTTGGAAGAAGGCCATCGTCACGCTGGCCGAGGGCGACACCATCGAGGTCTTTGGCAACCAGGCCTAAGACTCGCTGCTGTTGAGTGAGCTCATGCCTCCCAAATAGGGGAGGCGAGAGCTCAAGGTTTCGGGCGTATAAAATGGACACGCCCGGAACCGTGTATACGTCCGGTGTCATCGCACCCGAGGCAGAACCTCGAATCCCTGTCTGCGATGGCTAACGGATTCCTATTGAAAGGGATTGTAATGGCTGTAAAGCACCTTAAGCCGACCTCCGCTGGTAGGCGTTGGCAGACGATCTCCGATTTCTCTGAGATCACCTGCACCAAGCCCGAGAAGTCCCTTCTCGGGCCCCTGCCCAAGAAGGCCGGTCGTAACAACAACGGCCGCATCACCACCCGCCACCAGGGCGGCGGCGTGAAGCGTCGTTACCGCGTGATCGACTTCAAGCGCAACAAGGACGGCGTGCCCGCCAAGGTTGCCACGATCGAGTACGATCCGAACCGTTCCGCTCGCATCGCTCTGCTGCACTACGCTGACGGTGAGAAGCGCTACATCCTGGCCCCCAAGGGCCTCGAGGTCGGTCAGACCATCATGTCCGGTTCTGACGCCGACATCAAGCCGGGCAACGCTCTGCCCCTCGCCGACATCCCCGTCGGTACGCTCATCCACGCCGTCGAGTTCCAGCCGGGCAAGGGCGCTGCTATCGCCCGTTCCGCCGGTAACTCCTGCCAGCTGATGGGTAAGGAGGGCAAGTACGCTATCGTCCGTATGCCTTCCTCCGAGATGCGCCGCATCCTCGTTACCTGCCGCGCCACCGTCGGTGAGGTCGGCAACGCCGATCACGCCAACATCGTCATCGGCAAGGCCGGCCGTAAGCGTCACATGAACGTGCGCCCGACCGTCCGCGGTACCGTCATGAACCCTGTCGACCACCCGCACGGCGGTGGCGAGGGCAAGAACCACACCTCTGGTCGTCCCTCTGTTACCCCCTGGGGTAAGCCGACGAAGGGCCTTCGTACGCGCAAGAAGAAGAAGGTCTCGAACCAGCACATCATTCGTCGCCGTAAGAAGTAATTTCGGATACCGAGTTTTAGGAGAAAGCACTTATGAGCAGAAGTCTCAAAAAGGGCCCGTTCGTGGAGACTCGCCTTCTCTCGCGTATCACCGCGATGAACGAGGCTGGCAAGAAGGACGTCGTGAAGACCTGGTCCCGCGCGTCCACCATCTTCCCCGAGATGGTTGGTCACACCATCGCCGTCCACGACGGCCGCAAGCATGTGCCCGTGTATGTTACCGAGTCCATGGTTGGTCACAAGCTCGGCGAGTTCGCGCCGACTCGTACGTTCCGTGGCCACAAGGCCAAATAGGGGGTTAACCGTAAATGGCAACTAAGTCTATTGAAACTGAGGCCACCGAGGTTCGCGCCGTCGCTAAGTACGTGCGTGTTTCCCCCAGCAAGGCCCGCCTGGTGGTCGATCTGATCCGCCGCAAGCCTGTCGCTCAGGCCTTCGACATCCTCCACTTCTGCGACCGCGCCGTCGCCGTGGATGTCGAGAAGGTTCTCCGTTCCGCCGTTGCGAACGCCGAGAACAACAACGGTCTGCGTGCCGACAACCTGGTTGTCGCCGCTGCCTATGTTGACGAGGGTCCGACGCTTAAGCGCATCCGTCCCCGCGCCAAGGGTTCCGCTTCTCGCATTCTGAAGCGTACTTCCCACATCACCGTCGTCGTTGCTCCTCGAAAGGAGGCGTAAAGCTGTATGGGTCAGAAAGTCTACCCCACCGGCTTCCGTCTTGGCATCACCGAGAACTGGCGCTCCCGCTGGTTCGCAGAGAAGGATTACGCTAAGACCCTCGGTAACGATCTCGAGATCCGCAAGTACCTCGAGAAGCGTCTTTCCCGCGCAGCTGTCTCCCGCGTCGAGATCGAGCGCGCTGGCGACAAGGTGAAGGTCATCATCCTCACCGCTCGCCCCGGCGTTGTCATCGGTAAGAAGGGTGCCGAGATCGATACCCTCCGCATCGAGCTCGAGAAGGTCGCTGGCGTCTCCAAGGGCCAGCTCTCCGTCGACGTTGTCGAGATCAAGCGCCCCGAGCTCGACGCCAACCTCGTTGCTCAGTCTATCGCCGAGCAGCTCGAGGGCCGCGTTGCCTTCCGTCGCGCTATGCGCAAGGCTGTCCAGTCTGCCCGCAAGGCCGGCGCTAAGGGCATCCGTATCCAGTGCTCCGGTCGTCTCGGCGGTGCCGAGATGGGCCGTCGTGAGTGGTACCGCGAGGGTCGCGTGCCTCTGCACACCCTCCGTGCCAAGATCGACTACGGCACGGCTGTCGCCAGCACCACCATGGGCGCTTGCGGCGTGAAGGTCTGGATCTACCTGGGCGAGAAGCTCCCGGGCCAGCCTGTTCCCAACCCTGCACTCGAGGGCTCTTCCCGTCCTCGTCGTCGTAACTCCGAGAGGAGGGGTCAGTAGTGCTTGCCCCTAAGCGTATTCTTCACCGCAAGGTGCAGCGTGGCTCCATGAAGGGCCAGGCCAAGGGTAATACCGAGCTGCATTTCGGCGAGTTTGGTATCCAGGCTCTCGAGGCCCATTGGATCACCAACCGTCAGATCGAGGCCGCTCGTATTGCCATGACCCGCTACATGAAGCGTGGCGGTCGTGTCTACATCACGATCTTCCCCGATAAGCCCATCACCAAGAAGCCTGCCGAGACTCGCATGGGTTCTGGTAAGGGTAACCCCGAGGAGTGGGTGGCCGTCGTCAAGCCCGGCCGCATCATGTTCGAGGTCAAGGGCGTGCCCGAGGAGGTCGCTCGCGAGGCTCTGCGTCTTGCACAGCACAAGCTTCCCATCAAGACCAAGATTGTTGCTGCCAAGAACGCTGAGCAGCGCATCGAGAAGGAGATGGCTGAGGAGGCCGCTCTCGAGGCCAAGTGGGCTGCTGAGGACGCCGCCGCCGCCAAGGAGGAGAACTAATGAAGCCCGCAGAGATTCGTGAGCTCTCGGACGCTCAGCTCGTTGAGAAGCTGAAGGAAATGCGCGCCGAGCTCTTTAACCTTCGTTTCCAGATGGCCACCAGCCAGCTGGACAACACCGCTCGCGTCAACACCGTGAAGAAGGACATCGCTCGCGTCCTCACGGAGCAGCGCGCCCGCGAGATCGCAGCGGAGAAGTCCGCTGTCGCCGAGTAGGACCTAAGGAGAGAACATGACTGATTCGCGTAACTCGCGTAAGGTCCGTACGGGTGTCGTTACCTCCGTCTCCGGTGCCAAGACCATTGTTGTCACCATCACCGAGCGCAAGCGTCACCCCAAGTACGGCAAGATGATGACCAGCTCCAAGAAGCTGCACGCTCACGACGAGGAGTGCACGGCTGGCGTGGGCGACACCGTCCGCGTTATGGAGACCCGTCCTATGTCCAAGATGAAGCGTTGGCGCCTCATCGAGGTCGTCGAGCGCGCTAAATAAGCAGTCGCTCTTACGACTTGTACGTTTCCGAAGATGTGCGTATGCCTGGCTTGCATACCACGGGCCGTATAAAGGCTGCGCACCTCTCTTCGGTTCTTAGTTCGGAGGAACATCTACCATGATTCAGATGCAAACCATGCTGAACGTCGCCGACAACTCCGGCGCTCGCAAGATTCGCTGCATCAAGGTGCTTGGCGGTTCCAAGCGTCGTTATGCAGGCATCGGCGATGTGTTCATCGGTGCTGTCCAGGAGGCTACCCCTGGCGCCAACGTCAAGAAGAAGGACGTTGTCCGTTGCGTCGTCGTTCGCACCGTTAAGGAGATCCGCCGCAAGGATGGCTCCTACATTCGCTTTGATGAGAACGCCTGCGTTGTCATCAACAACGATGGTTCGCCCGTCGGCACCCGTATCTTCGGGCCCGTCGCTCGCGAGCTTCGTGACAAGAAGTACATGAAGATCGTCTCGCTCGCTCCCGAGACCCTGTAGTTAGGGGAGATATATGTATATCAAGAAGGGCGATAAGGTCCAGGTTCTCTCTGGTAAGGATCGCGGCAAGCAGGGCGTTGTCCTGCGTGCTCTCCCCGCCGAGAACAAGGTCGTTGTCGAGGGCGTTTCGGTCGTCAAGAAGGCCGTCAAGCCCAACGCTGCCAACCAGCAGGGCGGCATCGTTTCGCAGGAGGCTCCCATCGACGCCTCCAACGTCAATCTCGTCTGCCCCGAGTGCGGTAAGGTTACCCGCGTCGGTCACGAGAAGGACGGCAAGAACAAGCTGCGCGCCTGCAAGAAGTGCGGCCACAAGTTCTAAGCTGCCCGCAACATCAAGTTGCTAGCAAAGGCCCGGATGCCACGGCACCCGGGCCTTTTTCTATCCCCACTCGATGGCTTCGGTTCTGCCGTCCTGTCATTCCGGTTGCATCCAGTTTTCGGTGCCGTCTCGAATCGAGTGCCGCCAGGTGACACCCTGTCGCGTTTCGTCGGCTTCGGGGACAAAAGTCGGGACAACTCCAAAAACTATTTTCGAACTCAGGGCTTTGAGTTTTTGTTTTTGTCCCAAAGGGCGCGACGGGATGCCTTTGGAGGCTCGATAGCGCCGAAAACGCCCGTTTTGAAACTTAAATGCCTTTTCGCGTGCAAGCCGCCAGCTGCAATAGGAAGTGAATCAACGCAGGTGGCTTTCAAGCAGTTTGCAAAACTGCAGGTCGCAGGTCTTCATTGCCAGTAGGAGAAATGAGTAGTCTCAGGTGGCTTGCCCATGAGTTGACGAACGGGATTTGAGATTACGCTGACGTCCGGAAACGCTTCGAGCACGGCGTTACGTTTTTGGGGTTTGGGCGTAGCCCCTGCACCCGCGAGCGCGGGCCTTAAGCCCGCCGAGAGGGTGACGCGTCGAAAACGAAGGGGAAAGAGAGAAGGGGCCGTCCCTATCATTCAGGTTGCGACCGAAGAAGACAAGGAGACCCCCTGAGCCTGAATGATGCCCCACAGACCGCGTCCGACCGAGCTCAAGCCGAGCTTTTCCTGACGTCCGCCTTCGCGAAGATGATGGCTGGATTGGCTATGGATTGGCAACACTTATTTGGACGATTCCGGGAGGGACGGCCCCGCCTCCCTGAACTCGACCGGCGACATGTAGCCCAGCGTCGAGTGGATCCTGAAGTTGTTGTACCAGTGCACGTAATCCAAGAGCTTGGCTCGGAGCTCGCGCGTCCCTCCTCGATCCTTCGGAGTGGCCGACGATTTCCCCGTTGCAGAGGTCGACGAGCAGGCAGACGTAGTTCCACGACGCCCCGACGCGCACGCAGGCCAAGTCGCTGCATATATGGGTGTACGGCGCCCTGCCGCCGAAGCCGCGCGCGACGACGTTCGACACGTCGGCCTCGTTGATCGCCCCGGGGTGCACCTTGAACCTTTTCCTGCCGTATGCGCCGGCCAGGCCGTTCTCCCTCATGATGCGGCAGACGCGGCGCCGGCTGACGGTAACGCCCGACCTCCCGGGCGACGCCTTGATCTTGCGCGATCCGCTCCGGCCCTTGCTGGCGGCGTGCGCCGCCGCGGCCGCCGTCGCCCCCGACATTAAGGTCCTCAAGGGCCGCGTCGTCTCCGGCGACCAGTTTGTCTCGCCCGCGGAACAGAAGGAGCGAATCCTCGCGATCTTCGGCGACCTGTGCTGCGAGATGGAGGGCTGCACCATCGCGCAGGCCGCCTATCTCAACGGCGTGCCCCTCGTCGTCGTGCGCGCCATCAGCGACAAGCCCTGCGCCGAGGGCCGGGTCGTCGACTACAACACCTTCGAGAAGAAGGCCGCCTGCGACTGCGCCCGCATCGCCGCGCGCATGGTTAAGCTTTAGGCCCTGCGCGCCGGGGCCCTTCTTTATGTTGGGACCCCGGCGCGCCGGGGCCCTTTCCAAAGCGAAGTGTCGAGCCGAAGTGTTGAGCGTCGGCCCTGAATGTTCAATGGCCGTTGTTTTCTGCCCCTCAAGTGGTGGACTTTTCCTCGGAGCTGTTGATTCCCCCACGCGCCCCCTTCCGTTCTCTGTTCTCCCCTTATACTCCTTGTACGAGGAGGTAAGAAGTCATGGACAAGACCACACAGGACAGCTTGGCAAAGAAACCCGTCGACATGAGGGACAGGATTCTCGAGCATCTCGAGGCCCTCACCTCTGCCGTCTCGCTCGACGACCTTGCCCGTCTGTCCACCTCCGACATCGCCGAGACACTCATCATCTCCAGGAGCCTGGCGAGCCAGTACCTCAACGACCTTGTTCGCGCCGGTCTTGTGGTTAAGGTGGCGGGCAGGCCTGTCCGTTATTTTCATCGCCGCGCGTTCCAGAAGCGTTTTCAGGTAAAGCTCTCTGCAAGCGAGTACGCCTCGCTCGCCGACCTCATCCAGGCGACGGGAATCGCCGATCACCGCGACTTCGCGCGTGCCGTGGGCTTCGACATGAGCCTCAGCTCCGTTGTCGAGCAGTGCAAGGCTGCGGTTCAGTACCCTCCGTTTGGCCTGCCCATCCTCTTGAGCGGCGGCGTGGGTGTCGGTAAGTCTTTCCTTTCTCGCCTTGTGTACGAGTACGGCAAGAACCAGGGCTTGCTGTCCCGCGACTCCTCCTATGTGCGCATCGACTGCGCCGGGGTCCCGGACGCCGCCTCGTTCAACGGGCTTCTTGACGAGTCGATCGCGAATGCGCGCGGGGGTGTGGTCTTTGTCAACGGCATCGAGGCACTCTCTCCCTCTGCGATGGAGCACTGCCTTGCGACGGCCCTCGGGCTCGATGCCTCCCAGGATGCGCCGCGCGCTCGCCTCGTTCTTTCGACGACGCTATCCGCCGATGACCTGAAGGTTTCCTCGGCCTACAGCAAAATGCCCATCTGTGCCCGCGTCCCCTCACTCAAGGAGCGGACCCCCGAGGAGCGCGAGGATCTCATCTTGAGCTTCCTGCGCAGCGAGGGGTGCCGAATCGGTTCTGATGTGAAGATCAGCCGCGGCGCATACCGTTGCCTCGTGAACGCGGACTTTTCCGATAACATCGCCGGCTTGCGCGCCTGCGTGACGAACTGCTGCGCCAAAGCGTTCCTCAATCGCGAGGGCGACTACGTCGTCGTTCGCCCGTATCTTCTTCCCAGCGGGCTCCTCTCCTCCGCGCAGATCGATCAACAGCCCGACGATGGCGTTCTGATCGACGCGTCTCTGGATGCCGCCGAGAGCACAGGGCCGGTCGAGCAGGCGCTCGATGCCCTGTGCTCCCTCGATGAGCGATTCTGCGCCGGGGAGCTCTCTGTCTCCGAGCTTGTCTCGCAAGCTGTCTCCGCTGTGCGCGGCGTTGAGGATCACTTGATCTTCGACCACGGCGTCGCCTCCTCGAGGTCGCGCGCCTTCGAGCGCGTCGTGGGCGCGGTCCTTGCCGACGCAGGCTCTTCTTATGGCATCGAGCTTTCGAGGAAGGTCGCTTTTCTACTGGCCCAGGAGATTTGCCTGCAGTTGTGGCCGGGTATCGGCCTGGCTAAGCGAAAGTCTGCCTGTGCGGAGCAAATCTCCCATCTCCTCGGTGCCGTGACCTCCGAATTGCCGTTTGCCTCGAGTGTCTCCGATCAGGTCGCCGCAGACGTGGAAGGGGCGCTGGGAATCTCGCTCGATCACTTCACGAAGACGCTTCTGACGCTGTGCGTCGCATCGGAGTCTCGCGATGCGAAGGCCCTTCGGACGCTCTGCGTCATCCTGTCCCACGGCTACTCAACGGCGACGAGCATCGCCGACGCGGCGAACCGTATGCTCGGCATGCATGTGTACGAGGCTGTCGACATGCCCTACGACCAGCAGCTGAAGGACATCGTCGGTCCGCTCCAGCGCCTCGTCGACCGCCATTCCTACTGCACCGGGGTCGTGTTCCTCGTCGACATGGGCTCCTTGGAGGAGGCCTATAAGGCCCTCGAGAACGTTACCGACTCCACTATCGGCGTGGTGAACAACGTCTCTACCGGTCTTGCGCTCGAGATCGGGGTCGGGCTGCTCGGCGGCAAGTCCATCGCCGAGGTTCTTGGCGATGCGACCGCCGCGTGCGTGACGCACTGCAAGGTGATCGAGCGCGTCAACCGTGAGGACGCCATCGTCTTCTGCTCCGAGTCCGGGGTCGACGCCGCGGAGAGGATACGCCAGCTCGTCTCGCAGAGCCTCCCGCGCACCATAGGCGCGCGCCTGCTCACGAGGCCCTTCAAGCAGCTCGTCGCGAACGGGTCGAACGACGCCGTTTTCTCCGAGCACCGCGTCTGCGCCGTCATCGGCACGGGAGACCCCGGGGTCGCCTCCGTCCCCTTCGTCGCCCTCGAGGACATCATGTCGACGGCGTCCGCCTCTAAGGTTGATGTCGTGTTCGGCAGGTGGCTTGACGCTTCTGAGCTCTCTTCTTTCCACGAGAAGCTGCTCTCGAACATGACGCTGCAGAACGTCATCCGCTCCATCACCATCCTCGACCCGGAGCGGCTATTCCATGAGATCGAGAGCGCCGTGCACGAGCTTCAGCGCAGGACAGGCGAGAAGATCGGCAGCAACGCCATCATTGGGCTCTACGTTCACCTCTGCTGTCTCGTCGAGCGCCTTGTTACCAGAAACCCCATTGAGACCTACGTTGGCCAGGACCGCTTCGAGGAGGAACGCGCCGATTTCATCGAGTCCTTCAGGCAGAGCTTCTCGAGCATCTCGACGCGCTATCGCGTAGAGGTTCCCGTAAGCGAGATCGCATATGTCTTCGACTACATAAGCGTGAGCGCCGCCCCGGCGCGAGAAGAGCGCCTCGGCTCCTCGGACCTCCTGCTCGACGAGTGACCTTCCCCGCGCCGCCGCAAGCTGACCGCGCGTCCTCAATAATCCGATAACCCCTTGCCCGGCGCGAATCCGGATAGCGCCGAGGCAGTACCGAACGTAAAACTTCATTTGATAGGAGCAAACATGAGTGTTGTTATGGCACGAATCGACAATCGCCTGCTTCACGGCATCATCGTGACGCAGTGGGCCCCGGTGTCGGGCGCGACCCGAGTCATGGTCATCGACGACAAGGTCGCCGGCGACGAGGTCCTGAAGTCCACCATGAGGATGGCGCGCCCCGCGGGCATGGCCGTTTCGATCATCTCCGAGCAGACCGCGCTCAAGAACTTCGCCGCGGGCAAGTACGACCGCGAGAAGGTCTTCGTCATCGCCAAGGAGCCCGAGACGATGCTTCGCCTGGTCGAGTCGGGCGTCGAGCTCCCGTCGCTGGTCGTCGGCGGCTCGCTCGTCAAGGAGGACGGCATCCAGCTCACCCAGCGCGCCTACGCCTCCGCCGAGAACGTCCAGAGCTACAAGGCGCTCATCGCCCGTGGCGTCAAGGTGACGGCCCAGTTCGTGCCCGCCGACAAGCCCGTCTCCGTCGCAGACCTCATCTAAGGGGGAAATATGGTCAACTTCACTATCCTGCAGGTCGTCCTTTTGACCCTGCTGGCCTTCATCAAGCACGTGGACTACTACGGCATCCCGATGATCTTCGTCAATTACGCCGTTTTCTGGGGCCTCATCACCGGAGTCGTCATGGGCGACTGGAAGACCGGCCTTGTCATCGGCGGCACCATTCAGCTCATGCAGCTCGGCGTCGCGGGCTTCGGCGGCTCCTCCATTCCCGACTACGGCACGATGGCCATCATCGCCACCGCCTACGGCGTGACCCTGGGCTCCGACACGGGCCTCGCCATCGGCCTGCCGGTCGGCATGCTCGGCATCCAGCTCGACGTCGTCGCCAAGATCCTCAACGGCTTTGTCGTCGAGAAGTCCCAGAAGTTCTGCAACGAGGGTAAGTTCAATCAGATGAACGCCATCCTGTGGGTCTGCCCCGCGCTCTTCGGCCTGTGCGCCGCCCTGCCCGTCTTTGTCTCCGTGACGCTCGGCCAGCCCGCCGTCAACTGGCTCCTCGAGGTCATGCCCCAGTGGTTCCTCTCCGGCCTCACCCTCGCCGGCAAGATGCTCCCGGCCGTCGGTATCGCCATGCTGCTCCGCTACATGCCAACCGCCAAGTACTTCCAGTACCTGCTCGCCGGCTTCTTCCTCTCGGCCTTCCTGAACGTGCCCATCATCGGCGCCGCCATCGTCGGCGTTGCCCTCGCGATTGCGTTCTACCAGCGTGCCGAGAGGGACACCGAGCTCGCCGCCCACGCTTCCGCAGACGCCTTCATCGGAGAGGATGAGTAACCATGGAAAACGAGAACATCACCGCCGTCGCCGAGGGCAAGCCCTCCGGCTACAAGGTCACCAAGAAGGACCTGCGCAACGCGAACTGGCGCTGGCTCATGAGCGTGTGCACCTTCAACTACCAGACCCAGCAGGGCGCCTCAGTCGCCTACGCCCTCTCGCCGGTCCTGAGGAAGATCTACACGAACGACGAGGACTATAAGCAAGCGCTCAACAACCACTTCCGCTACTACAACACCCAGCCTTGGCTCGCCGCCATCATCCTTGGCGCCTGCGTGGCCATGGAGGAGCGCGACGGCCTAGCGGCGGCGGACGCCGTCCAAGACCTGAAGATCGGCACCATGGGACCGCTCGCCGGCGTCGGCGACTCCCTGCTCATGACCATGATCCCGACCATCATGGGCTCCATCGCCGCTTACATGGCCATCGAGGGCAACCCCGTGGGAGCCGGCATCTGGTTCGCGCTCATCCTGGCCATCTTCTGGGTCCGCATGCACGCCCTCGAGTTCGGCTACAAGCAGGGCGTGAAGCTCGTCACCGACTTCAGCGAGAAGCTTCCCAACCTCACTGCCGCCGCCTCCGTGCTCGGCCTCACCGTGGTCGGCTGCCTCATCGCCTCGGTCATCGGCGTCACCTGCCCGATTAGCTTCAGCTTCGGCGACGTCGCGATGGAGATTCAGCCGCTGCTCGACAAGATCCTGCCTGCCATGATCCCCGCCGCCATCACGGGAAGCGCGTATTACCTTCTTACCAAGAAGAACGCGAGCATGACGGCCCTCATCCTCGTGGTGATCGTCCTCGCGATGGTCGCCTCCGCCGCCGGCATCCTCGCCTAGCTTCGACCCAAGAGATTGGTGAATCAATGAGAAAGATAGTTGTGGCGAGCCATTCCCTTCTCGCCCAGGGCTTCAAGGACACCCTCGAGTTCCTTACGGGTAAGGGCGACGCCGTCAACGCCGTGTGCGCCTACGTGAACGACAACGGCGAGGGGCTCGACGCGGCGGTCGAGGCGGCTCTTTCGGGCACTGACGAGGTCGTCGTCCTCACCGACGCGTACGGCGGCAGCGTGAACCAGCGCTTTTCCCGCTTCGCCTCCGACCGGATCCACGTGATCGCGGGTGTCAACCTCCCGCTCGCCATGACGGTCGCGCTCGCGCGCCCCGACGAGAAACTCGACTTCGACGCCCTCGTCAACGAGGCGCGCCAGCAGATCATCTACGTGAACGGTGCCAGTTCCGCCGAGTGCGACGACGACGAATAGAGGAGGTCGACGATGAGAGAGTTCCTTAAGGACGTGTGGATGCACGGCGGTGAGGAAAGCCGCGCCATCACCCCCGAGAACATCACGGGCGAGAAGGGCCGCGCCGCCATGTCGGCCAGCCACCTCGGCGTCGGCCGCAAGGGCTCGTGCTGCGTGCCCCTTGAGTCCGGCGAGACCATCACGCTCGCGGACATCGAGGGCCCCGGCATCATCCGCCACATCTGGATGACCGTCCCCGACAAGACCGCCGCCGGCAGCTTCGTCATGCGTGACCTCGTGCTGCGCTTCTACTGGGACGACGAGGAGACCCCCTCGGTCGAGTGCCCTGTCGGCGACTTCTTCTGCAACGGCTTCGGTGAGCGCGCCATCGTCAACTCGATGCCCATCTGCGTGAACCCGACGGGCGGCATGAACTGCTACTTCGAGATGCCCTTCAGGAAGCACGCCAAGGTCACGCTTACGAGCGAGCACCCCGGGTTCATTAAGTACATCTTCTACACGTTCAACTACGCGCTCACCGACGTGCCGGACGACGCCATGTACTTCCACGCCCGCTTTAACCGCGAGCGCAGCACCCGCAGGGGCGTCGACTACACCGTGCTCGACGGCGTGCGCGGCAAGGGCTACTACGTCGGCACCTACATGGCCCTGTGCGCCCTGGAGCGCTATTGGTGGGGCGAGGGCGAGATGAAGTTCTTCCTCGACGGCGACGAGGAGTTCCCCACGGTCACCTCGACGGGAGCCGAGGACTACTTCGGCGGTGCCTGGGCCTTCCTCGACAGGCCGCCCCACGCGCTGCCCGAGGCGCAGTGCTTCAACACGCTGTTCGCCGGCTACCCGTACCGCTCGACGCGCGACGCCACGCGCGACCGCTTCAGCGCGGGCAAGCCGAACCCGAATCCGATGCTCGCGACTAACGACGACGCGCTGCCCAGGCACGGCCTCTACAGGTGGCACCTTCCCGACCCGATCTCGTTCAAGGAGGACCTGCGCGTGACGTTCCAGGACCTCGGCAACGACGACATCAAGCTCTACGAGCGCGAGGACGACATCTCCACCGTCGCCTACTGGTACCAAAGCGAGCCGCACGCCGTGCTCGCCCCGTTTGCCGCAAGGCAGGACCGCGTGCCCAGGTAGGGTCGCCTCGAAACAAGCCAACGTTATGGGCGCCCGCGGTTGACCATGACTGCGGGCGTCCCTTTGTAAGGAGGATCACATGAGCGAAAAGCAAATGAGGCTCGGCGCCCTCGAAGCCGGCGGGACCAAGATGGTCTGTGCCGTGGTGTCCGGCGACGGCGAGGTCCTCGACCGTATGGAGACCCCGACGCTTACGCCCGCCAAGACCGTCCCGCAGATGATCGAGTGGTTCACCGCCCGCGATGTGGACGCGTTGGGCATCGGCGCCTTCGGCCCGACCTGCGTCGACCCCAACGACGAGCGCTACGGCTCCATCCTCCAGACGCCCAAGCTCGCGTGGCGAGGCCATGGTCTTCGCGCCGCGTTCGCCGACGCCCTCGGGATTCCGGTGGCCTACGACACGGACGTGAACGTTGCCTGCCTCGGCGAAGTGGTCTTCGGCTGCTGCAAGGGGCTCGAGGACGCCGTCTACGTGACCATCGGCACCGGCGTGGGCGCGGGCGTCATGTGCGCGGGCAGACTCCTTCACGGCATGCTGCACCCCGAGGCCGGTCACATGCTGGTAAGGACCCGTCCCACCGAGGAGGGACGCTGCGTCTGCCCGAGCCACGCGAGCTGTCTCGAGGGGCTCGCCTCCGGCCCCGCCATCGCCGCGCGCTGGGGAAAGCCCGCGGCCGAGCTCGCGGACAACGATGAGGTGTGGGCGCTCGAGGGGGATTATCTGGGGCAGATGTGCGCGAACCTCGTGCTCATGTACTCGCCTCGCCGCATCGTCCTCGGCGGCGGCGTGATGCACCAGGAGCAGCTCTACGGCATCGTCCGCAAGAAGACCCTCGAATATCTGGGTGGCTACATCCAGACCGCCGAGCTTAAGGACATGGAGAGCTACATCTGCGCCCCGGGCTGCGGCGGCGACCAAGGAATCCTCGGCGCGGCCGAGCTGGCAAGAAGGGCGCTCGCGTAACTTGCGCTCTCTCCGCCATACAACGCGTTAAGAAAAGACGAGCGCTTCTCGCCAATTGAGCGGCAAGAAGTGCTCGTCTTTTGCATTTGTTTTTGGGGCAGGACGCCCCGCCTCCACTAGAGTCCCTGGACCGCCACACCCACGAGGTTTGGACCGGTGTGGACAAGAAGCGCGGGGCTGATGTCGGAGCGGACGACATCCACCGCGTTGGCCACGCGCTCGCACAGGGCCTGCTCCATGCGGTCGTAGAGGTCGGCGTGGGCCGAGGTGCGGCTCGCGGCAAAGCGCACCTCGGGGTGCTTCTCGACGATGGCGGCGATGAGCTTGGCCTCGGTGCGATGCGGTACTTGCACAGCCATTTCGTGTGCGCGAGGCTGTTGGCTTTCTGGGCCACAGCAATCACCTTCCCCCTAGTATGATGACCTGAACAATCCTCATGCTAGGGGGAAGGTTTTTGTCGCGTAGCGGAAATTGGCCTCCACCCGCTGAGCGGGTGGCTTTCTATGCCGCGCGTGCCGCGCGGCACGGACTAAAGTCCATGAATAAAAACGAGGAAGGCCACGTCCGGCCTCCCTCGCAAAGGGTCTCTGATTACTCCCACTCATTGGGGACAGACTTAAATGAGTGCTCTTGAAATGCCGGCGCCTGGGGACGTTCTTTTTCTGTCTGCAGTTTGGAACGTTCCTTTTCTGTCGGCAGTTTGGGACGGTCCTTAGAGCTGCAGCGCGCCATGAGCGACGAGGCGAAGCGGATCATCCTGTCTTTTGAGTTCTAAGCATAAGCCCCTGTCTCTGAGCAATGACCGGTTCGCATTTGTGCGCATTTACGTGCGTGGGATTGCGTGAATATGCGTATAGATGCGCCGTTTACGGGATAAAAATGACCGTTTAGCGGTGAGATACGCAAAAACGCGCACAGAAGCGCGTGTTTGTGCGAATATAGAGCTGTCAGAAAGCAAGGCGTTCTATGACACAGGAGGCACATAATGGCAGATTCCAAGCAGGCTCCGCTCGACGCCGCGGCAGCCGCCAAAGCAGCGTTCGCTTCGGTCCAGGACAAGCCGTTCCCCGACGATATTTTTACGGCTCCCGAGCTCCATTGGGCCGTCATCGGTTGCGGCGTTATCGCCAACCAGATGGCTCAGTCCCTTGCTCTTGCCGGTCGCAAGCTTGCGGGCGTCGCCAACCGTACGCCGTCCAAGGCTCAGGCTTTTGCCGAGCAGTATGGCATCGAGAAGGTCTACGACACGGTTGAGGACCTCTACGCCGATCCTGGCATCGACGCCGTCTACATCACTACCCCGCACAACACTCATATCACCTATCTGCGCGCTGCCCTGGCAGCCGGCAAGCACGTGCTCTGCGAGAAGGCCATTACCCTCAATTCCGCTGAACTCGATGAGGCCCGTGCCATTGCCGCCGAGCACAACGTGGTCCTTATGGACGCTACCACGGTGCTCCACATGCCCTTGTATCAAGAGCTGCGTCGCCGCATGGATGCCGGCGAGTTCGGCCGCATGAACCTCGCTCAGCTCAACTTTGGTAGCTACAAGGAGTACGGCGACCTGACCAACCGTTTCTACAATCGCAACCTTGCCGGCGGTGCCATGCTCGATATTGGTGTGTATGCCCTGTCCGTCATGCGCCTGTTTATGGCGAGCCAGCCCGCCGAGGTCGTGTCTCTAGGCAACACCTGCGAGACTGGAGTCGATGTTGCGGGCGGCATCGTCTGCCGCAATGCCGAGCAGCAGCTGGGCGTCGTGAGCCTTACGCTTCACTCCAAGCAGCCCAAGCGCTCGGTCATCAGCTTTGACAAGTGCTACATCGAGGTCAACGAATATCCGCGTGCCGATCACGCGACCATCGTGTGGACTGCGGACGGCCACCGCGAGGAGGTCCACGCAGGCACCGAGGCTTACGCCCTGTGTTATGAGATGGCCGATCTTGAGAAGGCCGTTGCCGGCGACGACTCCAAGCGCGAGCTTCTGGATTATGCTTCTGATGTTATGGAGCTTATGACCAAGCTTCGCGCCGATTGGGGAGTCGTGTACCCCGAGGAGGAGTAAGCGATGCTTGCGGAAGATAGGCTCAACGCAATCGTGTCGATGGTGCAGCAGATGGGCTCGGTTACCGTACCGGAGCTTGCTGAGGCCCTGGGCGTGACGGCGTCTACCATTCGGCGCGACCTGCAGACGCTCAATCGCGCACACCGTATCGCCAAGGTGCACGGTGGGGCGACGAGCCTTGAGCGCGCGCACGTGACGCGCGACCTAACGCTTAATGAGCGCAGCGATCTCCATAACGACGACAAGGAACGTATCTGCGCCCGTGCGGCGGCGCTGGTGGAGCCCGAGAGCTTTGTGTACATCGACTCGGGCTCGACGACGCTCAGGCTCATCGAGCATCTTCCACACCTTGAAGGTGTCACCTATGTGACTGATTCCGTGCTCCATGCTCAGCATCTCGCTTTGCGCGGCATGCGTACCGTGGTGCTGGGCGGCGAGCTCAAACCCGAGACCGAGGCGCTCGTTGGCCCCGATGCCTTGGCAACCTTAGACCGTTACAACTTCAACTGCGGCTTTTGGGGCTCTAACGGCATTGCCGCCGAGCAGGGCTTCACGGCGCCCGATATCGAGGAGGCGCAAGTAAAGCGTATCTCGATGCGCCATACGGCCAAGCGCTTCGTAATCTCGGACGCCAGTAAATTTGGCATGGTGGCGCCCGTCAAGTTCGCGGACTTCCGCGATGCAACGATTATTACCGCAGGCGAGGTCCCCGCCAAGTACCGGGCAATGGACAACGTCGTCACGGTCTAACGGCAGGGACGGGCTAAGGCCAAAACCACCGCGAAGGTGCCCGTCCCCATTGTGGTGGTTAGTAATGAAAACTGAGTAGTTTTCTCAATAGAAAAGCGGCAACGTCCATTACGGGCGTTGCCGCTTTCGTTGTCTACCGGTTTAGTCTAAATCTGTAACAACTGGACCGCTTAAAGTGGGCTAGGTGTTACTGATTGAAATACTTCCGAATTGCGCCGTTCCTTTGTCTCAATCTGTAACATTTGGGATCGATTTTGCCGAGTTATTGTTACAGATTGAGATTTTCCCTTGAGGGGGATTCGAATGTCTCGATCTGTAACAGATAGACCGGAAAATGGGCTCTAACTGTTACAGATCGAGACGTTTTGGGACCGCGGCTGAGTCATCGTGGCGGCATGACGTTTGACCAGATAAAACCTGTCAAAATAAACCTGTCCCTTTTTGGCAGGATTTAGGGCTCCCAGGGGCAGGGGGCTTCGATGTGGATGTGCTCGCCGGTTACGGGATGCGTGAAGGATACGCTGTGGGCGTGGAGCATCAGGCCGCAGGGACGCGGCGTTCCGTACAGGTCGTCGCCAATCAAGGGATGATGCTCGCTTGCCAGGTGCACGCGGATCTGGTGCTTGCGGCCGGTGAGCAGCTCGACATCAATATACGAGCGCGTAGGCAGGCCACGGCGGCTCTTAAGGCGCTTGAGTACCTTGACGCGCGTCTGAGACGGCTTGCCGCTGGCGCCAACGCGCATCTTGCGGCTATCGTGGCGGTCGCGGGCGATAGGCTTGTCGATGAGCTTCTCGTTCCAGTCGATTTTGCCCTCGGCGAGCGCTAGGTAGTGCTTTTCGAACGCGTGGTCGATGATCATCTGGTCAAAGGCGGGCTGCGTCTGCTTGTCGAGTGAGAACAGCACCACGCCGGTGGTGTCACGGTCCAGGCGATTGAGCGGCTGCATGTCGGTCGCGGCAAAGCCGTCGCCCATCGCCAGCAGCAGGTCGCTGGCGTAGTCGGTAAGTGTGCGCTCGCCGGTGCCGTCACCGTGGACGATCATGCCGGCGGGCTTGTCGATGGCCATGAGCCAGGCGTCGCAGTAGAGGACTTGAGGTTCTTCGTTCACGTGTAAGCCTTTCGGTTAGCTAATTCCCACAAACATGCAGCCCGAGGTGGCGCCGCGCAGGCGGGCGGCCGGCTTGCGGCCGGCTTGAGCCGCCTCGACAGCGCGACGGACGCGAGCGACGGCACGGCCAATCTCATCGGCCTCGAGCAAGGTTCCGTCGACCATAAGACGGCGCACGCCGGCATCGAGCAGCTGCGGAACTTGCGGCGTGAGGTCGATGGGGTAGGCGTCGTACAGGCGTGAGCGGCCGTGGATGTCGGTACGCACCGGCATGACCTTGCCGTCGATATTCTTGAGCGAGAGCTTGCGGGCACGCAGGCGGCAGTTGGCACAATCGTGGATGCAGCCGTTGGCAACCTGCAGAATGCAATGCTCGCTTGTCATGACGCGCGGGCGGCCAAAGACGGTGATGCCCAGAGCCGCGGGCGCGGCGGTGCCGAGCGAGATAATCTCGTCGAGCGTGATCTCGGGCGAGAGCCAAAACGCACCGGCTCCGCGCTCGGCAAGCGCCTCCATGCAGGGCGTGTTGTGCACCGGCAGGCAAGAGCGAATCTCGGCCGTGGCGCCAACCTGGGCGGCCAGGGCAAGCTCAGAGATGTTGCCAATAGCGACCGTGGCGCCGGCAACAACCCATGGGTCAACGCGGACGTGGTCAACGGCGCGGCAGACCTCATCGAGCACGGGTACGATGCCCTGCTCAAACGTATCGGCGGGGGAGAGCTTGGCCGCATCGAGCGCGTCGGTGGTCATGTAGATGCGCGTTGCACCCTCCGCCCGCGCTGCCTCGGCGGCCTCGAGCGAGGTGACGGTGGCGCAGATCTGCGGCTCGTCGCGGTAGTGCTCGGGCGCGGGGCGGGAATCACTGGTGACAATCGCCGGCAGCTCGAGCGTTTTCGCGCGCTCCGCGTACGGCGCCAGAATGGCTTCTTCCAGCGCCTTGCAAGCGGCGGCGCGCACCTTGTGCACGGCGGAGAAGCCCATACCGCAGCCAGCGTCGAGTGAAACGTCAAAGCTCGCTGCCTCAAAGGGCGAGGAGCCCATGCGGCCCACATGCTCAACCAGGTCTGCTGCCTCGACGGCGCGGGTCTTGGCGGCCTCGACGGTGAAGTCCGTGGCGGTGGCGGTGAGCGCGGGGTTGTCACAGCAGGTGAGCGTCACGGTAAACGGCTCGCCCAGGCGCGCCACGACGGACACATCAACAGCGCGGCGGCGCAGCACATCGCGCTTGAGCGCGGCGCCGGCGGCGTCGATGGCACGCTGACTGCGAATCACGCGGACGCGGCAGCCCTCGGGCATGCTGCGGGGCACGCGACATTCGATGATGTCGCCCGCGGCGGCATCATCGGTAGCGATAGTGGTTAGGAACTGGTCAAACTCGTTATCGTGGCGAAGCTCCAGCAGGTCGCCCTTGCCCACGGGCTCAAACAACTCAATGCGGGCGATGGCGGCGCGGCGACGGCGGTCGTCGGGCTTGAGCCCGCGCACATCGCGGTTGGCCAGGCGGCTGCCGAGCACCGTGCCCACGATCTGGCCGCGGTTGTTGGAGCGCTCGTAACTCATCATCTCGTCACCCGAGGTACCGTCCTGATAGGCGTGCGTAAAGTCGCGGTTAAAGCAGCGCTTGAGCTGGCGCTGGCGGGCGGCTTTCTCGTCCTTGGCAACGGTGGTTCCGGCCAGCATGTCATCAATCTGATGACGATACACGTCGACGATGGAATACACGTAATCGGGAGCCTTCATGCGGCCCTCGAGCTTGAGCGATGCGGCGCCGGCGTCATACAGACGGCGAACAAGCTGTGACGTGTTGGTGTCGCGCGGGCACAGCGCGCGCTCGCGACCGGCAGGGGAGAGCGCGCGGCCGTTCTCGTCGATCAGCTCGTAAGGCAGGCGACAGGGTTGAGCGCACATGCCGCGGTTGGCCGAGCGGCCCGCCATGGCAAAGCTCGACAGCAGGCACAGACCCGAGTAGCAAAAGCAGATGGCACCGTGGCTAAAGACCTCCAGGTCCACATCGGGCGCGGCGTCGTGGATGGCGGCGAGCTCGTCGATGGAGAGCTCGCGCGAGAGAGTCACGCGGTCGGCGCCCTGCTCACGGCACCAAAGGGTTCCGCGGTCGTCGTGGATGTTCGCCTGGGTCGAGATATGTGTCTCGATGCCGGGCATGGTGCGCTTGACCTCAAAGAACAGACCCCAGTCCTGGATAATGAAGGCATCGGCGCCCAGCGTGGAGCAGCGATGGATGAGTTGCAGCGCATCGCCCATCTCGGACTGCTTGATGACGATGTTGACCGTGACGTAGACGCGCGACCCGGCTAGATGCGCGGCGCGGCAGGCCTGCTCAAAGGTCTCGTCGGTAAAGTTGGTTGCCTTGCGGCGGGCGTTGAAGCTGCCCATGCCACAGTAGATGGCGTCTGCCCCGGCGGCGAGTGCGGCGGCAAAGGGCTCGGGCCCTCCGGCGGGCGCCAAAAGCTCGGGCCTGCGGTTGGTGGTTCGACTGGCGGTTGCGGTCATATCCTGCCTTTCAAAATGCTCAGATATTCAAAAGTATAGTGGTGCCGTTGCGGCAGGCGATGCCCGTGCTCCAAGCGGGATAAAGTCTTCAGCAGCTTGGACTGGCTGCTCCACATGAGAACCGTTCAGCGGTCCGGGGAAACCGTTGGCGATAAAATATTCTCGCAGCGTGATAATAATCTTGCATCGCGCGGAAACCTTGAGTACTATCCCAATCAAGCGCGGTGTTCAGACCGAACTGTGCCTCCCGGTGTGAACGCCGCGCTCCCGTTCCCTTTTACTTGTAAGGAGAAAAACATGAGCAAGACCGTCGTGTCTTCCGATAACGCACCCGCAGCCATCGGCCCGTATTCCCCCGGTATCCAGACTGGCAACATGGTGTTCCTGTCCGGCCAGCTGGGCATCGATCCCGCGACCGGCAAGCTGCCCGAGGGTGTCGAGGCCCAGGCCAAGCAGTCCCTCGCCAACGTCGAGGCTCTGCTGACCGCTGCCGGCGCCACGTTTGCCGATGTCGTCAAGACCACGGTCTACCTGGCCGACATCGCCGACTTTGCCGCCGTGAACGAGATCTACGCCTCCAAGTTCGAGGCCCCGTTCCCCGCGCGCAGCGCTTTCCAGGTTGCCGCTCTTCCGGCTGGCGGTCTGGTCGAGATCGAGGTCGTCGCCGCTCTCTAAGGCGTTGGCCACAACTAAACATGACATGCAAAAAGACCCTGCAGCGCGTGCGAGCTGCAGGGTCTTTTGTCAAGCGATGCGACAAAAATGATCCGTTTCCCTTCGTCCCCAAGGGATCACGTTTAGCCCTCCTTGCGGACTTTTTGCAGGTAGCGGTACACGCTGGGCTCCGAGATGCCCAGCGAGGTGGCGGCGCAGGCCACGGCGCCCTTGAGCATGAACACCCCGTTGCCGTTGAGGTGGCGAATGACGTCCACGCGGTCGCTCTGACCAAGCGACGCTACATCCAGCCCGCGCGCGCTCAGCAACTCGGCAATGCTGCGGTCGATGAGCTCCTGTGTGGACTCCGAAAGGCTTTCGACCTCGATAGGGGCGGGCTCCGTGCGCGTCGGCGCCGCGTCGAAGCACGCCATGAGCTGCTGCGCCATGGCGTTGATGGAGCGCACGGTCGAGAGATCGGTGTTGACGCAGAGCATACCGACGATCTCGTCATTCTCGCGGATAAAGTACGTCGCTGACTCCAACGTCTTGCCGCCGGCACCGCGCCCCTCGTAGCCCGTAATAAACGGCAGGTCGCGATACTTGGCGTCGTGCATGATCTTGAGTGCCAGATCGGTGGCGGGACCGCCGACCTTGCGGCCGCTCACGATGCCGTTGCGAATATCGACGATGGCGTGGTCGGGATCCGAGAAATCGTGCAGCACGATTTCGCTGTTTTTGCCGAGTATCTGCTCCAGAAAATCGACCATCGGCAAAAAGCGACGTACGGTCTCGTTCACGGGCAACTCCTTTGGGTGAAATCGGAAATGATCATAACAATTTTTTCTCATGGTAACACGGTGTCTATTGACTCACATATTCGCAGGTACATTGCGTAATACAGATGAGCGGTAGGTATTTGGCGGTAAACGGTCGACCAAAAGAAAAGTTAGATGTTATTTTGAACAGACACTTTCCTGACCTGCGGAAATGCATTATCTCAGCTGAAGAATAGTCTGATAACAAAAAATTATTATTGAGAATGAGAATCATCTTTAATACGATATGCAACGAAGGCACAACCTCAACCCCGCACTGCGTCACAATAGAGCGTTAGATGCGAAAACAACTATTTCGAGGATTGGTGGTCAAATGACCCAGGAGACGGTTAAGAACGGCACTGAAGCCCTGTTCACTCGTGAAGGCATGCCTCCCGTTAAGGAAATGATCCCGTGTGCCCTTCAGCACGTACTGGCATCGTTTGCCGGCATCATCACCCCGGCTGTCATCATGGCCGGCGTCTACGGCTTTAATAGCCAGCAGAGCACCGACATCATCCAGGTCGCGCTCATTCTTTCGGCAATCGACACGGCCCTTCAGGCCTTCGCTCCCTTCCGTCGCATCGGCGGCGGCCTGCCCATCGTCATGGGCGTTTCGTTCGCGTTCCTGCCGGCTCTGCAGGCCATGGGTGCCTCGGGCTTTAGCTTTGGTGCGCTGCTGGGCGGCGAGATCGTCGGCGGCGCCGTCGCGGTCCTCTTTGGTCTGGCCTACAGCAAGATCAAGTGGCTGTTCCCGCCCGTCGTGACCGGTACGGTCATCTTCTCCATTGGCGTCTCTCTCTATCCCACGGCCGTCAAGTATATGGCCGGCGGTATGGGTACGCCGCTATGGGGCACCCCGCAGGCCTGGTGCGTCGCTCTTATCACCTTCGCCGTGGTCTTTGCGCTCGCCAACTTTGGCAAGGGCACGCTCAAGCTGGGATCCGTGTTCTTTGGCATGATCGTTGGCATGATCGTCTCCATCCCCTTTGGCATGATCGACTTCTCCAGCGTCGCCACCGCTCAGGTCTTCGCCCTTCCCAAGCTCATGCCCTACGCGCTCGAGTTTGATCCCGAGGTCTGCATTACCCTCGCTGTCGTGTTCCCCATGGTTGCCATCCAGGTTATCGGCGACGTTTCCGCCGCCTGCCTGGGCTCCATCGACCGTATGCCCACCGAGCGCGAGCTCTCCGGCGCTATCGTGTCCCAGGGCCTCACCTCTATGGTCGGCGGCCTGCTGGGCGGTCTTCCCACCAGCGCCCTTGGCCAGAACGTGGGCATCATCTGCTCCAACAAGGTCGTCAACAAGTGGGTCTTTGTGATCATCGCGGCCGTCTTTGCCATCGCCGGTCTGTTCCCGCAGCTCTCTGCCGTCCTTTCCGCTATCCCGCAGCCCGTCATCGGCGGCGCGACCGTCGGCGTCTTTGGCACCATCACCATGAACGGCGTGCGCATGTTCACCCGCGAGGGCCTCACGCAGCGCACTACCACCATCGTCGGTACCTCCGTCGTCTTTGGCCTGGGTATCTGGATGGCCAGCGGTTGCCTTGCCGGCGAGGGTATGCCCGCCTGGGTATCCACCGTCATCGGCTCCAATGCCGTAACCCCCACCGCCATTATGGCCATTGTCCTTAACCTGATCCTTCCGCAGACGCCGGTCGTGGCTCAGCACATCGATGCTGCCAAGGACGCTGCCGTGGATCTGGTCTTGCCCGAGAGCAAGAAGTAACCAATTCGGTGCTATTCGTCGGCGGGCGCATCGCCTCGTCCGCCGACGTCATGCGGCGCCAAGCCGCACTTCAAAGGGTTTGTCCCTTTGGTGAAGCGTTGACGGGAGAGGGCCCGTTTCCGGTGTAGGCCGGCGCTTCGCACTCCGCCATGTCAGAGGTGTCAAACCCCGCCCCTGATGTTGAAGGGAGCATTCATGCTTCTGGTCGCTAACGGTTCCGTTTTTACCCGCAACGCTCAGACCCCGTTCATTCCCAACGGCGCGGTCGCCATTGACGGAGATACGATCGTCGAAGTAGGTCCCGAGTGCGAGCTCAAGGCCAAGTACCCGGATGCCGAGTACGTCGACGCCCAGGGCAACCTCATCATGCCCGGACTCATCAATTGCCACACCCACATCTACTCGGGTCTGGCCCGCGGCCTTGCCATTAAGGGCTGCAACCCCACCAACTTCCTGGAGAATCTTGAGCAGCAGTGGTGGAAGATCGATGACAACCTGACGCTCGACGGCACCAAGGCCAGCGCCTATGCCACGATTCTTGACTCCATCCGCGATGGCGTCACCACGATCTTCGATCACCATGCGAGCTTCTGCGAGATCCCGGGAAGCCTCTTTACCATTAAGGATGCAGCTCAGGAGCTGGGCATGCGTTCGTGCCTGTGCTACGAGGTCTCCGACCGCCGCGGTCAGGAAAAATGCGACCAGGCCATTGCCGAGAACGCCGAGTTTGCCCAGTGGGCCGCCAAGGAGCGTCGCGATAACGACAACCACATGATCGCCGCCATGTTTGGCGGTCACGCCACCTTTACGCTGTCGGACGAGACCATGGATAAGATGGCCGAGGCCAACAACGGCCTGACCGGCTTCCACATCCATGTGTGCGAGGGCATGAATGACGTGTGGGACTCCCGCCTCAACCGCGGTGGCATCAGCCCCGTCGAGCGCCTGCTGCAGCACAATCTGCTGGGTCCCGACACCATGCTCGGCCACTGCATCCACGTGACGCCCGCCGAGATGGATATCGTCAAGGAGTCCGGTACCTGGCTCGTCAACAACCCCGAATCCAATATGGGCAACGCCGTGGGCTGCGCCCCCGTGCTCGAGTTCTTCCGCCGCGGCATCCCCGTGTGCATGGGCACCGACGCCTACACCCACGATATGCTCGAGAGCCTTAAGGTCTTCCTGATCATTCAGCGACACAACGCCGCCATGCCCAACGTGGGCTGGTGCGAGGCCATGACCATGCTGTTCGAGAACAACGCCAAGATGGCGAGCAAGTACTTCGATCGCAAGCTCGGCGTGCTCGAGGCCGGCGCTGCCGCCGATGTCATCGTCATGGACTACAAGCCCTTTACGCCGCTGAGCGAGGAGAATATCGACGGCCACATGCTCTTTGGCATGATGGGCAAAAACTGCCGCACCACCATCATCAACGGCCGCGTCCTGTACAAGGATCGCGAGTTCGTTGGCATTGATGAGGACAAGATCAACGCGTGGACCATGGCCGAGTCCAAGAAGCTCTGGAGCACGCTCAACGATCGAACCTACTAATTCACAAGTAGATTCGCGCGCGTCGGATGTTTCGCCGCATCCGACGCGCGCATAGGCGGCCTCCGCGGGGTCGCCGGCGCTGTGCTAGCGCTACACCGTATTTGCGCCCGCCGCGCGGTCTCGCCGGGCGTTACAGAGAGGAGCTCACTATGAGCGACATCATGAGGCCGATCCCGTTTTCGCAGCTGATGAACTGGATCATCGAGGAGCACAAGACCCAGGACGCCATCTTTGGCGTGCGTAAGATGGTCACGACCAACCAGGAGGGTGCGCTTCCCATTTTTGACGAGCGCATCGAGACTCCGTTTGGCCCGGCTGCCGGTCCCAATACGCAGCTGGCCCAGAACATCGTGGCCTCTTATGTGGCCGGTTCTCGCTTCTTTGAGCTCAAGACCGTCCAGGTTATGGACGGCGAGGAGCTCTCCAAGTGCGTCAACAAGCCCTGCATCGTGGCTCAGGACGAGTGCTACAACTGCGAATGGTCGACCGAGCTCGAGGTTCCGCAGGCCTTTGCCGAGTACGTGAAGGCATGGTTTGCCTGCCACCTGATCGCTCGCGAGTACGGTCTGGGCAGCCCGGACGGCTTTGTCTTCAACATGTCGGTGGGCTATGACCTGGAGGGTATTAAGAGCCCCAAGGTCGATGCCTACATCGAGGGCATGAAGGACGCCAGTGGCTCCGACGTCTGGAACGAGTGCCGCGCATGGGCGCTCGCCAACCTGGACAAGTTTGAGCATGTCGACGCCGCGTTTGTCGAGTCCATCCCGGCACGCGTCTCCAACTCCATTACCGAGTCTACCCTGCACGGCTGCCCGCCGGCGGAGATCGAGCGCATCGCGACCTACCTCATCACCGAGAAGGGCCTCAACACCTACATCAAGTGCAACCCCACGCTGCTGGGCTATGAGTTTGCACGTCAGCGCCTCAACGAGCTGGGCTTTGACTACATCGTCTTTGATGACACACACTTCCGCGAGGACCTGCAGTGGGTCGACGCCGTGCCCATGTTCGAGCGCCTGATTGCCCTGTGCGCCGAGCGCGGCCTGGAGTTTGGCGTCAAGCTCACCAACACCTTCCCCGTCGACGTGACGAGGAACGAGCTGCCTTCCACCGAGATGTATATGTCCGGCCGTTCGTTGTTCTCGCTGACCATCGAGGCTGCCCGCCGCATTACCGAGCAGTTTGACGGCAAGCTGCGCATCAGCTACTCCGGTGGTGCCACGGTCTACAACATCCGCGCCCTGTATGATGCCGGTATTTGGCCCGTTACCCTGGCGACCGACGTGCTCAAGCCCGGTGGATACGAGCGCTTTAGCCAGATGGCCGGCGAGTTTACCGACCTGGATGGCAAGCCGTTCGCGGGCGTCTCTCTCGAGGCCGTGACTGCGATCCAGACCGACTCGCTCACCAACCCGCTCTACAAGAAGCCGCTGCGTCCGCTGCCCGACCGCAAGGTTGCCGGCAAGAGCCCACTTTCCGATTGCTTTACCACGCCGTGCCGCACGAGCTGCCCCATCCAGCAGGATATTCCCGCCTACCTGGCGGCTGTTGACGAGGGCCGCTACGAGGACGCGCTCAACATCATCATCGAGCGCAACGCCCTGCCGTTCATTACCGGCACCATCTGCCCGCATCCCTGTGGCCGTGCCTGCGAGCGTGCATTCTACGAGCCCGAGGGTGCCCAGATTCGCGCCAGCAAGCTCAAGGCCGCCCGCGAGGCCATGACCGCCGTGCTGCCCAAGCTGCGCGCCCAGGCCATTGCCAACGACGGCGAGCACAACGTTGCCGTTATCGGTGGCGGCCCGGCCGGTCTGGCGACGGCGTTCTTCCTGACGCGTGCCGGCGTGCCCGTCACTATCTTTGAGGCCCGCGATTCGCTCGGCGGCGTGGTCCGCCACGTGATCCCCGAGTTCCGTATTGCGAGCGACGATATCTCCCACGATGCCGAGCTCTGCCTGGCCTTTGGCGCCAAGGTGCAGCTCAACGCTCGCGTGGATTCCATTGAAGAGCTCAAGGCCCAGGGCTTTACCGACGTGGTCGTGGCCACCGGTGCCTGGATGCCCGGCTCTGCGGGCTTGGGCGAGGGTGCCGAGCTCGACGTGCTGGAGTTCCTCGAGACCGCCAAGAAGGGCGAGAAGCTCGAGCTGGGCGAGGACGTCGTGGTCATCGGCGCCGGCAACACCGCCATGGATGCTGCCCGCGTGGCCAAGCGCCTGGCTGGTGTGAAGAACGTGCGCCTGGTGTATCGCCGCACCAAGAAGCAGATGCCCGCCGACGAGGAAGAGCTTGATCTTGCTCTTGCCGACGGCGTTGAGTTCTGCGAGCTGCTGGCGCCCAAGGCGCTCAACGGCGCCGTGCTGACCTGCGACGTCATGGAACTTGGCGAGCCGGATGCAAGCGGCCGTCGCAGCCCCGTCGCCACGGGCGAGACCGTCGAGCTTTCCGCCACCACGGTGATCTGCGCCGTGGGCGAGGGCATCGATGCCAGCCTGTACGACGCCGCGGGCGTCGAGCACGACCGTCGCGGCCGCCTTGCCGCCACCTCCACCGGCGTCGAGGGCGTCTGGGCTGCCGGTGACTGCCGCCGCGGTCCCGCTACCGTGGTCGAGGCCATCGCCGACGCCGCCGAGGTCGCCCGTGCCATTGCCGGCGTGGACTTTAACAAGTACGCCGACTGCAACGAGCAGGCCGGCCGCGAGGACACCTGCTACGAGCGCAAGGGATCGCTGTGCCGCGACAAGCGCAACTGCACCAAGACCCGCTGCCTGGGCTGTGGCTCGGTGTGCGAGGTCTGCTGCGATGTGTGCCCCAACCGCGCCAACGTGGCAATTAAGGTGCCGGGCCTGGCCAAGCATCAGGTCGTCCACATCGACGGCATGTGCAACGAGTGCGGCAACTGCGCCGTGTTCTGCCCCTACCAGGAGGGTCGTCCCTACAAGGACAAGCTCACCCTGTTCTGGAGCGATCAGGACATGGAGAACTCCGAGAACGAGGGCTTCCTGGCCGTGGACGAGGACCACTTTAAGGTCCGCGTCGCCGGCACGGTCCGCACCGTCTCGGTCGATGCCGTCAACACCGGTCTGCCCGAGGCCGTCCGCCTGACCATCAAGGCCGTGCGCGACAGCTATCCGTATCTCCTTAAGAAATAAGGGACCCCTTATGGCCAAATCCATTCAACATAACGTGGCCTACGTTGCCTGCGGAAGCGGTTGCGCCTCCGCAGGCGGCGACGCCCGCTGCAGCGAAGGCTGCATTGGCTGTGGCGCCTGTGTCACGGCCTGTCCCCACGGCGCCATTGCACTGATTGATGGCATCGCCCGCGTGGACCGCTCCAAGTGCACGGGCTGTGGCCTGTGCGGCATGGCGTGCCCGCAGCGCGTGATTGCCTTTGTTCCCGGCTACCAGAACATCCTGGTGCGCTGCAACAACACCGATAAGGGCGCCATCGCCCGCAAGATTTGCGACACGAGCTGCATCGGTTGCGGCATGTGCGCCAAAAAATGCCCTGCCGGCGCTATTCGCATCGAGGACAACTGTGCCCACATCGACGGTGCGGACTGCCTGTCGTGCGGCATGTGCGCCGTCGTTTGCCCGCATGGCGCCATCCACGACCGCACCGGCATCGCCGCCGGCGTGTAGAAGGGAATCACCATGGCACAGGAATTCACTTTTACCGTTAACGGCGTCGAGCACACGACGACCCAAAACAAACCGCTGCTGCGCTACCTGCGCGACGACCTGCACATCCATTCCGCCAAGGACGGCTGCTCCGAGGGTGCTTGCGGCACCTGCACCATTCATGTGGACGGTGCGGCCGTCAAGGCCTGCGTGCTGACCACCGCCCTTGCCGCCGGCCGCAACATCGTGACTGTCGAGGGCCTGCCCGAGGACGTGCGCGAGGCCTTTGTGTACGCCTTTGGCGCCGTGGGCGCCGTGCAGTGCGGTTTTTGCATCCCCGGTATGGTCATGGCAGGCGCGGCGCTGATCGCCGAGGACCCCGAGCCCACCGAGGAGCAGATCAAGTACGCCATCCGCGGCAACGTCTGCCGCTGCACCGGCTACAAGAAGATTATTGAGGGCATTTCGCTGGCCGCTGCGGTGCTCCGCGGCGAAAAGCAGATCGACGAGGACCTGGAGCGCGGCGACGACTACGGCGTGGGCAAGCGCGCCTTCCGTATCGACGTGCGCAAGAAGGTGCTCGGCGAGGGCAAGTACCCCGATGACATCGACGAGCTCGATCAGCCGGACCTGACCTATGCCAGCGCCGTGCGCTCCAAGTATCCGCGCGCCCGTGTGCTTTCCATCGACACCTCCAAGGCCGAGGCCCTGCCCGGTGTGGTGGGCATCCTGCGCGCCGAGGATGTGCCGGTCAACCAGGTCGGCCACCTTATCCAGGATTGGGACGTCATGATCGCGGCGGGCGATATCACCCGCTGCGTGGGCGATGCCATTGTGCTGGTGGTTGCCGAGGACGAGGCGACGCTCGAGAAGGCCAAGAAGCTCGTAAAGATCGATTACGAGCCGCTGGAGCCCGTGCGTAACATTGTCGAGGCCAGGGCTGCCGACGCCCCGCGCCTGCACGACAGTTTCTTTGCCTTTGGCAACACGGTGGAGCTCAAGGACAACGTGTGCCAGAGCCGTCACGTGACGCGCGGCGACGCCGCCAAGGCGCTGGCAGAGAGCGCGTTCACCGTGACGCAGCGCTTTACCACGCCCTTTACCGAGCATGCCTTCTTGGAGCCCGAGTGCGCCGTTGCCTTCCCGTACAAGAACGGCGTCAAGGTGCAGTCGACCGACCAGGGTGCCTACGACACGCGCAAAGAGTGTGCCCACATGTTTGGCTGGGACAACGAGCCCGAGCGCGTGGTCGTCGAGACCATGCTCGTGGGTGGTGGCTTTGGCGGCAAGGAGGACGTGTCCATCCAACACCTGGCCGCGCTTGCTGCCTATAAGCTCCAGCGTCCTGTGAAGTGCAAGCTCACGCGCGCTGAGTCGCTTGCGTTCCATCCCAAGCGTCATGCCATGGACGGCACCTTTACGCTGGGCTGCGACGCCGAGGGCAACTTTACCGGCCTGGACTGCGAGATCAACTTTGACACCGGCGCCTACGCGTCGCTGTGCGGCCCGGTGCTCGAGCGCGCCTGCACGCATGCCGTTGGCCCCTACAAGTACCAGAACACCGACATTCGCGGTTTTGGCTACTACACCAACAACCCGCCCGCCGGCGCGTACCGCGGCTTTGGCGTCTGTCAGTCCGAGTTTGCGCTCGAGAGCTTGATCGACTTGCTGGCAGAGAAGGTCGGCCTGGACCCGTGGGAGATCCGCTACCGTAACGCCATCGAGCCGGGCGAGGTTTTGCCCAACGGCCAGATCGCCGATTGCTCCACGGCGCTGAAGGAGACGCTGCTCGAGGTCAAGGACGCCTATTATGCGCATCCCGGGCACGCCGGTATCGCCTGCGCCATGAAGAACGCCGGCGTGGGTGTGGGCCTGCCCGATGCCGGCCGCTGCAAGATTCGCGTCGAGGACGGCGTGGCCGTGGTCTATGCCGCCACGTCCGACATCGGCCAGGGCTGCAACACCGTCTTTTTGCAGGACGTTGCCGAGGCGTGCGGTCTGCCGCTGAGCTGCATCGCTAACGGCGAGTGCTCTACCGAGAACGCTCCCGACTCCGGCACCACGTCTGGCTCGCGTCAGACGGTCGTGACTGGCGAGGCTGTGCGCGGTGCCGCCTTCCTGCTGCGCGATGCCATGCTTGACATCGAGGCCGGCAAGCCTGCACCCGATACTCCCGTGAGTGCGCATGGCGACGGCGTCAAGATCGAGTACGACGACGGTCGCGCCTATCAGCTGCGCACGCAGGAACTCGTCGCCGGCCAGGGCATGCATCCTCAGGATCCCACGGCCGCCATCAAGGCGCTCGAGGGATGCGAGTTTGGCTACGTGTACCTGGAGCCGACCGACAAGCTGGGCGCCGACGTTCCCAACCCCAAGAGCCACATCTGCTACGGCTTTGCCACGCATGTGGTCATTTTGGATGATGACGGCCGCGTGAGCGAGGTCTATGCCGCGCACGATTCCGGCAAGGTGGTCAATCCCATCTCCATCCAGGGTCAGATCGAAGGCGGCGTGCTCATGGGTATGGGCTATGCGCTTACCGAGGATTGGCCGCTCAAGGACTGCGTACCCCAGGCAAGGTACGGCACGCTCGGGCTGTTCCGTGCGCCCGAGATTCCGGATATCCACGCCATCTACGTGGAGAAGGACGAGCTGCTGCCCGTGGCATATGGTGGCAAGGGCATCGGCGAGATTGCAACGATCCCCACGGCGCCCGCCGTGCAGAATGCCTACCGCGCGTTTGACGGCAAGCTGCGTCCGGATCTGCCCATGGTGGATACGCCGTACAGCCGCGCCCGTCACCGCGGGTAGGGTGGAGCGCGAACGGCCATTACTAACGAGCCGTCCATGCTCAGCATCAACTGCATATGCTGCGCCTTTGGCCCCGGCTCCATCGCGAGCCGGGGCCTTTTGTTTGGAGCGGAAACTGCGTCCCGGAATTGGCGCTCAGAATGGGACGCGCTTTCCGGTTGGAGCTTCAAACGGAAAGCGCATCCCGGAATCCGCGCCTGGAATGGGACACACGATTGTCCGTGCCCGCATCCCACCATATTCGGGATGCGGGTTTCTGCGCTTTTGTGCATCAGGTAAGCAGCTGCTTTTGGCGGCTCTCCCGGGCTGCGCATCGCTTGGGATGTCGATGCGACCGACCAGAGAATCGGCGCATTGGTCGATCGCATTACAAAAGACAGGTTTATTGAGATTGGTGAACTGACGGCCATGGCGCATACCATTGTGGTTGCCTAGCTTGAAAGCTGAGATGGAAAGTGCTTTCGGACAGGAGGGCAATATCAAGCCCCACGTTCACTGTGGGAAGTGGGGCTTTCAAGGGCTGCTGGTTAATAGTTATTAGAGGTAGCCGTTCAGCCAATCGGGCATATTGGGATCGTCAATGCTCCACGAATCTTCTTCATGCTCGCTTTCTTCCCAGTTGCTTTCGTCCCCATCGAAGAACTTGCGCCTATTGCACTTGTATTTGACAACCGTGTCGCCCTCACGGCGGTATTCATACCAGTAGTAGTTTTGCTTTCCGTATCCGTTCCATTCTTGAGTTCTGTATATGACCATGGTATCTCCTTTTCGTTTGCGTACGCGGGGCGCACGGTGTATCAGATTTGACTACTGGGCTATGACTTGCGCAATGCGAGTTTTTTGGCGTTAATGCTCGCAAGTTCGTCGGAAGTAAAAACAAACGGGACAACCGCTTCATCCCATTCGATATTTGAGAAGGTATAACCGGCGCGCGTTACTTTGACTGTTTCTTTCCCAAAGAGTTTGCCGACTTCTGTGAGCTTGTAACCCCAGGGCTCTTTTGTCATCATTCCGCTGGAGACGAGACGCTTGTTAACTGCCTGATTCGAAAGAAGCAAGTCATGTCCGAGTCCCGTTGCGGTCTTCTTGACTCCGGTAAGGTTGACCACTGGCAAGGAGGTCTTTTCCGCCGCCTTAGCAATCGTGGCAACACCTTTGTCTGCGTCGTTGCAAATAGTTTTGAATTTAGGCGTATGGCCCGTTTTCGCGGCAATCGTAATGCTAACGATTGAACTGATTGCCACAAATACACCGATGCCAATCTGGACTTTGTGCTGCTCGAGCGACACGAGGCCTTTGTTCTTTGCGGGCAGATCAGTGTTTTCCGGCTCCAATTTCTGTACACCTCATTTCTTGATTGATTTTGCAAGTTGATATGCAAGAGAGCCCAATGCCGGAATCAATGCTGATGAAGCGGGGATTAGGGCGGCGGTGAGAGCGGTTGCTCCAACTATGGCGCTCTGCTTAGTAGCTGCCTCTTGTTGTGTCCCCTTCTCATCCCCTTCTTTAAGGGCATTTTGCATCTTCTCTAGTTTGGGTGCTACTGGTTGGTCAACGAATAGCTGAATTATTTTGGCCAGATCCTCGTTTCCGCTGACGGCGATTTCGTTGTTGAATGCCGCCCTGATGGCGAGATAGTGCATCTTCGTCATCTGCGTTTTACCCGTCTCAAGGCTGCTGACGGTTTGCTTTGTTATGCCTAGTTCGTTCGCAAGCCGTTCGCCACTCCAGCCCGCCGCCTTGCGAATGGTTGACAGGTGAGCTTGGAGCCTGCTGACTAGTTCATCATCCGTTGAAGTCATTTCTGCCTCACATATAGTAAAGAATCCTTATTACTGTCAGATATTATATACTCAGTCAGAAATTTATCAATTACTAAGTGAGTCTTGGTTTATTCGGCTGGCTCCTGAATCTCCTCAGTTTTAAACTGAATTGAAAACGATACCGACGCCGGCGTCTTGTTCTCATGTTTTAAAGGTATGGGCAGGTATTGTTCGACAGACGATGGCCTCGATGCCGATTTCATGCATCCCCTCAGGGGTCATCCGTCCAGGAACCTGTTTTCCATCGTTGCGTGGTCAGCGAGACGCGCAAGGAGCACATCGACCGTATGGGCGGCTGTTATTTCTGCACAGTTGAGAGGGCATCTTGGAAGACGTGTCCATGGCGATCTTGGGAGACGCTAGCCGCTTGGATTATAGTGGACGGTCGGTCTTAGAGGCCTATGGGTGGGAGATGTTGTTTCACTTACCAACGACCGGCCGGGGTCTGGCTTAACCAACGTGGAACGTGATTACACCATCTGGTAGCAAGTCGAGTTGCAGATGAGTACGCCCGATCGTGTGGAATAAGGCTTCAGGAGCGCTCCGCCTGTTTACACCCCCGCGATCCCACGTGCAGCGCTCAGCAGCTCGTATTCCCTTTGGCTCCACTGACGCAGCTCGGCTGTGCGTGCGGCATTACGACACAGGTCCAGAAACACCTCGGCATCCTCGCAGAAGCACTCGCGGGCAAAGTCACCCGAACCGCTTGCGACGCACGTGCCGTCTGCAAACAGCTTCCAGCTAGACGGCTCGCGTGAGTCGTCTCCGAGTGGCTTGATCTGCAACACATGTGGATTGCCAGCAGCACAGAGTTCCTCCTCGAGCTTCTGTACCGTAAAGCGCATCTGGTGGGAGAGACTACTCTTGACCATGGCCGAGGCATAGCTGCTCGGCCCGTCCAGAAGATGCATTCGTTTTGGCTTGGCTGCCAGGTTGTGGAATTTGCGCTCGCTGCGCACGGAGAAATTGTCCATATGGACTCCTTTCATCGATGTTGGCAGGGCCACCGTGCCTCTTGGCCGGTTGGCGTCGGGATCGTGGAGCCAACTCTCTACCCCGACTCTGGATAAAACGCGCCCGCTCCTTGCGGGCACGATGGAGTCTATCAGCGCGCACGGAAACAAACCAACGCCATCCACGAAATGACGCGCGGATGGCGTTGGTTTTCCAAGTGATTATTCGGCTCTCATCCGGAAAAGTGTCGAAATAGGCACCTTAAAACTTCGGAAAAGTGTCAAATTCGATAGGCAAATTATCCGGAAAAGTGTAGCTGGATGACAAAACAGCACTTAGAAGCCGGTGCTGGATGAGGGATCCTGCGGCCGCCTTCAGCTCTCGCTACTCGTCGTCCCCGTCGTTGGGGTCGCCCTTGAGGGTGTTGATGTCCAGATACTTGTTATCGTCCTCTTTTTGCTGGGTCTCCGACTCCGCTTGGGTGGGGCCGGAGAACAGACGGAATCCCTCAAACGCAATGACGCCGAGCAGGGCAATGACAATGGCGATAAAGGCAACCTTGACTGCCTGCGGAAATTCCGAGAAACGCAGCGCCTTTTCCTCGGCGTAATAATCGGCGAAGCGCTCTTCGCCCGTGCTTTTGGTATACGCCGGCGCGGACGCGGCCTCCGGGTCATATTCCGGTGCAGGCGTGGCAGCGTACGGATCGTTGAGATAATCGCTCGATGCGGTGCCATAATCCTCGGTCTCGATGCGATCGGTGCCAGCATAGCCATCGGAATAATCGGAATATGCCGCACCGCCCTCATAGTCCGCGGCGCTCGTGTTGGCGGCAAAAAGCGGGTTAACTGGAACGTCGAGCGCCGGCATGCCGGTAGAGGTCTCATCCAGATCGGCTGCAGCCCAGGAATCGTAGGCAACCTGATGGGCAACGGGCTCATCGAGCCTTGTGACCGGAGACTTGCGTGCCGCAGGAACGGGCAACTGCTGGGCGCTGTACATAACGGTGCTGTCGGCCGATTTGCTCCGCGTCGCCGCAGCGAGAAATGCCGCCGTCTCGGACGGGTCGCTTGCGGGGCGGGGAGCGGGTGTGGGCGCCGAAATGGGTGCGGGCGTAGACGCGGGCGTCGAAACAGGCGGCTGCGCAGGAGTCGGCGCAGATGCGGGCTTAGGCGCAAGTGCGGGATTGGGGCTTGACGGGCGAGCCCCGCCGCCCATGAGTTCGTCGGCGGTCCACGGGCGATCATCCATCACGTCGTCAAGGCTCAGCGAAAACAGGTCGTCTTCACCCTCATCGAACATGCGGTGCACATGTCCACCAATTGCCGGAATCAATCCGCGACCGGTGCATGATGCCTTGCTCAACGCCATTCTGTTCCATCCTTTCGAAATACTAATGACATCGATTATATGGAACTTCCCAAGCGGCTCGGTCTTGGATTCGTGCTTTCCAGAACTCGCGCCCAAAAGGGGAGGGCAATCCAGGCGAGTGCCTACTTGTCGCCGGCCGCCGCCTTGGCCTCATTGAGGTAGCTATAGAAGCTGTATTTGGAGATGCCAAAGAACTCGCAGGCGCGCTCGCTCGACTTGGAAATGAGGAAGGCGCCGCGACGGTCGAGGTAGCCAATGGCGCGAATGCGCTCATCTTTGGTCATGAGCGCCGCGGGCTTGCCCACAAACTGCTCGCACTCGTGCAGCAGGTCCTCGAGCAAGTCGCCGATGTTCTTGGTAATGGGCTCGGGCTCGGTGTAGCCCGTGCCGCCGGTGCCGGTAAAGGCGTCGAGCGAACGCTCAAAAGCCTTCATAAGCGTAATGTCAAAGTTGATGCCCAAAATGCCGACGGGCTTGCCTTCGTCGTTGCGGATAAAGATGGTCGAGGACTTGAGCAGCTTGCCATCGGTGGTTTTAGTGAGGTACGGCTCGCGGTCGTGTACGTCGGTGGCGCCCTCGTGCATGGACTCAAACACGATATGGCTGGGGCCGTCACCCAGTTTGCGCCCGCTGACGTGGCCGTTTTCGATCACTACGATGGAGTGGTCCACGTCCTCGGTCTCCAGATCGTGGACGACGACTTCGCAGTTGGGACCAAATTGGAGCGCCAGACCGTGTGCGAGGCGCTTGTAAAACTCAATCTGTGCGGGGGTCATGGGTGCCTTCCTAAAAATTAGTTTGGGCACACTTTGCCATAAACCACACCTGTTCGCAAACAAATACACAGACAGGCTAATTGGTGACCGTTCGGCGGCGAAAAAGTACCGATTACGGCAACAAACAATTCGTTAGGTATGCCAATCAAAAAGTGTGATAGAACATTGCTAACAAACTTTTTGTTTGGCATCCACATAAAAGTTCAGCCGTGTGAATGGGATCGGGCTGAAACGCGTATGCGGGGGCCGGCAAGAGAGGACTTAAGGAGTTCACCGTATGGCCGATAAGATCCAGTGGGCGGGCAACACGATGCCCAAGAGCGATGACAAGCACTTGGGAATCATGAGCCTCGACCACGTGAAGAAGGCCCGCGCCTTCCACCAGTCGTTCCCCCAATATACCGTCACTCCGCTTGCCCGCCTGGATGGTCAGGCTGCGCGCCTGGGCCTTTCCAACCTGTGCGTTAAGGACGAGAGCTATCGCTTTGGCCTCAACGCCTTTAAGGTCCTGGGCGGTTCGTTTGCCATGGCCAACTACATTGCCGACGAGACCGGCAAGGACGTTGCCGACTGCACCTTCGATTACCTGACCTCCGATCAGCTGGCCGAGGACTTTGGCCAGGCCACCTTCTTTACCGCCACCGACGGCAACCATGGCCGCGGCGTGGCGTGGGCTGCCAACAAGCTGGGCCAGAAGGCCGTCGTGCACATGCCCAAGGGTTCCACCAAGCCCCGCTTTGATAACATCGCCGCCGAGGGCGCCACGGTGACCATCGAAGAGGTCAACTACGACGAGTGCGTGCGCATGGCCGCCGCCGAGGCTGACGCCTGCGAGCGCGGCGTCATCGTTCAGGACACCGCCTGGGAGGGCTACGAGAAAATCCCGTCTTGGATCATGGAGGGCTACGGCACCATGGCTTCCGAGGCTGCCGAGCAGCTGCGCGAGATGGCCATCAACCGCCCGACGCACGTGTTTGTCCAGGCTGGCGTGGGTTCGCTCGCCGGCGCCGTGGTGGGCTACTTCACCAACCTGTATCCCGATAACCCGCCCACCTTCGTCGTGGTCGAGTGCGCGCCTGCCGCCTGCCTGTACAAGGGCGCTGCCGCCGGCGACGGCGACCCGCGCATCGTGGACGGCGACATGCCCTCCATCATGGCCGGCCTGTGCTGCGGCGAGCCCAACATCTTGGGCTGGGATATCCTGCGCAACCACACCACCGCCTTCGTGTCCTGCCCCGACTGGGTCACCGCTCGCGGCATGCGCACCCTGGGCGCTCCCGAGAAGGGCGACCCGCGCGTCATCTCCGGCGAGTCCGGCGCAGTGACCACCGGCCTAGTCGAGACCCTCATGCTCGACCCCGAGTACGCCGAGCTCAAGGAGCTCATCGGCCTGGACAAGACGAGCTCCGTGCTCTGTTTCTCCACCGAGGGCGACACCGATCCGGATCAGTACCGTCGCATCGTCTGGGAGGGCGAGTATCCGACCTGCTAGCAGACTGACCTGTCCGGAGGCAGCCGGAGGACTTTACTCCCTGCTCGGACAGTCCTGCTCGCACGGAGAGCACATTAAGTGCTCTCCGGCTCGTGCGGAACTCGCGACGGAGCAAAGTCCTCCGTCCGCCTCCTATGGCTACTTGCTTGTGGGGTGCTCGACCTCACGCTGCTTGGCACAAGTGATCTATCTGAAATATCTACCTGTAGGTAAACCCTTGTAGAAAGGTTGACTGTTATGACTAAAGAACTCGATTTCGAGGCAATTAAAAACGCTGCTGAGTCTCACCGCGCTGACATGACCCGCTTCCTGCGCGCCATGATCTCGCACCCCTCTGAGTCCTGCGAGGAGGGCGAGGTTGTCGCTTGCATCAAGGCCGAGATGGAGAGCCTTGGCTATGACGAGGTCAAGGTCGATGGCTTGGGTAACGTCATGGGCTTTATGGGCGAGGGCGACAAGATCATCGCCATCGATTCCCACATCGACACTGTCGGCATCGGCAACATCGAGAACTGGGATGCCGATCCCTATGAGGGCTACGAGACCGACGAGATCATCTACGGCCGCGGCGGCTCTGACCAGGAGGGCGGTATGGCTTCCGCTACCTATGCTGCCAAGATGATGAAGGACATGGGCCTCATCCCCGAGGGCTACAAGATCATGGTCGTCGGCACCGTCCAGGAAGAGGACTGCGACGGCATGTGCTGGCAGTACATCTACAACAAGGACGGCATTAAGCCCGAGTTCGTCATTTCCACTGAGCCCACCGACGGCGGCATCTATCGCGGTCACCGCGGCCGCATGGAGATCCGCGTCGACGTTCACGGCACCTCCTGCCACGGTTCCGCTCCCGACCGCGGCGACAACGCCATCTACAAGATGGCCGACATCATCGCCGACGTCCGCGCCCTCAACAACAACGGCTGCGACGAGTCGACCGACATCAAGGGCCTCGTCAAGATGCTCGACCCCAAGTACAACCCCGAGCACTTTGAGGACGCCCGCTTCCTGGGCCGCGGCACCTGCACCGTCAGCCAGATCTTCTACACCAGCCCCAGCCGCTGCGCTGTCGCTGACTCCTGCGCCATCTCCATCGACCGTCGCATGACCGCCGGCGAGACCTGGGAGTCCTGCCTGGACGAGATCCGCAACCTGCCGGCCGCCAAGAAGTACGGCGACGACGTGAAGGTCTCCATGTACATGTACGACCGTCCGTCCTGGACCGGCGAGGTCTACGAGACCGAGGCTTACTTCCCCACGTGGATCAACAAGGAGACCGCTCCGCACGTCAAGGCCCTCGTCGACGCCCACAAGGCCATGTTCGGTGACGAGCGCATCGGCTGCGAGCCCAGCATGGACAAGCGCACCGGTCGTCCGCTGTGCGACAAGTGGACCTTCTCCACGAACTGCGTTTCCATCCAGGGCCGCTATGGCATCCCCTGCGTTGGCTTTGGCCCGGGTGCCGAGTCTCAGGCTCACGCTCCCAACGAGGTCACCTACAAGGACGACCTGGTCACCGCTGCCGCCATGTATGTTGCTGCTTTGAACCTCTACGATCCGAGCCAGGCCGATGGCGACGCTACCGTGTTCCGCGCTGGTCTGACCAACAACAAGATCGACTAGTCCCATTCCTTGATCTTGTTGAGCCGGGGACAGCCTGTGTCCCCGGCACCCCCTGTTGACTTGGGGCCCGCGGTCGTTATCTCCCATGCTTCCTCAACGGTAGCGGGTCCTCGTCATAGCGCTCTGCATGTTCTAGCCACACGCGCATGCCGGAGCACATCTACTCATTGCGATCGTTTCATCTATGGAAAGGATATTTACATGGACGCCAAGTTTACCGAGCTCGTCGAGCAGCTGAACGGCCTCGATTTTAAGGGCATGTACGGCAGCGACTTCCTGCACACCTGGGATAAGACCACCGATGAGCTCAAGGCTCTCTACATCGTTGCCGACGCCCTGCGCGAGCTGCGTGAGAACAACGTTTCGTCCAAGATCTTCGACTCGGGCCTGGCCGTCTCCCTGTTCCGCGACAACTCCACCCGTACGCGCTTCTCCTTCTCTAAGGCCGCCAACCTGCTCGGCCTCGAGCTGCAGGACCTGGACGAGAAGAAGTCCCAGATCGCTCACGGCGAGACCGTCCGCGAGACCGCTACCATGATCTCCTTCATGGCCGACGTCATCGGCATCCGCGACGACATGTACATCGGCAAGGGCGACGCCTACATGGCCGAGGTCTCCGAGTCTGTCCAGCAGGCCTACGAGGACGGCGTTCTGGATCACCGTCCCACGCTCATCTCCCTGCAGTCCGACTCCGATCACCCCACGCAGTCCTCTGCCGACATGCTCTACCTCATCAACGAGTTTGGCGGTCTTGAGAACCTCAAGGGCAAGAAGGTTGCCGTCACCTGGGCCTATTCGCCCTCTTACGGCAAGCCGCTGTCCTGCCCGCAGTCGCTGATCAGCCTGCTGCCCCGCTTTGGCATGGACGTCACCCTGGCCCACCCCGAGGGCTACGACCTCATGCCCGAGGTCGTCGAGCGCGCCAAGGGCTATGCCGCCGAGTCCGGCACCACCTTTAAGCAGGTCAACACCATGGCCGAGGCCTTCGAGGGCGCCGACATCGTGATCCCCAAGAGCTGGGCTCCGTTTGCCGCCATGGAGAAGCGTACCAACCTGTACGCCGAGGGCGACGACGCCGGCATCGCAGCGCTCGAGAAGGAGCTGCTCGCTCAGAACGCCACCCATCAGGACTGGTGCTCCACGACCGAGCTCATGGAGAAGACCGCCAACGGCCAGGACACCATCTTTATGCACCCGCTGCCCGCCGACATCTCCGGTGTCTCCTGCGAGCACGGCGAGGTCAACGCCGACGTCTTTGACATGCACCGCGTGGGCATGTACAAGGAGGCCAGCTACAAGCCGTACGCCATCGCAGCCATGATGTTCCTGCAGAAGGTTGCCGATCCCGCCGCTACCCTCAAGGCCCTCGACGAGCGCAACACCGCCCGTTGGTTCCAGGCCTAAAGCCGCGCTGAGGTAAGCCATGTAAAGGGGGCGCTCTGCCAACCGGCGGGGTGCCCCTTTTTGCATCGTGGGCGTGCGGGATAAGCGCTTTCGATGTAGATGCCCCGCGACGCGAGTTATGGGTACGATGGTTTCAGGGGAGGTATCGCCATGAAACTCGGTTGCGTCATTATGGCTTCGGGCGAGGGCAAGCGGTTTGGCTCTAACAAGATGCTTGCCGATATCTATGGCAAGCCGCTGATTGCCCGGACTATCGATTCGGTTCCCCGGGGCTTTGACGTCGTGGTTTCGACGCGTTGGCCCGAGGTCGCCCAGATTTGCGAGGACAAGCATTGCCCGTGCGTGCTGCACGATGGCAAGCTCAGGAGCGAAAGCGTCCGTGCGGGCCTTTCGTGGGGGGCGAGCCGCGGCTGGAAGGGTTGCCTCTTTTTGCCGGGCGACCAGCCGCTCGTGAGTTCGGATTCTTTTGAGGCCATGGTTCGCGCGTTTGATGAGCGTGGCCGCAAGTATCCGGTGCGTCTTGCGTGCAACGGTGAGCCTTCGAGCCCGGTGCTCTTTCCGGCGGAACTGTTCGATGCACTTATGTGTCTTGAGGGTAAGGACGGCGGCGGTTCGATCCTCAAGGACCGTACCGACGTGGTGCTGGTCGAGGCGCGTGCCTACGAGCTGTGGGACGTCGATACCGTCAAGGGACAGCGACGCATAACGGAGCATATCGCCGCCTGCTCGTATTTTGATCGCGTGGCCAACTGCATCAATCAATAAGGAGCAATTATGATCATCATCAAAAACGGCGCACTCGTGACGCCCCAAGGGCTTCGCCGCGCCGATCTTGCCATGGATGGCGATAAGATCGTACGGATTGCCGCGGCGATTGAGCCGGCCGAGGGCGATACCGTCGAGGATGCTGCGGGCTGCTGGGTGTTCCCGGGCTTTATCGATGGGCACACGCACATGCAGTGCTGGACCGGCATGGATTGGACAGCCGATAGCTTTGAGACCGGCACGCGCGCGGCTGCCTGCGGCGGCACGACGACCATTGTGGACTACGCGACGGCCGATCGCGGCGTGACCATGCCCGATGCCTTGGTCGAGTGGCATCATCGCGCCGACGGCACCTGCACCGCCAACTATGCCTTCCATATGGCGCTTGCCGAGTGGAATGAGCGCAACCGCGCCGATCTTTCGGCCATGCGCGAGGCGGGCGTGTCGTCGTTTAAGACCTACTTTGCCTACGACCATCTGCGCCTGGACGATGCCGAGACGCTCGAGGTGCTGGAGGAGCTCAAGCGCGTGGGCGGTATCCTGTGCGTGCATTGCGAGAACGGCACGTTGGTCAACGCGCTGCAGAAGCGCGTGTTTGAGCAGGGTATCCACGGGCCCGAGGGCCATGCGCTCAGCCGTCCGGACGTGTGTGAGGCCGAGGCCGTGAGCCGCCTGCTGTATCTGGCGCACTTGGCCGGGGACGCTCCGGTCAACGTGGTGCACCTTTCGACCAAGCTGGGGCTCGAGGCCATTCGCGCTGCCAAAGCGCACGGGCAGAAGAACATCTATGTCGAGACCTGCCCTCAGTATCTGATGCTCGACGATACGCGCTACTTGGAGCAGGGCGAGGACGGCTTTGCGGGCGCCAAGTACGTGATGAGCCCGCCGCTGCGCCATGCCGGTGACCGTGCCGCGCTGCGCGAGGCGCTTGTGGCTGGCGAGATCGATACTATTGCCACCGACCACTGCAGCTTTAATCTGCACGGGCAAAAGGACCGCGGGCGCGATGACTTTCGCGCGATTCCCAACGGCGGGCCCGGTGTGGAGCATCGCCCCGTCGCGATCGCTACGAGCTTTGAGGGACAGCTGGGCCCCGAGGATCTGTGCCGCTTGATGAGCGAGAACCCGGCGCGCGTCTTTGGCATGTATCCGCGCAAGGGCTGTCTTGCCGAGGGCTCCGATGCCGACGTATGCGTGTGGGATCCGTGCGCGCGTTGGACGATCAGCGCCGCGACACAGCATCAGGCTGTGGACTATACGCCGCTCGAGGGCTTTGAGGCACACGGCCGCGCCAAGGCCGTGTTTGTGAACGGCGTGCTGGCTGCGCGCGACGGCGAGCCCACCGGAGCCCAACCCGGCCGCTACGTGCCCCGCTAACGGGAAGACCGCCGGGGTAGCTAATTTGGGAGATGATTTTTTGGGACGGGGTAGCAAAAAGAGCCCCGTCCCAAATTTGCTACCCCTGGAGGCTGGTGGCGATGAGGGGGCGGCCGAGGGCTGCCTCGAAGCAATCTGCCATCGTTGGATCGGCAAGCGTGTCGACTTGGTTGAGCATAATGCGGGCATTGCTGAGGTTCAGCATCTGCAGCTCGGCATTGAGCGCCATAGCGACGCGCTCTGGGGTGGCGGTGTCGGTGGGCTCGCAGCCGCAGCGCTCGCAGAAGACCTCGGGGCGGTGGACAACCTCGGCGACGGGCTTGCCCAGCCCCGAGGCGCCGACGACCCAGACAACGTTTGCCGTGGCGGCGGGAATTACCGGCTCCCAGGCGGCATGTGCCTTGAGCGGGAGTCGCTTGCTGCCATCTGCCTCGGCCAACACATAGTCAAAGCGCTGCGCCAGCTGGTCGAGCGGCTCGGCGGGGGCGGAGAGCTTGCCTGTCTCCGGGTCCAAGACGCCTGCCTGGCAGATGCTTCCGCGCACAAGGCCCGCGCAGGCCTCGCAGGTGCAGCCGGGGGCGTGTGAGGCACCTGGCTTCCAAGGCGCGGCGTCCAGGCGACGATTCGACCCGTCCCATTGCACGCCGGCAACGGGAAGCATATGCGTGGTGGTACAGAGGAGCACGCGGCCGCCAGCGCGCATGAGCTCAAGACCCAGCGTCTTGAGCAAGGTCGACTTGCCGCCGCTGCCGATAATCGCGGTAATGCCCGGCTCGATCCTGAGCGCCGAGGCAAGATTGCCGCTAACCGTTTCCATCTGTTCACCGCCGTATAATACTGTGATAATAAATAATCATCAGAGTAGCGGTCGAACCGCTTTTGCTCTGCTCAAACCGTAGCACAGGGAGGTGCCCCGGGAATGCTCGTTTATGTTCGCGGCGCCGGTGATATTGCCACGGGCGTCGCCGTTCGCTTGGTGCGCGCCGGCGTTTCGGTCGTTATGGCCGATATCGCGGTTCCCACGTGCATCCGCCGCACAATCTGTTTTTGCGAGGCCATTCGCTTGGGCGAGGTCCAGGTCGAAGGCATTCGCGCTCGCTTGGCACAGACGCCGGCTGAGGCGCTTGAGATTACCAAGGCTGGAGACGTCGCCGTTGTGGTGGACCCTCAGGCCAAGATGCTCGATGAGCTTAAACCCACGGCTGTGGTCGACGCGATTTTGGCTAAGCGCAACTTGGGCACCACGCGCGACATGGCGCCTGCCGTCATCGCTGTGGGGCCGGGCTTTACCGCGCCGGTTGACTGCGACGCCGTGGTCGAGACCATGCGCGGGCATTTTCTCGGCCGTGTCATTACCCAAGGTTCGCCCCAGCCCAACACGGGCGTGCCGGGCATTATCGCCGGTTATGGCAAGGAACGAGTTATCCACAGCCCCGCCGCCGGCGTGTTTCGGTCCGACCGCGCAATCGGCGACATCGTGAGCGCCGGAGACGTGATTGGCTACGCGGGAGATACACCCATGTGCACGCAGATCGATGGCTGTCTGCGCGGGCTTTTGGCGAACGGCGTGCGGGTGACTGAGGGCTTTAAATGCGCCGATGTCGATCCGCGCGGCGACGCCAGCTACATCAACTATATTTCGGACAAGGCGACATCGGTCGGCGGCGGCGTGCTCGAGGCACTCGCTATGCTCACCGATGTCTTTAGAGGATAGAAGGCGGCAATGGAAAAGCTCGATGTTGTGAATGCGGCGCTTGCCGCCCTGCGTGCTGGCGAGACGTGCGAGCTCGTGGTCGTGGCCGGTACGGCGGGGTCATCACCACGCGGCGTGGGCGCCTGGATGGCCGTCTTTGCCGATGGCAGCCAAGCGGGCACCATCGGCGGCGGCAAGATTGAGCTCTTTGCGCTGGACGAGGCGCGCGAGCTGCTGGCCGCAGGGCAATCGCGTCTGGTCCGCTACACCATGGGCGGCGAGAACTCCGATACCGGCATGATCTGCGGCGGAGCCATCTGCCTGTGCTACCTGCATTTGGATGCGACTCAGGCACCGTTGTTCCAGTCGGTTGCCGACGTCTTGGCCTATCGGCGTATCGGCGACTTCGTCATCGACTTTGAGCCGTTTATCGCGAGCGCGCTCGAGGGCGATACGGCTGAGTACCATGGCGAGGCATCACGCCATACCATTGCAGGCTGCCCCGGGCTTTCGCTGGCGGAAGAGGGGAGCAACGTCACCTACACCAACGCCGCCTCCGAGATTCCCCCGGCGCACATCGAGACGCTCTGCCCCGAGGGCCTGACCTATATCTTTGGCTGCGGCCACGTGGGCGCTGCGACGGCGCGGGTGCTCACGGCGGCGGGCTTTGCCGTCGTGGCTTGCGACGACCGCCCCGGCACGCTGACCCCCGAATGGGTGTCCGGCGTCTACGACCGTCGTCTGGTCGATTATAAGAACCTGAGCGAGCTGTGTCCCATCGGCCCGCGCGACTTGGTGGTCGTCGCCACGGCGGGTCACAAGTCCGATATCGACGTGGTGATTCAGGCCATGCGCGCTAAACCCGCCTATCTGGGCTGCCTGGGCTCGCGCCGCAAGACCGCCTTTGTGCGCGCCCGCCTGGAGCAGGAGGGCTTCACGCAGGGCCAGATCGACGAGCTGCACCTGCCGATCGGTGTCGCCATCGAGGCCGAGGATCCCGAGGAGATTGCCATCTCCATCGCCGCCGAGATGATCCACCTGCGCCGCACCAAACTCGTCCCCCGCAAGCGATAGTCGTATCCCAAATGAGCTGCCCCAGCCCTCTGCCGCATGCGGGTCAAAATGCTACCTGTGCCATATGCCCTATAATGTCCGACCGTTGAGCGGCATGGGGCCGCTGCCTAGGGTATGGGAGGCGCAAATGGCAGAGTCGGCAGCAGGGGATGCCCTGTTCGAGCGTACGGGAAAAGTTTCGTTTGTGCAGGTATTACCCCATGCACTGCAGCATGTGCTGGCGGCATTCGCGGGTATCGTCACGCCCGCCATCATTATCGCGTCGGTCTGTGGCTTTACCCCTCAAGAGGAAGCCGCTGTCATCCAGGCGTCGCTCGTCCTCTCGGCGCTTGACATTTTCCTTCAACAGTTTCCCATAAAAAAAGGTGTCGTCGGTTCGGGCCTGCCCATTGTGATGGGTGCGAGCTTTACCTTCGTGCCGGCGCTCAAGGCAGTCGGTCTTGAGCTTGGTTTTGAGGCCGTACTGGGCGCCCAGGTAATCGGCGGCGCGCTCGTCGCGCTCTTCGGCCTACTGTTTAGGCGCGTGAGTTTTCTGTTTCCGGCCCCGGTGCTTGGCACCGTCATCTTTGTCATTGGCCTGTCGCTATGCCCAGTGGCAGTTGCCTCCATGGCGGGCGGGGAGGGCGCGGCCGATTTTGGCAGTGTCACCAACTGGGCCGTCGCACTTGTGACGTTCGTCGTCACCTTTATGGCTGGCAACTACGGCAAGGGCGCGCTTAGGCTGGGCAGCATCCTGGCTGGTATCTGCGCGGGCTTTGTTTTGGCTGCGGTGTTGGGCATGGTCGATTTCTCGGCCATCGCGACCGCCAGCTGGTTCGCCCCGCCGGCCCTGGGCGCCCATCGCCTGGTGTTCGACCCGGCCGCGTGCGCCGTTGTGGGCGTTGTCGCCATTGTCAACGCCGTGCAGGTCATGGGCGAGTTTGCCGCCGTGTCGTCTGCTGCGCTCGATACCCCTGCGACCGATAGCCAGATCTCGGGTGGCCTGATCGCCAACGGCCTGGTCGGTATGCTGTCGGGCTTTTTGGGCGGCGTCCCCACGGCAACCTTTTGCCAGAATGTGGGCATTATCGCCGAGAACAAGGTCGTCAACCGCATGGTCTTTACGCTTGCCGCCGTCATCTTGCTCATCGCGGGCCTGCTGCCCAAGTGTGCGGCGGTACTCACGTCCATTCCGCAGCCGGTCATCGGTGGCGCCACGATCGGCGTGTTCGCGACCATCGGCATGAACGGTGTGGTCATGTTTGCCCGCCACGGCTTGTCTCAGCGCGATACCACGCTCATGGGTCTCTCTATCGCCTTTGGCACGGGCATTGAGCGCACGGCCGGCGCGCTTGCCGGCGCTGGATTCCCCGCATGGGTTGGCACCGTCTTTGGCGGATCCTCCATTGCCGTCGCCGCACTTGTCGCCGTCGTCCTCAACCTGGTCCTGCCTCGCCAAAAATAAAGCCTCTGCCATTAGCTACCCGGGACATGCGGGTCATTTGTGCGCACGAGTTGTGGAGTTGTGCAGGCAGACGAGGTTTTTCTGGAAATACGCTCCCGATGCGCGTATAGTACCGATTGTTTTGTCGGCTCCTGCTGCGTCGAGTCCAAACCGCGAAATGCCATGAGCGGCGCGGATGCAGTCAGGAGGCACGAGGACAACCCATCGTGGCCACGCCCCGTGCTTAAAACCCCAAGAAGGAGTGAACAATGGCAGAAGAGAAGTATGTGCCGCGTCTGAAGACCAAGTACAACAACGAGGTCAAGCAGCAGCTTCAGGACAAGTTCCAGTACGAGAACGTCATGATGATCCCCAAGTTTGAGAAGATCGTCGTGAACATGGGTGTCGGCGAGGCCGCTACCGATTCCAAGGCCATCGACGGTGCCGTGCGCGACCTGCGCGCCATCACCGGGCAGCAGCCGATGATCACCCGTGCCCGCAAGTCCATCGCTACCTTCCGCCTGCGCGCTGGTATGCCGATCGGCTGCAAGGTTACCCTTCGTGGCGACCGTATGTGGGAGTTCTTCGATCGTCTGACCTCCGTCGCGATTCCCCGTATCCGCGACTTCCGCGGCATCTCCGCCAAGAGCTTCGACGGCCGTGGTAACTTCTCCATGGGCGTCACCGAGCAGCTCATCTTCCCCGAGATCGACTTTGACTCCGTCGATCACCAGCGTGGTATGGACATCACTTTCGTGACCACCGCCAATACCGATGAGGAGGCCAAGGCCCTTCTGGACGCCTTCGGTTTCCCGTTCAAGAAATAGGTTCACCTGCCCTATGAGCGCCGTTCCCAGAAGGGGGCGGCGCTTGGGGCGAACAATACTCTATGTGAGGAGGATATAAGTGGCTAAGACATCGATGATCGTCAAGTGCAATCGCAAGCAGAAGTTCTCTACTCGTGAGTACACGCGCTGCCAGCGCTGCGGCCGTCCGCACTCTGTGTACCGCAAGTTCGGCCTGTGCCGTGTCTGCTTCCGCGAGCTTGCACTCAAGGGCGAGCTTCCCGGCGTTAAGAAGGCCAGCTGGTAAGTCACTACCAGCGTTTCAAGCATCCGTTTGGAACAGGGAAAACGCGCTAGTTAGGCTTTGCCGTTAAGGGCGGCGAAGAACCAAGAGCACGTGTTCATCAAGAACGAAGGAGAATCTGTATGAACCTTACAGACCCGATCGCAGATATGCTTACGCGCATCCGTAACGCTAACTCTGTGAACAAGGCCACGGTCTCCATGCCGAGCAGCAAGAAGCTCGTCGAGATCGCTCGTGTTCTGCACGAGGAGGGCTACATCGAGGGCTACGATGTCGAGGACACCGTTCCCCAGAAGACTCTGCACATCACGCTTAAGTATGGTCCCAAGAAGGCTAAGGTTATCAACGGCATCCGCCGCATTTCCAAGCCGGGCCTGCGTAAGTACACCGGCGTTGCCGACATGCCCCGCGTCCGCGGTGGCCTTGGTACCGCCATTATTTCCACCAGCCATGGCGTCATGACCGACCGCGATGCTCGCAAGCACAACGTCGGCGGCGAGATCATCGCTTACGTCTGGTAATTCGCTCGGTAGGTAGAAGGAAAGGAGATCACCGTGTCTCGTATCGGTAATAAGCCTGTCCAGATTCCCGCCGGAGTCGAAGTGGCAGTCAACGGCAACAACGTTGTCGTCAAGGGCCCCAAGGGCCAGCTCGAGCTCGATGTTTTTGAGAAGCTCGCCATCAACGTCGAGGACAACGTCCTCACCGTTTCCCGTCCCGACGACGAGCGTGAGACCCGCGCCCGTCACGGCCTCACCCGCGCCCTCATCCACAACATGGTTGTTGGCGTTTCCGAGGGCTTCGAGAAGAAGCTCGAGCTCGCCGGCGTCGGTTACCGCGTGCAGCAGAAGGGCAAGAACCTCGAGTTCTCCCTGGGCTTCTCGCACCCCGTGATCGTCGAGGCTCCCGAGGGCATCACCTTCGAGGTTCCCGACAACACCCACGTGAACGTCAAGGGTATCAACAAGCAGCAGGTCGGTCAGATCGCCGCTGAGATTCGCGGCCATCGTCCTCCCGAGCCTTACAAGGGCAAGGGTATCCACTATGTCGGCGAGCACATCCGCCGCAAGCTGGGTAAGGCCGCCAAGTAGTCGTAACCGACTTACTCGCATAAGACCAGCACCCCGTTAGGTGCTGGCAAGATCAACCTTTTTAGGAGTTTACGTATGAACAAGCATAAGGCGAAGCTGGAAGGCCTCAAGCGTCGTCAGCGTCGTGTTCGCGGCAAGGTCTCGGGTACCGCCGAGCGTCCGCGTCTTCGCGTGACCCGTACTAACGCCAACATCTATGCCCAGATCATCGACGACAGCAAGGGCTCCAGCCTGACGCTCGTCTCTGCCTCGACCCTCGAGGCCGAGTTCAAGGGCACCCACACCTCGAACAAGGAGGCTGCGGAGAAGGTCGGTCAGCTCGTTGGCAAGCGTGCCATCGAGGCCGGCATCACCAAGGTCGCTTTCGATCGTGGTGGCCGTATCTACCATGGCCGCGTCAAGGCCCTCGCCGACGGTGCTCGTGCCGCCGGTCTCGAGTTCTAGGAGGTATGTAGCACATGGCTCGTAATCAGAAGCAGCAGCGCGAGGCCTCCGAGTTCGAGGAGCGCGTCGTTTACATCAACCGCGTGTCGAAGACCGTCAAGGGTGGTCGTCGCATGAGCCTCGTCGCTCTCGTCGTCGTTGGCGACGGCAAGGGCAACGTCGGCGTTGGCATGGGCAAGTCCGCTGAGGTGCCCCTGGCCATCTCCAAGGCGTCTCTCGATGCCAAGAAGAACATGTTCCACGTGCCGGTGACCGAGCAGGGCACCATCCCGCACGAGGTTCTCGGCCACTTTGGTGCCGGCCGCATCATCATCAAGCCCGCTGTCGAGGGTACCGGCGTTATCGCCGGCGGCGCTGTGCGTCCCCTCTTCGAGCTTGCTGGCATCAAGAACGTCCTGTCCAAGTCCCTCGGTACCGACAACGGCCTCAACATCATCAAGGCTGCCGTCGAGGGCCTCAAGGAGCTCTCCAGCCCTGAGGACGTCGCGGCTCGCCGTGGCCTGACGGTCTCCGAGATGTTCGTCGGTAAGGAGAACTAAGCATGGCTGACACCATCAAGATCAAGCAGGTCCGCAGCACCAACGGTTGCAAGCAGGACCAGGTCCGTACTGTCCGTGCCCTCGGTCTCCACAGGATCCGCGAGGTTCGCGAGATTGCTGACAACGAGTCCGTCCGCGGCATGATCTTCAAGGTCAAGCACCTTGTCGAGATTGTAGAGGAGTAGCAAATGCAGCTTCACGATCTTACTCCCGCGCCCGGTTCCACTAAGAACCGCAAGCGCGTCGGCCGTGGCAATTCTTCGGGTCACGGCACCACTTCTGGCCGCGGCCAGAAGGGCCAGGGTTCCCGCTCTGGTGGCACCAAGGGTGCCGGCTTCGAGGGTGGCCAGACTCCGCTGGCTATGCGCCTGCCCAAGCTTCCGGGCTTCCGCAACCCCCGTCGTATCGAGTACACCGCTGTTAACGTTGAGCGTCTCGAGCGTAAGTTCGAGGACGGCGCTGTGATCGACGGTGCCGCTCTTAAGGCCGCTCGCATCACCAAGAGCGAGTTCGAGCCCGTCAAGGTGCTCGGCAATGGTGAGCTCACCAAGAAGTTCACGGTCAAGGTCGACAAGGTCAGCGCTTCTGCGCAGGCCAAGATCGAGGCCGCTGGCGGAAAGGTCGAGCTGCCGTGCTAAATGGTCTTAAGAATGCTTTCCGCATCAAAGAATTGCGCGAAAAGATTCTTTTTACCATAGCTATGCTCGTCGTGTACCGCATTGGTGCGCACGTTCCTGTGCCCGGCATTCCCTTCCAGGGGATGCTGGGCCTTTTCTCGACCGATAACAATTCGGTCGCCGCAGGTGCTATGGCCCTCCTGAATCTTTTCTCTGGCGGCGCGTTGAGCTATGTGTCGGTGTTTTCGCTGGGCATCATGCCTTACATCACCAGCTCGATCATCCTCCAGATGCTCCAGGCCGTCGTGCCTTCCCTGCATGAGCTTGCCCGCGAGGGCGAGGTCGGTCAGACCAAGATTACGCAGTATTCGCGTTACCTCACCCTGGCTCTGGCAATCCTCAACTCCGTGGGTTACCTCTTCCTCTTTAAGAGCTTCGGCATCAGCTTCAATGGCGCCGGCGCTCCCGAGATCATCTTCGACCTCATGATCGTCGGTACGCTCACCGCAGGCGCTATGCTGATCATGTGGATTGGTGAGCTCATCACCCAGCGCGGTATCGGCAATGGCATGTCGCTGATCATCTTTGCGAACATCATGGCCGGCCTTCCGCAGGCTATCTTCTCCAGCACCGAGGGTAATGCCGGTGGCATCATCACCATGGTGATCATCTGCGCCATCATCCTGCTGGTTATCCCGCTGATTGTTTTCCTTGAGCGCGGCCAGCGCCGCATCCCGGTCTCCTATGCCAAGCGCGTCGTGGGCCGTCGCATGATGGGTGGCCAGACCACCTACCTGCCCATCAAGGTCAACACCGCGGGCGTCGTGCCGATCATCTTTGCCTCGGCGCTGCTGTACTTCCCGGCTCAGATTGCCGTGTTCTTCCCCGGCATCGGCTGGATTCAGGCAGTTGCCTCTGCGCTTTCGACCGGTTGGCTCAACTGGGTGCTTAACGTTGTCCTCATCGTGTTCTTCGCGTACTTCTACACCTCTATGGTGTTCAACCCCGATGACACGGCCGACAACCTTAAGAAGCAGGGTGGCTTTATTCCGGGCGTCCGTCCGGGTAGGGCTACCGCGGCCTACATCAAGAACGCGCTCAACAAGATCACGCTTCCCAGCGCTGTCTTTTTGGCGCTCATCGCCATCGTGCCTTCGATCATCTTCTCCTTCACGGGTAACCATCTGATCCAGGCATTTGGCGGCACGTCCATCCTCATCATGGTCGGCGTCGTGCTCGACACGGTCGATAAGCTCGAAGGCCAGATCAAGATGTATGATTACGATGGATTCTTTAAATAGGCTAGAGGAGGATTGCTCATGAACCTCGTATTGCTCGGAGCTCCGGGTGCCGGTAAGGGCACCGTCGCACAGGAGCTCGTCGCCGAGTTTGGCGTCGCTCACATTTCCACGGGCGACCTGCTGCGTGCTGCCGTCAAGGGTGGCACCGAGCTTGGTATTCAGGCTAAGAAGTACATGGACGCTGGCGAGCTCGTTCCCGACCAGCTCGTGATCGACCTTGTCAAGGAGCGCCTTGCTGCCGATGACGCCCAGCAGGGCTTCATCCTCGACGGCTTCCCGCGCAACACCGCCCAGGCTGTGACGCTCGATTCCGAGCTCTCCGCCATGGGTCGCGAGATCGACTGCGCCCTTCTGGTCGACGTGGCCCCCGAGGTCATCATCGATCGTCTGTCTTCGCGTCGCACTTGCCGCGCCTGCGGTTACACCGGCACCGCTGCCGATGCTACCTGCCCCAAGTGCGCCGGCGAGATGTATCAGCGCGACGACGACAAGCCCGAGACCATCAAGAACCGTCTCGACGTCTACGAGAAGTCCACGAGCCCGCTCGTCGACTACTATCGTGGCCAGGGTCTGCTCAAGTCGGTCAACGGTGACCAGGCTCGCGAGACCGTGTACGGGGATGTCAAAGAGGCTCTCGGTCTATGATCAAGATTAAGTCTGCAACGCAAATCGAGCAGATGAAGAAGGCAGGAGCGCTATCTAAGATGGCGCTCCGCCACGTTGGAGCCATGGTGCGCCCTGGTGTTTCGACCTTTGAGCTCGATCAGCTCGCGGAGCAGATTATCCGTATGCATGGCGGCACCCCGGCCTTTAAGGGTTACGGCGGGTTCCCCGGTACCATTTGCGCATCGATTAACGATGCCGTGGTCCACGGTATTCCCAACCCCGACATGATCCTGCGCGATGGCGATATCATCTCCATCGATACGGGAGCCGTTGTCGACGGTTGGGTTGGCGATAACGCTTGGACGTTTTTTGTCGGCACACCCACGCCCGAGGCCAAGGCCCTGTGCGAGGTCACGCGCGATTGCCTTAAGGCTGCCATCGAGCAGGCTGTTCCCGGTAACCATATCGGGGATGTTGGTTACGCCGTTCAGTCCCTCGCCGAGTCTCACGGTTACGGCGTGCTTCGTGACTATGTGGGCCATGGCATTGGCCGCGTGATGCACGAGGACCCCAACGTTCCTAACTATGGAAAGAAGGGGAGGGGCGTTCGCCTCCAGGCCGGCATGGTCATTGCCATCGAGCCGATGGTTACGATGGGTTCCAACCATGTGAGCACGGGCTCCGACGGTTGGATTGTTACGACCAACGACCACCTGCCCGCCGCGCACTACGAGAACACCGTCGCCATTACCAATGACGGTCCGGTGATTATCACCACGGATGCCCAAGGTGCTTGGTGTTCGCTCCAAGGCGGAGAAATGTAACAAGTTCCACTTAGTTGTGGAGCCATTACGAAGTTATTACGATGCGTGCATACGTGTTGTAGAATACTCAATCGCTGTCGTTTTCTAGAGAAAGATGATTGCTTGTGAAGAAGGAAGACGCAATTGAGCTCGAGGGTACGGTAAAGGAACCGCTGCCCAATGCCATGTTTAAGGTCGAGCTCGAGAACGGTCATTCGGTTCTGTGCAACATTTCTGGCAAGATCCGAATGAATTACATCCGTATTCTCCCCGGTGACAGGGTTGTCGTGGAGCTTTCCCCGTACGACCTGACCCGCGGCCGCATCACCTATCGCTACAAATAGCGGCACGCATACGCGCACTCCATTTCCGACTGCAGGCTTAGCTCAACCTACGGTCGGATTGTGTGTGAAGACCAGCCATAGTTTTAAACGCCTGCGGCTGGGCGAGTAGATAGTAGGGAAGTAGTTTGAGCGCTACCGAAAGGAAGAACGATGAAGGTACGTCCTTCGGTCAAGAAGATGTGCGATAAGTGCAAAATCATTAGGCGCCATGGCAAGGTCCTCGTCATTTGCGAGAACCCCCGTCATAAGCAGCGTCAGGGTTAAGAGAGGAGACTACGTTGGCCCGTATTAATGGTGTCGACCTCCCGCGTGAGAAGCGCGTTGAGATCGGTCTGACCTACATTTACGGCATCGGCCGCACCACTGCGACGAAGATCTGCGTCGAGTGCAACGTTAACGTGGATACGCGCGTTAAGGACCTCACCGAGGATGAGGTTAACGCCATCCGTGATTATATCGATAAGAACCAGATCATGGTTGAGGGCGACCTCCGCCGTGAGCGCAACCAGAACGTCAAGCGCCTTATGGACATCGGCTGCAACCGCGGCCTTCGTCACCGCAAGGGCCTCCCGGTCCGCGGCCAGCGCACCCACACTAACGCTCGTACCCGCAAGGGCCCGAAGCGTCAGATCGGTGCTAAGAAGAAGAAATAAGGAGCGCTAGATAGATGGCTACTGCTAAGAAGAACGTTCGCGCTGCCCGTCTGAAGCGCGCGGACCGTAAGAACATTTCCGTGGGCCAGGCTCACATTCGTTCTACGTTCAACAACACGATCGTTTCGATCACCGATCCCCAGGGCAACGTCATTTCCTGGAAGTCGGCTGGCCAGGTGGGCTTCAAGGGCTCCCGTAAGTCCACGCCGTTCGCTGCCCAGATGGCTGCCGAGGCTGCTGCCAAGCAGGCCATGGAGCACGGTATGAAGAAGGTTTCCGTCTTCGTCAAGGGCCCCGGCTCCGGTCGTGAGACCGCCATTCGCTCCCTCCAGGCTGCTGGCCTCGAGGTCTCGAGCATCCAGGACAAGACCCCCATTCCGCACAACGGCTGCCGCCCCAAGAAGCGTCGCCGCGTGTAACTGAAAGGATCGTATCAATATGGCAATCGACAGGACTCCTGTTCTTAAGCGCTGCCGTCAGCTCGGGATCGATCCCGCTGAGCTCGGTTACAGCAGCAAGAAGGAATCTATCCGTCAGCCCAAGCGCCGTCGCAAGGAATCTGAGTACGGCATGCAGCTGCGCGAGAAGCAGAAGGTCAAGTTCATCTATGGCGTTCTGGAGAAGCAGTTCCACGGCTACTTCAACAAGGCCCGCAAGATGAACGGCGTCACCGGTGAGAACCTCATGATCATCCTTGAGTCTCGCCTCGACAACGTCGTCTTCCGTCTTGGCTTCGCCCGCACCCGCAAAGAGGCTCGTCAGTCCGTCCGTCACGGTCACTTCACCGTGAACGGCAAGCGCGTGGACATCCCGTCCTACCGCGTCAAGGCCGGCGACGTCGTCGCTGTCGGCGAGAAGTTCCGTGACCTCCTCCCCATCAAGGAGGCTCTGATTTCCTCCGAGCGCTTTGAGGTCCCTGGCTGGCTCGAGGTCGATATCGAGAAGCTGTCTGGTAACGTGCTCGCTCTGCCGACGCGTGAGCAGATCAGCGGTGATATCAACGAGCAGCTCATCGTCGAGCTCTACTCTAAGTAGTCCATCCGGGCTGCTGAGGCTGGAGGTAATACATGTCAGAATTCATTAGGCCTCAGGTTCAGGTCGAAGAGATCAACGAGACGTCTGCTCGTGTCTCCGTCGAGCCGCTCGAGCGTGGCTACGGCGATACGCTGGGTAACTCCCTTCGTCGCGTTCTTCTGTCCTCGCTCGAGGGTGCCGCCGTCGAGGCTATTCAGATCGATGGTGCGCAGCACGAGTTCATGACCATCCCTAACATGGTCGAGGATGTCACCGACATCGTCCTGAATGTCAAGGGTCTTGTCTTCAGGGCTCTCGGCACGACCGACGAGGCGACCGCCACCATCTCGGTTGACGGCCCCTGCGAGGTCACCGGTGCGGACTTCTTTATTCCGTCCGAGTTTGAGCTGGTCAACCCCGAGCAGCACATCGCTACGCTCACCGAGGGTGGCCATCTCACCATGAGCATGCGCATCGGCTATGGCCGCGGCTATGTTTCTGGCGAGGCCAACAAGCGCGACAACGATCCCATCGGTGTGATCCATGTCGACTCGCTGTACTCGCCGGTTTCCCGTTGCGCCAAGCTCGTTGAGGCTTGCCGTGTCGGTCAGCATACCGACTACGACCGCCTTGTCCTCGAGATCGAGACCAACGGCTCCATCGCCCCGCGCGACGCCGTGGTCCAGGCTGCCAATATCATCAACCAGCATATGGCCGCCTTTATGAACCTTGCCGAGACCCCCGAGGTCGAGGAGGAGGCTTCGATCTTCGCTCCCGAGGTCACCAACGACAACGCCGAGCTGGACAAGCAGATCGAGGATCTGGACCTTTCCGTCCGTTCCTACAACTGCCTTAAGCGCGCCAGCATTCACTCGGTCCGTCAGCTCGTTGAGTTCTCGGAGAACGATCTGCTCAACATCCGTAATTTCGGTGTTAAGTCGATCGAGGAAGTGAAGGACAAGCTTGAGTCCATGGGCCTGAGCCTGAAGGCTTAATGCTTCGCATATTTGAGGAGAAACTAGACCATGCGTCACAACGTTAAGAAGGGCCTTAAGCTCGGCACCGATGCGAGCCACACCAAGGCCATGAAGAAGAGCCTTGCTAAGGCCCTCTTCGAGAACGACCGCATCAAGACCACCGAGACCCGCGCTAAGGCGCTGCGTTCGGTCGTCGATCCGATCATCACTTGGGCCAAGAAGGGCGACCTGCACTCTCGTCGTCTGGCTATCGCCAAGCTCGGCGATAAGCAGCTTGTTGCCGAGATCTTCGACAAGGCTGCTCAGGGCATGTGGCAGGACCGCAACGGCGGTTACACCCGCATCATGAAGCTCGGTAACCGTAAGGGCGACAACGCTCCCATCGTTATCATGGAGCTCGTCACCGAGCCTTGCACGCCTAAGGCCAAGAAGGCTGCTCCGGCCCCCAAGAAGGCCGCTGCTCCCAAGAAGGTCGAGGCTGTCGAGGAGACCGCTGCCGAGGAGGCTCCTGCTGAGGAGACCGCTGAGTAGACATTCCGTCTGCATAGGCTATATTCGAGGGGTACGTTCGCGTACCCCTCTTTTTTTGTCGCGATACCGTTGCTTGTTTGTTGGGAGCGCCCATGACTGCGCCGTCTGATTTCAATTCGATTTCCGAGCTTGACGCCACGCTCGTATTTCGCGTGGCCTATGATGGCTCGTCGTATAGCGGATTTGCCGAGCAGCCGGGACAGACGACGGTTGCGGGTGAGCTACGTCGAGCCATCGAGACGCTGCTTCGCCGCCCGATCGATCTGACGTGTGCGGGGCGTACCGATGCCGGCGTGCATGCCGTGGCTCAGTACATCAGCGTGCCCGTAACGGACGCTGAGCTCGCTTGTACGCGCCGTAGGTGGCTGCGGGCTATGGATGCCATGCTGCCCAAAGATATCGCCATAAACGAGGTCTACAAGGCCCGTAAAGGCTTTTCTGCGCGTTTTGACGCGCGTTCCCGTACGTATACGTACCGTATTGCCGATCGAGATGCGCGCCCCGTGCTGTCCCGCGGTGCCGTGTGGTGGCATCGCTATCCCTTGGATGTTGAGGCTATGTCTGCTGCCTGCCCCGCTCTGCTGGGCGAGCAGGACTTTAAAAGCTTTTGCAAGGTTGCTTCGGCCGTTGGCAAGCCCACGCATCGCTGCGTGATGCGTGCCGAATTTGGCCATGAGGTTGCGTTTGGCGAGGACATCCTGACGTTCACCATCGAGGGCAATGCGTTTCTGCATTCGATGGTCCGTACGATCGTGGGCACGCTTGTCGAGATTGGCATGCATCGCCGTGAACCCGAGTGGATGCGCGAGGTCATCGATGCTTGCGACCGTACCGCTGCGGGCCCCACGGCTCCTGCCTGCGGCCTTACGTTTATGGGCGTGGATTACGATCCCGCCGAGCTTGTCGTGCTCGACTAGGGGAGGGCTCGACGCGTCGTGCGTCGACACCTGCCATCTGTGGGCTGCGCGTGTGCAACATCTGTTCTTGGCGTGCAATACAACCGGTGTCTCATTGCTTTTATTGCCGGGGTGTACCATGAACCACGGTTTTATTCATTGCTGTCGAGAGGACGGATAATTTGGTTCGACGTGGCTCGCATCCGCGACTTTCGGTGATCCTTGTGGTAGAAGGTTCGCCCAGCTATGCGATGCGTGCGCTCGAGAGTATCCAGAACCAAGACCTCTACGATTTGCAGATTGTCGTTGTCTGTCGCGATGCTGCGCCCGGTGTGCGCCATTCGCTTCAAGTTGCTGCTGACAGGGACATCCATATTGATTTGATTGACGTCGAGGACGCGACGCGCGGCGCGTGTCTTCGTGCCGGTTTTGCTGCCTCGCGCGGCTCTCAAATCATCGCCATGAACGCCGATGAGTGGTTTGCTCCGCAATCCCTTTCCAAGATGGTCGATATCGCGTGCGATACTGCGGCAGACATAGTGTTCCCCACGGTGTCGCTCGACCGCTATGATGCACATCGAGAGCGCCATTCGCGCGTCTTGGATGCTACTCATATTTCCATTGATAGCAAATCTTCGATGGTGGCCGGGCTGCCCCAGTTGATTTTAGGCGGCTTGGTTGCTCAAGTCTCTGGCGTGATGTATAGCCGTCCGCTGTTTGAGGCATGCCTTTTGTGCGACAAGGCGTTTCGCACAGTTGGGTTTATGGCATGCGCGCTCTCGCAGGCGCAGCGCGTCTCCGGATGCGGCAACGCTTGTTTCCACGCGGTGGCGCCTAAGCTTACAGATGCCTTTGATCCCACCATGTATGCCAAGGTATCCGATGACACCCGAGCGCTCGACGAGCTTGCGGACTCACTCTCGGAAGCAGATAGCGGTGGTCGGCTCAAGCTGGCAAGCCAAAAGTTCTACTTTGTCGGACTGGTCGCCTGCATCGAGAATTTGTGTCTGAGCCCGCATGGGGTGTCGTCAATCGAGCGTTCCGCCCGCATGCGTGATATGCTCGAGGCGCCTCGAACCCGTCAGATGGTCGCCGCGCTCAAGGACAACCATCGGGGACTCGGTCTGTTGTTTGGGCCGATCGCCAGCGCTAAGCCCGCGCGCTGCGTGATGTGTACGCATCTGGCAGCTTTTCTTAACCGGACGGGCGCAAAAACCGCCTAAACGGCTCATTTCGAAACAAACTTGCATAGAATTGTTTCGAAATGCGTTCTTATTCACAAAAGCCTTCAAATAGCGTTAAACTATTCAATCACTGATTGATTGTCTCCGCCATCTTTTGGAGAGAGGGTTTGTATGGCTAAAAAACGCAATGGGCGCCAGGATGCCATTAGAGATATTGTGCGCAATAAGGATGTCCGCACGCAGCGCGTGCTGGTCGATGAGCTCCGTGCTATGGGCTTTGATTGCACGCAGGCGACTGTCTCTCGCGATATTGCCGACATGGGGCTGCGTAAGCTCCCTGAGGGCATCTATGTTCTGGCAGAGGACCTACACCTGCAGCGTATGGTTTCCGAGCTCGTAACGGGCGTTCTGCGTACCGATAATCTGGTTATGATCAAGGCTCAGCCTGGCACGGCTTCCGGCATCGCCGCCGCCGTTGATGCGGCAGAGTTGCCCGATGTGCTTGGCTCGCTTGCTGGCAACGATACGATTTTGGTTATTGCCCAGACGGCCGAGGACGGCGAGCGCCTCGAGGCGCTGATCAATAAGCTGAGCAATTCTCGCAAGTAGGCGTGCGGGTCGTGCGCTCGGCACTTCGTGCACTGACATAGTGGCTTGTAAGGGGTATCGACGTTGGTCGGTACCCCTTTTTGTTTGCCGGTATAAAGACCGCCCACCAGGTCGCTTCAAACTAAAAGGCCCCCGAGCAGTTCAATAGGCTGCTCGGGGGCCTTGTTGCTTATGGCCGGATGATTTCTAGCCGACCGTATCGTCAGGCGTGGGCGAGGGGTCGGGAGTGGGCGTAGGCGTAGGCGTAGGCGTAGGCGTGCCGCCATCGCCGCCGGTCGAACCGCCAGTGGAGCCGCCCGTCGAGCCACCGGTCGTACCGGTGCCGCCGGTGGTGTCACCGCCCGTGGTCTCGGTGGTCGTGGTCGTCGTGGTCGTCGTTGTGGTGGTTTCCTCTTCGTCCTCGTCCTTGTCGTCGTTCTCCGTCTTCTTGGTGTTGTTGGTGCCGTAGAACTTCCAGACGCTGTTGTTCTTGTAGGTGGGCGCCGTACCGGTCGCAAACTCCTCGCGCTCGGTACCGGTCAGAACGGTGTTCATAAACCGCTTAAAGACAGGTAGGTTGGTGCTGTCGCCCAGCAGGTCCGTGCCGTATTTTTGGATGGGAATCTCACCCGCGGAATAGCCGGTCCACAGGGCGCACGCCAGCTGCGGGGTATAGCCGCAGAACCACAGGTTGGTGGTGTTGTCGGTGGTGCCCGTCTTGCCGGCATAGGGCTGGTTGACGCTCAGGGCGCCAGCAGCACCCGTACCGCTGCCCTGCATGACGCCGGACAGAACATCGGTGACCGCGGCGGCCTCGCCCTCGGTAAGCACCTGTGAGGGATTGTCTGTGTGCTGGTACAGCACCGAGCCGGTACGAGAGTCAATCTCGGTGATGGCGATCGGCTGGCGATAGTAGCCGCCGTTGGCAAACGTTGCGTAGGCGGCGGCCATCTCGAGCGGCGAGATTGAGCCGGTGCCGAGCGTCATGACGGGAACGTCCTCGATGTTGTCCTTGGCGGGATCGATGCCGAGCTTTTTGACGAGTGAGATGATCTTGCTGTTGCCGACGGCTTCTGCCACCTGGATGTAGCCGGTGTTGGAGGAGTATGCCGTCGCCTGCTTGAGCGTGATGTTGCCATAGCTATGGTTGGCGTAGTTTTGGACCTCGGTCGTGGTGCCCTTGGCCTTGAGCGGCGAGTTGCAGTTGAGGGTGACGTTGGGGTTCATGCCGTTTTGGATGGCAGTTGCCAACGTAAAGGCCTTAAAGGTGGAGCCGACGGGGCGCTTGGCCGTGGCGTGGTTTACGTGGTTCTCGTCGGCGTTGTAGTCGTATCCGCCCACCATGCACTTGATGTAGCCGGTCTTGGGGTCGACGACGACCATGCCCATGTCCAGGCCGTCGAGCGAGAGCGTGTCGAGCTGCTCGCGGACGGCATTCTCTGCCACCTGCTGCATCGTGGGGTCGATGGTGGTCTTGACGGTCAGGCCGCCCTTAAAGAGCACGTCGGTCGAGAACTCCTGCTCCAGCAGCTGTTTAACATAGGCGACAAAGTAGGGCTGCGAGTATACGTCGACGCCGCTGCCCGAGATTTCGGTCACATTGAGGGTGATGGGCTCGGCCTGTGCGGCATCGTGCTCCTCCTGGGTGATGTGGCCCAAGCGCAGCATGTTGTCGAGAACCTTGTTGCGACGGGACAGTGCCAGATCAGGATTGACCGTGGGGTCGTACTGCGAGGGCGAGTTGGGAAGGCCGATGAGCAGCGCGGCTTCGCTGAGGGTGAGGTCGGCGGCGCTCTTGGACAGATAGGTTTCGGCCGCGGCCTCGATGCCGTAGGCGCCGTGGCCGTAATAGATGGTGTTGAGGTACATCATGAGGATCTCGTCTTTGGAGTACATGTCCTCCATCTTGATGGCGATGTAGGCCTCGCGCACCTTACGCTCAATGGTCGAGTCGAACTGCTCCTCCTGCAGGATGGTGTTGCGCACAAGCTGCTGGGTGATAGTCGAGGCGCCTTCGTGCCCGCCGCCGAGGGTTGCCACCGCAGCACGCGCGATACCCCACAGGTCGATACCGCCGTGCTCGTAGAAGCGCTCGTCCTCGACGTCAACGGTGCCTTGCAGCACGTAGGGGGAGACCTCGTCCTTGGTGATGGACTTGCGGTTTTGCGTGTAGAAGCTCGCGATCTTGTTGCCGTTGCAGTCGACGATCTCGGTGGGCTCGCTCACCAGATACGCGTTGGCGTCGGTGTAGTCGGGCAGATCGGACAACCAGCGGTTGACGTTGCCGACCATGCCGATGCCAAACGCCACGCCCGCAATCAGCAGAAAGCCCAAAAACGAGAGCAGGATTATGGGCAGGGCGTGCGTCTTTGAACGGCTGTGTCCCTGTCGTTGGCGAGGACCCATATATTGACCTCCAGGTATGTCGTGCCGGACGGTGGATGTGCCGTCGGGGCAGGATGGACATAAGTTATTACACGATAAACCAAACGGGGCGCGCGAGGCCTCGTGTATGCTGGAAGACGGCATTTTTCAGAGTGAATGCATACCTTGGTAAGGAGTTTGTCGATGGCGATTCGGGCGATGGGGCCGAGCGGACAATACGAGACTGGATTGGATGCTGCCGGTGCGGCGCTGCCCGAGCTGCTGGCGCCGGCGGGCGGACTCGACCAGATGCTTGCGGCCATCGCCGCGGGTGCCGATGCCATCTATGCGGGGTTGGGCGGCTTTAACGCCCGTGTGAGTGCGCGCGGTTTTACCGACGACGAGTTTGCGCGCGGTTGTGCCGTGGCGCATGCCCATGGCGTGCGTGTGTACGTAACGCTCAACGTGTTCGTGTTTGACGATGAGTTGTCCGACGCGGTGGCGCTGGGAGCTCATGCACTGGAGCTGGGCGCCGATGCTCTGATTGTCGCCGATGCCGGGTTGGCCTGCGCGCTGCGCGCGGCGATTCCCGGGGTCGAGATTCACCTGTCCACGCAGGCGGGCGCTCATAGCGAGGGTGCCGTGCGGCTTGCCGCCGATGAGCTGGGGGTCGAGCGCGTGACGACGGCACGCGAGCTGACGGTCGACGAGATTGCGGCGCTCTGTGCCACGGGCGTGCCCATCGAGGTATTCTGCCACGGTGCGATTTGCATCGGCTATTCGGGGGCGTGCGAGTTCTCGGCCTTGCGGCGTGGGCGCTCGGCGATGCGCGGCGACTGCACGCAGCCGTGCCGTCTGGCGTACGACCTAGTGGACGAGGCGGGGCAGAGTGTTGTTGCCGTCGAGGGAGACCGCCTGCTTTGTCCGCGTGACTATCTGGGTATCGCGCACCTGCCCGAGCTTGTTGCCACCGGCGTGGCATCGCTCAAGATCGAGGGACGCATGAAGAATCCCGATTACGTATTCAACGTGGTGAGGGTGTGGCGTCGGGCACTCGATATGCTGTGCGACGGCGCGTGGGACTCCGGTGCCGTGGAAGAGCTTGAACGCGAGCTGGGAAGGTCGTTTAACCGTGGGTTTACCGATGCTTACCTGCGGGGTCGTTCGGGTGCCGAGCTCATGAGCTTTGAGCGCGCGATCAACCAGGGCGTGCGCGTGGGCCACTTGGTGGCGGTGGGTCACGAAGAGGTGACGGTTGAGCTTGATGCCGCCGTGGCGGCGGGCGATACGCTCGAAATCCGATTTTACCCGGGTGCCGACGCGCGTCCCGATGTGCCCAAGCGCTGGCCACAGGTGCCTTGCCCCGTGGATGCCGCTGCGGGGGAGCGCATCGTCGTGCATTGCAAACGTAAGGTGGACGCGGGCTGCGAGGTCTATCTGATTCGCAGCGCCGGCGTGTTGGATCAGACGGCGGCGGTGTTGGAGCGCATGCGGGCCGAGGCGGATGCGATTGCGCCCGTTGCGCGTGCCGTTGAGGTGCTGCCCTTTGAGGACGTTGCGGTGGATAGCGGTGCGTCGCCGGAGTTGGTGGGGTCGGCGGGGCCGGCAAAGCGCGAGGATTTTGCTCGTATGGTCTTTGCCTGGGAGCTGATGGATGTGGGTCCGCGCGATGAGCGAGATCTGTCCGATACAACGGTGGTGCTCGACGAAGTGTGCCGCGCGGGCGACGCCGAGCGGACTCGGGCGCTTATGCAGCGTGCCGGGCGCGTCGTCTGCCGCAATCTGGGACAAGTGGCGATGGCCCGCGAGCTGGGCACAACGTTTGACGTGGCGGCGCCGGTGTTCTGTGCCAATCGGGCCACGCTTACCTGGCTGCGCGGACTCGGTGCGGGGCGGGTGTGCTTGTCGGCCGAGTTGCTCGGCAATGATGCGGAGCGTGTTGCCGAGCTTGCCGCTTGCCCCGGTGTCTTGGGGCCTGTCGATGCCGACCGTCCCGAGCTCATGGTGTGCGAGCACTGCTTGCTGACTGCCGAGGGCGCCTGCGCCACGGATGCAACGGGGCAGGTCCGTTGCCGTGACTGCTCGCGCCGTCAGCAGGCGCGCTTTTTGGTCGAACGTGACGGCACGCGTTTGCCGGTCGTTATCGACGCGTGCGGCAGGACGAGGATTTTCCTGTCGTAGGTGCCGCGTCGCGCTGTTTTGGTTATTATTAGTGGGTTTATGAACTTCCAGCACCGCCGTATCCGGTGAGGGTGCTATAGCAAAAGGAGGATACCCAATGCTGTCTGTTGACGAGCAAATGCGTATCATCACCTCGGGCGCCGCGCAGATCGTCCCCGAGGCCGACCTTCGCAAGAAGCTTGAGAAGGGCGAGCCCCTCAACATCAAGCTCGGCGTCGATCCCACCAGCCCCGACCTGCACCTGGGCCATGCCGTGCCCCTGCGCAAGATGCGTCAGTTCCAGGACCTGGGCCACAACGTCACCCTTATCATCGGCAACGGCACTGCGCTGATCGGCGACCCCTCGGGCAAGAACTCCACCCGCCCGCAGCTTTCGCAGGAGCAGATCGAGGCCAACGCCGAGACCTACGTGAGCCAGGCCATGAAGATCCTGGACCCCGAGAAGACCACCATCGTGCACAACGGCGACTGGATCTTGTCGATGGATCTCGCCGGCCTGCTGCAGGTGTGCTCCAAGTTCACCGTCGCCCGCATCCTCGAGCGCGACGACTTTACCAAGCGCTACCAGTCCCAGACGCCGATTGCCCTGCACGAGTTCCTGTACCCTGTGATGCAGGCCTTCGACTCCGTGCAGATCAAGGCCGACGTCGAGATGGGCGGCACCGACCAGCTCTTTAACCTGCTCGCCGGCCGCGAGCTCATGGAGAAGATGGGCATGGAACCGCAGATCGCGCTCACCATGCCGCTGCTCGAGGGCACCGACGGCGTCCGTAAGATGTCCAAGTCCTACGGTAACTACATCGGCCTGACCGATGCTCCCAAGGATATGTTCGGCAAGACCATGTCCATCCCCGACGAGATGATTGGCAAGTACTATCGTCTGGCCAGTTCGCTCACCCCGGCCGAGGTCGACAAGATCGATGCCGCCCTGGCCGATGGCTCCGCCGACCCCTACGAGCTCAAGCGCGCTCTAGGCCGCGACCTGTGCGACACCTACCACGGTGCTGGCGCCGGCGACGAGGCTCAGGCCGAGTTCGACCGTGTGTTCAAGGAGGGCCAGCTTGCCGACTTCCCCGAGAAGCACGTTGAGCTGACCGTCAACGACGAGGGCCAGATTTACCTCGCTGGCCTGCTCAAGGACCTGGGCCTTTCGGCCAGCGCCGGTCAGGCCCGCCGCGACATCGACGGCGGCGGCGTCAAGATCAACGGCAAGGCTGTGGCTCCCAAGAGCTACAACATCGATCCGAGCGCCCTCAAGCTGGGCGACACCCTCTCCGTGGGCAAGCGCAAGGGCTTCAAGTTGGTTTAGTTACGCGGTTTTACCAAACCGCGTAACCGGTTGACGCTGCAAACCCGCCAGAGCGGCAATCTGCCTTTCAACTTCGGCGGCATGACCAGAAGGTCAATGCCGCCTCGTTTCAAGGCACCTTGCTCGCTCTGGCGGGTTTTCGCTGTCGTTGCCAAAATATCGGCGCTTCCGTTGTTGTAGGTGGCAGTTAGGTGCACTCATTGGGGACAGACTTAAATGAGTGCCCACAGAATGAGAGTGGATAATCTTCCGTTTTTGGCCTGCTTTGGGGTTCAAAGTGGGAGATTATCCACTCTCATCATTTTGCGGCACTTGGGGACGTTCCTTTTGTGCCGGCACTTTGGGACACTCCTTGTCATTGGTACAAAGCAACCTGCCCTCATTGCGCCAAGCGGCGTGTGCCGTTAAGCGGAGGGGGTGTATTCCCGACCCATCGTTTGGGCATACAATGGCTATTGTCTTGCTGCGGTGAAGGCCTGTCCGCTCCGCAGCTGTTTTCTACGGTTAAAGGAGAAGGTATGTCCGTTGAGGTCATGAGGTCTGTGATCGAGGCCGCCGAGGGCCGCGTGCCCGTCGACACGCTGTTTACCAATGCGCAGATTGTCGACGTGTACGGTCAGCGCGTGGCGCCCGGTAGCGTTGCCGTCAAGGACGGTGTGATCGTCGGCGTGCTCTACGACGGTCGCGACGATGCCGCCGGTACGTATGAGGCTGCCGAGGTCATCGATTGCCAGGGCCGCTATCTTGCCCCCGGTTTTATTGACGGGCATCTGCATATCGAGTCTTCGAACATCCGCCCTGCCGAGTATGCACGCATGGCGGCGACGCGCGGTACCACCACCGCTATTGCCGACAGCCACGAGATTGCCAATGTTGCCGGTCTCGATGGCTTGCGCTTTATGATTGAGGACGGCCGCCGTACACCCATCTCCATCAAGTACATGATGCCTTCGTGCGTGCCCGCGCTGCCCGATGAGCAAGCGGGCGCTGTGATTACCGCCGCTGACATGCAGGCGTTTTTTGCCGAGCATCCGGGCGACGTTTTTGGCCTGGGCGAGATGATGAACCTGCCGGGTGTCTTTATGGCCGATCCTGAGACCTGTGCTCGCATCGATGCTGCCAACCAGACGCCGTCCAAGCAGGTCGACGGCCATGCGCCGCTCGTTGCCGGCAAGGACCTCAATGCCTATGCCGCGGCGGGCATTATCGCCGACCATGAGTCGACGATTCCCGAGGAGGCGCTCGACAAGCTGTCTCGTGGCATGTACGTGATGCTGCGCGAGGGCACCTGCAGCCATGACCTGGCCAACCTGTCGCCGATGCTGCTGGAGAATCCCGCGCGCGCCCGCCGCTGTTGCTTTGCGACTGACGACCGCGCCCCTTCCGATGCGCTTGCGACCGGCATGATCGACAATGCCTGTCGCGTGGCTATCGAGGCCGGTATCGACCCCGTGGTTGCCATCTCTATGGCGTCCCTCTCCACGGCCGAGGCGTTTGGCCTGGACCACGGTTGCCGCGACCCGCACGAGCTGCGTGGCGCCATCGCCCCGGGCAAGCGTGCCGACCTGCTGGTACTCAACGACCTGACGTTTGCCACGGCTCCGCATCGCGTATATGCCGCCGGTGCTCTGGTGGCGCAGGACGGCACCTTTGTGGGCGAGATCGCACCCGAGATGGCCGAGGTTGCGGCCCTTGCCGATGAGCTGCGTGCTTCCGTTAAGCTGCCGAAGCTATCGCTTGACGTGTTCGACTATGCCTTTAAGCCGGGCGAGGCCGTGATCGACGTGGTGCCGGGCAAGGCCATCACGGGCATGGCTCGTCCCGAGAATGCCGAGGGCCTGCGCCGCATTATGCTGATCGAGCGCCACGGCCGCGGCTTGTCACTGCAGGCCGAGGGGGCCGACGGTGATGGCCCTGCGGGCCTGGGTCTTGTTGGCAAGCACATTGGTCGCGGCTGGGTGCGTGGCTTTACCATTACGGGCGGTGCCATCGCCTCGACGATCGGCCACGACTCGCACAACGTGTGCGTGGTGGGCGACAACGCGGCCGATATGATGGCTGCCGTTGAGGCCGTGGGCCAGGGCGGCCACGTGCTGGTGCGTAACGGCGAGGTCGTGGCGCGCATTCCGCTGGCGCTCGGTGGCCTTATGAGCGAAGGCACGGCCGAGGACGTTGCCGCGCAGCACGACGACTTTATGGTCAAGGCACGCGCCATGGGTATTGAGCCGCCGCTCGACCCCATCATGGGCATCATCTTCCTGCCCCTGCCGGTTATCCCGACGCTCCGCATCCGCCCCGAGGGCATGTTCGACGTTACAACCTTCACCTACGCCGACTAGTCATCGGGGTGGCGTGTCGCCTGACGCCGCGACCGTGAGACCTCTGGCATGTGTGAGCTATTTGCCAGGTCCTTGTAACGTTTACGCCCGCGGAGTCTTATTTGAGCTCCCTTTGGGTACGTTGGAATCGGATACACGTTCGATTCCAACAAGCCCGAAGGGAGCTTTTCTATGTTTAAACTGATTGCATCCGATATGGACGGCACGCTGCTTGACGAAAACGGCCAGGTGCCTCCCGAGACCTACGAACTGATTCTGGCGCTACACGAGCATGGCGTGCATTTCGCCGCATCGTCAGGTCGTCGCTACGATCGCCTGTGCGAGTTCTTTGCGCCCGTTCGCGACAAGATGGACTTTGTCGCCGCTAACGGCGCCCAAGTCTACGCCGACGGTAAGATGGTAGACCGTGAGGTGTATTCCCACCTGGCGATTCGAAGGCTCGCTCAAGCCGTCAGGACGTTTCCCAATCTGCATCTTGCGCTCTTTGACCGAACCAAGTCCTTCCTGCTCGATGACGAGTGCAAGTTCGTGCGTGAGGTCGATAAGGACCTTCCCAATGCCGAGCGTATTTGGGAGCTGCCCGATCCCAGCGTAAATATCATCAAAGCGAGTATCTTTTGCGACGACAGTGCGGTTATGGACAGTGCGTACGTGCTACAGCGCGAACTTGGTCAGCTCTTTACTTTTGCTCCCTCGGGTAATGCCTGGATCGATGCCATGCAGCCCGGTGTGTCGAAGGCCTCGGGCATCGCGCAGCTCGCGGAGCATTACGGCATTGGACGCGACGAGGTCATGGCGTTTGGCGACTCGATGAACGACTACGAGATCATTCGCTTTGTCGGCACGGGTTGTGCGATGGAAAACGCGCGCCCCGCGCTCAAGGCGGTGGCCGATCGCGTCGTGGGTTGCAACCGCGATCACGCCGTCCAGCAAGAACTCCGTCGCGTGCTGGAGAGTCTCTCCTAATCCGGCAGATGGGGACGTTCCTTTTCTGCCGACAGTGGGGGACAGTCCTTGCAGCTTTTTGCGAAGAGTGTCCCCAGTGACTAGTCGTTTAAGAACGTCCCCAATGACTGACCAATGACTAGGCGAGGGCGGCAATGATGGTGCGGGCGACGCCGTCGTGGTCGTTGTCGTATTCGGTGATGGCGTCGGCGGCCTCGCGATCTTCGGGCTCGGCGTTGATCATGGCCATGCCATGGCCCGCTGCCTGCAGCATGGGGATGTCGTTGATGTTGTCGCCGAACGCCCAGGCGTCGGCGAGACGCTCGCCCAGATGCTCACACAGCCACGTGAGGGCCGTTCCCTTGGTGGCGCCTTCGCCCATAACCTCGATATTCATGGCGTACGAACGCGTGACCTCAATGCCTCCGAGCGTGTCGAGCGCCGCCGCGATGGCGTCGCGATCGGCGGGGTCGTGCCAGTACATAGCGATGCGTTCGAGCGTCTCGACCTCGTCGATCTTGCTGCCGATATTCATGTCGATCGGCGTTCGTGTGCGCTTGAGCGAAGCCGCGATGTGGGGGTCGCCGCCACAGAACTCATCCAGACGCCCGTATAGCGAGCGGGGGAGGAAGCACTGCCCATCCGCGAAGATATCGAAGGTCACATCGTGGCCGGCGGCAATGCGATGGATGCGGTGGGCAATGCCACGGTCGAGCGGACGGCTCAAGATGCACGTGGCGCGCGAGGCGTCGGTGGGCGTATCCTCGTCGAGCTGCCAGACGCTGGCGCCGTTGGCACAGACCGCGTAATGCACGGCGGGATGGGCGAGAATGGGCTCAAAGATGCCCGACAGTGGACGTCCCGTGCAGGGAACAAACTCGATGCCACGACGTGCGAGCTCGTCGAGCATCGCCCAGGTGGCATCGCTCATTTGCTTATCGCTCGTCAGCAGCGTCCCATCCATATCGGAAAACACAATCATTTGATGCAGCCCTTTCTACTGGCATAAAAAGCGTGGCCGAGGGCTTGGGTCCCTGGCCACGCTCGAGTTCTATAACGGTCCGCGTCCTAGCGGTCGGCGAGCGGCTTGTACTCCAGCGGCTCGATAACCGGGCGATACGCGGGACGGATGATGCGGTGCGCGCAGAAGAGCTCTTCCATGCGGTGCGCCGACCAGCCGGCCATGCGGGCGACGGCGAATAGCGGCGTAAAGAGCGTCTCGGGCACGCCGAGCATCTTGTAGATAAAGCCCGTGTACAGGTCGATGTTGGCGCAGATGGGCTTGGTCATGCCGTGATCGCGCATCACTTGCGGGGCCAGGCGCTCGATGCGCTCGATGAGCGCGAATTCCTCGCCCAGGTCCTTCTTGGCGGCAAGCGTGCGCGCGTAACGGCGGCAGACCTCGGCGCGCGGGTCGCTGAGCGTATAGACGGCGTGGCCCATGCCGTAGATGAGCCCCGTGCCGTCGAAGGCCCGCTTGTCGAGGATCTTGCCCAGGTAGGCTGCGACCTCGTCCTCGTCCTCCCAGTTGGAGACATGCGCGCGGACGTCCTCGTGCATGGACACGACCTTGGCGTTGGCACCGCCGTGGCGCGGGCCCTTGAGCGAGCCGATAGCCGCGGCATAAGCGGAATACGGGTCGGTGGCCGAGGAGGACAGCACGCGGCAAGCGAAGGTGGAGTTGTTGCCGCCGCCGTGCTCTGCATGCAGCATGAGCATCACGTCGAGCAGCATGGCTTCGTCGCGGGTGAACGCCATGCCACCGCGCAAGACCTGTAGGATGGTCTCGGCGGTGGAGAGACCGGGCGTGGGGTGTGGCACGTGAACCTCGGAGCCGCGAAGCTTGGCGACCGAGGCCATGTGTGCGAAGGCGGCGATGCGGGGGAGACGGGCGAGCATGGAGATGGCGACGTCGATTTCGTGCTCGGGTGTAATGGCGTCGGGCTCGGCGTCGAAGGCGTAGAGCAGCAGCACGGCGCGCTGAAGCACATTCATGATGCTCGACGACACCGTGGTCATGGGGAACTCGCGGACGTATTCGTCGCTCAGGTGCCTAAAAGCACCCAGACGTTCGCAAAAACCGTCAAGCTCTTCCTTGGTGGGCAGAGAGCCCGTAATGAGCAGATAAGCGACCTCTTCGTAGCCGTAGCGATTCTCGGCCTGGGCGTTGTTGACCAGATCCTCGATGCTGTAGCCACGAAGCGTGAGTTTGCCCTGATCGGGCACGACCTTACCGTCGACCTTGTTGTAGCCATGCACATCCGAGATGCGAGTGAGGCCCGCGACCACGCCCGAACCGTCTGCATTGCGCAGGCCGCGCTTGACATTGTGCTCGACAAACAGGTCCTCGTCATAAGGGTCGGTCGGCAGGCCGTGGTAGAGGTTTTCGCTTTCGGGCGAAATCTGACGGCTCGCCTCGTAATCCAGAACCAGGCGGCTCAGATGGTCATCGAAGCGGTAGTAGATTTTCTTGGCGTCGTAGGCCATGCGCGCTCCTCTCCGGGCCGCATCGGGGTGACTTGCATGGGCATGCGCGCGTCAGGCTATCCCCAGCGGCTTGCTCGCTACAGGCGGTACATAAAGTTGAAGACGTCCTCGCGCTGGATGGACACGTTGACGCCCGAAAGCTCGCCGGCCTCGGCCAGCGCCTTCTGCAGCTCGGCGAAGTCGAGCTTGGACTCGGCGGTATCGGCCAGCATGGTCATGGTGAAGATGTCCTCGATAATGGACTGCGTGATGTCGCGGATGTCGACGTTGGCCTCGCCTAGGACACGGGTGACGCCGGCGACGATGCCGGGGCGGTTCTTGCCAAGGACGGTGATGACGATGCGGGAGGACGAGATCTCGGCCATGGGAAACCCTTTCGCGTGGTTGCGGCGCGCGCGGGGCGCTCCGCTACGGTACAGTGTTCATCATTGTACCTGTCTGGCGCAAAAAAGGCGCGCTCGCTGCGGCGTTACATGCCTGCAACATGAGCGTAAGGGGGAAGGCCGTACGGGGAAGAGCCGTCTGGCGCGTGTCCGGCTCGTGTTGGGTTGATTTCCGATCTCAGCCGAACACATTGAGCGGACAGGCCGTTCCCGCAGTCAGCCGAACGCCTCCGACGGCTGATTCCGAACTGGAAGCGGAGGGCATCCCCGCCCTTCGGTAGGGGATACCGCTCCGCGGCGCATGCCGCGGGCGGCGCTCCTATCGGACCACCGTGACCTCAGTTGGGATGGGCCCAGCACTGCCGCGTACTCGGTGAGCTAGAGCCAACTGTTCGTCTTCACGTCGCGTATGGCGATATTTCGGTCGTCCGGCTCGGTGATGCCGTAGCCGAACGCCTGGAGCGTCTCGATGGACTCCTGGATCCTCTGTTGGAACATGGGACCCGGATCGACCCTCGGCCCGAGGTGCCCGCGCCAAAGGCACGGCGTGGCGCGCAGCATGTTATGGATTTTGGAGATGGGCTCGATGTCGGCGTAGACGTTGAGCGTCGCCATGGCGTCCTTGTGGCCGAGGATCGATTGGAGCGCCTTGATATCGCCGCCTTGGCGGATCCACTGCGTTGCGAACGTGTGGCGAAGGCCGTGGAACGTGATCAGCTCGTCGTTGGTGCCCATGAGGCCGTTGGTCTCCGAGAACGTCTTGAACGCCCTGCGGATATAGCTTGTCGTCGCGAAGGTCGCGCCCGGCTCCGACAGGATGTAGCAGTCCCCGATCTCGACCGCCCCGGTAAGGCCGCGCAAGCGCAGCTTTCCGCAGTCGATCTCGTGGGTCTCCTTCAGGAAGGGGAGTAGGCCGACCGGGTCGATGGGGATACCCCTGGCGTCATGGGTCTTGGTGTCCTTGATGAACGAACCCATTCCCTTCGCGTACGCCACCGAGTGTCTGATCGAGATCAGGCCCGTCTCGAAATCCACATCGCACCACCGAAGGCCGCAGACCTCGCCGATTCGCATCCCCGTGTGCAGGGCGAGTACGACCGCCCTCTAATCCTCGGCGGACCAATCGAGTCCGAACTCCTTTCGGGCATCCTCTTCGCTCATGACTTCGAGAAGGTCTCCGGGTTGGCAACGAAGGGCGAGGCATAGCTGCTCGAGTGTGTTGAAGCGAATGCCGCGAATATGCCCTTTTTTAATACGGGACAGGTTCACGGGCGTGGTTCCAATCCTTTCGGCAAGTTCGTTCGAGGAAATCTTTCGCTCGGCCATGATCTTGTCGAGGCGAACAATTACGGGCATGGCGTTTCCTTACGCAATCTCGTCGGAGTCGAGGTACAGCTCTCGGGCGTACAAGAAGAGCTGGGAAAGCATGAACAGGACGATGCCGAGAACCAGAGAGGTCCAATCGAATGATGAAGCGATCTCTTGGGCGCCGACGGCCCCCTCGCCGCCAAACATCGAAACGGAGGTTTTGAGTGAGCCGGCGTAGAGGCTGGTGGCAGCTTGAACAACGAAGAGAATGCCGAGCACCTTCAAGCATGTCGCAGACCCTTTCTTGAAGGGGTCTCCGCTCTTGATCGTCCACACGAGAACGGCGCTGAGGATGGTCGTAGCGATACCGATGACGGCAGGGACCAATGTCGAGATCGCAAGGGCTGGATACGCGGGGGAGTCTGCAATTACAGGGTTGTCGAGCACTTCGATTGCTGGCTTTAAGGAGAACGCCACTTGTGCGATGGCGGTGGCGCAAAGGGTCGCAGAGGCTATCGCACATGCGATGCGGAAGGAATGAAGCCGGGGAGTGCGATTGTCGGAACTCATAATAACCTCCGAAGAATTTAAAAAACTCAGGTTACTTTTTAACAGTTTATGTTAAATTGACTTTGCCGGCAAGTAATCACAGCATGCTGCAACCGAAACCCCTCTAGATTGGAGAGGATTATGTTCAGTACTGTTAAGTAGTGTAAGCTCTTGGTTTTCCTCGGCCTCGCTCTTTGTCTGTTGCTGCCGGGAGCCCCCGCTTTTGCGGATACCCCGATGCCTCCTTCCCAGGAGAGCAGCCAGTGTGCCCTCGTTGAGCCCCTCGGGTATACGGACGACGTCGTCGATACCTACTGGAGCTACAGCTGTCCTCGCGGCGTAAGCGGGCACAGCATCTCGATGTTCAACATCTCTTACAAGACGATCTCCTACCGAAATGGCTATCGCCGATCCGCGCATCATAGGGAATCCCGCCTCGCTGCAATGTGCTCCTGTGGTGTTCTTGGCACAACTGATAAATGGCAATTTGTCTATAGCACCTACTAGATGCGAGGAAGGGCCGAGCATTTTGTTCGGCCCCTCTGTTCCGACTGGATGAGGTTAAGGTTGGCGATGAATATGCTCAAAATCTCGAAGGCGATCTTTAGGTCGCTTCTCTCCTCCAGGTCGCTCTGTGTTGTCGTTGTTGCGTTGATGGTTCTTTGTGCTCTGCCCGTCTTCAGGAGCGCGGCTGGCATCGACGGACGGGTCGAATACCTCGAGTCGGGAATAACCCGTGTTGAGCAGGAATTGTCAGCATCCTATGCGGATGCGCTTGTGAATGCGGGGGAGGACGGTGTCTATACCTCTTCATCAAGCATGCCCGCGCTTCTGTACCCTCTTGCCGCGGGACGTCTTATCTTGGCACCGCTCTCTCCCCTACTTCCGTTTCTGCAGATATCGGATGGAGAGTACACCTATTATGACGGATCGAAGGAGTACTTGCTATGGGTCGCAACGGCCGTTGCCGTCTCGTTCCTTGCCGCGCGTCTTAACAAACGTGAAAAGCTCATCATCCAGGCACCGATGGGCGAGCTGGGTAGACTTGTTGCATCGAGCGTATGGGCGAGTGTTTTTGCAATGCTTGCCGTCCTCGCCATCAATCTTCCAGGGATAATCGCCGCGCTTGTGAAGAATGGCCCGGGCTCGCCGTTCTATCCGATAGGCTACATTCAATATGCGACTCCGGTTATCAAACCGGCTTGGCTGGTGTTCGCGCAGACGGCCATCTTGCAATTCTTGGTGGCAGCGTTCATCTCGCTTGTCGTTCACCTTGCCGTGAAGATTGCCAATAACCCTACGCTTGGAATCGTGTTCGTATGTGCCCTGATGGGGGTGACGATGGTTCCCGGGTATTACGGAAGATCCATCGCTTTACGTGAGTTCTCCCTGTTGAATCCCCTTACGTATGCGAACACTGAGTTGACCGTCGGCGCCTATAGCCCGTACCCGACAACGCAGATAGTGAATCTGCCTGGACTTTGCTTCGAGCGTGGCGCGATTGCCCTCGTATGCGCAATCGGGATCGAGGTGCTGGCAATTAGCCTGCTTTGCGTTGCTGGAAAGAGCGGCTGCGCGTGCCCGATATCCCCGATTTGTCTTGAGAGAGGTTCCTTCACTGCATCGAGAACGGCAACTCGTTCGAGCGCTTGTGCCTCAGCCGTTGCATACGTAAGAACGATGGGGAAACTGCTCCTGCGTTCTCCTACCCTCGCCGTATGCGCGATTGCAATGTCGACGACGATGCTGGCCCCGGCTCTGGTCGAGATGTTTCCTGACGCTGATAACGTTTCCGCTGTTCGGTATAGGGATGGGGAGCTCCGTTCAATAGATCGGTATCTAGAGCAGAACGCTGCGAATATGGACGTCGAGGGCAAAGCGGCCCTGGAAGACATGCGGGATGCTCTTTCGGGTTTCGTGTACGCGCCTATGCCTGCGGAGGGGTTTCGAAGCCTTGCGACGTACGAGCGCGCTCGAGGTGAGCTGGGCGCGGCAGATGCGACTCTCCTGCAATCGATCGGAATCGAGCCGGAGACTCCTTCTCGTGCGGAGGCGCGCGCCCTTCTGCTTGAGTCGATCGCGAGCTTGCCGGACCCCAAGGTTTACGAGTTAAGTACGAAGATGCCCCCATTAATCCTCCTTTCGTATCTCCAGGCAGCGCTTCCCTCCTTATTTTTGCTGTTGCCCGTGGTTGTCACATCGCTCGCGTGCACCCACCTGCAGTGTCGTTCCCTTCTGGTTCTCCAGATCCCCGCAACAGCGCATGTGCGTTTTCTGACGGCTGTTGCGCTGGCTCTCCTGCTTGGCTTGGTGCTGCTTTTGGTGTCGATGGTTCCCGCTGTCGTTGTGTCCGTGATTAAGAACGGTGCGGGTGGATCGGAGTATCCCGTCGCTCTCATTCGGGCGGGAGCTTCGACAACGTCCATGGTGGGGGAGGCGGTGTTGTGCAGTATTCCGTTGCTGGTCATGGCATACGGCGTGATTTCCGTCGTCGCTGCGTTGACAGCAGCGATTAGCCGCAACCCCGTTGTCACCGGAATGGTTTGCGCGGTTCTCTTGGTGTTGGGTTCGTTGAGCGCTCATGTTGAAAGCGTGGGCATGGGCGTCGCGCTGCTGGCTCCATTCGCCTCGTTTGATCCCGCTTCCCAGGTGGGGACGATTGGGTTCCTTGGGCGAGGGACGAACGCGATGCCTTTTGGAGAGGTCGTCGGCGCATCGGGCGCTCTGCTGGTGGTCTTGGGCGCCGTATCTCCGTTGATGGTGCGCCTGAGTGTTCCAAAGATCGAAAGGGGATGATCTCGATGATTGACCTTCAAACGCTGACGATCTCTTATGGAAAGAAGGTGCTCGTAGATTCGGTGAACGCCGAGTTTGCCCCGGGTACGGTCTACGGTCTCGTCGCTCCGAACGGGCATGGAAAGACGACGTTGCTGCGTGCGATGGCAGGTTTGCCGGGTCCTCGCGTGGACGGGAGCATCGTTCTGGATGAGGTGCAGGGTACGGGTGCGAGAGAGGTCCGTTCTATGATCTTCTATGCACCTGGTGAGGGGACGCTGCTGTATCCCGGATTGCGTGCGGAAGATCACCTCAAGATGGTTTGCGATATGTGGCCGCATGCTCGCGATATCGAAGAGATAGTGGAACAAACGCAGATAGGCGAGTTCGCGAAGATGAGGATCCGCACTCTGAGCCAGGGCATGAAGCAGCAGCTTACCCTGGCGATTGCGTATGCGACGGGCGCGCGGTACCTTCTATTAGATGAGCCCATGAACGCGCTCGACCCCAGCAGGGTGGACTTGCATTCCGAGATTCTCAGGAAGCTGGCCGATTCTGGTACGTGCATCATCATGTCATCCCACATCTTGGATTCGGTCGATAGGCTGTGCGATGAGATTCTGTTTTTGAAGGATGGGAGGCTCATTAGAAGCATTCCGCAAGATGATGCTGCGCCGAAGTCTCCTGGATCCCATTTCGCAAAGCCTGCCGGACGCGCCGAGGGTGCGCTAAGCACGTATCGGCGACTCTACGAAAAGGGCGGGTAGAAATGCAAGTTAAAAATCTATGTGGCCAATGTGATACCGTTGAACCCGCATATCGATACCGCTCAGCCATTCGCCTCGCCCCCGTCGCACGTATCTTCATCCGGTCTGTTACTTTTAATCTAACAATTCTTTGAGGAACGTAGGTGCTTCCAAATGTACTGTCGACTTCTTCTCAAACTAATCCTAAGAGACAAGGCCGTATGGATTTGTACGCTCGTTCTCGCTGCAGCCTTTTCCGTCCCCATTGCGTTCAATTCACCCATTTACGGACCCTTCTTTATGAAGCAGGGCATGCGGAGCTTTGTCGACGCATTCAATACGCGCGCACCCCAGGCCAACGGCATAGACCTATCGCCAGAGCAGCAAGTCGACGCGGAGCTTGCAAGATACGCGAACGCCGCCCTTGCCGCTCAAACCGACGCCGCCTTTCTCGATTCTGCCGAGAGCTACTACGCGCTCATGGGCGAAGGCTTCCAATCCGGGTCCATCGTGGGAGACCGAGAGACCAATGACGCGGAGCTCGCATATTGCCGTGCCCTGAGCAGCTCCGGCATCACGGATATCCCGGCCTCCGCAAGCGACCTGCCATTCCTTTCCTTCCTGCCTTACGCCATTGCCGCGGCGCCGTCTTTCCTTCCCTTCATCCCCTTCCTTCTCTCGTCGATACTCGTGCTCGGCGCCACAAGGCCTGCGACCCTGGCGGCGAAGGCGCCCGCGCCCAAATTCCGGCGCCTTATCCAGATCGTGTTTTCGATAATCGCCGCGGGGACCGCGATGCTCCTCGCCGGCCTCGCACCCGGGGGCATTTACGCCTTGGCCCTAAACGGCTCCGGGCAAATTGGGTACCCGATCGCCTTCTTCCATGACGGCGCGCTTACCACCACGACCGCGGGAAACGTCTTCACAGCCCTGCTTCTCGCGCTGCTTGCGGGCGGAACCTTGATATCCGTTTGCTCCGCCGTCCTATCGACCGCAACGAGGCGCGTCCTCGCGGGCCCCCTTACCTCCGCGCTGCTTGTCGCGGCCCCGGCATTCCCGTTACTGTCCGATTCGGCACTAGGGCATAATGCCGTGCTCGGGCTCCTGCCACTGCCCGTATTCTCGCCTATCGAGGCAACGGGTTACGTAGGATGCTTCCCGACAGAATTCATTGGCTCCGGTTCAGGCAGCGCATCGATGCTTGCCGTGGCCCTGGCATACGTCGCGGTCTTTTTTACGGTCGGCGCCGTTGCGACACGTTCCCCCAAACAGCCTGGACCCGCGAAAAAGCACCATGGGCTCGAGCTTCTGGACGTGAGCGTGGGATACGGAAGCACGACGATACTTTCAATCGGGTCGCTTTTCCTGAGCCCGGGAACGGCGGCGGGCCTCGTTGCTCCCAACGGCTCGGGGAAAACCACCCTTCTTGAAGCGCTGTCGGGCCAATTTCCCACCCGCATCCGCTCGGGAAGCCTGGCGGCAGACGGAATCTGCCAACGTCGATCAGCCGAATTTGCAGAACTCGTCTACCTGAGCTCTTCGGGCGGCGCGGATCTCTATCCCACGCTATCGGCCATCGAGCACCTTGCTTTCGTTAGGGAGGCGTGGAAATCGGCCGCCGACATCGACTCGCTCTGCGACTCCCTCGGAATCTCCCCATATCTCGACAAGCCGACCCGTAAACTCTCGACGGGAATGAAGCAGCAGGTAAAGCTTGCCATGGCGATAGCGACCGATTGCCCGTACCTCATCCTCGATGAACCGCTGAACGGCCTCGATCCGGGAAAGCGGAAAACCTCCTGCGACGCGATGCGCAGCGAGGTGGCGCGGGGACGAAGCGTGCTCATTTCAAGCCATCTGCTCGACGACCTGGCAGACCTCACCAACTCGTTCTACTTCATCGAGGCCGGCACGCTCGTGGAAAAGATCAAGTCGTCCTCGCAGACGCTCAAGCAGGAATACCTCGATACATACGAGGGAGGCGAATGACATGAAACTATTTGAACAGCTGAAGTCCAATGCGTCGCGCATGGCTGTCTACGCCATCCTCGTGGCAACGGCTTTATGCGGAATCGCGGCACCCGTCTATGCGCTCAACGGGGAGAAAGGCGATGTCGAACCCGCGTACATGGCTTCGACGGTTAAGGACCGGTACAAAGCCTTCTCTGGAGACACGTTTTACGTAGCAGAGTACGACACGACCTACCGTCAGCTTCGCTACAACAAGGGCTACGACTATCTAGGCGCAGAGGCAATCAGCTATACGTCGGGTTGGTACCGCTCCAGCTATGGACACATAACCCAGTTCAAGTGTAACTACCGTGTGTACAACTAAAGCAACCGGCCGGGACGAGGGGTGACGCAAAAGCGTCGCCCCTCGTTTTTAACCATGTCAACTGAACCTAGTTCAGTTTGGTTGATTTCCGATCTCAGCCGAACACATTGAGCGGAAAGGCCGTTCCCGCAGTCAGTCGAACGTCCCCGGGGCCCTTCTCAGGCCCCGGGGACGGCATTTTCCCAGTTGAAGGAACGGTGGAGATGTGTTTCGATGGGTCAGATTCGTGTCGTTCCGAAAAGACCGTGAACCTTTTGTGGGACGCGCGGCGCCGTGGTACCATAGCCGAGTTTGTTGTCTTGGTCGGAAACCAAGACGCCTTATGCGCTGATCGGTAACCAGCGCCTGACCAATAAGGAGTCCTACCATGAAGCAGGGTATCCATCCCCAGTATGTCGAGTGCACGGTGACGTGCTCCTGCGGCAACACCTTCAAGACGCACGCTACCGTGTCCGAGATGAAGGTCGAGCTTTGCAACGAGTGCCACCCGTTCTACACCGGCCAGCAGAAGTTCGTCGACACCGGTGGACGCGTCCAGCGCTTCGCCGACAAGTTCGGTGGCGCCGCTGCCGCCCAGCTCAAGAAGGCTGAGGAGGCCAAGGCTGCCAAGGCCGCCAAGGCTGCTGAGGCCGAGGCCGCTCGCAAGGCCGCCGCTGAGGCTAAGGCTGCCGAGAAGGCTAAGCGTGCCGCCAAGTTTGCCGAGGAGGCTGCCAAGCAGGCCGCCGAGGCTCCCGCAGAGGCTCCCGTCGAGGAGGCCGCTGCCGAGGCCGAGACCACCGAGGCTGCTGAGTAAATAGCTCGCCGCGGAATCGCTCGCATTCATGGCATGAGGGCCGTGCATCCATTTGGGTGCGCGGCCCTTTTCTTTTTATTGGTGCAAGCTAACCTGTCCCCGTGGCACCAAATGGCAGAGAGACGGCGTTTGCTCAGATAAAACTTGCCAAAATAAACCTGTCCCATTGTGGCAGGTTGGTCATAGTTATTACGTGGCGGTCGAGGTCGACCGTATAGGCCGCGCCTTGTTTGGCTAAAGTACAATCATCTGTGTTTAACTCGCCCGCAGCTGCACGGCGTGGGCGATGGCCAAAAAGGAAAACCACATGGGATTCATGTCAAAGCTGCTGTCCTTTGGATCCGATAAGGACCTTAAGCGCTACTACAAGATCGTCGACCAGATCAACGGTCTTGAGCCCCAGTTTGAGAAGATGACCGAGGAAGAGCTCCGCGGCCAGACCGATAAGTTCCGCGAGCGTTACGCCAACGGCGAGTCGCTCGACGACATGCTCCCCGAGGCCTTTGCCACCGTGCGTGAGGCTTCCAAGCGCACCATGGGTATGCGCCACTTTGACGTGCAGCTCATTGGCGCCATGGCACTGCACGAGGGCCACATCGCCGAGATGAAGACCGGCGAAGGTAAGACCCTCGTCTCCACGTTGGCCGGCTATCTCAACGCTATTGCCGGCAAGGGCGTGCACGTCGTTACTGTCAATGATTACCTTGCCAAGCGTGACTCCGAGTGGATGGGCCGCATCTATAAGTACCTGGGCATGACCGTCGGTCTGCTCCAGAACAACATGCCGCTCGAGCTCAAGCGCCCGGCCTACCAGGCCGACGTCACCTACGGCACCAACTCCGAGTTCGGCTTTGATTACCTGCGCGACAACATGGTTACCCGTCCCGAGCAGCGCGTGCAGCGCGGCCACAACTACGCCATCGTCGACGAGGTTGACTCCATCCTGATCGATGAGGCCAGGACGCCGCTCATTATCTCGGGCGCTGGCACCAAGTCCGCCAGTACCTACAAGGACTTCGCGCGTGCCGTGCGTGGCCTTGAGCGCGGCGAGGACGTGTCGCACGACATGCTTACCGCCACCGAGGACGTTGAACCCACGGGCGACTACGTCATGGACGAGGCCAAGCACACCATCGCCGCCACCGAGCGCGGTCTTAAGAAGATCGAGCGCCGCCTGGGTATCGATGACATCTACGCCGACCTTTCGGGTCAGCTGGTCAACCACCTGCAGCAGGCTCTGAAGGCCCAGTACATGTTCCACCGCGACAAGCAGTACGTGGTCACCAACGGCGAGGTTAAGATCGTCGACGAGTTCACCGGCCGCATTATGGAAGGTCGCCGTTACTCCGAGGGCCTGCACCAGGCCATCGAGGCCAAAGAGGGCGTGCTCGTACGCGAGGAGAACCAGACCCTGGCCACCATCACCCTGCAGAACTACTTCCGTCTGTATGACAAGCTCTCCGGCATGACCGGCACGGCACTTACCGAGGATGCCGAGTTCCGCGAGATCTACAAGCTGCCCGTCGAGGTCATCCCCTCCAACAAGCCCGTGCAGCGCGTGGACCACGAGGACCTGGTGTACCGCACCATTCAGGCCAAGTACAACGCCGTCGCCGACGATGTCGAGCAGCGTCACGCCAAGGGCCAGCCGGTCCTGGTGGGCACCGTCTCCATCGAGAGCTCCGAGAAGCTGTCCGCCGCCCTTACCAAGCGCGGCATCGCTCACGAGGTCCTCAACGCCAAGCACCATGAGCGCGAGGCCCACATCGTTGCCCAGGCCGGACGCTACGGCGCCGTGACCATCGCCACCAACATGGCCGGTCGTGGTACCGACATCCTGCTGGGCGGCAACCCCGACGAGCTGGTGCGCGAGCGCCTGGAGTACGAGGGCCTGACCATGGAGGACGTGACGCCCGAGCAGCTCGAGCAGTTTAACGCCGAGGCCAAGGAGACTTGCAAGGCCGAGCGCGAGCGCGTGCTTGCCGCCGGCGGCCTGACCGTCATCGGCACCGAGCGCCATGAGTCCCGCCGTATCGACAACCAGCTGCGTGGCCGCTCCGGTCGTCAGGGCGATCCGGGCGAGACCCAGTTCTACCTGTCGCTCGAGGACGACCTCATGCGCCTGTTCGGCGGCGACAAGATGGACCGCGTCTCCAAGATGATGGTCACGGCCGACATGGGCGACGACATGCCCATCCAGCACAAGATCATCTCCAAGGCCGTCGAGAACGCCCAGCACAAGGTCGAGAGCATCAACTTCTCCATGCGTAAGAGCGTCCTTGAGTACGACGACGTCATGAACAAGCAGCGCCAGGTCATCTACGCCGAGCGCAACAAGATTCTGGACGGCAAGGACCTGACCGACCACATCACCGAGGTCATGCACGACACCGTGTACCGCTGCGTGCAGGAGTTCTGCACCAAGGACAGTCACGATGGCGAGCGCGACCTGGAGGGCCTGCGCAAGTGGGTTGTGGAGCTCACCGGCCACATCGATACGCCGAAGTTCCCCGACGAGGATTATGAGGCCCTGGCTGCCGATGTCCTGGCTTACGTAGAGAAGTGCTACAACATGAAGGCCGAGCGTCTGGGCGAGGACCTGATGCGCGAGCTCAATACCCAGGTCATGCTACGCGTCATCGATACCCGCTGGATGAACTACCTGCAGGAGATGGACTACCTTAAGACCGGCATCGGGCTGCGCGGCTTTGGCCAGCGCGACCCGTTGGTTGAGTACAAGACCGAGGCCTACGGCGCGTTCCAGATACTCGTCGATACCATGTATGAGGATTACCTGCGCACGGTTCTGCGCATCGAGATCAAGGCTGCCCCGCGTGCCGTGGAGCACAAGGAAGAGCCCGCGCTCGAGGGCGCGCGCTTCTCCGGTCCTGCCGAGGTCGATGGTGATAACGGCGACTCGGTGCTGCGCAAGCAGGCGCAGGTGCAGGCCCGCACGGCTGTCCAGGGCGGACCGGCTGCCGTCAACAACGGTGGCAAGGTGACCACCTATCGCAAGTCCGAGAGCGACGATCCGTACGTCAACGTGGGCCGCAACGACCCGTGCCCCTGCGGTAGCGGCAAGAAGTTTAAGTACTGCCACGGCAGGAATCGTTAATGGCTGAGGCTTTAGAGGTAACGCCCGCCGAGCTGGACGCGTTTGCGGACCGGCTCGGCGAGGTCGAGTCGTATCTCCACTTGGACGAAAAGCGCACGCGCGTGACCGAGCTCGAGGCCAAAAGCGTGGCCCCCGGCTTTTGGGATGACGCCGACGCCGCCCGTGCCACCATGGAGGAAATCGCGCGCACCAAGGAAGATATCGCTGCCGTGGACAACGCGCGCGGCGAGCTTTCCGATGCCCGCGCCGCGCTGGAGCTTGCCGAGGAGATGGGGGATGACCCCGATGCCGCCGCCCTTCGCGAGGAGGCTACAGCCACGGCTGAGCGCCTGGCCCGTGCCATCGATGAGCTTGAGCTTTCGAGCTGGTTTACCGGTGAGTTCGATCACGGCGATGCCATTGTGACCATCAAGCCCGGACAGGGCGGCCTGGAGGCGCAGGACTGGACCTTCATGCTCTTCAAGATGTACATGAAGTACTGCCAGCGTCGCGGCTGGAAGGTCACCATTAACGACTGCCCCGCGGCTGAGGTCATCGGCATCGACCGTGCGACCTTTACCGTCGAGGGCAAGGACGCGTTTGGCATGCTGCGCGCCGAGGCCGGCGTCCACCGTCTGGTGCGCATTAGCCCCACCGATGACAAGAAGCGCCGCCAGACCACGTTTGCCGGCGTCGAGGTCATTCCCGTGTTGCCTGACGATATCGACATCGAGATCAGTCCCGACGATATCCGCGTGGACGTGTATCACGCGAGCGGCCCGGGCGGGCAGGGCGTCAACACCACCGACTCCGCCGTACGCGTGACGCATTTTCCCAGCGGCATCGTTGTCACTTGCCAAAACGAGCGCAGCCAGATTCAAAACAAGGCCGCGTGCATGCAGATTCTCAAGGCCCGTCTGTACGAGATCGAGCTCGAGAAGCGCGCCGAGGCGCTCGACGAGATTCGTGGACCCAAGACCACGATCGGTTTTGGCAACCAGATTCGCAGCTACGTGCTCTACCCGTATCAGATGGTCAAGGACCTGCGCACGGGCGTGGAGACCAGCAACGTCGAGGCCGTTCTCGACGATGGCGATTTGGATCCGTTTGTGATCGGCTACCATCGCTGGGCGACTGGCAACGCCGATGCGGAAAGCCAGAGTGCCTAAACCCATAGGGTTGGCCTTGGGCGGATGTGGCCAATACGGACCCTGTGCGGGGTGGTATTTGGTCGGCGAATCGGTAAAATCGAATACAGCAAGAAGTTCAAAGCGCATCCGACGGGGTGCGCTTTTTTGAGGGAGGCAGCATGGCATATCGTCTGGACATCAAGCGCATTCTTTCGATGAACTTCTTTCACGACTTGCCCAAGATTATGTTTGGCTGCGCTCTGGCAGCTATCGCGACGGACTTGTTTTTGATCCCCAACGGCCTTGCCGCCGGCGGCGTCACGGGCCTCGCCACCATTATTCAGGCGGTCGGCGCCTCGCATGGCATATCGCTTCCCGTCGGTATCCAGACCATCGTGATGAATGCCTTGCTGCTGCTGGTCGTTATGCGCGAGGGTGGCATGTTTTACGTGGTGCAGACCGCGACGGGCTTTGTGCTGTTGGGCTTTTTCACCGACCTGTTCGCTCCGTTTGTGGCGCCGCTGGCACATGCCGATCTGATGCTGCCCGCTATGTGGGGCGGCATCATCACGGGCATCGGCTATGGCATGGTGTTGCGCGCCGGTGCTAACACCGGCGGCTCCGACACGATCGGCCAGATCATCTCGCGCAATACATCGCTGCCGGTTGGCTCCACCGTCATGGCGATCGATGTTGCCGTGTGCGCGCTGTCGGCCCCGGTCTTTTCGGTCGAAAACGCGCTGTATGCGGGCCTTTCGATGGTCATTAGCGGTTACGTGATCGATGCCGTGGTCGACGGCGGCAACAGGCGCCGTATGGTGCTCATTATCTCGGACAAGTTTCCCGATATCGCGGCCGACATCATGTATGGCCTGGGTCGCGGCTGCACCAAGTTTAGGGCGACCGGCATGTACTCGGGTGCCGAGAAGCCGGTGATCATGGTCATTGTGAGCCGCCGCGAACTCAACACCCTCAAAACGATCGTGCGCGAGCGCGATCCTCACGCCATTGTGACGGTCGCCGACGTTACGGAAACCTTCGGCGAGGGATTCAAGGACATTAACGCGTAGGGCCGACTGCGTTCCATCCAAAAGACGTTCACATTGATAAACCGTTTCATCAGCGGTTCTGCCTGCTCAATTGTTCAAATAATGATAAATACTCTGGTAAAGCTTCCAGTTTCCAGCATAATGAATGACGTACGTGCATCGCGGCTGTGTTGGGACTACCTTTCCGTGCCGTGCGCATCTTGTCTTAAGAGGATGAAAGGAAGGCACAATGAGCGACGAAGAGCTCAAAAAGGTTGCCAACGAGGTAAGGAAGGGCATCGTCACCGGCGTGCACGCTGCCAAGTCCGGCCATCCGGGCGGTTCGCTCGGCGCTGCCGACATCATGACCTATCTGTACTTTGAGGAAATGAACGTCGACCCGGCCGACCCCCGCAAGGCCGATCGCGACCGTTTTGTGCTCTCCAAGGGTCATTGCGCGCCTGGTCTGTACGCCGTGCTCGCCGAGCGCGGATTCTTCCCCAAGGAGGATCTCGAGACGCTGCGCCACATCGGCAGCCACCTGCAAGGTCACCCCAACATGAACGACACCCCGGGCGTCGATATGTCCACCGGTTCGCTCGGCCAGGGCATCTCCGCCGCCGTGGGCATGGCCGTTGCCGCCAAGCACTGGGGCGACGACTATCGCACCTACGCCCTGCTGGGCGACGGCGAGAGCGAGGAGGGCCAGGTTTGGGAGGCTGCCATGTTTGCTGGCAACCAGCAGCTTGACAACCTCTGCGTGATCGTCGACCACAATGGCCTGCAGATCGACGGCCCCGTCGAGGAGGTCAACGACCCCATGCCGCTCGCCGACAAGTTCCGCGCCTTCAAGTTCCACGTGGTGGAGCTCGCCGACGGCAACGATTTCGATCAGATCCGCGCCGCCTTTGCCGAGGCCCGCGCCACCAAGGGTCAGCCGACCGCCATCATCGCCGAGACCACCAAGGGCAAGGGCGTTTCCTTTATGGAGAACCAGGTGGGTTGGCACGGCAAGGCCCCCAACGATGAACAGTTTGAGCAGGCCATGGCAGAGCTCACGGCCGCCGGAGAGGAGCTCTAGGATGGCGGACGTCAAGAAAATCGCCACGCGCGTAAGCTACGGCGAGGCCCTCGTCGAGCTCGCCAACGAGCACGACGACTTTGTGGTCCTCGACGCCGATCTGGCCGCCGCCACGCAGACCGGCAAGTTTAAGGCAGCCTGCCCCGACCGCTTCTTCGATGTGGGCATTGCCGAGAGCAACCTGATGGGTGTTGCCGCCGGTATCGCGACCACCGGCCGCGTCGCCTTCGCGAGCACCTTTGCCATGTTTGCCGCTGGCCGCGCCTTTGAGCAGGTCCGCAACTCCATCGGCTATCCGCACCTTAACGTTAAGATAGGTGCCACGCACGCCGGTATCTCGGTGGGCGAGGACGGCGCCACGCACCAGTGCTGCGAGGATATCGCCCTCATGCGCGTCATCCCCGGCATGACCGTTATCGTTCCCGCCGACGACGTGGAGGCCCGCGCCGTGACGCGCGCCGCCTACGAGTGCGACGGCCCCGTGTACATGCGCTTTGCCCGTCTGGCCTCGCCGGTCATCAACGACCCCGAGACCTACAAGTTCGAGGTAGGCAAGGGCATCGTCATGCGCGAGGGCACCGACGTCACCATCATCGCCTGCGGCCTAATGGTCGGCGAGGCCCTCGAGGCCGCCGAGCAGCTTGCTGCCAAGGGCATCGATGCCGAGGTCATCAACATGCACACCATCAAGCCCATCGATGCCGACCTGATCGTCAAGAGCGCCACCAAGACCGGCCACGTCGTGACCGTCGAGGAGCACTCTGTGATCGGTGGCCTGGGCAGCGCCGTTGCTGATGTCCTGTGTGAGCAGTGCCCGACGCCGCTCAAGAAGATTGGCGTCAACGACACCTTCGGCGAGTCCGGCCCGGGCGCCGAGCTCTTGCACAAGTATGGCCTGGACGCCGCCAACATCGTGGCGACCACCAAGGAGTTCTTGGCATAAGGCAAGACGAGGCAAAGTATCGTCTCAACAACCACATCCAAGCCAGAACAGGGGCATCCCCAAAGAGGGCGCCCCTGTTTTTGTTGAATTTAAATTAGAGTCCTGCCAAGCAAAGGTCCCATGGGGAAACGGGCCCATCCCAACAAAGTGCAATTCAGACCCTTCCAACTTTGTATGCGCAGCATCTCAAGTTGGTGCGTCGGTCCCATAGTAGCCGCAGGCCGGGCGCAGGGTTACCTCCCAAATCTTTCCGCAGCGCAGGCCGGCGTTTGTCCGCAGCTCCGCAGGAGCAGGACAAATGCCGGCCATGCGCGAGGACGATTTGGGAGGTAACCCTGCGCCCGGCCGGTGGGATCCCAAAGCCCGCCATGCTTCTTATGTGCAGCAAAGCTAATGCTGCTAAAATGTAAAGCGCTCATGTAGTTTAAACGCACGACGATAAGGAGCACCAGTGGGTAACCACTTCCGTACCTCCGGTGCGGGCGATGATGCCCCCAAGACGCAGACAGGCGTCCAGGGCAGCCGTTTCGCCACTCCGGATTCAGAGGGCCAGCCTGTTGCTCAGGCCCCCGCTCAGCCGGCAGATCAGGCACAGCCGGCATCCGATCCCTTTGCCTACAATCCCACCAGCGATGTCGCGCTTTCCGGCACGGCGGGTTTTGAGCCCGTTCAGGCCGTGACCGCTCGCGTGGAGCAGCCTCAGGCTGGCGCCGCCACGCCGCAGCCTACCATGGCCGGCATTCCCGACCCCATGGCCCCTGCGACGCCGGTTCCTCAGCCTGCGCAGTCCGGTCTCTTTGCCGCTATTCCCGATCCCACGCAGCCTGCTGCCCCGGTGGTCGAGAGCGATCAGGCCGCCGAGGTCGCAAGCCTCGATAACGCGCTCAACAACCCCGATTTTACGTCGGTGTTTGCGCCCATCGATCCGCAAGCCAGCCGCAAGAAGATGGCCAAGCAGGCCGGTGTCGAGCCCGTCATCCTTATGGAGCATGTCACCAAGATCTATCCGGCACAGCCCAACAAGCCTGCACTCGACGACATCAACATCGAGATCTATCCGGGCGAGTTCGTCTTCCTGGTCGGTCATTCCGGCTCGGGTAAGACCACGCTGCTGTCGACGCTCAACCGCGACGTCAAGCCGACGAGCGGCCGCATCTTGGTTGCCGGTCAGGACCTCATGAAGATCAAGAACCGCAAGGTTCCGTTCCTGCGCCGCCAGATTGGCGCCGTGTTCCAGGACTTTAAGCTTCTGCCGCAAAAGACCGCCTACGAAAACGTGGCGTTTGCCCTGCAGTGCATCGGCAAGCCCAAGGGCGTCATTCGCAGCCAGGTGCCGGAGGTGCTGCGTCTGGTCGGTCTGGCCGATCAGATGGATTCGCTGCCCGACCAGCTTTCCGGTGGCGAGCAGCAGCGCGTCGCCGTCGCCCGCGCTATGGTCAACCGTCCGCCGCTGCTGATCTGCGACGAGCCCACGGGTAACCTCGACCCGGCGATCTCGCTGGGCATCATGAAGCTGCTCGAGCGTATTAACCGCACCGGCACCACCGTGATCGTCGCCACGCACGACCGCGAGATGGTCGATAGCATGCACCGTCGCGTGATCGCCCTCGAGGGCGGCCACGTTATCCGCGACCAGGAGAGGGGAGGTTACGGCAACTATGGCACCAACTAACGTGGGCTACTCCTTCAAAGAGGCAATCAGTCACTTCTTCCGTAACTGGACTACCTCGCTCGGCGCCGTCATCACGATCTTCCTTTCGCTGTTTATCATCGGCCTGTTCATCATGGGCTCCGCGATGCTGAACTCCGTGATCGGCACCGTCGAGGATCAGGTTGTCATCAACGCGTTCATTAGCGATGACGCCGATCAGGCCGATGTTCAGGCTTTTGAGGCCGAGCTTAAGACGTGGAATAACGTCAAGTCCGTGACCTATAAGGACAAGGACGACGCGCTGGCCGAGTATACGAGCAAGATGTCGGGCAACGCCGACGCCACCATGAGCGCGCTCGATGGCCAGAACCCGCTGCCGGCTTCGTTTGCAATTGAGATGGACGATCCGTCCAAGGTCGAAAGCACGGCCCAGAAGCTCAAGAAGAACGCCGACTTCCAGAAGATCGCGGATGACGGCGACGTCAACGCGAGCGTGCTGTACGGCCAGGAGGAAGTGAGCCGCCTGTTCCAGGTGACCAACTACATCCGCATCGCCGCCGTGGTGCTCGTTGGCCTTCTGACCTTTATCGCATTCATCTTCATCAACAACACGATTCGCCTGTCCATCACGGCGCGTCGTCGTGAGATTGCGATTATGCGTCTGGTCGGCGCCAGCAACGGCTTCATTCGCGGCCCGTTTATCACCGAGGGCGTACTGCAGGCCATTTTGGGCTCGCTGCTTTCCATCGGCGTTCTGGAGCTGCTGCGCAATCTGATGATTCCGCGTTTGCAGGAGAGCATCGGCTGGATGTCGTTTGCCCTGCCGATGCAGTACTACCTGGTGACCTATGCTGCGCTGATTCTGGTCGGTGTGATTATCGGTCTCTTTGGTTCTGCCATCGCCATGCGCCGCTACCTGCGCGTGTAGGCATGCCTGGAATTCATCCCTTCCAACGGGTCGTCTCTTGCGGGGCGGCCCGTTTTTTGATCCCTAGGGGACGGCAGGAAAACGGATCATTTGGGTAGACTCTTTGGAGTTCGCAATCGATAGTTAGGAGGCGCCATGGGGCGCAATAACAAGCATAAGCGTGGAGCTCGCAATAAGCGCGGGCCGGTGCGCAGCGAACGCCGTCCGAGCCTGACCGGGCGCGTGCAGCTCCATGAGCATAGCGCCTACGTTGTAACCGAAAACGGCGACTACAAGGTCATGGGCCGCGGTAAGCGCGAGATCATGGATGGCGATACCGTTGCCGTGAGCATTAAGAACAGCCCGCACGGTGAGCGGCGCGCCGTGATCGAAGGCGTGGTTGAGCGCGCAGCCATAAGCGTGGTGGGTACGTACCAGACCGCTGGTCCGCTCGGTGTGATCGAGCCGCTCGATTCGCGCCTGAAGGCCGACTTCTTCATTCTGCCCGAGGATACCTCGGCGGATCGTCTGGGCGTTCACCCGGGTGATGCCGTTGTCGCGCGCATTTTGACCTACCCGACGCGCCTGGAATCGGGCACCGTGACGATCGAACGCCGCATTGGCGGAGATGACGCGCCCGATTTGGGCGTTCAATACGTGATGGCGCGTTACGGCTATACCGATAGCTATCCCGAGGCCGCGCTGGACGAGGCCGAGGGGCTTTCGCTCGATGTATCCGCGGCGCTTAAGGACCCGCTCCGCCGCGATCTGCGCGACCGCTTTGTTATCACGATCGACCCGGTCGACGCGCGCGACTTTGACGATGCCATTTCGCTTGAGCGCACGCCCGAGGGTGGCTACAAGCTGGGTGTGCATATCGCTGACGTTTCTCACTATGTGGCTTGGGACGGGCATATCGATCTTGAGGCTCGCCATCGTACGACATCGGTGTATCTGGCCGATCGCGTGCTTCCCATGCTGCCCGAACGCCTGTCCTGTGACCTGTGTTCGCTTCGCCCTGACGAGGACCGTCTTGCGTTTACCGTTGACATTGAACTCGATGCGCAGGGTCGCGTGCGGCATTACGATCCGTACCCCAGCGTGATTCGCTCGCGTGTGCGTATGGACTATGACGGCGCCGAGGCGCTGCTGGTGCGTGCCGGCGCGGTGGAGTATGGGGTGCTGGAGGGTGCGGCCGAGGATGTTGCGGCTGCTGAGGCCTCGCGCGAGGAGGCGCTTGAGCGCGGTCTTGCGTGCGAGGAAACTGCTCGCGGCTATAACGTCGACCTCGGCGATTTTCTTGTCGCCGCCAACGAACTCGCCGAACTTCGCCGTCGTATTCGTCGTGCCCGCGGCTCAGTCGATTTTGACACGGCCGAGATTCGCGCTCTATTGGATGAGGACGGAGTACCCGTGCAGATTGTGGCGCGCGAGCGTTCGTGTGCCACGTCGCTTATCGAGGAAGCCATGCTACTCGCCAACGAGTGCGTTGCAGAGTGGCTGGCAGACCGTGATATCGAGGCCTGCTATCGCGTGCATGAGGATCCGAGCCCCGATAGCCTGCACGGTGCCGCCGTTGCGCTGGCGCGGCTGGGCATCATCGACGATCGCCGTGCTGCCGGTATCGCCCTGGGGAGTCCCGATGAGCTACAGGCTGCAGTTGATGCTGCCGCCGGTACGGCCAACGCACCGCTCGTCAACACGCTGCTTCTGCGCAGCATGCAGCGCGCACTGTACAAGCCGCGCAACGAGGGCCACTTTGCGCTCGCCGCGCCGTGCTACTGTCACTTTACGAGCCCCATCCGTCGCTACCCCGATCTGGTGGTGCACCGCGTGCTCAAACTGCAGTTGGCCTATGAGCAGCTCGGCGGCAAGGACGCCCTGGTCCGTACACCGCGGCTGATCGGCAAGGGGCGCGAGTCGCTGCCGCGCATTCTGCCGCAGATCTGCCGTGCGTGCAGCGATGCGGAGCGTGCGGCCGATGCCGCCAGCCATGCGACGCAAAAGATCAAGATTGCCCAGTACTATGAGGACCGTCTGGGCGAGCGCTATGCCGGAACCGTCTCGTGGGTTAGCAGCATGGGCCTCTTTGTGCGCTTGGACCTGACGCAGGTCGAAGGCTTGGTTTCGATCAAGAGCCTGGGCAACGAGTGGTTCGAGTTCGACGAGGACGCGCTCACGCTCACAGGTGCCGACACGGGCACTCGTTACGAGCTGGGGCAGCGCGTGATCATCGAGGTCTCGCGCGTCAATACCACGCGCGGGCACTTGGACTTTAAGCTTATCCATTAGCCAAATCCCGACTCGCGGCGGGAGAGCGGAGGGCGGTCTTTCGGGGCCGCCCTCCGCATTTGAATCGTGGCTACCTTGCCGTCTGCTCGGCCGCCCGCTTACCTGCTATTTGAGAGATAAAACCTACCAAAATAAACCTGTCCCTTTTTGGCAGGTTTACAAGAAAGCGGGGATGAGATGGCGACGGTGTACGGTTATGCGCGGGTGAGTTCGCGCGATCAGAACCTTAATCGGCAGCTGGATGCGCTGGGCGCCTATGGCGTGGGCTCGGCGAATATTTATGCCGACCATGCGAGCGGCAAGGACTTCGATCGACCGCGTTATCGCGAGCTGCTGCACGTTCTGGGAGACGGGGACGTGCTGGTGGTGCTTTCTATCGACCGACTTGGTCGTAATTACTCCGAGATTCTTGAGGAATGGCGACGCATTACCAAGGAGCTCGGGGTTGCCATTGTGGTGTTGGACATGCCATTGCTTGACACGCGCGTCAGGGCCAGCGGCGCGCCGGATGTGACCAACACCCTGATTGCCGATATTGTGCTGCAACTGCTGAGCTACGTGGCGCAGGTGGAGCGCGAGAATATCCATCGGCGCCAGGCGGAGGGAATTGCAGCGGCGCGGGCGCGAGGGGTCCGTTTCGGTCGACCTCGCAAGCCGTGCCCTCCTCAGTTTGAGCTGGTGCGCGATAGCTATGAGGCAGGCGATATAACCCGCAGCCAGGCAGCAAAGTGCCTGGGCGTGTGCGTGGGGACGTTCGATCGCTGGATGCGCGAGGCGGGGTAGAGGTTTGCGGCACGTCCGATTGGCGCCCACGCGAGGCGGTATCGGTAACAGCCCTGTTACCGATAATGCGACCTCGTTGAAATATTTTGTGTCGCGCGTATTTCCGAGCGGTCGGATTTGAGGGGCGAGCGGTAGAACGCTCGTCCTTTGTGCGCCACGATGCGGCACAATGTACCGTAAAAGCTGTTTGTATCCGGTACGAATCGTTCGTTGGTCTTTAATTCTTCTCAACGGAGGTGTTTGAGATGGCAAACGGATTGCTTTTGCGGCTTCGCGAGCGTGAGCTCAGCGCGAGCCCGGCGGAACGCAATGTCATCGCATATGTGAGCGCTCATCCGCACGAGGTGGTCGGGCTGTCCGTCCGCGGTCTTGCCGATGCCACGTTCTCCTCGCCCTCGAGCATTTTGCGCTTTTGCAAGCGTTTGGGTTTTGCGGGCTACAAGGAGTTCCAGCGCGAACTGATTGCCGAGCTGGCGCTCTTAGGTGACAAGAAAGACGTAGCCCTCGAGGACATCTCCATGGATGACAGCGTCGAACGTATCGTGGGGAAGGTGATGAAAAGCAATGTGCGCACGATCGAAGCGACGGCGCGAACGCTCGATTACACCGTCTTGGAGCGATGCGCGGCCTATCTTAAGCGGGCACGCGCAGTCAATCTGTTCGGTATCGGTGCCTCTCGTTTGGTCGCGCACGATCTGGCGCAAAAGCTCATGCGTGTCGACAAAGAGTGCCATCTGTACGACGACTGGCATGATCAGCTCTTGTGTGCCAAGAACATGCATGAGGGCGATATGGCGATCGCCTTTAGCTACTCGGGCTTGACGCAAGAGGTGCTGGACTGCACCGCCGAGGCTCAACGTCACAACTGTCCCGTTGTGGCCGTTACCAAAGTAGATGGATCATCCAAGCTTGCCACCATGGCCGATGCCGTGCTCGGCGTCGCTGCGAGTGAGCCCTTGGTCCGCAGCGGTGCCATGGCTTCGCGTATGGCCCAGCTTATGGTTGTCGATGCCCTGTACGCTGCTTACGTTGCCAGCGACTACGAACGGGCGACGCATGTCATTAAGCAAAACTACATCGAGAAACAGGAAAGATGAGGTGAATGAAATGCTCGATTTAACAAAATTCACGACCGAACAGCGTAATCAAAGGTCTATGGACCTCGATACGATGACATCGCTGCAAATCGTCACGACGATGAATGATGAGGATCTTCGTGCCGTCCAGTCGGTCACGAAGGTGTTGCCCCAGGTTGCCACAGCAATCGACTGGGCTGCTGAGGCACTCGAGCGCGGCGGGCGCGTCTTTTACATGGGCGCAGGCACCAGCGGTCGTCTGGGTGTACTCGACGCTTCGGAGTGTCCGCCCACGTTTGGCGTGTCACCCGATCTGATTGTCGGGCTCATTGCCGGAGGCGAGACGGCGTTTATCAAGGCTGTCGAAGGTGCCGAAGACAGCGAGGAGCTTGGCGCGAGCGACCTGCGGGAGCGTGGACTCTCGGACAAGGATCTTGTCGTTGGCCTGGCGGCAAGCGGTCGTACTCCCTATGTGGTGGGCGGCCTTGTGTACGCCAAGGCAACTGGGTGCAAGACGATCGCAATTGCCTGCAACCAAGGGTCGAAGATCGGGGAGAGCGCAGATCTTGCCATTGAACCCGTGCCCGGTCCCGAGGTGCTGACCGGCTCAACGAGGCTCAAGGCGGGAACGGTTCAAAAGCTCATTCTCAACATGATTTCGACCGGTGCCATGGTCAAGATCGGCAAGGTATACCAAAACCTGATGGTCGATGTGCAGCAGACGAACGAGAAGTTGGTGGTGCGCGGCCAGAACATCGTGATGGAGGCGACCGGCTGCACGCGCGAGCGCGCTATTCAGGCGCTTGCAGATGCCGGCGGCCACGTAAAAACCGCTATTGTCTCGGTACTGCTGGGCTGCGATGCCGAGCAGGCTGCGGTAGCTCTTGAGCGAGCGAGAGGCCATGTCCGTGCTGCGGTGAGTGGCCATGAGAAGAGCAATGCCGATGCCCAATAGGTGCGCGGCGTGAGCTGATATGACATCCAGACGAGATACCCAATACAAGGAGGAGTTATGACGAACAAAGAGCTGGCTCAAAAGCTGCTGGACCTTTTGGGCGGTAAAGACAACGTGTTGGCAAACGCGGCGTGCATGACGCGCCTGCGCGTGACCGTCAAAGACACGGGCAACGTCGACACGGAGGGTATTAAGGCACTCGACGGCGTGATGGGCTTGGTCGAGGACGACACGATGCAGATCGTGCTGGGTCCGGGCAAGGTGAATAAGGTGCTCGAGGAGTTCTCCAAGCTCACCGGCCTTGCGAAAGGCGTTGCTGACGAGAGCGTGGTTGACGCTGCGGCCACAAACAAGGCCGCGCAGAAGGCAAAGTACGAGTCCAAGCCGGTTCAGGCCTTCCTCAAGAAGATTTCCAATGTCTTCGTCGCCCTGCTTCCCGGCATCATTGCGGCTGGCCTCATCAACGGTATCTGCAACGTCATTAACGTCTCGACGGCAGGCGCGCTTGCGGGCGAGTGGTGGTACCAGGGCATTCGTTCCATGGGCTGGGCCCTGTTTGCCTATCTGCCCATCTTGGTGGGCTATAACGCGGCACGTGAGTTTGGTGGATCCGCTGCGCTGGGCGGCATCGCCGGCATGATGTGTATCGCCAACAGTGCCATGCCCCTGCTTGCGCCTGGCGCGGCTGATCCTGCCACTGCCATTTTGCTGCCGCTCACCAATGCGCAGTACAACCCCGCAGCGGGCGGCATGATCGCGGCTCTTATCGCTGGTGCATTTTTTTGCCTGGATGGAGCGTCAGATTCGCAAGGTTATGCCCAACGCACTCGACACGTTCCTGTCCCCGCTGCTGGTGCTCATCATCGGTGCCTTTGCTCTGATGCTCGTCATCCAGCCGGTTGGCGCATGGCTGACGACTGCCATCTTTAGCGTTTTGACCTTTATCTTCGAGAAGCTGGGCGTCCTGGGCGGCTATATCCTGTCGGCAGGCTTCTTGCCGCTGGTGTCCGTCGGCCTGCATCAGGCGCTCACGCCGATCCACGCTATGCTCAACGATCCCGACGGCGCTACCAAGGGTATCAATTACCTGCTTCCCATCCTTATGATGGCTGGCGGCGGCCAGGTCGGTGCCGGTTTGGCGCTGTACTTTAAGACCAAGAACGCCAAGCTCAAGAAGTACGTCGCAGAGTCCATTCCCGTTGGAATCCTGGGTGTGGGCGAGCCTCTGATGTATGCTGTTACGCTGCCGCTCGTTCGTCCGTTTGTGACGGCCTGCCTGGGTGCCGGATTTGGTGGCGCGCTCGCGGCGCTGCTTCACATCGGCACGGTTTCTCAGGGCGTTTCCGGTCTGTTTGGCCTGCTGATCGTCGTTCCTGGCCAGCAGCTCGGCTACGTTGCCGCTATGCTGCTTGCCTATGCCGCCGGCTTTGTCCTGACGTGGTTCTTTGGCGTCGACGAGCAGAAGATCAACGAGTTCTTTGGCGAGTAGTTTGATATCGCGAGCCGTGTTGCTCAGAGCTCGCGGCGCGCGGCAGATTTCTTGATGCTATGGTTGTGCCGGCGGGGCTAACTGCTCCGCCGGCCTTTTTTAAAGGAGCGTTGAAGCGTGAAAACGGGTATTTCGATTTATCTTTCCAGCCCTCTGCAGGATATTGAGCGGACGATTGAGCGTGGCGCCGCGGCGGGTGCACGCTATGCGTTCACCTCGCTGCATATTCCCGAGGATGGGGGAGCGGCGTATGCCGATAAGGTCCGTCATGTACTGTCGCTGCTTTCCGCCCACGGCATTGCGCTCATTGCCGATGTGGGACCGCGCACGTGCGATTTGCTCGGGCTTGAGCGTATCGAGGACCTGCGCGATCTGGGGTTGGAATACCTTCGTTTGGACTATGGCTTTAGCGCCCAGCGGGTCGCGGAGCTGTCCGGTGTATTTCGCATTGTGGTCAATGCATCGACGGTGAGTTCTGATGAAATCGCATCGTGGCGTGAGGCCGGTGCCGATGTGACTCGTTTTGCCGCCTGCCACAATTTTTACCCCAAGCCTTATACCGGTTTAGCTCTGGAGGACATTGCTCGGGTGAATCTTCGTCTTGCGGCGCTTGGATTCGAAATCATGGCTTTTGTGCCGGGTGATGCTAACGTTCGCGGGCCGGTATTCGAGGGACTGCCGACGGTTGAGGCGCAGCGCGGTCGCGCGTCTAAGGTTGCCCTCAACATGCTTGAGCTTGCACATGGCGCCGATTGCGACATTGTGTTGGTCGGCGACCCCGATCTTTCCGATGCGGGCTGGGCGCAGTTTGCTCAAGTTTCCGCCGGATACGTGGACTTGCAATGCGAGCTTGAGCCCGGTTATGCCTATGTGCGCGGACAGATTCATCATGACCGGCCCGACTCGAGCGTCCTCATCTTTAGGTCTCAGGAGTCGCGTACGACGCTTAAGCCGGATTCCGTGCCGATGGATGCCGGTGCCGGCCTGTCACGAAAGACGGGGTCGATCGCTGTGAGCAATAGCGGCTATGGGCGCTACGAAGGCGAGCTTGAGATTGCGCGGGTCGATCTTCCCGGTGACGAGCGCATGAACGTTGCGGGTCATATCACGCCCGAGGCAATGGAGCTGCTGCCGTTCATCAAACGCGGATTCGGGGTACGGTTCGTTTAGCGTGTGACCCGTGGGCTACAATTGGCCCATCATGCGAAGGCGCCTCGTGTGGCGTGTGCCTGCGTTGGCCGATCTATATTCGGAGGATTCCCATGACCGTACTGTTTATTGAATATCCCAAGTGCTCGACCTGTAAGAAGGCCAAGGCATGGCTGGACGAATACGGGGTTGAGTATATCGACCGCGATATCGTTTTGGACAATCCCACGGCTGATGAGCTTGCGACCTGGATTGCTCGTTCGGGACTGCCGGTGCGGCGCTTCTTTAATTCGTCGGGCATGAAATATCGAGAGCTGGGCCTGAAGGCGCGTCTAGATGCGGGCATGACGGATCGGGAGTGCTACGAGCTGCTGGCGACCGACGGCATGCTGGTCAAGCGTCCGCTGTTGGTGGGCGACGACTTTGCGATTCCCGGCTTTAGGGAATCGGCTTGGGTCGAGGCGTTGCTGTAGCGGCTGCGGAAAGCGCGACCCGTTTTGAGCTTCGATTACGGGATACGGTTTCCGGTTGAGGGCTCGATGGGAAAGTGGGGACCAGTTTGAGCTTGAAATCTGGGACGCACTTTCCGCCGGCAGGCTTGCCCCAGTCAGTCCTCCAGCTGCGCCCATTCGTGCGGATCGTAGACCTTTACGTGCTTGTTGGGCTTGCCGCTCCAGTACTCCTCGTCCATAAAGGGCAGATATGCCTGAACGCCGGGGCAGATAAAGGGAATCCGCTGCTGTTGCAGTCGCTCGCGCTGGCGCTGCTCCAGGTGCGCCTCGGATATGACAGTCGGCATACCGGACAGCTCGACGAGGCTTGCCTGGATTCGCTTAAGGTCGGGGAGTCCCGCGTGCCATGACATCCGCATGATCAAAAAGGATGCACGGCGGTATTTTGCCTGCATCACCGTGATGGCGGGGCGCAGAGTGGGATGGATTTTGTCCCGTTCGGGCCAAAGGTCAGCAGTGATCTCGAGGCCCAGGGTCTCCCATAGGTAATCAAGCTCTTCGTCCATGGCGCCTCGATATCCGTGCAATGATGACGGTTCGATTGTGCCATCAGCCGTGAGTGCTGCATTGTTGTAATCTACCAGCGGTAGATGCGGGATGTTTTACGGGCTTTGGCGCCGTACGTGTCGCTGGCGCTTCACAGGTCCTTCACGTGTCGGCCGTATTTGACTGAATTTCAAAAAAGTCAAAATTGGGGCTTGCGTCACGGCCGGACTTCCCGTATATTTCTTTCTTGCGCAAAGGCACAGCCGAGCGCAGCGATGCAGTCATTGGGATGTCGTCTAATGGCAGGACAGCGGATTCTGGTTCCGTCAATGGGGGTTCGACTCCCTCCATCCCAGCCATTGCATTTGCTACATATGGCCCGTTCGTCTAGCGGTTTAGGACGCCGCCCTCTCAAGGCGGAGATCACCAGTTCGAATCTGGTACGGGCTACCAAAATTGAACGCCCGGGCCTCGTAAGAGACCCGGGTTTTGTGTATTGACCGATATTTAAGGCGCGCGTTGAGTCTGCCGCCCGGACCGAGGAGTTGTCATGGACCTGCCTATCAGCTTGGAAGACATCACGTATGCCGAGAACTATCTGGCGCAGGGAGACCTGGCTACGGCGACGCCGCTGCTGGAGCGTCTGGTGGAGCTCGCCGAGGAGTATATCGACGCTGAGTGCAAGACGGAGGAGAAGCGCCAGTACTTTAGCTTCGACAGCAAGTTTGAGCGCCTGGCCTATCGCCGCGTGGAGAAGGATCCGCGCGAGCTGGTGCAGGTCGAGGTTCCCTTTGACCGCCTGTACTCCGACATGGCGTTTGCCTACATCCGCCAGCAGGATTATGTGAGTGCTCGGAATGCTCTGATGCAGGCCGTGCGTTGGGATCCCATGAACTGCAACTATCGCCTGGACCTGGCCGAGCTGTTCCGTGCACTCGAGGACAAACAGGAGTGGGCATCGCTCTCGTTCTCGGTGCTGGAGCGCGCGAGCGACGGTAAGTGCGCCGCACGCGCCTACACCAACTTGGGTCAGTACTTCTTGGAGCCCGAGACCGAGAACATTTCGGCTGCCGTGGGCTGCGCGCGTCTGGCGCTGCGCCTGGCGCCCAATGATGCGCATACGACGCGCCTGCTCAACAAGATCCACACCGCCTATCCGGATGCCGCGGACGAGAGTGACGACCATGTGATGGGTGAGCTCGCCCTGCAGGGCGTGCCGACCTCGCCTTCGGCCGAGATTGCCATCTGCCTGATTATGTGCGCGACCGATGCTGCAAGTGACGGCGACAAGCAGGAGGCGACGCGCCTGACGGTACATGCTCGCGACTTGGTGGGCGAGGAGGCCTGCGCGGCGATTATCAAACTGGTGCGCGAGAGCGACGCCGAGCTCAACGCCGAGCGCAAGGCTAAGCGCGAAGCTACGGGCAAGGGTTCCGATGGCGCCAAGGAGGCCGGCGATGCCCAGTAAGCGTGAACGCAAGCTCATTTCCAAAAATCGCTCGGCACATCACGAGTACTTTATCGATGAGACGTTTGAGTGCGGCATTGAGCTGAGCGGTACCGAGGTCAAGTCGATTCGCGAGCGCGCGTGCCAGATTACCGATACCTTCGCGCTGATTCGTGGCGGGGAGTGCTGGCTCGTCGGCCTGCATATCCACCCTTATAGCCATGGTGGCGTGTGGAATCGCGATCCCGACCGTCGGCGCCGTCTGCTGCTGCATCGCAAGGAGATTGATTTTCTCGACGGCAAGCTGCGCAACCGCGGCTATGCGTTGGTGCCGTTGGAGCTCTACTTTAATACCGACGGCCGCGTAAAGCTGCTGCTGGGTCTGGGTCGCGGCAAGAAGCTCTACGACAAGCGCGAGGACATGGCCAAGCGTGATGTCCAACGCGAGATCGACCGCGCCCTCAAGGAACGCAACCGCTAGGCACTCTGTATAAGTTGCGGTGGAATACGGACTGTTTTGCCTGTTTGAGGGGCTATTCAGTCCCTATTTCACCGCAACTGCGGGCGTCTCATCTTTCTTACTGTTCTGACACATATGTCTCAAAGGCGGCGTCCGTTATGGGTGCCGCCTTTTTTGTGGGTACATACATTCATGAGGTTCCAACCCGGGTTAGGGGAGTGATTGTTATGGACAAAACTGCGTTCTTTACCATGCCGAGCGGTCTGTACGTGGTGAGCGCCGCGGCAGACGGGCTGCGCGCCGGCTGCGTCATCAACACTGCGGTGCAGGTGACGTCCATGCCGCCGCGCATTTCGGTTGCCGTGAACAAGGACAATGTCACCTCGGGCGTCATCGCATCGGCCAAAGCGTTCGCGCTGACCGTGATCGATCAGACCGCCGACATGCTCTACATCGGTAACTTTGGGTTCCGCACCAGCAGCGATTATGACAAGTTTGCCAAATACGAGACCCGCGAGACGGCTCTGGGCATGCCCTATGTGCCCGAGCACGCGGCGGCCCTGTTTAGCTGCCATTTGATCGACACTGTGGATGTTGGCACGCATCTACTGTTTATCGGCGAGGTCGAGGATGCCGAGCGCTTGAGTGACGAGACGCCGCTCACCTACGATTACTACCATAAGGTCCTGAAGGGCAAGACGCCTCCGAAGGCGTCCTCGTATCAAGGCTAGAAATGTTTTAAAAATACTTGCATTATATTATTGAGAATCTATACTGATAAATGAAGTACATCACCAGTCGCGTTTGAGAGGAGAACATCATGGCTGAGGAGAAGAAGACGTATAAGTTCGTGTGCGTCGTTTGCGGTTACGAGGTTGAGGTCGATACGCCCGAGCTGCCCGAGGATTATGTGTGCCCGGTGTGCGGCGTCGGTCCCGATCAGTTTGAGCTCGTCGAGGAGTAGCTCGCAGACACACGGCGAAAGCCGAACATAGCTCTGTCCAAGGGCCTCGGTCGAATTCTCGGCCGGGGCCCTTTTCCTCCGCCCCCAAGGGATCACGGTTGCTGTTGACCGATCCTGTCTGTTGTGAGTCCGACCGACCTTTTGTCTCAATCTGTAACATCTAACGGTGGAAATTGGGCCCACTTGTTACATATCGAGACAAACCAAAACCGTCCGGCAGAAGATCTCAATCTGTAACATCTAGACATCGAAAGCGGGTCTAGATGTTACAGATCGAGACGTTTGCCTGAGTAGGTGCCCCGCCCCATTACATCCCTGTCAACAACACGACATCGAGAATCGTCACGATGGCACCGATCCCTACGAGCAGCGCGTTGAGTGGACGCGAATTGGCGTATTTGCCCATGACGCGGGGTGAACTGGTGAGCCGTATGAGCACAAAGACCGTAATCGGTAGCTGAAGCGACAGCAGTGCCTGACTCCAGATGAGACCTTCAAAAGGATTTGGGACGACCAGGCACGCCGTCACTGCGCCGACGAAACAGGCCGCCACCCCGATCGAGGAATGTCGGTCGTGGATATCGTATTCCTCGTCGAACATGCCCGCAGTGATGGTCCCCGCCGCCATGCCCGCTGTCACGCTGCTCGATAGTCCCGCGAACAGCAGCGCCACGGCAAAGATGGTCGAGCTCGCCGGGCCCAAGATGGGGGAGAGCGTGGCCGCTGCGACGGCGAGGTCGTCTACGACCATGCCGTGCGCAAAGAAGGTCGTTGCGGCCAGGATGACCATGGCCGAGTTGATTGCCCAGCCCACGCCCATCGAAAAGAGCGTGTCGAAGAGCTCGTAGTGCAGACGTTCTTCGATAACTTGCTCGCCTTGGCCTTCGAAGTGCATGGATTGGATGACCTCGGAGTGCAGAAAAAGGTTGTGTGGCATAACGACCGCACCCAGGACACTCACGATAATCGCGGCAGAGCCAGTGGGCATACTAGGCGTGATCCAGCTTGCGGTTGCTTGCGGCCAGTCGACTTTGACCAGCGCGAGCTCTGCTAAAAACGAGAGTCCCACCACACCCACGAAGGCGATGATCCAGCGTTCGGCGCGCTTGTAGGAGCTCGTCATGAGCATCGCCATCGATACTGCCGCCACGATGACGCAGCCCGCGCGCACGGGCAGCCCAAAGAGCATTTGAAGGGCAATCGCGCCACCCAGGACTTCGGCCATGGCGGTGGCGACGGTCGCGAGATAGGCACTGGCGAGTACCGTGCGTCCAACGAAGCGGGGGAGGTAACGTGTCGTGGCCTCGGCAAGGCAGGCGCCCGTGGCGATACCCAGGTGCGCCGCGTTGTGCTGCAGCACAATGAGCATAATCGTGGACAGCGTGACGATCCACAGCAGCGCGTAGCCAAACTGCGAGCCCGCGGCCATATTGGAGGCCCAGTTGCCCGGGTCGATAAAGCCGACGGTCACGAGCAGCCCGGGGCCGATATGCCGCGCAATGTCTAGGCCTCCGTGACCGCCGGTGCGCCGGGAACCAAAGTGTTGTTTGAGATGGTTGAGCATGGTGCGCTCCTGTGTATGGGCGGCGTGACGTCGCATCTGGGCCGTGCGGCGCCACGCGTCGGTTTTGGGTTGGGGCTACTTGTGTGCTTTGCCCTGATTGGCCACGGCGTCGATCTTGGCGGCGATGGTCGCCGGGTCGCCGATGTAGCGCTTGTCGAGGACGTTGAAATCGGTGTCGAAGGTGTAGACGAGCGGCACGCCGGTGGGGATGTTGACCTTGAGGATCTCCTCGGGCATGAGGTGCTCGAGCTTCATGACGAGTGAGCGCAGGGAGTTGCCGTGCGCGGCGATGAGTACGCGCTTGCCGGCGAGCATCTGGGGGCGAATCTCGTCTTCGAAATAGGGCCAGGCGCGGGCGATCGTGTCCTTGAGGCACTCGGTATAGGGTAGCTGATCGGGCGCGATGTCGCGGTATTGCTCCTGGGTGTGGGGGTCGCGCGCGTCGTCCGGCTCGAGTGCCGGCGGGCAGATATCGAAGGAGCGGCGCCAGATGAGCACCTGTTCGTCGCCGTGCTCCGCGGCGGCATCGGCCTTGTTGAGACCCTGCAACGCACCGTAGTGGCGCTCGTTGAGCTTCCAGGATTTGATGACGGGCAGCCACTCGCGATCCATTTGGCCGAGCACGATATCGAGGGTGTGAATTGCGCGCTTGAGACGCGAGGTGTAGCAGACGTCAAAGTCGAAACCGGCTTCTTTGAGGGCGCGACCGCCTGCTGCGGCTTCTTCGCGGCCCGTGTCGGTGAGCTCGACATCGGTCCAGCCGGTGAACAGGTTGAGTTTGTTCCACTCGGATTCTCCGTGACGGATAAGGACAAGTTGCATTGTCTGTCGGTCTGCTCGGTGCGCCATAGGGGCCTCCTTGATCTGGCACGGTGTGCGTGCCGTTTGCTTGACGCCGCAAAGGATACCCGTTTTAAGCTTAAAAGTTAACCATGCCTAACAAAATTGTTCTATTTGAATGGGATGGTGAAGGGGGGCTGCCGAAATGTCTCGATCTGTAACAACTAGGGATGGAAATTGGGCCTAGGTGTTACAGATCGAGACAGGAAGAAATGGTCCTATGGAAAATCTCGATTTGTAACAGCTGGCCGCCAAAACCGGCCCTTCGTGTTACAGATCGAGACAAACCAAAACCGCTCCGCAGAAAATCTCAATCTGTAACATCTAGGCGCCAAAATCCGCTCTTCCTGTTACAGATTGAGATGTTTGAAGCGGTGAGCTTACAGGCCGAACTTGGGCGTCTTGTTGCCGCCCTTGAGGCCTGCTGTGTCGAGCCCCATCATGCAAAAGTCCGCATGGCCCTTGTTTCCAGAATGATTCAAAGGGGCCAGATGCATATGTGCCGGCTGTCCCTGCACTAAAACGTGTACGTCAGCCTCCAAAGATGTCAAATTTCGACATGTTTGGGGGCTGACGTACATGTTTGATAGCAAGACGTTGATGGTCGGTGTGCGTTACGCGATTGTTTCGAAACGGGCGGGAAACACAACGGGCCGGCGATGCTCCTAGTATGCCTATTCAACTGACTGTCTAAATATCTAGGGGAGGATCGCGATGCAGGCAGATTCCGCTCAGCAGCAGGGCCTTTATCGCCCCGAATTCGACCACGATGCATGTGGCATCGGCGCGCTTGCCGATATCAACGGCGAGCGCCATCACCAGATTCTGGACGATGCGCTGTCCATTCTGGTCAACTTGGAGCACCGCGGCGGCACGGGACTCGAGAAGAACACCGGCGACGGCGCTGGCATCTTGTTCCAGGTTCCGCATCACTTTTTCCGTAAAGAGGCCCAAAAGTGCGGCCAGATTCTGCCGGCAGAGGGCGACTATGGCGTGGCCATGCTGTTCTTCCCGCAGGACGACAAGGGCGTAGAGGATGCCCGCCGCGTGTTTGAGGAAGGCTGCGCCGAGGCCGGCGTGCCGCTGCTCTTTTGGCGCGAGGTGCCGGTCGACCCGCACGACCTGGGCGAGACGACCCGCGCCTGCATGCCCACCATCTTGCAGGCTTTCCTGGGCCGCCCCGACGACACGCCCGCCGGCGATGCCTTTGAGCGTCGCCTGTACGTGTGCCGTCGCACCATCGAAAAGAAGGCCGACGCCGAGTTTGCCCTGCGCGACAAGATCTTCTACGTGTGCTCTATGAGCTCGCGCACCATCGTGTACAAGGGTATGCTGGTCGCCACGCAGATGCGCCGCTTCTTCATCGACCTCAACGACGCCGCCGTCAAAACGGCCGTGGCGCTTGTCCACTCGCGCTACTCCACCAATACCACGCCCAGCTGGGAGCGCGCGCACCCCAACCGCTTTATCATCCACAACGGCGAGATCAACACCCTCAAGGGCAACGTCAACTGGATTCGTGCCCGCGAGCCCAACTTGTACAGCCCCGTGCTGCAGCACGATCTTGAGCGCGTGATGCCCATCATCAACCGCGAGGGCTCCGATTCCGCGATTCTGGACAACGTGCTTGAGTTCCTGGTCATGAACGGTCGCCCGCTCACGCGTGCCGCGTCCATGTTGCTGCCCGAGCCGTGGGACCACAACGACAGCCTGAGCGAGGAGCGCCGCGCCTACGACGCCTACCAGTCCATGCTCATGGAGCCGTGGGATGGCCCGGCGGCCATCGCCTTTACCGACGGTCGCACGCTGGGCGCCGCCCTCGACCGTAACGGCCTGCGTCCCGCCCGCTACTATGTGACGCGCGACGGTCGCTTTATGCTGGCAAGCGAGGTAGGCACCATCGAGGTGAGCCCCGAGAACATCCTGACGAGCGGCTGTCTGGGGCCGGGCCAGATGCTCGAGGTCGATTTTGCCCGCGGCCGCGTGATCTACAACGACGAGCTGCGCGCCCGTTACGCCAAGGAAAAGCCCTACCGTGATTGGATTGCCGAGGAGACGCTGACCGTCGACGCGCTCGATAGGCCTGCCACGGCAACGCCCGCCGAGGACGCCGAGGTGCCCGCCGCCGTGCGCATGGCTAAGCTCGGGTATCACTGGGATGATGTTGACGAGGTTGTGCGTCCCATGGCCCAGCAGGGCAAGGCGCCGCTCGCCTCGATGGGCATCGATGCGCCGCTGGCCTGCCTGTCCAAGAAGACGCGCTCCTTCTACGACTATTTCTATCAGCTGTTCGCTCAGGTCACGAACCCGCCCATCGACGCCCTTCGCGAGCATATGGTCACCTCGACCACGCTCTACCTGGGCAACCACGGCAACCTGCTCGAGGACTCTCGTACGGCCTGCCAGCTGGTGCGCTTGGAGCGCCCGCTGCTGAACGAGGAGGAGTTCGAGCGTATCTGTGCCATCGACCGCGTGGGCTTTAAGACCCGCCGTTTCCGTGCCGTGTACCGCCGCGATGCCGGCGAGGGCGCGCTGCAGGCTGCGCTCAAGCAGCTTGCAGAGGACGTTGAGGCTGCGGTCCGCGACGGCGTGAACATCGTGGTGTTGAGCGATCGTGCCGCTGCGGGCGAGGTGCCCGTGCCGTCGCTGCTTGCCGTGGGCTGCGTGCACAACCACCTGATCCGCGCCGGCGTGCGTACCTTTGCCGACATCGTGGTGGAGTGCGGCGATGCCGTGTCCCCGCACGACTTTGCGGCACTGGTGGGTTACTCCGCGAGCGGCATCTATCCGTACAACGCACATGCGTGCATCCGCGATCTGGCGGCACGCGGCGACCTGGACGTGACAGCCGAGCAGGGCATCGCCAACTACAATAAGGCTGCGACCGCCGGCATCGTCTCCATCATGTCCAAGATGGGCATCTCCACGGTGCAGAGCTACCATTCGGCACAGATCTTCGAGGCCGTGGGCTTTACGCCGGAGTTCGTCAACGCGTACTTCGCCGGCACGGTGAGCCGTGTGGGCGGTATGGGTGTCGAGGACGTCGAGCGCGAGCAAAACGAGCGCTACGACGCCGCGCTCGCTATCCTTAAGAGCCCGGCTCCCGATCAGCTGCCCACGCTGGGTCTGACCAAGTGGCGCCCGCTCGGCGGCGAGGATCACCTCATCGATCCGCAGACTGTCTACTTGCTGCAGACCGCCTGCCGTGAGGACAGCTACGACACCTTTAAGGAGTACAGCGTCCGCCTGCACCGCACCGGCCGTGCCGTTCGCCTGCGCGACTTGCTCGACTTTAATGCCAACGGTCGCACGCCGGTTTCGCTTGACGAGGTCGAGCCCGCTCTCAATATCGTCCGCCGCTTTAACACCGGCGCCATGTCGTATGGCTCCATCAGCAAAGAGGCGCACGAGTGCATGGCCATCGCCATGAACCGCCTGCATGGACGCTCCAACTCCGGCGAGGGCGGCGAGGACCCGCGTCGCGAGACTCCGCTGGCCAACGGCGACTCCAAGAACTCCGCGATCAAGCAGGTGGCAAGTGCGCGCTTTGGCGTGACGAGCCGCTACTTGTGCAGCGCCTTCGAGATTCAGATCAAGATGGCCCAGGGCGCCAAGCCCGGCGAGGGTGGCCACCTGCCCGGCAAGAAGGTCTACCCCTGGATCGCCGAGGTCCGTCAGTCCACGCCCGGCATCGGCCTGATCTCGCCTCCGCCGCACCACGACATCTACTCCATCGAGGACCTGGCGGAGCTTATCTTCGATCTTAAGAACGCCAACCCCGGCGCGCGCGTGTCGGTCAAGCTGGTCAGCGAGGCCGGCGTCGGCACCATTGCCACCGGTGTGGCCAAGGGCGCGGCCGACAAGATCTTGATCAGCGGCCACAATGGCGGCTCGGGTGCCGCTGCGCGCGACTCTATCTGGCATGCGGGTCTGCCGCTGGAGCTCGGTCTTGCCGAGGCCCAGCAGACGCTGCTGCAAAACGGCCTGCGCTCTCGCGTGGTGCTCGAGGCCGATGGCAAGCTTATGGACGGCACCGATGTTGCCGTCGCCTGCCTGCTGGGTGCCGAGGAGTTTGGCTTTGCGACCATGCCGCTCATCTCCATGGGTTGCCTCATGCAGCGCGATTGCCAGCAGGATACCTGCCCCGCCGGCATCGCTACGCAAAACTGCCGCCTGCGTCGCGGCTTCCGCGGCAAGCCCGAGCACGTCGAGCACTTTATGCTCTTTGTTGCCGAGCAGCTGCGCGAGGTTATGGCACGCCTGGGCTTCCGCACCGTCGACGAGATGGTCGGCCATCCCGAGTGCTTGCGCCAGATCGAGGTCCCGGGCAATCGCAAGGCCAACCTGCTCGATCTGTCGCCCGTGCTGGCAAGCGCGACCTGCGAGTTCGGTGCTCATATCCCGGGTGCCGACGGTCTCCACTTCCTGCCGCAGATGGCCGCGGACAGTGAGCTCGACAAGACGCTCGACTCCACGTTGTTTGTGCCCTATACGGCCGATGCCCGTGCGCACCTGCGTCCGATTCGCTTCCGCGCCGATATCGCCAACGTCAACCGCTGCGTGGGTACCATCCTGGGCAACGCGGTGACCAAGGCGCATCCCGAGGGCCTGCCCGCCGGCTCCATCACCATCGATTGCGATGGTTCGGCCGGTCAGAGCTTTGGCGCCTTCTTGCCGCGCGGCATTACGCTCAACGTGTGCGGCGATGCCAACGACTACTTTGGCAAGGGCCTTTCGGGCGGCGAGGTGTCGGTGCGCCCCAACCCGCATGCGACCTACAAGTTCGACGAGAACATCATCGTGGGCAACGTTGCGTTCTTTGGTGCCACGAGCGGCCGCGGCTTCATTAACGGTCTTGCCGGCCAGCGCTTTGGTGTGCGCAACTCCGGCGCCACCGTGGTGGTCGAGGGCTGCGGCAACCATGGCTGCGAGTACATGACGGGTGGTCTGGCGCTCGTCCTGGGCGAGGTCGGGCAGAACTTCGCCGCCGGCATGACGGGTGGCGTGGCCTATGTCTTTGACCAGTACGGCACGCTCGATGCCCGTGTGAACCACGAGAGCGTTGAGCTCAAGGCCCCGACGGCCGGCGAGCTGGCGCAGATTCGAGAACTCATCCAGGAGCACGTGGACGCGACGCAGAGCCCGCGCGGCATTAAGCTGCTCTATAGCTTCGACTCGATGAGCAAGCACTTTGTGAAGGTCATTCCGACCGAGTACGAGCGCGTGCTGGCGATTGTCGCCGCGGGCGAGGCTGCCGGCAAGACGCATGCGCAGGCCGAGGAGTTGGCGTTTGACATCGTGACCGGTCGCGCGAGTGCCGCGGATGTCACTCGCTTTGATGTCGCGGGTGGTGCGGCGGGCACTGCGCCCGTGGTTGCCAGCCCTGCTGCTTCGACCAAAAAGGAGGCGTAAGTGCCATGGGTAAGCCCGGTGCTTTTCTTGATATCGATAGCGTGGCCCACGAGCTTCGTCCCGTGGAGGAGCGCAGTCACGATTTCGACCCGCTGTACGTGGAGCTCGACGACGACGCGCGCCGCGCCCAGGCGAGCCGCTGCATGATGTGCGGCGTGGCATTTTGCCAGATGGGTGAGAGCTTTGGCAAGGCGCGTCCGAGTGGTTGCCCGCTGCACAACCTGATTCCCGAGTGGAACGAGCTGGTGTACCGCGGCCGCTGGGACGAGGCTGCCGAGCGTCTGTCGCTCACCTCGCCCATGCCCGAGTTCACGAGTCGCGTTTGCCCTGCGCTGTGCGAGGCCGCGTGCAACCTGGGTTCGGTCGATGGCCAGCCCACGACGATCCATGACAACGAGCGCGCGATTAGCGACCATGAGTGGGCAAATGGCGGTCCGCGTCGCTTTGAGCCGGCAGGGGAGGGCGCACCCACGGTTGCCGTGGTGGGCTCCGGTCCTGCTGGTCTGGTGGCAGCATGGGAGCTTGCGCGTCGTGGCGCCCGCGTGACGGTGTTTGAGCGCGACGACCGCCCGGGCGGCCTGCTCATGTACGGCATTCCCAACATGAAGCTCGAGAAGTCCGTGGTCGAGCGTCGCGTGGCGCTCATGCGCGAGCTAGGCATTGTGTTTGAGCTGGGTGTCGACGTTACGAACCCTGCGGTGGCGGCCGAGCTCGATGACTTTGACGCCGTCGTGGTGGCTGCTGGTGCCCGTGCCCCGCGCGGGCTTTCGGCTGCGAACATTGACGCTCCCGGCGTGGTGTATGCCGTGGACTATCTGACGGCTTCGACCGTCTCGGTGCTCGATGGCGGCGAGCCCGCGGTGAACGCGCACGGCCTGGACGTTGTGGTCATTGGCGGTGGCGATACTGGAAACGACTGCGTGGGTACCGCGGTGCGCCAGGGTGCGCGCAGCGTGCGCCAGTTTGAGTTCTTGCCGGCTGCGCCCGATAAGCGCGCGGCGAGCAACCCCTGGCCGCAGTGGCCCAACGTTAAGAAGACCGACTACGGCCAGCAGGAGGCTATCGCTGCGATGGGTGGCGAGATGCGTGCCTGGGGCGTGGATACGCTCGAGGTGCTGCTGGACAAGAAGGGTGCGGCTGCGGGTTTGCGCGTGGTCGATTTGGATTGGTCGGCCGGCAAGCCCGAGCGCATTGTGGGCTCCGAGCACGAGGTGCCGGCGCAGCTGGTGTTGATCGCGTGCGGCTTTACGGGTCCCGAGCACGGCGTGTTCGATGCGGTGGGCGTGCCTGTTGCCACCGCTGGTCGTCCGCTGCCGGTGATGGCTGCCGAGGGCTCGCACCTCGCGACTCGCACGGAGGGTGTCGCCGCGGATGCCGCACCGGTGTACGTGGCCGGTGACGCCCGCAACGGCAGCTCGCTCGTGGTGAGTGCTATGGCCGATGCCCTGGCCTGCGCAGCCGAGGTCGCCGAGGCGCTGGAGCTGTAAAGTAGTCATTTAAGAACGTCCCCAATGGCTAGTCATTTTTTGTCTAGTCGTTGGGGACACTCTTTGCGAGCGATTTGCTCGTTTGTCGACGTACGGGTGTTCATTTGTCGACTTCTTGGGCTGTGGTCACCTGTTGTTTCTGTGGTGGCTGCGGGCATCTGGCTCAAAAGGGCGGGTTGGCTGTCTATGTCTACCTGCGGTTTTGTTGCGGTGGACTCATTCGGTCAAGTGTCCCGTCAAGTGTTTGGTTAGCATCTGGTTTGCAGTCGAAGGCCTATTTTGCCCGCGCTTGCCTCGGTTGCCCACCCTCCTCGTAAGCTCAAATTGAGGTCCATCAGTTTGAGGAGGATGCCATGACTGACCAAGTTTTTGATCGAGCGCAGCTGGCCGAGGCCGTCGGCAACGATATTGCCGACATGGCTCACTTTTGGATGCTGCGGAAGTTTCAATTTCTGGAGCCGGCGCGCGAGCAGTTCGAGATTATCGTCGATCCGTGGCTCAGCTATTGCGAGGAACCATCTCAAAACGAAATCATGGCCTACAACATGGCGTTTACCGATTGGCTGCTGTTTGAGCGCCCCTATTACCACGGCAAGACGCTGTTGGAGCTGTATGTGGACGAGCCGCCAGCGTCAATTTCTCCTGCTTCGCTCGGGCGACTTAAGCAGGTGCGTGACACGCAGTATTTCTCGCGCTTTGGCATTTTGGACAAGGATTCCGCGACTGGCATGGTCGTGCTGAAGGACACGCGCACTGACTGTCGCTTTGACGCCTACGACCCACATATCGTGCAAAAGGAGCACTGGAGCGACGGCGCGATTGCGGTGCGACTCGCGTGCGTCGACGATGTCTGGCTGACGGCGGGGCAGCTCTACCTGTATGATATCGCGCGCCTGAGCGACACGGCGGTCGACGGGCCGGGCGCGGTGCATCCCGAGGACCTGGAGGACGGTTTCGACACCTCGTGCATCAGCTTCTTTTTGCGCCTGGTCCGCGACATCATGGGTGCCCAGGGGCGGTATGTGAAGTCGCTCAACATCTACGAACAGGAATGGGAGTAGGGGATGGACGGTTGTCGCCTGCCTTGCCTTCTGCCTTTATGTCTCGATCTGTAACGTTTAGGGACAAAAAACCGGTCTACCTGGTACAGATCGAGACGAATACTTGGGCGCCGCTGGTTTGTCTAAATCTGTAACGTTTAGGGGCCTGGAGAACGTCTAACTGTTACAGATCAAGACGTTTATCAGCGGAGGCAACGGTGACAAAGGTCCATTTGTCCGATGTGGTGGTGATGGAAGTGTCTAATACCGTTCTCAAACACAAGCATACGGCTCGCAACACGTTGGCGCGGAATAGGATGCTTGCCAGGCTCACGGAGGCGGCTGAACTAGGCGTGCTGCTTGTGACGCACGACAATGCCGAGCTCATGTGGCTGCGGCGTCATGTGGGGACCGATGACATTGCGGAGCCCGAGCCGTATTTGTTCTGTTTTCAACATGATTGGGATGTACTGACGCCGGCGGAGCGAGCGCTGCGTACCGTCAAAGGGCTTGCGGAGTTTCATCCAGATTGGGCGTTTTGGGGTTACGACGCGGCACTTTTGTGGGGTCTGGAGGTGCCAAATGATCTGCTTGGGCCGCGATTTCTTGTTAAGACAGGTTGCTCGGTGCCGCTGAGTGCAGGATGCCGGCTGTTGCGTCCGCAGGCGGCGGGTGCGCTTGAGCGCGTCGACGGCGTGCGAGTGACGCCGTTTTGGCGCACGGTAGAGGATTGTCTGCTGCGTGCGCCGTTTTCGTATGGTCTGGCGATCGCCGATTCTGCGCTGCGGGCGAAGGGCATATCGCGCGACGACCTCTGCGAACGGCTCCAGGCCGATTGCGAGGGCAGACGCGGGTATCGCAGAGCTCAGGTGATTGCGTCGCATGCGGACGGGCTGTCCGAAAACGGTGGCGAGTCTCGTTTTCGGGCGTTCTTTATTGCATACGGTTTTCCGGTGCCAGAGTTGCAAGTGGAGTTTCGTGACCCGCTTGATTCGAGCCAAGTGTTTCGCGTTGATTATTTCTGGAGGCTCGAGGACGGGACGTGCGTGATTGGCGAGCTCGATGGAAAGGGAAAGTATGCCTTACAGAACGACGAGGGTCGGGAGTCGGTCGACCCATTCGTGGCAGAACGTCAGCGAGAGTCTCATCTGACGATGCTCGGACATAAGGTGCTGAGGTTTACGTTTGATGAGCTCAAGAATCCGGGGAAGCTGGCTGAAAAGATGAGACTGGCGGGCATTCCGCAGTGGGCCGATTTGGCTGAGCAGTGGAGGCGGCAGTGGTATGGGCGCTGAGGGGTGTAACTGACGCGGATGTGGTTGTTCCTGCCGAGTTTGTCTTGATCTGTAACAACAGGGGGCCGTTTGGTCTCGTAACTGTTACAGATCGAGACAGAAGGTTGGCGCCTGGTGAAAGTTCTCAATCTGTAACATCTAGAGGCCGAAAACCTGTCTAACTGTTACAGATTTAGACGTTTGACGACAGGGCTGGAGAATATCTTAATCTGTAACATCTAACGGCCAAAAACCGCTCTAACTGTTACAGATCGAGACAAAGGTTGGACGCGGTGCCGAAAGATCTCGATCTGTAACATTTGGAAGGTTAAAGACGGTCCACCTGTTACAGATTGAGACATTTCCCGGATGTCGCTGGGATGGGGCTGCAACGCATTCCATTCTCCGCATCTCCTCCTTTCTCCGTTAACCGATATGTCCGCAGCAATCCTGCCGAACTGGGTAATAATGGACAAATGTTGAAGTTTTCTGAGGGGGAGGAGCTCGATATGGCGTCTGCTGATCGTCCCACGTTGTTTATCAATGCGACCGTTCTGGATGGTTCGGAGCATATGGAGCCGCAGCCCGATATGGCCGTGGCCGTCGAGCGTGGCATCATCACCTGGATGGGGCCGAGTGCTGTGGCGCAGGCGCCTGCAGGTGCCGAGGTCATCGACCTGGCAGGGGCGTTTCTCATGCCGGGTCTTATCAATATGCATGTGCATCTGTGCGGCTCGGGCAAGCCGGTTTCGGCGGGCGATGCGGGTGCGTTGATGAAAAAGCTCGATAATCCCGTGGGGCGCGCCATCGTGCGCCACATTCTTAAGGGCAGCGCCCAGCAACAGTTGGCAAGCGGCGTGACTACGGTGCGCGGTGCGGGCGACCCGCTGTTTGCCGATCTTGCCGTGCGCAACGCTATCGACGCCGGCAAGTATCAGGGTCCGCGTCTGGTGGCGCCGGGAACGGGCGTCACGGTGCCGGGCGGCCATGGTGCGGGGCTGTTCGCGCAGGTCGCCAATACCCCCGCCGAGGCAGCCGAACAGGTGCGCGACCTGTATGCGCGCGGTGCCGACGTCATTAAGCTGTTCGTGACGGGTGGCGTGTTTGATGCGACTGAGGTGGGCGAGCCGGGCGTGCTGCGTATGCCGGTTGAGGTTGCCGCGGCGGCGTGCAAGGCGGCGCACGAGGTTGGCCTTCCGGTCATGGCCCATGTCGAGAGCACCGAAGGTGTGAAGGCCGCGCTTCAGGCCGGTGTCGACACAATCGAGCACGGCGCTCCGATGACCCTCGAGATCCTGGAGCTGTACCGCGGCGCCGCGGGAACACAGCTCGAGGGACGCGCGCCGAGCGTGACCTGCACGATTAGTCCGGCGCTGCCGTTTGTACTGCTCGATCCGGAAAAGACCCATTCGACCGACACGCAAAAGAAGAACGGCGACATCGTGTGTTCGGGCATTATCGAGAGCGCTCGTGCGGCGCTGGAAGCCGGCGTTAAGGTGGGCCTGGGCACGGACTCGAGCTGCCCGTTCGTGACCCAGTACGACATGTGGCGCGAGGTGGCCTATTATGCCAAGTACGTGGGCGTGAGCAACGCGTTTGCGCTGCATACGGCCACGCAAGTCAATGCTGAGCTACTGGGCCTGGGTGACGAGACCGGCACGATCGAGTGCGGTAAGGCGGCCGACATTTTGGTGACGCACGAGAACCCGCTCGATGACCTGTGCGCTCTGCGTGAGCCAATGCACGTGATGTGCCGCGGCAACCTGGTGCGCAAACTCAAGGTGAAGCGTATTCCCGAGGTGGACGCCGAGCTCGACGCGATTATGCCATGCCTGCCGAAGCGCTGGCCGAGGAGCTCGCTCGCGACGGCGTAGCGTAAGCACTGGCGTGACGGGGCGACGGCTTTATCGAATGATGTCGACCCATGCAAAAAGCCGAGGTCTCAACACGAGGCCTCGGCTTTTTGTCGAACAAATACTTAAGATTTGGGACAAACAAACCTGATTAATTTGTCCCGCGTGCGGGCGCTAGGAGCGCGTTTCCATCTTGGCGTGGCACTTGGGGCAGGTGACGCGGATCTTGCCCTTACCCTTGGGGACGGACAGCATCTGACCGCAGTTAGGGCACTTAAGGTAGGCCGTGGTCTTGCGGCCCTTCCACATCTTCTTGGCCGTGCGCTTGGCACGCTCAAAGTCTTCCTTGCTGGTGCCGGCCGTGCGCGAGGCGTTGGCAGCTGCAGCCCCGCCGCCCAAGCTGGCGACGAACTTGCCCAGGCCTGGGACGTTTGCGGTCGCCGTGACAAAGGCATCGTTCTCCTTGCGGCGCGCGTCGATGTTTTTGGACAGGCCGCGCAGCACGCTGAGCACGATCACGGCGATGGCGATCCAGCTGAGCCACTGGATACGGGCCATCGACCCGATCATCGCGATGATAATGCCTGCGAAGCCCAACACGACGGTGAGCTCATCGGCGCCGTTGCGACCCTTCATAAAGTCATTCATGCGAATTGCCTTTCGTTCGATATACTGCACGCCTTTATACCCGATTTAGAGCAAGGGGGACAGGTTAATCTGCACCAGTGTGGTGCAAGCATACCTGTCCCCAGAACACCAAGACGGTGCAAAGAAGATTGTTCCCAATGCCCCAATTACTTGGAGAGCTTGTCGACGACGCGTTCAATCTCGGCAAGCTTGGCGGCCTTGAGCTCCTCGTCGCCCGATTCGATTGCCGAAGTCACGCAGCCTTCGATATGCGCCTTGAGCACGTCGGCGTTGATGCGCGCGAGGAGCGCCTGTGTGGCCATGAGCTGCGTAGAAATATCGACGCAGTAGCGGTCCTCATCGACCATCCGCAGGATGCCGTCGATCTGACCGCGTGCCGTCTTGAGCATGCGGGTCACCGATTTATGGTCTGCCATCATGGCGGGTTCTCGTTTCTGGTCGGGGGGGGGTACGTGCGGGTCGTTACGCGGCGGTTACGGACAGGGCATGGAATTTCTCACCGGCGTCTTCGACGGCGGCAGCGAGCTGCTCAGCGGTCACGGTGTCGGCGCACTCCACCTGTACGGTCTGAGTCTCGTGATCGGCATCGGCGTCGGTCACGCCGGCAACGTTGAGCAGTGCCGTCTCGACAGTAGCGTCGCAGTGGCCGCACATGAGGCCGGAAGTCTTAATTGTGTAACGCATGGGTATTCCTCTCTGTTGTGTCGGCTTTCCCAGGCACCCGACCTTGACCTTCAAGCCGTCGCTCGCGTACCAAAGTACGTGTCGCTCCTCTTTCAGGTCAATCTCGGGCACCTGGAAAACCCGTTCTAAATGGACTTAATGGTGAGCCTATTTTGCCACTTTAGGCTTAAAGGATTTCAGGCGCAGCGCATTGCTTACGACGCACACGCTCGACAGGCTCATGGCCGCGGCGCCAAACATCGGCGAAAGCTGCCAACCGGTGAGGGGGAAGAACACGCCCGCCGCCAGCGGAATGCCGATGCCGTTGTAGAACAGTGCCCAGAACAGGTCCTGCTTGATGTTGCGAATCGTGGCGCGCGAAAGCTCGATGGCCCGCGCAACATCCATGAGGTCGCTGCGCATGAGCACCACGTCGGCGCCCTCCTTGGCGATGTCGGCGCCGGTGCCAATGGCAAGGCCCACGTCGGCGCGCGCCAGGGCGGGGGAGTCGTTGATGCCGTCGCCCACCATGGCGACCTTGCCGCCCGCATCTTGCAGTTCGCGCACATGGCGTTCCTTGTCGGCGGGCAGGACGTCGGCGATGACCTGTTCGCTGCTCAGCCCCACGCGGCGGGCGATGGCCTCGGCCGTCACACGGTTGTCGCCGGTGAGCATGCGCACGTCGACGCCGAGCTTGCGGAGCGCGGCGATGGCCTCGGCGCTCGTTTCTTTGACCTCGTCAGCCACGGCGATGGTGCCGGCAAGCTCGCCGTTCTTGGCAAAGAACAGCGGCGTCTTGCCCTCGGCAGCGAACTGCTCGGCAAGACCGGCGGGCACCTCCGCGCCCAGCTCGTTCATCAGGCGCACGTTGCCGGCTGCGATGACATTCTGCCCCTCGCGTGCCGTAACGCCTCGCCCGGGCACGGCGGCAAAGTCCTCGACCATGCGCGCGACGATTCCGCGCGACTCGCACTCGGCCATAATCGCCTCGGCCAGCGGGTGCTCGCTCGAGCGCTCCAGCGCGGCGGCCAGCTTGAGCAGCGCCTTTTCGCTCATGGCGGGCGAGCCGTCGGCGCGTGCGGCAACCACGATATCGGTCACGGCCGGCTTGCCGCGGGTGACGGTGCCCGTCTTGTCGAGCACGACGGTGCCCACGCTGCGCAGGTTCTCTAGCGCCTCGGCGCTCTTAAACAGAATGCCCATCTCGGCGCCCTTGCCGGTGCCCACCATAATGGCGACGGGCGTGGCCAGGCCGAGTGCGCACGGGCAGCTAATCACCAACACGGCCACGGCGGAGGTGAGCGCCTCGTTTATGCTGCCGGTCAGTGCCGTCCACACCGCAAAGGTCACGGCCGAGATCACGAACACCACGGGAACGAACACACCGGCGACCTTATCGGCCATGCGGGCAATGGGCGCCTTGGTGGCGTTGGCGTCCTCGACGAGCTGGATGATCTTGGCAAGCGACGTGTCGGCGCCCACGCGTGTGGCACGGAAGGTAAACGATCCGGTGCGGTTGACCGTGGCGGCGTTGACGGTGTCACCGGCGGCCTTTTCCACGGGGATGGACTCGCCGGTTAGCGCACTCTCGTCCACGGCCGAGCTGCCCTCGAGCACCACGCCATCGACGGGGATGGACTCGCCGGGGCGCACGCGCAGGACCTGGCCGGGAAGGATGCTGTCGACGTCGACGGTGGTCTCGCTGCCGTCCTCCGCCACGACGGTCGCGGTCTTGGGCGCCAGGTCGATGAGCGCCTCGATGGCGCCGCCGGTTTTGGATTTGCTGCGTGTCTCGAGGTATTTGCCCACGGTGACGAGCGACAGGATCGTGCCCGCACTCTCAAAATACAGGTTGTCCATGCCCGTCATCATGGCCTCGCGGACCTGTCCTGCGGCTAGTTGGTCGGCCATGATAAACATGGCGTAGAGCGACCAGGCGATGGATGCGGTGGCGCCAACGGCGATAAGGGCGTCCATGGTGGGCGAGCCGTGAACGAGCGATTTAAACCCGTTGATAAAGTACGCGTCGTTGACATAGACGATGGGGATGAGCAGGACAAGCTCGGTGAGGGCGAGCGTCATGCTGTGGATGTGGTCGATGAAGATGCTGGGCAGCGGCCAGCCGAGCATGTGTCCCATGCCTATGTAGAACAGCGGAATGAGAAAGATGATTGAGATGATGAGACGGGTGCGCATGGCGGAGGCAGTGGCCTCTAGCTTTTTGGTGGGCGATTCCATATGGGTGGCGCCGGATCTGGCTTGCGTGCTGCAGTTTGAGCCGGCGCCGCCCGCGTCGACGGGCGAGGCCGAGTAGCCTGCGCGGTCGACGGCAGCGCAGATATCGTTGGGGGAGACCTGCGCGGGGTCGTAGTCGACCAGCATGGAGCCGGCGAGCAGATTGACCGCGACGCTCTCGACGCCGTCGAGCTTGCTCACGGCGCGGTCTACGTGCGCCTGGCAAGCGGCGCACGTCATGCCGCCCACATCGAATTTATCTTGAGCCATGGCTTCTCCTTTCTGTGGTTCGCTGTTGGAATTGTTAACCTGCTGATACTATACACCCATACCCCCTGGGGGTGTCTAGTAGTAGTTGGAATGTATGATTTTTCATTACAGATGAGGGTGGCTGCTCAATCGGTGGCCGTCTCTGCCAAACATCTCGATCTGTAACAACTAGACCCCGTTTTACCGAGTATTTGTTACAGATCAAGACAAACAGTTGGCAGAAAACTCAATGTCTCAATCTGTAACATCTAGCAGCAAATATGACCTCTAACTGTTACAGATCGAGATTTTGTTTTGCGAGGTTTGAGTTTGTCTCAATCTGTAACAGTTAGACCGGTTTTTGGATTCCAGATGTTACAGATCGAGACGAACCTTCAGCAATAAACTTAATGTCTCAATCTGTAACATCTGGAGCCGATTTTGCCGAGTTACTGTTACAAATCAAGACAAACCGTCCGACGATGAATCAATATCTCGATCTGTAACATCTAGCCCCAGTTTTGCCGAGTAGATGTTACAGATCGAGACAAACGCCGGGGCCGGAAGCCCCGCCGCGGTCCACCGCCGCCTAGATGCAGAATCCGGGAATCACGCAGGTCCGTTTATCGGGCTTGCTTGCAGACGTGGCGTAATTAAAGACATCGCCGTCGTCGCCCACGCGGTTCATATAGAGCGTGCCCTCGTTCTCCGACGTGTCGGGGCTCGCCGTACGCTCCCACCAACAGACATCCTTGCCCTTCCACTGGCGAATCATCATGCTGTTCGTGGTAAAGGGACTCACCTTAAGCTCGCGGAATAGCTGGTATTCCTTGCCCTCGCCGTTGTAGATGCCGGATAGGTAATGGCAGTCCTCGCTAAAGTCCTTGGGCGCCTGTCCGCCGCAGAGCTCGACCATGGCGGGCAGCCAAAGGGTCGCGGGCAGCTCGCCCAGGCACGAAGTGCTTTTGGTGGCGCCGACGTTGTTCGAGATCTTCTTGACCGGACTGATAACCGATTGCAGTTCCTTGGGAAGCAGCTTAATGCCGTCCTCATCGAGCCATGTGCGCAGCTCGCAGTCTTCCCAGCCACCGTTGAGCGGGTGCTCTGAGGCATCGCGCTCGGCAATACCTGCGTCAAAGATAAATGACAGACCGGCCTTGCCGTTGGTATCCGCCAGGTCGTCGTGAAGAATGCCCACGAGTTGCGCCCCGACCTCCAGCCCGTTGGTGAGCGTAACGCGCTTGGTGCTCGGGTAGGGAATACGGCCGTCGTCGTCGAGCAGATGATAACGCTTGGCGATCTTGCGAGCTTCGGCGTTGCTCTTCGCCGCCTTAATCTTGAGCGAAATCTCTTGCAGCTGATCCCAGGTGTAGTCGTCAAGTGTACCGCGGATGCCGTCCAGGTAGTCGGGGATGCCGAAGCCATGGGTTGCGGCTCCGATAACGCCGAGCCCCGCAACGGCTGCGACAACGCCACCGATAATAAAGCGGCGGCGGGTCATGGCATCGTGCCGGGCCTGCTCCAGAATCTCTCGCGCTCGCTCGCCGGCGACGTCGACCTTAAGGTGCGTGCCGGAATCGATATCAATTGCAGCCTCGTCTCCTGTGCCTTCGCGGCCCTCGGATTCGGCGTCGGTGAGGTATGCCGAGAGCACCTCGAGCATCTGCTGCTCGGTAGGGCGATCGCCCTGTTCGACCGAGATTCCTTTCATGATGATCTGGACGAGCGCTTCATCGCCCTCGCAGCGCGGCTCGAGCGGTGCCGGCTTGGTCTTGGTCTTTACGAGATAGAACGAGCCGGTTGCAGCGGCGTCCGTCGACTCAAAGTCAAACGGTTTGCGACCGCTGTAGAGCTGGTACAGAATGCTCGAAAGCGCATAGACGTCGATTGCCGGCGAACGGCGAAGGGCCGCGATTCCTTCGATATCCTGCGTGAGCATCTCGGGCGCGGCGTATGCGGGCGTGGCAAAGCGCCAGATGTCGGCGCGCCGGGTGATCGTGGCGTCGCCGAGAGCCATGGTCGCGGAGCCCATGTCGATGAGGCAGGGGTCAAAGGAGCAATCGGCAATCTGCTGCTCGAGCGTTCGGCTGGTGGTGCGGAACATGATATTGGCAGGCGACAGGTCGCGATGGATGACCGGATTCACGAGGCCTTGGGTCATCAAGAGCGCACGAAGCACGGCGTTTCCGACGGCGGCGACCATCTGGGTGGTCAGCCCGCCCAAGGCGTCGTGCGGAAGCAGGGGCAGCGCCTGTTTGAGTGAGGTGCCCTCGACCCACTCCATGAGGATGAGCGGGTCGTTCTCGCACGATCCGTAGCCATAGACGCGCGGAAATCCGCGCAGGTGCGAGACGGTACACAGATGACGGTACTCCTCGAACAGCGCGGCGGTGTTGGCCAGGTGCGCGGCCGATTGCTCGGCGGAGCGGTCGGGGGCAGCGGGGGAAAGGATGGCGTTGTCCTTGAGTAGCTTGACGGCAAAGACCTCGCCGCTCGTGTTGGTCGCGCGCAGCACGTGCCCGATGTTGCCGTTGTCGCGGTGGGCCGTCTGGAGAATAAGCGTCATAAACCGACGCTTGGCGTCGTCCTTGGCGCTGGGGTCGACCGCCACGGCGGTGTCGAACGTGTCAAGACGAATGAGTTTGTCGCCATAGGCGGTGTTGGTGGTATCCAAGGCGTTCCTTCGTTTGGTGGGGCCGCGTGCTCACACCGAGAACGCGATTATCGATTAAAGCCCATGATAGACGTGTTTGCCGACAAGCTGACTCGTATTGCTATTTATAGTGCAGCGTGCAACGTAAATGATATAAGACGAGTGGCACCTGTTTCCCACGTCTCTACGCGCTAGTCCACAATAACGAGAAACGTTGTATAGAGACCCAAATGAAGTCTGTCGCTGTTGGCGATTTCCACGGGGGGATAGACTTTGCCGGGCTCTCGTTGGTCGCGGGGCGGCTCGATTACGATATCGCCGTCGCCCGCGCCCGATTCGAGCACTGTGCCATTGGTCGATCCAAGGCCCTGGGCGTACCAGTGCTCACCCTCAAGCCAAATGCGAAGATGCTCGCGCGATGCGTCGGCGCCCACATCGGTGATGCTGGGCGAGGTTTTGGGCAAAGAACCAATCACGGTGCCGCGCGGATCGCGTGTGAGGGGATGGATTTGCATGTCGACGCAGTTGTCGGCATGTGTCCTGAGCAGACCGAGGTTGGGGGCGACGGCGCGCGGCTGCTCCAGGCTGCCCATAAAGCCACGTCCGACGGTGGTCTCGGTGGTGCCAAAATGCCCGCCCGTCTTGCTGTCGCAAAAGCGCTCGACGGTGGCCACGCCCTGAACGGGATCGGCGAGCGCCCCCGTTGCCACAAAGAGCATCAAGAAGAGCGTGCTTTTTTCGCGCACGGCATTGCCGTCAAAGTTGTCGATGCGATTGAGAGCATTTGCATATAGGCGGCTGTCCAGCTTGTAGCTGGCGAGAGCCGACATCATTTCGTTGGCGGCCGGACCGCGATAGTGCTCGGCGATTGCCTGATAGGCGGACTCGCCGCCGCCGAGCTTGCTGCAGATTGCCGCGGAAAGGTTGAGCGTGGTGACGGTAAAGTCGCTGTAGATGGCGGGTGCGCACTGGTCGGGCTCGCGATGGACGATGTAACGGGTGAGATACGAGCGGTTGGAAGAGCATTTCTCGAGCAAGGTGCTGCCGAGATAGGAGTTTCCATTGATAAGCATTCGGGCGATTTCGAGATGCTTAAGACCGCCGAACGAGCGAATATCGTTATAGAGGACCGAGCAAGGCGTCTCTGCTGCCACGGATACCTCCTTTGATTGCTTCCTAGCCAATATGGCGATAGGAATTAATGCCCCCCGGTGGGCGACGTATTAAATGGCTGCGCAATATATAGCGTAACCAAAGCAACATTATAGGCCACATGTTCGAAATTGCAGGAAGAGCGAGAGATTTGGTTTGGACTGGACGGTAATCCCTCTCTGTCTTGATCTATAACAATAGGGACCGGTTTTGCCCCGTAACTGTTACAGATTGAGACAATCGGCCGGGCCCACCTCGGGCCCGCCTCATCCGCCTCGTCATCTGTGGTTTACGTGGGGGCATGCGAAGCACGGGTATACTAACCCGCGGCGAATCTGCTCCATCGCTTAGTGCTGCTGCGTCTGGACGGCGCGTGATAGGGCTGCCAAAGCGATCGCCAGCGTGCTGAGCAACGTCCTCTCTGTGCGCACCCGTTTTTGTATGTATTAGCGCACTACCAAGCACGCCCGCGCGGCCGCATGCCGTGCCCATTGCGCGTGCAGATAAGGAACAACAACATATGCGTAATTCTGTATCCGACGTCACCGACGCCGAGATTCTGGACGAGACCCGCGAGGCCATGACCCAGGCTGCCTTCGATGCTGCCGATGAGGCCAATGCCGCCCAAGCCGTCGAGTCCGCTACCGAGAGCCTGCCCGCCTTTGACGAGCTGGGGCTTTCGGACGAGATGCTCCGTGCTATCGAGAATCTGGGCTACACGGCGCCCACGCCCGTTCAGGCCGGCTCCATCCCCGTGGTGCTCGAGGGTCGCGACCTGCTTGCCGCCGCCCAGACCGGCACCGGCAAGACGGCCGCCTTCTTGCTGCCGACCATGAACAACCTGGAGCACATTGCTCCGCCCAAACCCGTGCGTGAGCGCGGCGGCCGCAACCGCCGTCGCGGTGCCAAGAAGCCCGAGGGCAACGGCCGTGGCCCCGTGATGCTCGTCATCACCCCTACGCGCGAGCTTGCCCAGCAGATCGACGAGGTCGCGAGCAAAATCGCCGACGTCACCGGCCATGTTGCCGTGACCGTCGTGGGCGGCGTGAGCTACAAGCCCCAGACCGCTGCCCTCAAGTACGGTTGCGACATCCTGGTCGCCACGCCGGGCCGTCTGGTCGATCTGATCGAGCAGGGTGCCTGCCACCTGGACGAGGTCAAGGTGCTGGTGCTCGACGAGGCCGATCGCATGCTCGACATGGGCTTTTTGCCCGCCGTCCGCCGCATTGTGCGCGAGACGCCGGCCGAGCGCCAGACGCTGCTGTTCTCGGCGACGCTCGACGAGGAGGCCGTGGGCGAGATCACCGACCTGGTGAGCGACCCGGCCCGCGTGGAGATCGCGCCGGCCACGTCGACCGCCGACACCGTCGATCAGTTTGTGTTCCCGGTGTCCATCGAGGCAAAGAACAACCTGCTGCCTGAGTTCCTCAAAAAGGAGGGCCCGGAGCGCACCATCGTCTTTATGCGCACCAAGCACCGCGCCGACAGCTGCTGCCGTCGCCTTGAGCGCAAGGGTATCAAGGCCGCCGCGATTCACGGCAACCGCAGCCAGGCCCAGCGCGAGCGCGCGCTTTCTGCCTTCCGCGACGGCACCGTCGACGTGCTGGTGGCAACCGATGTTCTCGCCCGCGGCATCGACATTAGCGACGTACGCTACGTCGTGAACTTCGACGTGCCGGCCGAGCCGACCGACTATATCCACCGCATTGGCCGTACGGGCCGCGCCGGCGAGCTGGGCTGGGCCATCACGTTTGTGACCGAGCAGGACGTGGACGAGTTCTACGAGATCGAGAAGCTCATGGACAAGACCGCCGACATCTACGAGGCCGGCGACCTGCACGTGGGTCCCAACCCGCCCGCGGTTGATCCCGAGCGCGACCCTGCGGCCTTTAAGGCGAAGAAGAAGACCAAGCGCGGCAAGTCCAAGAGCAAGAAGAAGCTTGAGCAGGCGCGTCGCGACGGCAAGCGCAACGGCGACGATTACGGCGATGTTGCCGGTCGTTCCAACCGCGGTCGCGACGAGCGCCGCGGCGACGGCGAGCGTCCGAGCCGTCCCAAGCGCGGCGGCAAGACCCGCGTGCGCGAGGGCGTTCAGGCTCGCGTAGACGAGGCTGTTGAGAGCGTGGCCCGCGAGGTAGCTGCCGAGGAGCGCGGCGGTGCCGCTGCCGTCGAGCAGGCCCCGCGCGGTAACCGTGCCGAGCGTCGTGCCAAGCAGTTCCAGGGCGAGGCGCATCGCCGCCGTCGCGAGGATGGGGATCGCGGTGGCTGTCGTCGTGTCGAGCGCGAGGACGAGGGCCGCGGTTCGCGCGGTGGCAAGCGCGGTGCGGGCGACCACCGTCGTTCCGGTCGTGATGACGAGCGCGGTGGCCGTGACGAGCGCCGCGGCGGCGAGGGCCGTGGTGAGCGTAGCACCCGCGGCGGCGAGTCCCGTGGCGGCAAGCGCTTTGAAGAGCGCGGTAGCCGCGGCGGCGAGCGTCGCGAGGGTGCTCGCGGCAATGGCGGCCGCGGCGGCGCTGGTCGTTCTAACGAGTCGCGCGATCGTCGTGACCCGCGTGCCAGCCGCGATCGTCGCGATGACTGGCGCAACTACGACGATACCCGCGAGGAGCGTCGTGGCGGCTATCGTGGCGGGCGTGGCGGCAACCAGACCGGCTCCCGTGGCGGCCGTGCCGGCGGTCGCGATAACCGTGGCAGCTATGGCAACAGCCGTGGTGGCAAGCGCGGCGGCAGCTCCCGTCGCCCCGGTGACGGCGGCGGCAAGCGCAAGTAAGATGCGCATCGCGCGCTAGCGTGAGACAAGCTAAGGGCCCGAGCAAACAACGCTCGGGCCCTTTTGTTTGCCGTGTCCATCGCTAATTCAAACGTGATTTTCTCGGGAATGCATCTGGGGGATGCTGAGGACCTATTTTCCGCCATGCAGCAATGGGTCCTATGGGGTGCGCCGTGCATTTTTTGGAGTATTCTGCAGTTCGAGTTGTCTGCATATGATTCGACGTCGCCAACGGTGGCCTTCGGATATCCCTAGCGAGCGTTCCGAGTCAGATTTCGCCGTTTTCCGGAGCAGGGGCGCGTCATTCTCGCCATGTCGGGACTTAGAACGATACGGCGCCCTACAGTTTTGCCCACCCGCGGCGGTGCTGGCGCGGTCACGTTGCAGAATACTCCGTTTTTTGCACGGGCCAGGATGGGGTACCTCAGGAGAACGCGGCGATATCCCGTAAATATATACAATCTGTACCGTAATTTATACAAAACGAAGAGGCAGACAGCGCAGGGTGGGCGCATTGGGGTGTTTGGTGCACCAAAACGGGGATCCCACGCGCCGTATACTCTGTCTGAATGTGAAAACGGCTTGACGCGTTGCCAGGCGTAGGGGGGAGGGTGCCTCGATGAGCGTATTCGAAATTGTGTTTAGTCCGACGGGCGGAACGCGGAAGGTGTCTGGCCTTGTGGCCGGGGCGCTGGACAAAAAGACCGTTACCGTCGATCTGACCGATAGCGGGCTAGATTTCAGCGCTGTCTCGATGACTGAGGACGACGTGGCTGTTATCTCCGTGCCAGCGTATGCCGGCAGAGTCCCTGCCGTGGCGGTCGACCGACTGAACATGGTTCACGGCAACGGAGCGCGGGCCGTTCTGGTGTGCGTCTACGGAAACCGCGCGTTTGAGGACACGCTCGTAGATCTGGAGGACGTTGCGAAGCATGCGGGATTCCAGGTAATCGCGGCAGTTGCAGCCATTGCAGAACATTCCATTGCGCGACAGTTTGCTGCCGGTCGTCCGGATGCGCAGGATGCGGCGCAGCTCGCAGAGTTTGCGCAGCAAATTCAGCAAAAGCTGTTGGCTGAGGATGCATCCGAGCCCTCTATTCCCGGCAATCGTCCTTATAAACAAGCCAGAGGTCACCGCATGGCACCCGAGGCAACAGAGGATTGCGTCTCCTGCGGTGCATGCGCCGCGGCGTGCCCCGTTTGTGCTATCGACAAGGGTGACCCCAAACGAGCAGCTGGCGAGGCGTGCATCTCCTGCATGCGCTGCATCGCCGTATGCCCGCGAGGCGCTCGCAAGCTTGATCCCAACAAGCTATCCGCTGTTTCCCAGATGCTGAGCAAGGCTTGCGTCGTGCGGAAGGAATGCGAGCTCTTCATCTAACGCATGCGAAATTGCTGCGAGGAGTGTCCCTGGGTGCCGGCGGGAAAGGAACGTCCTTAAGTGCCGCCTAAATACCGTTTATCGAAGAAAAAATACCGCTCACCGGTCATAATGATTGTTCTGGCTTTGGGCTTGTCTACAATAGGTCCCGTAAAAAGAAATGCGGAAGGTTACCGAGTCCCTCGGACGTGGGCCTAACCAAAGTCTTTGAACGGGTGTGTCTCTATGGATGCATTCGCTTGATTTTGGTTGGGCTATATTTATGAAGGGACATGCCACCATGGGTTTCTTTTCTCGCCTGATGGGCGGTTCGGATGAGCAGAAGACTGCAGCTTCCGAGTTCGAAATCCTCGCTCCCGTTTCCGGCGAGCTTGTTCATCTGGAAAAAACCAATGACCCCGCTTTTAGCAGCCGTGCCGTGGGCGATGGCGTTGCCGTGGTTCCCCAAGAGGGAACGGTGTGCGCTCCTGTTTCCGGCACCGTCGCGGCGCTGTTCCCGACTGAGCACGCGCTGGGCATCATGTCCGACGACAGCTCTGCTCAGGTGATGCTGCATATCGGAATCGACACTGTTAAACTTGAGGGCAAGGGCTTCCATGCGCTTGTTGCTCAGGGTGACCATGTCGACGCGGGCCAGCCCCTCGTCGAGGTCGATTTCGACGCGGTTCGCGCCGCTGGCTTCGACCCCACGGTCTTTGTTATCGTGTGCGAGCGTTCGGAGAACTCGACTCTTCGTGAGCACGCTTCCGGCCCTGTTACTGTTAAAGAGCCTGTCGTCTGGCTTTCCGAGTAAATTCTTGTGGTGGGTACCGTGGTTATCAAGCGAGTTTTCAACAATAACGTCGCAATGGTCACTTCGGACGATGGCTCCGAGCTCATTGTCATCGGTCGAGGCCTCTGCTTTGGCCGTCATGCCGGCGACGCTATCGATGAAGCATCGGTCGAAAAGACCTATGCGCTGCAGGAGGGCACTTCTCAGGATTCGCGTACGATTGACCGCTTGGCACATCTTTTGGAGTCCATCCCCACCGTCAACCTCGTGATTGCCGAGGACATTGTTCAGATGCTCCGTCGAGAGCTCAATGTTGATATCAACGACAAGATCCTCATTGCTCTCGCAGACCATATCGGCCTTGCTTTGGAGCGCGAGCGCAAGGGCGTCTCCTGCGAGAATCCGTTGCTGCTCGAGATCCAGCAGTTCTATCGCAAGGAGTATGCGCTTGCGGGCCGTGCGCTGCAGATTGTCAAGGAGTATATGGGTATCCAGATGAGCGAAGAAGAGCAGGGTTTTATTACGCTGCATATCGTCAACGCCACCATGCCGCAGCGCTCTGACCGTCTGATTGTTTCGGTCCAGCTTGTTCGCGACGTGCTCGCGATTGTTTCCGAGCACTATGCCACGACCCTTGACGTCACCTCGTTGCCGTACGAGCGTTTCGTTCGCCATCTGCAGTTTTTTGCGCAGCGGGCGCTCGATCCCGCGGCGGGGCAGGTCAATGGCGACGCGCTGTTCCGTATCGATGAAACGGCGTATCCGAGGGCGTTCTCGTGTGCGGAGTCAATTGCCGACCACTTAGCGTCTACCTATAACGTTGTCGTTACCGATGCCGAGAAGAGTTATCTCGCATATCACATTGTTAACCTGCTTGGAGAACCTGGTCTCTAGGCATAACGTGCCCACACATCGATTGATATAAGGCAAGGCTCACGGTCTTGTCCAGGGCACATCTGTCTTAATTTGCGGAAAAGGAAGGGGAGTACCGCTATGACCGCAAAAAAGAAGTTCAATTTCAAAGCGCCGTTGGAGGTGTTCGCGAAGTCAATCGTTCAGCCGATGATGTATCTCTCGGTTGCCGGCATTCTGCTCATCGTGGGCATTATTCTGACCAACAAGACCATCTGCGCCGTGATCCCTGTGCTGGGCTCCGGTCCGTTCCAGCTTGTGGGCGCCGTTGTCTATCAGTCGCTGATGTTTATCATCAACAACCTCTCGATTTTGTTCTGCGTGGGCATCGCCGGCGCCATGGCAAAGAAGAACAAGGGCCATGCTTCGCTGATTGCCCTGATGTCGTTCTTCCTGTTCCTGCAGGCCAATAACATCGTGCTCAACGCCACCGGCTCTCTTGCCGAAGCGAGCGGCATGCTCGGTCTTACCGGAACCGGCCAGAGCACCGTTATGGGCATTCAGGTGCTCGATACCGGCGTGTTTGGCGGCATCATTCTTGGTTGCATCACCGGTGCCGTGTTCAACAAGTACTCGAACAAGCAGTTCCCCATTGCCCTTTCGATGTTCTCGGGCGTTCGCTTCCCGTTCCTGATCATGATCATCATCTCCTGGATCATGGGCGCTGGCTTCTGCATCGTTTGGCCTCCGGTTCAGGGCGCCATCTCCTCCGTTGCCGGCATCATTAAGGAGTCGGGCAACATCGGTCTGTTTATCTACGGCATGCTCAACAAGCTGCTCGTTCCCACCGGTCTGCATCACCTCATCTACACCCCGTTCCAGTTCTCCGATGTGGGCGGCACCCTTACGCTGGGCGATCAGGTTATCGCCGGCGCCTATCCCATCCGTGTCGCCGAGATGGCGATGACGGGCCAGCCCTTCTCCGATAGCACCTACTTCAACAGCTACACCTTCAACAACCTGTGGCCCTACATCGGTATCGGTCTCGCCTTTATCTTCACCGCCTACAAGCAGAACAAGGACAAGACCAAGGCTGTCATCATCCCGCTGATCATCACCGCCGTGCTCTCCTGCGTGACCGAGCCCATGGACTTCCTCTTTGTCTTTGCCGCTCCCGTGCTCTTTGTCGTTCACTCGATTCTTTCCGGCATCTTCCTGGTTCTGCTCAAGGTCCTCTCCGTGCCCGCTTCGACTGCAGGCGGCATCATCAACATCGTGGTTTCCAACCTGGTCCTCGGTGTCGACAAGACCAACTGGCCGGTTATGCTGGTGCTTGGAGTCGTCAACGCCGCTCTGTACTTCTTCCTCTTCACCTTCCTTATTAAGAAGCTCAACCTCCACACGCCTGGTCGCGAGGAAGAGTCCGAGCTTGCTGAGTCCGTTGCCGAGGGCGAGGCCGCCGCGTCTGTCGCGGTGAAGCAGGGCGCTGTTGCCGCGGCCCCCGCAGAGGGCGTCGATGCAGGTATTGCCGACCTGGTCGCAGGTCTTGGTGGCAAGGACAACATCGAGGAGCTCGAGAACTGCTTTACGCGTCTCCGCGTGAACGTTAAGAACCCGGACCTCATCAATGAGGACCTCATCAACCACGTGCCCAACAGCGGCATCAACCGCAACGGCAATAATATCCAGATCATCTTTGGCATGAAGGTCGCCGAGATGCGCGACAAGGTCGAAAACGCAATTGAGAAGGAGCAGTAAACAATGATCATTACTCTGTGTGGTGGCGGATCCACCTTTACCCCCGGCATCGTCAAGTCCATCGCTCTGCGCAAGGACGAGCTCGACGTTGACGAGATTCGTCTGTACGACATCAACGAGGAGCGCCAGCGCAAGATCGGCGTGCTCGTGGACTGGATTTTGCACGAGGACCTTGGCCTGGACATCAAGCTCACGGTGACCACCGACAAGGAGACTGCCTTTACGGACGCGAGCTTCGTGTTTGCCCAGATGCGCGTGGGCGGCTATGCCATGCGCGAGCAGGACGAGAAGATTCCGCTGCGCCACGGTTGCGTGGGTCAGGAGACCTGCGGCTGCGGCGGCCTTGCCTACGGCATGCGCACCATCTTCCCCATGGTCGAGCTGATCGATGACGTTGAGAAGTACGCCAAGAAGGACTACTGGATTCTCAACTACTCCAACCCTGCTGCCATCGTGTCCGAGGGCTGCCGCGTGCTGCGTCCCAACGCTCGCATCATCAACATCTGCGACATGCCGATCGCGATCATCGACGTGGTTTGCGCCGCACTCGATATCGACAAGAAGGATGTCGAGTACGATTACTTCGGCCTCAACCACTTTGGTTGGTTCACCTCGATCCGCCACAAGGGCGAGGAGGTGCTCCCGCAGCTGCGCGAGTACATCAAGGAGCATGAGATTCTGCTGCCCGACTCCTACCTCAAGGGCATGGGCTCGCTCATGGCAAAGAAGCCCGAGGAGGCCACTGACGAGCACCCCGAGCAGAACCGCCACACCAAGGGCAGCTGGTACTACGTCTGGAAGGGCGAGTACGAGATCATGGAGTGCTTCCCGGAGTACCTGCCCAACACGTATCTGAACTACTACCTGCAGCAGAAGGAGTTCGTCGAGCATTCCAACCCCGAGCGCACCCGTGCTAACGAGGTTGAGGAGACGCGCGAGAAGAACCTCTTCGACGGCATCGACCACTACGAGAAGACCGGCGAGATCGACGAGAGCACGTTCTATGCGGGCAGCCACGGCGACTGGATTGCCGACCTGGCCATCGCTCTGAAGAACGATACCAAGCAGCGCTTCCTGGTCATTTGCGAGAACAAGGGCGCTATCCCCAACATGCCCTACGACGCCATGGTCGAGCTGCCTGCCTACATTGGCAAGAACGGCCCCGAGGTCATCAGCCGTGACAACATTCCTCTGTTCCAGCAGGGTCTTATGATGCAGCAGCTGAACTCCGAGAAGCTCGTGGTCGAGGCCACGATCGAGGGTTCGTACGAGAAGGCGCTCAAGGCCTTTACGCTCAACAAGACCGTGCCTTCGATGAAGGTCGCCAAGGAAGTTCTCGACGACATGATCGAGGCCAACAAGGGTTACTGGCCCGAGCTTAAGTAAAAGCAACAGGGTCGCTGGCCGCATACCTGGAGCAATGCCCCGTCCACGTGATTGCGTGGGCGGGGCATTGTCATTTGGTAACGCGTTTTACCAAATATGGCATTTATCTGCGGTAATGTTCTATTTCACCGCCGAGGGTGACATTTCATACCGCCTGCCGAACTGCGTGGAGACCTAACAACTTTTTAGGTCAGTGTTGTGCGTGTAGCAACTTCGCCCGGCCTCGCCTCCGGGCTGCCATGTGAGAGGGGATCTTATGGCTCGACTGCACGTAATGGAACGCAGCCACGCTCAGGCCGTCATGGACGACCTGCACGATGCGCTCGGACGTCGTCTGGCGGTGAGTTCGCTCGCCCCGTGCCCCGTTGAGTTTACGGCAGCGCTCGTCAATCTGTGCTCCACCCAGAGCTGCGGCAAGTGCACGCCCTGCCGCGTGGGCCTGAGCGCGCTGAGCGACCTGCTCGCCGATGTGCTCGAGGGCCGCGCCGACGAGTCCACGCTCAACTTGATTGAGCGCACCGCCCGCACCATCTACCTTTCGAGCGACTGCGCCATCGGCTACGAAGCTGGCGCCATGGCACTCACGGCCATTCGCGGCTTCCGCGACGATTTTGAGCATCACATCCGCGAGCACTCCTGCGGCTTTGACCGCGAGGCCCGCGTCCCGTGCGTTTCGGGCTGCCCGGCGCACGTCGACATTCCCGGGTACATTTCGCTGGTCGAGGCCGGCCGCTATGCCGACGCCGTCAAGGTCATCCGCAAGAACAATCCGCTGCCGCTCGTCTGCGGCCTGGTGTGCGAGCATCCCTGCGAGATGCACTGCCGCCGTGGCATGGTCGACGACCCCATGAACATCCTCGCCCTCAAGCGTTTTGCCGTCGAGCACAGTGACCTCAACGACCACAAGCCGCATGTAGTGGACAACACCGGCAAGCGCGTCGCCGTGATCGGCGGCGGCCCGGCCGGCCTTTCCTGCGCCTACTACCTGGCCGTGATGGGCCATAAGGTGACCATCTTTGAGCAGCGCCACCACCTGGGCGGCATGCTGCGCTATGGCATCCCCAGCTATCGTCTGCCGCGCGAGCGCCTGCAGGCCGAGATCGACTGGATCTTGAGCGCCGGCATCGACGTTGAGCTCGATCACTCCGTCAGCGGCGAGGAACTTGCCCGCCTGCGCGACGAGTTCGATGCCGTCTACCTGGCCATTGGCGCCCACAGCGATAAGAAGCTCGGCCTTCCGGGCGAGGAAGCGCTCGGCGTGGAGTCGGCCGTCAAGATGCTGCGCGCCATCGGCGACGACGAGCTGCCCGACCTGAGCGGCCAGCGCGTGTGCGTCATCGGCGGCGGCAACGTGGCCATGGACGTGGCGCGCTCCGCCGTGCGCTGCGGTGCCGAAAAGGTGAGCATCGTCTACCGCCGTCGCATCTGCGACATGACGGCCCAGGACGCCGAGATCGCCGGCGCCCAGGCCGAGGGCTGCGAGGTGCTGGAGCTGACGGCCCCGCTCGCCATCGAGACGGGCGAGGACGGTCGCGTGAGCGGCCTGCGCGTGCAGCCGCAGATTATCGGCGAGCCCCGTCGTGGGCGTCCGGCCCCGCGTGCCGCCGCCACGCCCGAGCGCGTCATTCCCTGCGAGCGCGTGTTTGTGGCCATTGGCCAGGACATCGATTCCAAGCCGTTTGAGGAGATGGGCATTGCCTGCAAGTGGGGCTGCGTGGTCACCGACTCGGACGGTGCCGTGCCCAACTTCGACGGCCTCTTTAGCGGCGGCGACTGCCAGACCGGCCCCGCCACCGTTATCCGCGCCATCAACGCCGGCCGCGTGGCTTCGGCAAATATCGACCGCTACCTGGGCTTCGACCACAAGATCAAGCTCGACGTGGAGCTGCCGACCGTCCAGTTTAAGGGCAAGCACGAGTGCGGCCGCTGCGAGCTGGGCGAGCGCGAGGCCGGCGAGCGTATTCACGATTGGAATCTGGTCGAGCAAGGTCTTACCGAGCAGGAGGCGCGCCAGGAGGCGAGCCGCTGCCTGCGTTGCGATCACTTTGGCTTTGGCGCGTTCCGCGGAGGGAGGAACCTGGAATGGTAGAGCCCAACAACACCACCGTCAGCGACAGCACCGGAAACGGAGCGCATAACATGGTCAAGCTCACGATCGATAATTGCGAGGTCGTGGTGCCCGAGCACACCACGATCCTGGATGCGGCCAAGTCCGTCGGCATCCAGATTCCCACCCTGTGCTACCTGCGCGATCTGAACGAGATCGGCGGTTGCCGCGTGTGCGTGGTCGAGGTCGAGGGCTGCGACCAGCTGGTTGCCGCCTGCAACAACTACGTGCTCGACGGCATGGTGGTCCATACCAACAGTCCCAAGGCCCGCGAGGCCCGTCGCACCAACGTGCAGCTGCTGCTGTCCCAGCACGACTCGCGCTGTACGAGCTGTGTGCGCAGCGGCAACTGCAACCTGCAGACCATCGCCAACGACCTTGGCATTTTCTATCTGCCGTACGAGCAGCGCCTGGCGCGCGAGGGCTGGGACTTCGATTTCCCCATCATCCGCGATAACGACAAGTGCATCAAATGCATGCGCTGCATCAAGGTGTGCGAGAGCGTGCAGGGCTTAGGGATTTGGGACCTGACCAACCGCGCCACGCATACCGCCGTGGGCACCCGCGGGTGTGCGCCGATCGGCAAGACCGATTGCGTCGCGTGCGGTCAGTGCATCACGCATTGCCCGACGGGCGCCCTGCGCGAGCGTGACGATACCGAGACCGTGTTCGATGCTCTCGCCGATCCTGACAAGATCGTACTGGTGCAGATTGCGCCGGCCGTGCGTAGCGCCTGGGGCGAGGAGCTCGGCATTCCGCGCGAGGAGGCTACCGTCGAACGCCTGGCTTGCGCGCTGCGCCGCGTGGGCTTTGAGTACGTGTTCGACACCGACTTCTCGGCCGACCTCACCATTATGGAGGAGGGCTCCGAGCTGCTCGAGCGCCTGGGCGCTGCCTCCAAGGGCGAGGGCGACAGCCGCGGCTGGCCCATGCTCACGAGTTGCTGCCCGGGCTGGGTACGCTTTGTGAAGGCGCGCTATCCGGAGTTTGTCGACAGCCTGTCCACGTCCAAGTCGCCGCAGCAGATGTTCGGCGCCATTGCCAAGACGTACTACGCCAAGGTGTTGGGCGTGGAGCCCGAGCGCCTGTTCGTGGTGTCCGTGATGCCGTGCACGGCCAAGAAGGCCGAGTGTGCGCTGCCGAGCATGGTGGGCGAGGGCGGCGCGCCCGATGTGGACGTTGCGCTGACGGTGCGCGAGATGGTACGCATGATTCGCGCGAGCCACGTGAGCGTCGACACGCTTACCGAGGAGCCGCTCGATACGCCGCTGGGCTTCGGCACGGGCGCGGGCGTGATCTTTGGCGCCACGGGAGGCGTGATGGAGGCCGCCGTGCGCTCGGCCTATTACCTGGTGACGGGCAAGAACCCCGACGCCGACTTCTTTACCGACGTGCGCGGCCTGGACGGCTGGAAGGAAGCCGTGGCCGATATCGATGGCACCAAGGTGCGCGTCGCCGTGGCGCACGGGCTGGGCAACGCCGCCCGTCTGCTCGACGCGATTCGCGCCGGCCGCGTGAGCTATGACTTCGTTGAGGTCATGGCGTGCCCGGGCGGCTGCGTCGGTGGCGGCGGCCAGCCCATCCACGACGGCTGCGAGTTGGCAGCTGAGCGCGGCCAGGTGCTGTGGGGCCTGGATGCCGCTGCGGACATTCGCTTCTCGCACGAGAATCCCGATGTCCAGGCGTGCTATAGCGAGTTTTTGGGCGAGCCGCTCTCACCGCTGGCCGAGGAGTTGCTGCATACCGACCATCACGCATGGACGATGCCTAACGAGGGGACGTGCTAGCGATGCGCGCGTTTGATTTTGAAATGTCGCGCCGGGGGTTTGCCTCGGCGCTCGCCGCGGGCGCCTTGTCGCTTGCGCTCGCGGGCTGCGGCGGCGGAGCTGCGGGGGCGGGGTCTGCTGCGGGCTCGGCTGCCGGGTCTGCCGCTGACGGTTCCGCTGCCGAGCCGGTCGAGGTGCACGTCGCGTCGCTCAAGGGCCCGACCTCGATTGGCTTGGTGCAGTTTATGGACCAGGCTGCCGATGGCGAGACGGACAATGAGTTCGACTTTGCGATCAACACTGCCGCCGACGAGATTGTGCCCAAGGTCATTCAGGGCGATATCGACATTGCCCTGGTGCCCGCCAACGTGGCGAGCGTGCTCTACAACAAGACCGAGGGCGCTGTGCATGTCATCGACATCAACACGCTGGGCGTGCTGAACGTTGTGACGGGCGACGCGAGTGTGGCCTCGTTTGGCGATCTGGCGGGCCATACCGTCTATATGACGGGCAAGGGCGCCACGCCGGAGTACGTCATGAACTACCTGCTGGAGCGCGCGGGCCTGACCGGCCAGGTGACGCTCGAGTTTAAGAGCGAGCCCACCGAGGTGCTGTCGGCCCTGCTTGCCGATCCGTCTGCTGTGGGCGTGCTGCCCGAGCCGTTCAAGACCGCCGCCATCGCCAAGAGCGAAGGCAAGCTGTCGGCTCCGGTAAGTCTGACCGATGTGTGGGATGAGCTGGCAGGTGACACGGGTTCGCGCCTGCTGACGGGCGTGACCGTGGTGCGCCGCACGTTTGCCGAGGAACATCCCGAGGCCGTGGCGGAATTCCTGAGCTGCCACGCGGCGAGCGTTGAGGCCGTGAACGCGTCGCCGGCGGACTGGGCCCAGGCCGTGGTCGATGCGGGCATCGTGGATAACGCCGCGATTGCCGAAAAGGCGATTCCCGGGTGTATGCTCGTGTGCCAGACGGGGAAGGACATGAAGGCGGCGCTCGGTGGGTACCTGCAGGTGCTGGCCGACGCGGACGCGAGTGCCGTGGGTGGTAAACTTCCGGCTGACGATTTCTACTACTTGGAGTAGCCCGTGCGTGCGTTTGCTCGACAAATGACAGAGCGTATGAAGGCGGTGGCGGCAGCAGGTGCCGTCGCCGCCTTTTGGCTTGCCGTGTGGATGCTGGTGGCGGCGCTGGTGGCGCAGCCGCTGATTTTGCCGGGGCCGGGTGCTGTTGCCTTGGCGCTGCTGCGCCTGGTGTGCGATGGCGGTACCTGGGCGATTTTGGCGGGCTCGGGCGCGCGGATACTAGGCGGGCTGGCGCTTGCCGCGGTGTGTGGTGGCGTGCTTGCCGGGATTTCGTCACGTTCGCGTGCGTTTGCGCGCCTGGTGGCTCCGGCGCTGTCGTTTGTGAAGGCGACACCGGTTGCCTGCGTGGTGGTCCTGTTGCTCATTTGGTTGGGGTCGGCGCGCGTGAGCATTGCAGCGGTCTTTTTGATGGCACTGCCGGGCGTGTATTTCTCGCTGGTCGAGGGTTTGACGCAAACGGATGAGCCACAGGAGCAGATGTTTCGCCTGCATGGCGTGCGGGGCTGGCGACTGTTTTGCGCCCATACCTGGCGCGAAGTCCTGCCGTTTGTGCTTTCGTGCGCCCGTGCCGTGATTGGTATGAGCTGGAAGGCCGGCGTGGCAGCCGAGCTTATCGGCATGGCGGTGGGCACCGTGGGTGAGCGCATCTATCAGGCAAAGCTTTTGATTGAGACGGCCGACCTGCTGGCGTGGACCATGCTGGTCGTTGCCGCCTCGTGGGCGTGTGAGCGCGTGCTGGTGTGGCTGCTGCGGGTTTCGGGACCCGTGGCGTGGGGCGCGGCCGTGCGGGCGCATGGGCATGGATTGCGTGGGCGTGCGGGAGCTGCGAGCGATGGCACTTCAGCGGAGCTTGCGCTTGCCGTGGGCGATCGCGCGCCCTGGGCGCCGGCGCTCGCCGGACTGGTGCTCAACGTGCCCGCGTCTGGGCGTATCTGTGTGATGGGCGCCTCGGGTGCGGGCAAGTCGACGCTCCTTGCCCTTGCGGCGGGGGAGTGCGCGCCGTGCTCCATGGTGTTTCAGGATGTGTGCCTGGTCGAGGACATCTCTGCCCTGGATAACGTGCTGGTGTGCGCCGACGCGCGCGTGGATGCCTCGAGTGCTGCAGCCCTGTTGCGCCTGCTGGTGCCGGGGGTCGATGTACATGCTCGCGTGGCCGAGCTTTCGGGCGGGCAGCGCCGTCGCGTCGAGATCGCTCGAGCCCTGCTGTGCCCAGGCGACGCGGTGATTCTGGACGAGCCCTTTACCGGTCTAGATACCGCTGCACGCGACGCATGCGCCGAGGTCGTGCTCGACTTGCTCGACGGTCGCATGCTGTTGCTTGCCACGCACGATGCCGTCGACGCTCAGGCCCTCAATATCTCGGATATCATCACGCTCTAAATACTTACTCAGCAACAAAATGATCCGTTTTTTCTCCGTCCCCATGGGGTCGGGTATGGTATTCTATCTGCGGGGTAATACTTAGGAATACCAAGTAATACCAACGCCGTAGAAACACACTCCAGATGCGGGCCAATCGGGTTGCCTTCACAGCCCGTCGCCCAGCCGCGTGGCCCGCATCTATCCGCACCACCGTCGTTTCAAAAAGGAAGCGCCATGGCAGAACACATGACCCCGGTTGTCGCGAAGGTCTTGCCCGAGGAAAAGGCGGCCTTCGCGGCGGCAACCCAGCTCGTGGGCACCACGCCGTCCAACGCCATCCGCATGTTTATCGCCGCGTTCAATCGCTGCGGCACCTTCCCGTTCGACATTTCGCCCAACGGGGCTTTTGGCGCTGCGCCCGATTCTCATCAACAATGACTGTCCCCAAGTGCCGGGTTTTGAGGAGGTTGGCATGCTCAATGCGCTGGTTTGGGCGCTTGCCTGTTTTGGTGTCGTCGCTGCCGATATTGCCCTGAGCATTGTTTTGTTCTCCGCGCTGGACATCGTGTCGGCACTGACGGGTTTCCCGATCGACAATCTCGATATTCAATGGTTTCAGGCCGCCGCTCAGACGGCGTCGTTTTTGATGGCGCTGCTGTGGTGGCGCTATCTGTGGCCCCGCTCCTTCATGGCGCGCCGGCAAGGTGAACGCCCGCTCGGCGGGGGAGCAAATGCTGCATGGAAGCGCATCGCATACGTTGTCGTGATCGGCCTATCCATGCAGGTGGTCATTAGCTACCTATGCGACGGCGTGCTGTCGCTGCTGCCCGAGGTTGCGGCGGACTATAGCGAGCTCGTCGAGGAAACAGGCTTGGGCGATACCAACCTTCTTGCCGTCCTGACCACGGTGCTCGGCGCCCCATTTTGTGAAGAGCTGCTGGTGCGCGGCATTATTTTTGAGTTTTCGCTCCGAGCGTTTAATCCGCAGTGCCGCCCACTTTGGAAGTGCCGGCGTCGTGTGAGCGCGCAGAGTGGCGCCATGGTGCCCTGGGCGGCCCCAAGCACGTGGGGTATCGCCGCGGCGATTGTGCTGCAGGCGGCGATCTTCGGTTTTATGCACATGAATTGGGTACAGGGTTGCTACGCGGGTGCCGCCGGCCTCATCTTTGGTTGGGTGCTCGTGACGACCGGAAAGCTCCGCTACACGATCCTGCTGCACTTTGCCTTTAATGCCGGGTCGTATTTCATGACGTTGCTCTGGTTTGTGAACACACCGTTCGACGTGATAATCACGGTCGCTATCGCCGGCGTCATCCTCGTTGAGGCAATGCGCTCGCTGCGCCACGCGTGTGGGATGGACGCAGCGAGCGCATTGCTGCCCTAGTTGCGACGCCCGCCTCCGTTGGCGCCCTGACGCCCCTGGGCCGCGCGATTACGCCCGGCAGTGTTCTGTGCACGCGACATGCCGCCGTGCCCCTTGCTGCCTTTGGGTCCCTTGCCGCCAGCACCGCCGTGGGCCTTGCCGCCCTTCTTGCCGGTGCCATGCCCACCGCCAGCAGACGTCTCGCCCGGGCGCGGCGGCACGGGGCGGATTAGACAGTGTTTGGTGTAGCCGATCAGGTCACGACGTCCGGCTTTTTCCAGCGCCTCGCGTACCAGCTTGTAGTTCTCGGGTTTGCGATACTGGATGAGCGCACGCTGCATGGCCTTTTCGTGCGGGTCGCGCGCCACATAGATCGGCTCCATGGTGCGTGGGTCCACGCCGGTGTAGTACATGCAGGTCGACATGGTGGACGGTGTGGGGTAGAAGTCCTGCACCTGCTCGGGCATGTAGCCCATGTCGCGTACGGCCTCGGCCAGGTCCACAGCTTCCTTCATCGTCGAGCCGGGGTGGCTCGAGATTAGGTATGGCACTACGTACTGCTTGAGTCCGTATTCGCGGTTCAAGCGTTCAAATTTACGGCAGAACGCGTCGTAGACGGCGCGGCTCGGTTTGCCCATCACGGACAGCACCGCGTCGCTCACGTGCTCGGGTGCTACGCGCAGCTGGCCCGAGACGTGATGCTCCAGCAGCTCGCGCAAAAACTCGTCCGAGGCGTCGGCCATGGTGTAGTCAAAGCGTATGCCGCTGCGGACGAAGACCTTCTTGACGCCCGGCAGCTGGCGCAGATCGCGCAGCAGCTGCGTGTAGCCGCTCTCGTCGACCACCATGTTCTTGCACACACTCGGCCACAGACAGCGCTTGTTCTTGCACACGCCGTGCTTGAGCTGCTTGTCGCAGGCCGGACGGCTAAAGTTGGCCGTCGGTCCACCCACGTCGTTGATGTAGCCCTTAAACTCGGGATCGTGCGTGAGCAGCTCGGCCTCGCGCATGATCGAGTCGTGGCTGCGCATCTGCAGTACGCGGCCCTGGTGGAAGGTGAGGGCGCAAAACGAGCACTCGCCAAAACAGCCGCGGTTGGAGCTAATGGAAAATTTGATTTCGGCAAAGGCCGGCACGCCGCCCGTTGCGTCGTAGTCGGGATGCCAATCGCGTGCGTAGGGGAGTTCGGCAACCTCGTCCATCTCGTCTGTGGTGAGTGTTGCCGATGGCGGGTTCTGCACCACATAGACGCTGTTGGGGTAGGGCTCTACCAGACGATGCCCGGTGATGGGGTCCATGTTCTGCTGCTGCACATTAAAGCTGCGCGCGTAGTTGAGCTTGTCGGCGGTAAGGTCGTCCCAGCTGGGCAGCAGGTCGTAGTCGTAGACCTCGTCGAGCGAACCCGTGCGGTAGACGGTACCGTTGATGTAGGTGATCTGATCGACAGGCAGTCCGGCATCGAGCGCGTCGGCGATCTCGACGATCGCATGCTCGCCCATGCCGTAGATGAGGATGTCGGCGCCCGAGTCGAGCAGTACCGAGCGCTTGAGCTTGTCCTGCCAGTAGTCGTAGTGGGCCAGGCGGCGCAGGCTTGCCTCGATGCCGCCGATGATGATGGGAGCGTCCTTGAACGTCTGGCGGATGAGGTTGCCGTAGACCGTGACGGCACGATTGGGGCGGTGCCCCTCCTCGCCACCGGGGGTATAGGCGTCGGTATGGCGGCGGTGCTTGGTCACCGAATAGTGGTTGACCATGGAGTCCATGTTGCCGGCGCTGACGAGAAAGCCCAGGCGCGGCTCGCCGAGCACGGTGATGCTGGCGGGGTCGGTCCAGTCGGGCTGGCAGATAATGCCCACTTTGTAGCCGTGCGCGTCGAGGACGCGGCTGATGATGGCCATGCCAAAGCTGGGGTGGTCCACGTAGGCGTCGCCGCAGATGTAGACGAAGTCGCACTGGTCCCAGCCACGCGCATCCATGTCGGCGCGGCTGACGGGGAGGAACTTGTCGCGGCCCGGACGCCAGGGGCGGGTGGGCGTCGCTTGGGAATGCTTGGTGCGGGCGACCGTGGCCTGCGCTTGGCCGCCGAGCTTTTGCTGCTGGCCCTGTTTGCCCTGCTGTCCGCGTTGGCTGTTCTGAGCGTGCTGAGGCTTTTTTGCCACGATCCCTCCCGGTGTCTGTATGCTGCACGTAATTGTAACCAGTCTTTTTGGGACGGAGCTAAAAAGACTGGTGGAGTACATGAGCTGGCGGATCGGCGCGTCGATGCGGGCGTCGTTTGTTTCCAGACTGTGTACCTGCGCGTTGGAGAACCCGTCTCGCGCGCATGCCATGTTGTCAATGGGTTACAGTATGAACGGCGGCTATGTTTCCGCCAACGCACGAGAGGGTCGTCAACAAGGAGGATGCACGACGATGCAACGTGCCAAGCAGATATCGGAGTCCATCGAACTGGGCATTATCCTGGCGCTCGCCGGTGGCTTTATGGATGTGTATTCGTACATTGGGCGCGACCATGTTTTCGCAAACGCTCAGACGGGCAACATCCTGCTCGTGGGTGTAAGCATCTCGGAGGGCAACTGGGCGCTGGCGGGACGCTATTTCTTCCCCGTGGTGTCGTTTGCCGTGGGCATTATGCTTGCCGACCTGGTACACGAGCGGTTTGGCAGCGTGATTCACTGGCGCCAGGTGACGGTGTTTTTTGAATCCGTCATCTTGCTGGGCGTGAGCTTTATTCCCGGCGGCGATTTCAACCTGCTCGCCAACTGCCTCACCTCGTTTGCCTGCGGCATGCAGGTCGAGAGCTTCCGCAAGATTCACGGTCACGGCATCGCTACGACCATGTGCATCGGCAACTTGCGCAACGCGCTACAAAACGTGGACGACTACATCATCACCCACAAGCGTGGCTTTTTGGAAAACGGCCTGCTGTACTTTGGCGTGATCTTTACCTTTGTGTTTGGCGCCGTGCTGGGCAACTGGTGTATTGAGCGCATGGGCCTGCACGCCATCGTCGTGGCGAGCGTGCTGCTGTTTGTCGCGTTTGCCATCATGTTCATCGACCGCGAGCGCGACTTGCGTTTTCGCTGGAAGGTTGCGGCCGAGGCTTGGAAAGAGGGCTGTCGAAAGTAGAGGAATGCGGCAAAGGGACAGCCCCTTTGCCGCAATATATTTTCATCTCTATGTAGTACAGCTTCAGGAGCCAGAAAAAAACTATCTAGCTCCTGAATGTTGTTACGAACTGCTTTTTGCAATTTATTCGAGATGCTCTTCAATCCGAGCCCTCAGAAGGGCAATGGCTGTGGGTATTCCAATTGCGGCGGCTAATTCGGCTTTATCCAAAACCTGTATGTTAAAGCACGATTGTTTATCACATTGAAGGACGTTAACTGAAGATAGCTTCACTTCCCGTTGACTGAATATATCGTAATCTCCAAATAGGAAGTTACCTTTTATTGTGTAATTCGGTATGTTCGTTACGCACTTCATCTCAAGTCTGTTTAGGCCATAATCGAACACCGCAACTTCCTTGTGTTCGATGATGAGCGCAACCCTGGGCATGTTACTAAAACCACCGTCGACGACAGTAAAGAGCTTTTCATTTGCATCGTCATAAACGGTGTATTTAAGACTCAATAGCTGTCCTAGTGGACCCGTGAACCCATGTCTTTTGATGTTGAGGTTGTCTCCCGCTGGGTTGACGAGAGCCAGAGCATGCGGATAAGGGTTACCTTCAATTGAGATTCGATATTCGTTTGTAGCCGTCTTGCTCGATTTAGGACCAGTAGCCATCACGCGTCATCGCCTCGATCGAATTGGAACCGTCTTCTGCTTCGTGCGGAGAATTACGCTGTACGTTGCAGTACATGCAGCTGCAATAACCGCATGGGCAATTTCTAACAAAATGAATGACACTATTTGCTGCATGCATATTAATTACTATAAAGTATCCTTTTATAAACGTATTGTCAAACATATATTGCTAAAACAGAAACAATTTATAGACTGAGTTGGTCGTATTCTTTGGGCAATTGCTCCTATAATCTAGCCTTCGCTGCAGTCGGGAGGGAAGGGCTGGGGCTCCGTTATTATGTTGAAACGCTTTAACACTTTTGACGTTCTCATGCATTTTTTGTTTCAAAAGCGTTAGGATGGAACTTGCAGCGCGGGGCGTAATGGGTGCCCCGCACACGATGGGAGGCTATCAATGGCTAATCGTTTCGTTCTCAATACCATTTCTTATCATGGTTCCGGCGCCATCAAGGAGATCCCCGGCGAGCTCCAGCGTCGCGGCTACAAGAAGATCTTCGTCTGCTCCGATCCCGACCTGGTCAAGTTTGGCGTTACCGCTAAGGTGACCGACGAGCTCGACGCCGCCGGCATCGCTTGGAGCCTCTACTCCGAGATTAAGCCCAACCCCACCATCCAGAACGTCAAGGACGGCGTCGAGGCCTTCAAGGCCGCCGAAGCTGACGCTATCGTGACCATCGGTGGCGGCTCCTCCATGGACACCGCTAAGGCCATTGGCATCATCATCAACAACCCCGAGTTTGCCGATGTCCGCAGCCTCGAGGGCGTTGCTCCCACTAAGAACCACGCCGTGTTCACCATCGCCGTGCCGACGACCGCCGGTACTGCTGCCGAGGTGACCATCAACTACGTCATCACCGACCCCGAGAAGGTCCGCAAGTTCGTGTGCGTCGACACCAACGACGCCCCTGAGGTCGCCGTCGTCGACCCCGACATGATGGCTTCCATGCCCGCCGGCCTGACCGCTTCTACCGGCATGGATGCTCTGACCCACGCCATCGAGGGCTACACCACCAAGGGTGCTTGGGAGCTCTCCGACATGTTCCACTTTGAGGCCATTAAGCTGATCAGCGAAAACCTGCGCGACTCCGTTGCCGAGGCCAAGTCTGGTCAGCCCGGCTCCGGCCGCGAGGGTATGGCTCTTGGCCAGTATGTCGCCGGCATGGGCTTCTCCAACGTCGGCCTGGGCATCGACCATGCCATGGCTCACACCCTGTCTGCCCACTACGACACTCCGCACGGCGTCGCTTGCGCCATGCTGCTGCCGATCGCCATGGAGTTCAACAAGCCGGTTTGCGCCGAGCGCCTGGCCAAGGTTGCCGTTGCCATGGGTGTTGACACCACGGGCATGAGCACCGACGAGGCTGCCGACGCCGCCATCGCCGCCGTCAAGCAACTCTCCGCCGACGTGAACATTCCGCATGTCTGCGAGGCCATGAAGGCCGACGAGATCGAGGTCCTGGCCAAGGACGCCATGGCTGACGCCTGCTTCCCGGGCAACCCGCGCGAGGCGACGCTCGACGACGTCATCGAGCTCTTCAAGAAGATCTGCCCGGCTGCCTAGCCCAGTTTGGTGGTCCTTCGCCCGTAGGCGTATGGTCTTTTGACTTGCTGCTGGCCCCGCCGTGCTACGCGCGGCGGGGCTTTTTGTGCCGCGCCGATGCCCCAAGATGGGCAAAACCAAGGCATGCTGCCCGCTGCGGATAGGTGGTGCACTTCTCAGCGTGCATTTTTGGGAGTATTCAGCAAGCTCTGAAAAATGCATAACGTTGTGAATGGGCCGCAGTGGCCCGCAGACGCCCATCGACAGCCCTTGTGGGCGGGCTATCGATGAGCGGAGGGGGCTGCCACCGCGTTTTTGGTTTGCGACGACCTGCAACACTGCTGTAACCGCGTCGCTTTGCCGTTTGCGATGGGGCTGACGGGGTCCACGGTGCTGAATACTCCGTATTTTGCACGGTCCAAGGTGGGGTACCCTGAGACGAAGCAAATAGATGCCTCATATTTATGCAGATACCGATAGGATTTATGCAAGATTGGGACTGTAAACCGAGCGCGTGCACAAAACCGGTGCGGGGACGTCTGGAGTCGGCTCGGTTTCTAGAGTATTGCACGTGCAGAAAGGTTAAAATCGGGGCTCGGTCTTAGTTTTACTTGGAAGGATGCATATGGCTTCTAATGTTGATGCTTCTCTAGAGGAGACGCTCTCCTATATTACTGACCAGTTGAAGGCGCTTACCTCGATTGCTTCGCCTACGGGGTTTACTCGTGCGGCTACTGATTATCTGATGGAGACCCTGCGCGATATGGGGTTTGGGCCTGAGCGTTCTAATAAGGGTAACGTGCTCGTTGAGCTTGGTGGCGAGGGCGAGCCGCTCGTATTGGCGAGCCATGTCGATACCCTGGGCGCCATGGTGCGTTCCATTAAGGACAATGGTCGCCTGCGCCCCACGACGCTCGGTGGGCACCAGTGGTCTACGGCCGATGGCGAGAACTGCACCGTCTACACGCGTGACGGCAATGTGTACACGGGCGTGGTCCTCAATACCGAGCCTTCGGCGCATGTGGCCGATGAGCCGGTCAAGACCATCGAGAAGAATATGGAAATCCTGCTCGACGAGAACGTCGATAGCAAGGACGATGTGCTCGAGCTGGGCATTCAGACGGGCGATGTCATCGCCATGGATCCGCGTACCACGGTGACGGAGAGCGGCTACATCAAGAGCCGCTTCTTGGACGACAAACTGTCCGCGTCGATTCTGCTGGGTTTGGCCCGCGCCGTTGCTGGCGGCGAGGTGACCCTTTCGCGCAAGGTTTCGCTGCTCTTTACGGTGTACGAGGAGGTCGGCCACGGCGGTGCCTTTGTGCCGGCTGATACGCGCGAGATGATCAGCGTGGACATGGGCTGCGTGGGCGACGACCTGGGCTGCACCGAGCGCATGGTGTCGATTTGCGCCAAGGATTCGGGCGGTCCGTACAACTACGACTTGGTGACCACGCTGTCCAACATCGCGCGCGAGCTTGAACTCGATTACGCCATCGATGTGTACCCGCATTACGGCTCGGACGTCGAGGCCACGCTTTCGGCCGGTTACGACATTCGCCATGGCCTGATCGGCCCAGGCGTGTATGCGAGCCACAACTACGAGCGCAGCCACATCGACGGTGTGCGCAACACCTACGAGCTCGTCCGCGCCTACGTTCAGCGCTAGGGAAGTAGTTTGCGACTCGGCTGACCAATCGCTAAGGCCCGATTTCTCGGGCCTTTTTTCGCCTTAGGTCGTTTAGTATTATGATGTATGTAATATGTTAACTAAACGCGTAAATTACTTAACGAGGTGATGCGGCATATGAATACATCTGAGTACTTATCTATGGGTGATGCCGCCCGCCTGTTGGGCGTTACGAAAGCCCGCATATCGCAACTTGCCGCATCGGGAACGCTCGCGTGCGATATTGTGGGCGGACGGAAGATGGTTGAGTATGATTCTGCGCTCGCTTATCAAAAGGTCCGCAAACGTGGACGCCGTCCTGCGGCCGATGTGGGGCGCAAGTTTACGCTGATGTCGGCCGACCATGAGGTCGCGCATGTCTCATTTGATCCGACACGTGAGTTTCCCTTCGAAATCGCCGAGGTGCTCGATGCGCAGAGGATGCCGTTTGGCACGTGCTCGAGTTCTTCTCCTACGGTGAATAAACGGGAGCTCAACGTGTGGTGGAGCCATCGGTCGGTGCCTGACGTCCGCCCCGGACTCGTCTCGCGCTATCGTGAACTGGGAATTGCCAGTGGCATCGAGGTTCCGGTTCAGTGCCTGGGCCTATCGCTTTCGGATTGCTATTGGCTGCGGCCGGCCGATTGCGCCGAACTCAAATGGCAAAACATCAATTACTTTGAGAACGAATTTGAGCGATCGGCACCCGAAGAGCGTTCGGGTTGGCTGGAAGGCATCGGTCTTAAAAATCCTGATAACACGTCCGAGGGCGAGCTCCCTAAATCGTGGATGATTCGCAACGGTGTTCGCGTTCTGGTCAAGGGATGCGGCATGGACGACCAACGGCCCTTTAACGAGGCGGTTGCAACGGCTCTGCATCGTCGCTTGCTGTCGGAGGGCGAGTTTGTTCCTTATACGGTTGAGCGGATGTTCGATGGCCCTGCGTGCCTGTGCGAGGATTTTCTTGACGGCCGCGAGGAATACGTTCCGGCTGTTTACGTTAAGGGCGCACTTGGTGGCCAGCGGGGAAACTCGACATACGATCGATACTGTCGCTGCCTTGGCAAGCATGGTGCCGATGAGGCCGCTGTGAGAAGGTCTATGTCGCAGATGATTGTCTGCGATGCCCTTTTGGCCAACAGCGACCGCCATTGGCGAAACTTCGGCATCATCCGTAATGTCGACACCCTGGAGATAAAACCTGCTCCGCTGTTCGATAGCGGCAACTGTCTGTGGTACAACGTACCAACTGCCGTGCTCGCAGCTGGGGAGTTTGGGTTTTCCGCTAAGCCGTTTGGGCCCGACCCTTCCGTCCAGCTGGCGCTTGCGGATTCGCTCGATTGGTTCGATTCATCGCGGCTCAACGGATTTGTTGATGAGGCGATCGAGATTCTTTCGCAGAGCGAATGGGCCACGGCGGAGGGTCGACTCGAGGCCATCCGCCGCGGCCTCGAGCGTCGCATAATCGAGGTTGGTGCCGCTGTTGAGGTACTTCGACACGTGCAGCGATAAACCCGCGGCTACTTAAGTGCGCCGGTCACGGTGCCGCCGCCCAGGACGATGTCGCCGCGGTATATAACGACAGCCTGGCCGGGGGCGATGGCGCGCTGCGGCTCGTCAAAGGTCAGCAACATTTGCCCGTCTTCGTCGCACGTAAGGATCGCTGCCTGGTCTTTCTGTCGGTAGCGGTACTTGGCGCCCACGCGGATGCCGCCGGCATCCAGCTCGGCCTCCATGCGGTCGGCAGGGGCGCTCCAGATCCAGTCGTTGGCCGTGAGCGCCGTGGCCGTCAGGTCCTCGGCCTCGCCCAGATGCACGGTGTTGTTGACGGCGTCGACACCCGTTACGTACACGGGATGCGCCATCGCGACGCCCAGGCCTTTGCGCTGGCCGATGGTGTAGCGCAGCGCGCCGTTGTGGCGCCCGACCACGCTGCCGTCGCGCCACACAATGTCGCCCGGTGCAGCGGGATGTCCGCAGCGGCGCTCGATATAGCCCGCGTAGTTACCGTCTGGAATAAAGCAGATATCCTCGCTTTCGGCCTTCTTGGCGTTGATGAAGCCCTGCTCGGCGGCAATCCGGCGCACGTCGCGCTCCTTGTCCAGACCCGCCAGCGGAAAAATCGTGCGCGCCAGACGCTCCTGCGTAAGCGAATACAAAAAGTAACTCTGGTCCTTTTTGGGGTCCTCGCCGCGATGCAGCTGCCAGGTGCCGTCTGCCGCCTGGCTTGTTTTGGCGTAATGGCCCGTGGCGATGTAGTCGCAGCCCATGTCCAGCGCTGCATCGAGCAGCGCGCCAAACTTAATGTGGCGGTTGCAGATAATGCACGGATTGGGCGTCAGCCCCTCCTGGTAGGCGTTCACAAAGCGCTCGATTACGTTACGGTCGAAGGTTTGCTGCAAGTCGAGCACATGGTGGGGAATGCCTATGCGCTCGGCGACGGCCTCTGCGTCGGCGATGTCGCGGTCGACCTTACTCATGCCCGTGGCGGGGTCGGGTGCGGGGCAGGTGAGGCGCATGGTGGCGCCGACACATTCGTAGCCCTGGCTTTTGAGCAGATACGCGGTCACGCTGGAATCGACGCCGCCGCTCATGGCGACGAGCACGCGCTTGTTGTGCATGAGGAGGTTCTCCTTGGTGGCATGTGGCCAAAAAAGAAAAGCGGCGCGGGAGGCTGGTTCCGCGCCGCAGACATTGTAGCAAGTTCGGACGTCTCGTGGGGCATCCTGTTGGGATGAGCTCAGGCTGCCAGAAGAGAGGGGAGACCGGCGTGCCTTGGACTCGTTCTAAGAACGAGAAGCTCTAGTCCTGGAAGAGCGCCGTGGACAGGTAGCGCTCGCCGGTGTCGGCGAGCAGCGCCACGATGGTCTTGCCTTCGTTCTCGGGGCGCTTGGCCAGCTGCAGAGCGGCCCAGACGGCGGCGCCGGACGAAATGCCCACGAGCACGCCTTCCTTGTGGCCCACGGCGCGGCCGGTGGCAAAGGCATCGTCGTTCTCGACGGGGATGATCTCGTCATAGACCTGGGTGTCGAGGACGTCGGGCACAAAGCCGGCACCGATACCCTGGATCTTGTGCGGGCCGGCCTGGCCCTTAGAGAGCACCGGGGAGGTGGCGGGCTCGACGGCGACGACCTGAATCTCGGGGTTTTGCTCCTTGAGGAACTCGCCCACGCCGGTCACGGTGCCGCCGGTGCCGACGCCGGCGACGAAGATGTCGACCTTGCCGTCGGTGTCGTCCCAGATCTCGGGGCCGGTCGTGGCCTTGTGAATGGCCGGGTTCGCGGGGTTCACAAACTGGCCGGCGATGATGCTGTTGGGAGTTTCCTTCTGCAGCTCCTCCGCCTTGGCGATAGCGCCCTTCATGCCCTTGGAGCCGTCGGTGAGCACGAGCTGTGCGCCGTATGCCTGCATGAGCTTGCGGCGCTCGACGGACATGGTCTCGGGCATAGTGATGATCACCTTGTAGCCGCGGGCCGCCGCCACCGAGGCGATGCCGACGCCGGTGTTGCCGCTCGTGGGCTCGATGATGGTGTAGTCGCCACCGCGCACGAGCTTGCCGGCCTTCTCGGCCTCGTCAATCATGTTCTTGGCGACGCGGTCTTTGACGGACCCGGCGGGGTTGAAGTATTCCAATTTGACGAGCACACGGGCCTTGAGGTCCTCGTCGGCCTCGAAGTGGGTGAGCTCCAGAAGCGGGGTGTGGCCGATAAGCTGATCGATGGACGTGTAAACATTGCTCATGGTGAACCTCCAAAGTGTTCAAATGACTGGATACCGTGTGGTTTTACGGTGTGTGTGGCAGCGAAACCCACAAACCTTATAGGTTGTTCGTTTTGCTGTTGGCAAGCATAGTAGACAGTAAAGCCTAGTAACGCAATAGGAAATAGAAGATTATTACGAGTCGATTAACCATCTTGACGGGAATAGGTATTTTCAAAACCAATTTTTCGGCTAGAATTTCTACGAATTAAAAGACCGAAAGGCAGCTATATATATGTTGGTTTCCACAAAGGGCAGATATGCCCTGCGCGTTATGGTCGACCTGGCCGAGCACCAGGCGACAGGCCGTATCCCGCTTAAAGAGATTGCGGCGCGTCAGGGTATTTCGGAGAAGTACCTCGAGAATATTCTGGCTACGCTCGTGCGCGCCAACATGCTCTCGGGCATGCGCGGCAAGGGCGGCGGCTATGTGCTCACGCGCCCGCCCGAGCAGTACACGGTGGGCGAGATCTTGCGCCTGACCGAGGGCAGCCTGGCGCCGGTCGCCTGCCTGGATGGCGACTGCAAGGGTTGTTCGCGCTCTGACGAGTGCCCCACGCTCGACGTGTGGAAGAACCTGGACAAGCTTATCAACGACTACCTCGACGGTGTGACGCTCGATCAACTTGTCGCTCCCAACGAAGGCTACGATTACGTCATCTAACCCACACCTGCCATTTGGGGACGGGGTGGAAATGGCAGATTCTCTCGCCCTTTGAGACTTGGCAAATAAGAAGGCCGCCCATTTTTGTGATGGGCGGCCTTCGTTTTGGGCTGTTGAGACGGGCGCGGCCGGAATGGCCGTTTTAGCCCTCGGCGATGCTGTCGAGGATGCTGCGCATGATGGACACCAGGATGCTGCCCATAAAGGCCGATCCAAAGCTGGCGATGGAGATACCCGCGCCCAGCAGATTGACCGACAGATAGCTGGCCAGCTCGAGCATAAAGCTGTTGACTACGAGCTGAAAAATACCCAGCGTAATGATCGTGAGCGGCAGCGAGATAACCGTCAGAAACGGCTTGACGAGCGAATCGACGATGTTCAGGAACAGTCCCACGAAGGCGAAACAGACCCAGGCCTCGGCAAAACCGAAGGGCTGGATGCCGGGGACGAGGAACGTGGCAATCGCGATGGCGATCGAGGTAAAGAGCCAGTTAAGCATAAAGCGCATGGTGTGAATCCTTTCTTGCGCAGGGTGCGTCGGTGTCGCGTGAAGCGGTTTGCTGCGGCGGCTTGGACGGCCGCTCGGGTGTGCCGCCTTGTTCGGCCGCCCATTGTCTCAGATATTCGTGGAGCTTACGTGCGCATTCGGTTTCAAAACGGCGTTCGTCCTGAAAAACGCGCCGCTGGCAGAGAGTCTTGTCGCTTTAGTTTGGTGGTGTGCTACACTGCTACGGGCAAAAGCCACAGGCGTTGCCCTATTGCATAGAACGGGCGAACGATGCCCGATGTCAGTATCAACTTCGATGCCTTATGGCGGGTTTGGCGGTGATCGATGAATATCGAGAACATGTTTGACAAGCCTGATGTCAAGCAGCTGGTCCACGCATTTAGTCTTTTGGATGACGAGAAGGATATCCAGGCGTTTTTGACCGATATCTGCACGCCGCGCGAGATCTGCGATCTTTCGCAACGTCTGCAGGTTGCGCGTTATCTGGATGAGGGCGAGCCTTATGTTGAGGTTCAGGCCCGCACCGGCGCTTCGTCCACTACGGTGAGCCGCGTGTCCAAGGCACTCAACGGCGAGTACGGCGGCTATCGCAAGATCCTCATCAAGCTGGAGGATGGCGAGTAGGCCAGCGGCAACAAACGAATTGCGCAGAACCGTCCCTTCGGGGGCGGTTTTTTGATCCTTTGGGGACGGAGGAAAACGGATCACTGGGTCAGACTGACCTCCTCGGTGATCCATTTTCCTCTGTCTCCAAGGGGTCAAATCTGTTGGCGTGGGGCAAATCTGTCCGCGCGGGCGGGTAGGATGGAAGCATTGAATATTGCGAACGGTTTGAGTGGAGGACCATGCCTGTTCGAATCTATACCACCAACGCCGGCGCGGATTTGAGCGATGCCGAGGCGGCGCTGCTTGCCGACCTTATTGCCCGCCACGGGCGTGCCGTGCTGCTGGCGCCAACGTTTGCCGAGCTCGACCTGTGCCGTCATGATGCGGCGGAAGCCGGCGTTTCGCTGGGTATTGACTACAAGACGCCTACATCGTGGCTTCGCTCGCTTTGGGAGCTTTTGGGCGACGGGCGCGGTTTCGTCGACAACCTGCAGCGCCAGATGCTGTTTTCGGACATGGTAGCGCGCCTCGACGACGCCGACCTGCAGCCGCTTTCGCGCAGCCAGGGCACGGTGCGTATGCTCGCGCGTATGGCTCGCGATGTGCTGCCGGGTGTGGCAGGGACAGGCACCGAGCGTTGCTGCGACAACGTTTGCAAGCCCAAGCCCAAAAGCGACGCCGAGGCTCGCGTGTTTGAACTTTTGTGCGCCTATGCGCGCGGTTTGGACCGTCGAGATATGGTCGAGCCCTGCGAGGCGGCTGACATTATGGCCGGCGCTTTGGCCGACAACCTGCCGGGGTGCGCCCGCGCCGTTTGCGTGCGCGGCGTCACGTCATTTACGTATAGCCTGCTCGAGCTGCTGTCCGCCGTGGCAAACAACGGGGGAGAGGTTGTCGTGCTGCTTGCCCGCGAGCAAGCGGCGATGCGCGAGGAGCTTGCCGCGGCATTTGATGTCCGCGGTGTGCTGTTTGAGATCGCGCCGCTGGGGGAGGGCGCCGCCGCGCCCCAGACTGCCTCCAAGTCCGCTGCTCAGCCTGCCTTTATTGAGGTCGCCGGCCCCCATGCCCGTGCCCATGCTTATGCGGACGTCATCGATAAGTTGGTGAAAGCGCACAAGGAGTCCAAGGACGATAAAGCTGCTGCAACACCCGCCGACCCCGTACGCGTGCTCGTTGTTTCTGCCCGGGCACCCCAGCTGTTCAGCGAGCTTGCCGCTCGTTTGGCGGCGCGCCACGTTGCTGCCGAGACGGCCGAGTTCACGGCGTTTTCCCAATCCATTGCGGGCAGGCAGTTCACGGCGCTCGCCAACCTGATCGAGCGTATGAAGGCCGCCGACGAAGGGGCAGCTTCTAAGACTGAGTGGTGGCCCGCTCCGGAGCTTACCGACTGGATTTACAGCCCGCTTTCGGGTGCCGACGCCGCCAGCGCGCGCACGTTCGACAAGAATATGCGACTGTCGCGCAGCAAGACCACTGCGGGCGTCAAGAGCCTGCTGCAGAGCGTGCAGGGCCAGGTGAGGGGCGCGCGTAAAGCGGCGAGCGACGAGAACTGGTTTAAGAACGTGCCGTGCGTGATCTCGGACGTGTTCCAGGCGCTGTGGCGCGACAAACCCGTGACGGCGCTCAAGGCCATGCTTGCCGTTGCCGAGGCGCTGCCCGATCGCGCACTTGGCGGTCTCGACGGTCAGGCTCGTCGCCAGGCGGAGGTGGCCCTGCTGCGCCACGTCATCGACATCCTTATGAATGGCGCCCGTGCGCTCGACGTGTCGCAGGCCGCGACCGTGCCCGTGCTCGATGACATTCGAACCAAGGTGGACAAGCGTAGCGCCGCCTACGATTGCGAGACCTACGAGGTTGACCGTGCGCCACGCGCCCAGGTTCGCTTTGCTTCGCTTGCCGATGCGGCGGCTCTGCGCTCCGGCAGCTACGATGCCGTGCTGTTTGCCGATGTCGATCTGGACAGCTATCCTCTCTCACACGAAGAGGGGCCGCTGACCACGCTGACGGCGAGCCTCGGTCGCGAGGGCGTGACGCTTGAGCCTGCGGCCTTGCTGCGCGCACGCTTTGGCCGCGCGATACAAGCGTCGCGTGGTCCGGTTACGCTCGCCCGTGTGACCCACGATCGTCAGGCGCGCGAGTGCTATCCGGCGGCCGTGTGGACCGAGTTGCGGGCGCATGCCGAGGCCGCTAACGATGCTAAGGCCGCTGACGCCGACAAGGCCGCTGACGACGCTAAGGCCGTTGGCGCCGACAAGGCGAAGTGTGTGGGTGAGGGCGATATCGTAAGGGACTTCGATCCCGCGGCAGGCGAAGGTCTTAGGCGCGAGCGCGTGACCTGCGAAGCTCCTCAGCATCTGAGCGATGAAGCCATTCCGTATTTGGTCCTGCGTCGTCGCGATGGCGAGGGCGAGGATGCGCCGCTGGTGCCGCGCCTGACGTCTGCCTCGCAGATCGAGGCCTATTCGACCTGCCCGCTATGCTGGTTCGTCTCGTATCGCGTCAAACCCCAGTCGATCGACGCTGGCTTTGGCAATATGGAGAAGGGCAACTTTGTCCACGACGTGCTGGAACACTTGCATGCCCGTCTGCCCCAGGAGGGCATGGAGCGCGTGACACCCATGAATCTGCCACGCGCGAAGGAGCTGCTGCGCGAGGTCTTTGACGAGACCTTGGCCGAGCATGCGGGCAAGCGCGGTACCGAGGGCCCGCTCGTGCCGCTCTCCCCGGTGGAGGAGCGCCAGGTGGCCGAGATTTTGCCGCAGCTGGAGGGCGTGCTTGCCTACGAGTCCGAGGCGCTCGCGCCCTTCGCGCCGCGCTACCTGGAGTTTGCGTTCAACGAGCTCCAGGTCGAGTATGCCGGTTGGCCGCTTGGCGGGCGCATCGACCGCGTTGATGTGGATGTCGAGAATCGCGCCGTGGTAATCGACTATAAGCATCGTTCGGGTGTCGAGGAGTTTAAACTCGCCGACCCCACGGTGCGCGACGAGGAGTCGGGCGAGGCCCCCATCGACGACCCGCGCTGGCTGCCGCCCCATACCCAGACGCTCATCTACGCACGGGCCATGCGTCGGGCGCTGGGCCTAGATACCCGTGCTGCGCTCTATTTTTCGACCAAGGGTGGCAAGCCCGCGCTGCGCGGTGCGGCGAGCGCCGAGTTGCTTGAGGAAGAGCGTGGTGACGGCCGCATCCCGGGGCTTAAGAAGGGCTTTCCCGGCGAGGGCGGCAGCATGGACTTCGATGCGCTGCTCGATCGAGTGGAGACCGGCATTGCCGAGCGTCTGCGCGAGCTCGAGGCAGGCAACGTTGCCGCCGTCGACCCGACGTCGGCTCAGGCCGCGCATGCGCGCTGCTCGTATAACCACGAAGGAACGTTTGTAAGGAGGGACGTGTAGACCATGGATCTTTCGACTTTGATGCCGCAACAACTGCAAGTCGTCAAAACGCTCGACCGCCCGCTGTTTGTCTCGGCAGGTGCCGGCTCGGGCAAGACCTTTACCCTCACGCGCCGCATCGTCTACGCGCTCTCGCCCGAATCCGGTCCGTTCGTTGAGCATCTGGATCAGGTGCTCGCCATTACCTTTACCAAAGACGCCGCGGCCGAGATCCGTGACCGTGTGCGCCGCGCGCTCATCGACGAGGGCATGGACGAGGAAGCCCTGACCGTCGACGATGCGTGGATCTCGACCATTCACGGCATGTGCTCGCGTATCCTGCGCGCACATGCGTTGGAGCTGGGCATCGATCCCGAGTTCACGGTGCTCACCGATACCGACGAGCTTATGGACCAGGCTGTTGAGCATGTGCTGGCCCGCGCGACGGCGCCCGATGCCGCCCCCGAGCTCGCCGCTTCGCTTAAGGCCCTCTACGCTTGGTATCCCATGGCGGGCGAGGGTGGGCCGTTTGGCGCCGGTACCACCATTAAAGGACTGGTGCGCGACCTGCTGGAGCTATCGAGCCAGCTGCCGGGCGGCATGGACGATGTGTGCGTGGCGCGCGGCCAGGCTGACACCTCGGCGCTTGCCGACGCCTATCGCGCGGCGTTGGGTGCGAGCAAGGCCGCGACCGAAAAGGCACAGGTGGCACTCGACGCCATCGACGCGTTTGAGGCGAGTGGCAAAACCATGGAGGATGCGGCGCGACTCATGATGTCGTGCAGCATGCCTCGGGCGAGCAAGGCGTTTTCTAAGGAGCAGGTGGAGCTACTCAAGGCCGAGGCTGCCGATGCGTTTATCAATATCGTGCTGGCCTGCGGTGCCCCCGCGCTCGATGCGCTGGTGGGCCTGGCCCGTTCCGTGGAGGCTGAGTATCGCGCACTGAAGGCTGCCCAGTCCGCCCTCGATAATAACGACCTGCTCCGCATGGCATACGAGGCGCTGCGCGACTACCCGGCCATTCGAGCGGCCTATGAGGGACGCTTTAAGATGGTCATGATCGACGAGTTCCAGGATACCGACCAGATGCAGGTCGATTTGATCCGTTACCTGACGGGTGCGGGGGAGCGCGCGCTGTGCACCGTGGGCGATGCGCAGCAGTCCATCTATCGCTTTCGTGGGGCAGAGGTCGAGGTGTTCCGTCGCCAGGAGCGCAAGGTAGGCTCCTCTGCTGCGCCCGAGACCTCCGTCGCATCCGATGCCCCTGCCGGCGAGCTCGTCAAGCTCGTGCGCAACTTCCGCAGCCACGACGAGGTGCTGCGCTATGTGGCACGCGTCTTTGACGGCGATACCGGTGGTTTGATGCAGGGGTTCTTGGATCTTGAGCCGAGTGACGATCGCGAGGACAAGCTCAAGGCAAAGGCTTCGCGCCGCCAGGCGCTGCTCGTTGCCGGCGGCAGCACCCAGGAGCGAACGCAGGCGAAAGCTCGTGCGATTGCGGAGCGGTTCCAAGCGCTCGTTAAAGCGGGCCAGCCCCAGGGCGGCATGGTGCTGCTGCTGGGCCGCATGACCAACGCCGACGTCTACGCCCAGGCCTTCCGCGACCAGGGGCTCGACTGCGTGATCGCAGGCGGTTCGGTCTTTGCCCAGGCTGCCGAGGTCCAAACGGTGCGTGCCCTGGTGTGCGCGCTTGCTAACCCGGCCGATACGGCGCAGGGTCTTATGCCGCTGCTGGCCTCACCGATGTTTGCGCTCGGCGCTCAGGAATTCCTGGCGCTGGCGACCAAGCTGGACGAGCAGACGGGGGAGACGTCGCGCCGCAACATCGATGCGGGCATCATGAGCGATTCCGATGTGCCCGGCTTGCAGGGCTTGCCACTGGTGACGCGCGCCCGCGGGGTGCTGCGCTATGCGCTGCGCCGCGTGGGACGTGATTCGTTCGCCAACATCGCGCGCGACGTGGTCAATGCTTCCGGCTGGTTCGTGCGACTGGCGAAGCGCGGCCCCGAGGGCAAGGCCATTGCCGCCAACGTGCTCAAGGCGCTCGACGCCGTGGCCGAGGCGGAGGCCGAGTTCGGCAACTCGCCGCGTTCCATCGCGCTGGCCTTCGACCGCTTTTTGGCGGGCAAGGAAGCCCCGGGTGCCCTCAACGAGGAGGGCGACGGCGCGGTACGCATCATGACGGTGCACGCCTCCAAGGGTCTGGAATATCCGGTCGTGGCGGTCGCCGAGTGTTTTGGCGTGCGCAAATCGTCCGGTGCGGCACAGATGGGTCGCGTCGACGGCGGGGCGCAGGTCGTGGCGCTGCCGGCACGCTTCGACGGCGTTAAGCTCGCCGACGGAACCTTTGTGAAGGGCGACGACGTCAAAAAGCAGTTTGAGCATGCGTTTAAGGGCAAGGGCACGTCGCTGTGGCTGCCGCCGGAGCTCATGGAGGACGTCTGTGCGACGGGTTCTCCCGCCGAGGCATTCGTTCGCCTGCGCAACGATGACCTGCGGCTCTCGCTCGAGGAGCGGGCCCGCTTGCTCTACGTCGCCATGACGCGAGCGCGCGAGTTGGTCATTCTGGCGATGGATGCCGGCGTGAGCCGCGGCAAGCTGTGCGCGCCGACCTTCGATGTCGAGACCGATCTGACCTACGACGTGCTGCGTCGTATTCTGCCGACGGACGGCCTGGACATGCCGCAGCTCGATGCCGACCGTTTGGTGTTCGACAACTCCCAGCCGGGCGACTACGAGCTCATCTCGCTGGCTGACTTTGCTTTTGGCGAGCAGTCGTTTGAGGCCAATGCTTCGCTTGATGCCGAAGGCAGGCTTGTCCGCGGCGATGCGGAGCCGGAGGGTGCCGGTGCGGATGCCCGCGCCGCCGTTCCCGGTCCTGCCGACCCCGAGCCCGATGCGTTTGAGCTCGTGTATCCCCAGGCGGTGGGCGTGCGCATGGGCACCTGCCCGTATCCGGCGCGCGATTCGTACAGCTACTCGTCAATTGCCGCGGCGCTGCATGCCGAGTCCGAGGACCGTGCCGCCGAGGCACACGTGCCCATGGACGAGGCCGGCGATGATGCGGAGTCGGATGGTTCCGAGATGACGGATGCGGACGTGGCTGCTGTCGAGCCCGCCGGCAACCCCATGGCGCTGGGCTCGGCGTTCCATGCCGCCTGCCAGTGGCTGATCGAGATGGGTGCCGATGAGCTGCCCGCCGCGCGTGCCGATGCGCTGGCGCGTCTGTGGCGCCTGACGCCGGAGCAGCGCGAGCGCTTCGACGTTGCCCTGGACCGCTGGCTCAAGTCGGCGGTCCGTGACGAGCTGCTTGCCTGGCCGTGCGTTCGCGCCGAGGTGCCGTTCTTTTCGCTGGGCTGCGAGGACAAGGACATTGCCCGCTACGGTGCATATGCCGAGGGCGCCATCGATGCACTGGCGACCGACCCGGCTGATCCGTCACGCGCACTGGCCATCGACTACAAGACGGGTGGCACGCCGGATGAGACACCCGACCAGCTGTTCGAGAAGCACGCCCTGCAGGCGCGCGTCTATTCGGATGTTCTGCACAAGGCGGGCTTTAAGACGGTGACGGTCAAGTTCGTCCGCGTGGAGCAGTCCAATCCCTCCAACCCCGCCGAGTCCCAGGTGGTCACCTACAACCTCTAGCTCACCAGGGCCGTCCGCACGCCCAGTCTCCCCATAACTTGCGATGAAATAGTTCCTGTTTTACGGCCCAGCTGGCTCCATCAGGAACTATTTCACCGCAACTCAGAATCAGTCGGGGGTGCGGATTACGCGGATGAAGTTGCCAATCAAGGGTGCGGATTACGCAAATTTACACTTGACGTTCATCTCGGGTGGGCCTATAAATACATGTGATGGGTTGTTATCCCTTTGGGGAGCATGGCCATCCGGATTCCGTTCGTTATTCAATTGCACATATATTCGGGTGTCACTTTAGGGCATGACCGTAGGCAAGTAGGGTGCTGCTTTCTGCCGAGGTCATGCCCTTTTTGTTCAGCTCCGAATGAGTGCCCTATCATCAAGAGAGGAGGTGCATCGATATGCTGGCGATCAGAAAGCTCAACAATAACGCCGTGATTTGTCGAGATAGTCGCGGTCGCGAGGTCGTGGCGCTCGGCAAGGGTGTCGGCTTCGGTGGTGACTTCCCCCGGGAGCTCGCGATGGACCATATCGAGCGCACGTTCTATAGCATCGATGCCGAGGGGCAGCGTATCATGCAGGATCTTCCTGCCGATGTGGTGCTGTTTACGGCAAAGATCATGGATATTGTAGAGAACGAGCTGCCTTACGAACTCAGTCCCAACGCCGTGCTCATCATGGCCGACCATATCGCCTTTGCGATTGCGCGGCAGAGGAAGGGCATTCGTTTTGATATGCCCCTTACCTATGATGTGCAGCAGCTTTATCCGCTGGAATACAAAATCGGCCGCTACATTACCGCGCGCGTGCGGCAGGAGTTGGGCGTCGAGCTGCCGCGCGAAGAGGTGGCAAGCATCGCCATGAATCTGGTCAATGCAAAGACTGGGGCAGAGGTTACTGTGGCAAGCGATCGCGCCCAATCGTTTGAGCGCCTGCTCAACGATGTCACTGATATCGTCGAGTACGATTTCCGTACCATCATCGATCGGGAGTCTTTTGAGTTCTCACGGTTTGCGACACACGTGCAGTATCTGTTCAAGCGTATCAAGGGTAACGATAGCCTCAGCAGCGCCAATTTGCCGCTTTATGCGAACTCGCGCGAGGAGTTTCCCGAGCTTGCGCAATGCATCGACCACATCTGTACCTATATGAAGCGGGAATGGCATACGGAGCTCACCGACGAGGAGAAGCTTTACTTCATGCTCCATGTCAACCGTATCTGTACGAAGGCGGAATCCGGCACAGCCGGACGCTGACAACCCAGGCCAGAAGGATTGTAACCTGTGTTAGGGCAGGGCATGACCTCCGAAAGTACGAGAACCATCTCGTGCCACGACGATTCGTGGCGTAAAAGGAGGAATGATGACTAACTATCAAAAACTCGCCCAAAGAATCATCGAAGAGGTGGGCGGCAAGGCGAATGTTTCAAGCGCGACGCATTGCATGACGCGTCTGCGCCTCGTTCTTAAGGACGAGGGGCTTGCAGATGACGCCAAGCTCAATGCGATTCCCGAAGTGATTAGCGTGGTGCACGCTGGCGGCCAGGTGCAGCTCGTAATCGGGCCGACCGTCGACAAGGTCTACGACGCGGTATGCAGGGAAGGCGGCTTTGAAGTCCAGACGGCGATTGATGAAGATCTGGACGCAGCAGAGAGGCTTCCCTGGAAGGAGCGGTTCGCTCCGAAGCGCATCGGCAATCTGATTCTCGATGCGGTGAGCGGCTCTATCGCTCCCATTCTGCCCGTGTTCTGCATCGCGGGTATCTTCCGCATGTTCACCATTTTGCTTGGTCCGGAAGGCGCGGGCCTTCTAGCCGCGGAGGGCAGCATGTACCGGCTCTTCACCTTGGTGGGAGACGCGGCATATTACTTCCTGCCGATCTTCGGTGCCTATGCGGCGGCCAAGAAGTTCCAGACGAGTCCTGTGCTCGCGCTCATGACGGCTGCTATTATGATTCATCCGAGCATGCTCGCTATCGTCGAGGAGGGCGCTCCGTTCGACGTCTACGGCATCCCCATGACGCTGGTGAATTACACACAGTCGGTGCTTCCCATCATCCTCATCGTGTGGATTCAGTCCTACGTAGAGGGGCTTATCAAGAAGCATTGCCCTGACATGCTGCGCATCCTCGTGATTCCAGTGGGGACCATGCTCATCATGCTGCCGCTTGCACTCTGCGTCTTCGGCCCCGCCGTCTCCTTCATTATGGGCATCATCGCCGATATCATCATCTGGCTCGGCGCGAACGCCGGTCCGCTGTGCGGTCTGGTGGTCGGTGCGACGTGGAACCTCGTGATCGCTACCGGCATGCATGTGCCGATTCTCACCGCTATGATGCCCGGCTGGCTTGAGGTGGGCTATGACGCCGTGTGCACTCCGGGTACGACGGTGGTTGTTTACGTGACGCTTGCGGTCGCGCTCGCCTACGGCATCCGTGCAAAGGGCAAGGCTAACCGTCAGCTCGGTTGGACTACCTTCGCTACCTATGCGCTCGGCCGCGTATCCGAGCCCATCATTTACGGCATCCTCTTGCGCGATAAGAAGGCGCTCGCTTGGTCGATGATCGGCGGCGCGGCCGGCGGCCTTGCATGCGGTCTGCTCAACGCGCGCATCTTCGTCTTCTCGGGAGTCGGCTTCCCGTGGATGAACGTCATCAAGTTCAGCCAGGACATCATTCCGGGCGCCATCAGCTGCGCGATTGGCTTTGCGGTGACATTCGCCCTCTGCATGGTCTTTGGCTTCGACAATCGCGAATCGGGCGAGAAGGAAGCCGAGGAGGCCCTTGAGGCTTAAGCGCTGCATCTAGAAGGGTGCCTTAGCGCAACGAGTCTCTTCTCGGAACTGGGGCCCCATGAACCCGGACGGGCACCGCTGCATGGTGGTGCCCGTTCGCACTAAAAGCAAGATAAGGAGGACTCCCATGCCATTGCGTTCTGATTTCCTCTGGGGCGGCGCGCTTTCCGCCAACCAGTGTGAGGGTGCCTGGGACGAGGGCGGGCGGGGGCTCGCCAACGCGGATCTTCTGCCGTACGGGCGGGACCGTCTCGCCGTCATCAGGGGTGACGACGTTCCGCTCGAGCCGCTGTCCGACCATTACTACCCGGCCCAACAGGCCATCGATTTCTATCATCATTACCGCGAGGACATCGCGCTCTTCGGCGAGATGGGCTTCAAGGCTCTGCGCCTCTCCATCGCATGGAGCCGTATATTCCCCAACGGGGATGACTCCGAACCCAACGAGCAGGGCCTCGCGTTCTATGAGGATGTGTTTCGCACCTGCCTCGAACAGGGCATCGAGCCGGTGGTGACGCTCAACCACTATGACGTGCCCATGCATCTTGTTACGGCATACGGCGGTTGGCGCAACCGCGCTCTCGTGGGCATGTTTGAGCGCTTCGCTCGCACTGTGTTCGCACGTTACCGCAATCAAGTGCGCTCTTGGCTCACGTTCAACGAGATCAACATCATGACCTCTGCGTGCTTCATGGCGGCAGGCATCGTGTTTGATGAGGGGGAGGACCGCTACGTCTCCGTTCATAACGCGGTGCATCACGTGCTCGTGGCGAGTGCTTGCGCGGTGCGCGCCTGCCATGAGATCATCCCTGGTGCGCAAATCGGCTGCATGCTCAATGCGGGTATTTTCTATCCTGCTACCTGCAACCCTGCCGACGTTAAAACGGCTCAGGACGAGAATCGCAAGCACTACATGTTCACCGACGTGCAGGTGCGCGGCCACTATCCGTGCTACATGCTCACGGAGTATGAGCGTCAAGGGTTCGCGATTCCTTGGGCGGAGGGCGATGAGGAGGTCCTTGCGCAGAATCCGGTGGACTTCGTGGGCTTCTCTTACTACTCGACGCGCGTGGCGCAGGCAAACACCGAGGGGCAGTTCGACTCCAATCTACTCAAGAGTGCCCCCAACCCTTACCTCAAGATGGAGCCATGGGGCAGATTCATCGATCCCGCAGGGCTGCGCATCACCATGAACGACATATACGACCGGTACGAAAAGCCGCTCTTTATCGTGGAGAACGGTCTCGGAGCCCCGGATGAGCCGGATCAGAACGGCTTTGTGGATGATGGATACCGTATCGATTACCTGCGCGAGCACATCCAGGCTATGAAGGACGCCGTCGAAATCGACGGGGTGGACCTCCTGGGCTACACGTGCTGGGGACCGATCGATCTGGTTTCGGTCGCAACGGGCCAGATGCGCAAGCGCTACGGTTTCATTTATGTCGACCTCGATGACGAAGGACACGGCACACGTCGGCGCAGCAAGAAAAGATCGTTCGAGTGGTATCGCAAGGTAATTGCCTCAAACGGCGAGGACCTGAGCTGAGCTTTCCTCAGGGGCCGGACCGCGACATGGGGTCGCGGTCCGGCCCCTTTGCGACGAATGAAGCAATCAGGTCAAAGCAGCTAAAAAAGACACGTCCCAAAAAGACTGCCCGTGTGGGTTTGGCTAGGTTCGGGCGCTGTCCGTGCCGTGGGGTAGAATCGTTCAGTCAGAACACGAACCCGCATCGGAGCTCATCACATGGCATTCGTCCATCTGCACAATCACACTGTTTTCTCCATGCTCGACGGCGCAACCCGTATCCAGGATATGGTCAACCGTGCCGTTGAGCTTGGCATGCCCGCCGTGGCCATTACCGACCACGGCTATATGTATGGCGTGCCCGACCTAGCGCTGGCCTGTGACGCCGTCAACCACAACACGCCTGAGTACAAAACCTGGAGTCACGACAAGGCGTTTTTGGAAAAGGATCGCCGCGACGAGCTGGTGGAGCCCGATCCCGAGGCAAACCCGCGCGAGCATGCCCAGTATGTGAAGGACATGGCCATGTGGGACGAGAAGGGCAACATCGACGAGCTCAAGCCGCCTCTGGTCATCAAACCCATCTTTGGCTGCGAGGTCTACTTTACGCCGGACGAGACGCTCGCCCGCGACCATAAGCCCGAGCTTTACCATATGATCCTTTTGGCTAAGGACCAGGAGGGCTACGTCAACCTGATGCAGACGGTCTCCGAGGCCGCCGTGCAGGGCTTTTACTACAAGCCGCGCGTGACGCTCGACAATCTGCGCCGCCACGCCAAGGGCATGATCTGCACGAGCGCCTGCATCGCGGGCATCATTCCCAAATACATCGACCGCGGTGACATGGAGGGCGCCATCAAGTGGGCCGAGACCTTCCGTGATACCTTCGAACCTGGCGACTTTTATATCGAGATCCAGGAACACGGCATCACCACCGACAACGGCCTGACCGATGAGCAGATGGACCGCACGCTCATCGACATCGCCAAGCAGGTAGGCGTCAAGGTCATCGCCACCAACGACTTCCACTACCTGCGCCGCGAGGACGCTCCCGTGCAGGACGTCATCATGTGCATTGGCATGAACGCCAAGGTCGACGATCCCAACCGCATGCGCATGACCGGCTCGGAGTTTTACATGAAGACCGAGGAGGAAATGCGGGCGATGTTTCCGTATTGCCCCGAGGCCTGCGACAACACGCTCGAGATCGCCGACAAGTGCTACGTGGAGCTGGACTGGGACTCCATCATCCTGCCGCGCTTCCCGTTGCTCGATCCCGGCGAGACGCACGAGAGCCAGTTCCGCCGCGAGTGCGAGAAGGGCCTGCGCCAACACTATGGCGACGACTGGGCCACGCGCGAGATCGGTGGCGTCAACATCAAAGAGCGCTTTGAGTACGAATACAAGGTCATCTGCGACAAGGGCTTTGCCGCCTACTTTTTGATCGTCGCTGAGTACGTGCAATGGGCCAAGGACAACGGCATTGGCGTCGGCCCCGGCCGTGGCTCGGCTGCCGGCGCTATCGTCGCCTACGCCATGAACATCACCGCGTTCGATCCGCTCGAGAACGGCCTGATGTTCGAGAGGTTCCTGTCCCCGCAGCGTACCGAGATGCCCGATATCGATATGGACTTCGACGATGAGCGGCGCCTCGAGGTCGTGGAGCACGTTCGCCAGCTCTACGGCCCCGAGAAGGTCACCCACGTCATCACCTACTCGACCATTAAGGCCAAGCAGGCCATCAACGACGCCGCTCGCGTCCTGGACTACCCGGTCTACATGGGCCAGCGTCTGTCCAAGATGGTCTCGAGCGACCCCAAGGTCAAGCTCAAGCAGGTGCTCGAAAAGCAACCCGGCAAAGAGGACCTGTTTAACCCCGATTTTGCCGAGGCATATAAAAAGGACGACGACGCCCGCCGCATCATCGACACGGCGCTCTCAATCGAGGGCCTCACCCGTGGCGAGGGCGTGCACGCGTGCGCCGTTCTGATCTGCCGCGACCCCGTCAACGAGCACGTGCCCACCAAGCTCGACACCAAGGGCGGCGTCGAGATTACCCAGTACGAGGGCCATACCGTTGCCGACATGGGCCTGCTCAAGATGGACTTCTTGGGCCTGCGCACGCTGACTGTTATCTCCAAGGCCAAGGCAAACATCAAAAAGAACTTCGGCATCGACATCAAAGAGGAAGAGATTCCTTTTGACGACCCCGAGATCTTTAAGCTCATGGGTTCCGGCCACACCGCCGGCGTCTTCCAGGTCGAGTCCGCAGGCATGACGGCCACGATCAAGAACATGAAGCCCACCGAGTACAAGCACGTCGTAGCATTGATCGCCCTGTACCGCCCGGGCCCGCTGGGCGCCGGCATGGTTTCGTCCTACATCAACCGTATGAACGGCAAGGAGCCGGCGGTCTCCTACGACGACCGCCTGGACGACATCCTGGGCGAAACCTACGGCACCATGGTCTACCAGGAGCAGGTTATGCTCATCTCCGTCGAGATGTGCGGCTTCTCCAAGGGCGAATCGGACTCGCGTATCCGTAAGCCCGTGGCTAAGAAGAAAATCAAGCTGCTCACGTCGACGGTGCTCCACTGGGAGGATGGCTCCGACGAGACCACCTACGACCACTGGATGAACGGCGCCATCAAGAACAACTATACGCGCGAGGTCGCCCAGAAGATTTGGGACGATGTTCTCGAGTTCGCGTCCTACGCCTTCAACAAGTCGCACTCCGCCGGCTACGCCATCCTGGTTATGCAGACGGCGTGGCTCAAGGCGCACTATCCGCACGAGTACATGGCGGCCGTTCTGACGTCCTATACGGGCAAGACCGACAAGATCGTGCACTACGTCTCGGCATGCCGTCACGACGGCATCCCCGTGCTGTCGCCAGATGTCAACGAGTCCGGTACCGAGTTCACGGCTACCAAGGAGGGCGTGCGCTTTGGTCTGGCCGGCATCCGCGGCGTGGGCACCGGCGTGGCGCAGGCGATTATCGCCGAGCGCGAGGCGGGCGGCCCGTTTAAGACGCTGCACGACTTTGTCGAGCGCGTGGACTCGAGCCAGGCCAACCGCCGCGTGATCGAATCGCTCATCAAGGCAGGCGCCTTCGACTCCACGGGGTATCCGCGTCGCCAGATGATGCACTTTGTGGACAAGAACAACCCCGAGAACATCATCGATGCCGCGGTAAAGCGCCAGAAGGATCGCGCGAGCGGCCAGACGTCGTTCTTCGATATGTTTGGCGACGTTGAGGGCTCGGGCTTTGAGGTGAGCGTGCCCGATCCGGATGGCCAGGAATGGGACCGCCACCTCAAGTTGAGTCAGGAGAAGGAGGTTCTGGGCATCTATGTCTCGGACCACCCGCTGCGCCCGTTTGAGTATGCACTAGCCAAGGCGCGTGACTTCTCGTTCTCGCAGATCGACACCGGCTACGAAGTTCAGAATCCTACGGGCGGCACCATCAACCAGGAAATTCCCGAGGGCAAGGCGCTGTGGTGGGCCGGCATGGTCTCGAGCGTGTCCAAGCGCGTGACCAAAAACGGTGACCCCATGGGCATCGTGCAGCTCGAGGACATGGAAGGCGAGGCCACCGTCGTCGTGTTCCCCAAGACCTACAAGGAGGCCGAGGGGTACCTGTACGGCGAGGTCGATCCCGAGACCGGCGCGCAGCTGTCCGATGCCTTTGTGCGCATTAAGGGCAAGCTCGAGCGCTCGGACCGCGGCGACCAGATCATCGCGCAGGAGATCGTGCCGCTCGAGCTTAACGAGGAGAACAACAAGCCCAAGGTGTTTGAGGTCATGGTGCCCAACAGCCGCTTTAGCCAGGGCAATATGGCGCGTCTTGCCACGGTGCTTACCGCCAACCCGGGCGGCGACCGCGTGGAGATCTTTATCGAGCAGGTGGACGGGCGCGTGCTGCGTGCCGAGGTACCTGCCAAGGTCAACGCGCGTTCGATTCCGCTGCTGGCCGAGGCCAAGGCCATTGTGGGTAACCAGGGCCGCGTGACGGTGATCTAAGCTACCCCGGGTGAGATTGGAGGAAGTGATGGCGCAGGGGACGTTTGTGCAGGCGCTTCGCAAAGAGGCGGCGTTGAGCGGCACCTTTATGAAGGGGCGTTCGCTCATGCTCAACGGCGCCGTGCTGTCGATCGAGGACAGCGGCTCGCGCTTCTCCAAAAACGTGACGGTCGAGGGCTCGGTGCGCGGTTCGCGTGGCGACCTGTACAAGACGCACGTGGCGCTCGACATGGACGAGCACGAGGTGATCGACTACGACTGCGATTGCCCCGCCGCCTATCGTTACCCCGGTATGTGCAAGCACGCTATTGCCACGGCTCTGGCGTATTTGGATGCCAGCGGCGCCGAGCCCGTCGAAGGTTTGCGCACGCCGGTTCGCACGTTTACGGCGCAGTCGAAACAGCCCGCGCGCACCGCACCCAAAGCGCCGGCCGTCAACCCCAACTTTCCCTTTCCGGCGCCCGTCCCCACGAGCCCGAGCCTTGTGGCGGCGCTCTCCGATCTTTCGGACGCGCGCATGGATGAGCTGGCGAGCATGCGCCGCAAGCTTGCCGGTGCCGTTGATCCCGACGCCCCCAAAGCGGCATTGGAGCCCTCGTTGGTGCCGTACTACAATCCGCTGTTCGCTGACCGCTTTAGCTGGGCGCTCGAGTTCCGCATTCGCTGTGGATCGGTCTCCTACGTGGTCAAGGACATCGACGGCATGGTCGATGCCTACGTGCGCGGCGGCACGTTCTCCTATGGCAAGAAGCTCACGTTTGTCCATTCACCTGAGGCCTTTGACGAAACATCGGCAAAGCTGCTCAAACTTGTTGTGACGACAGTTGCCTATCTCGATGACATCACAAGCTCGCGTTCGGCGTCGTACGACTTTGCCCGCAGCGGTTTTGTTGCCGAGCGTCAGTTGCCGCTGTCCGAGCATAGCATCGTATATGTGCTGGACCTGCTGCGCGGCCAGACCATCTCCTTTGAGCCCGCCTGGTCGCGGGGGATGACGACGCATCGCACCTACGACGTGGCGGTTGAGCTGTCTCCGCAAAGGGAGGACGAGGCATCCGCTAAGCGCCCACCGCTGCTTGCCGCCAAAATCGCGCCGGCGGCTGGTGGTAGCTATGACCTGCGCCTGCCCGCCGATATGTACTGCTTTGCGTCGGGCGATGCCGCCTACTTGGTTGACACGCGCCGCGCGCGCCGTACCGACGCTGCATTTGCTCAGCATGCCGCACCTTTTTTGTCGCGCTTGCTGCCGTGCCGCACGCCCGCCCATATTGCCGCCGAGCAGGTGGGTGAGTTCTGCCGTATGGCGCTGCCCATTTTGCGCGACTACACCGACCTCACCGCGCCCGCCGCGCTCGATACCGTGGCACCCGAGCCGAGCTTTGCTATGGCGATCGGTGTCGACGATGGGCTCGTGACCTGCAAAATTACGGTTACCTACGGCGATTGGTCGGCGGATCTCTTTAGCCTGGGCGCTCCGGGCAGCCCCTTCGAAGAGCAGCGCCCCGGTGTGCCGCCCCGCGACGAGGTGGCGGAGTTTCGCGTTATGGATACGGCGGCCCTGTACTTCGATTTCTACGAGGGCGGTCTGGCGTTTGAGGAGCGCGATGACGCCCGCTTGTTCTGCCTGCTGACCGAGGGCCTGTCCGCCCTGTCCGAACTGGGTGAGGTCATGCTCAGCGACCGTCTGCGCCAGATCTCGGTCCGCCCCGCGCCCAAGCTCTCGGTTCGTGCGACCGCTAAGAGCAATCTGCTCGATGTCGAGCTGGGCGCGAGCGGGCTTTCGGCCGCGGACCTTGCCGTCTATCTCGATTCGTACAAGCGCCATCAAACGTTCGCGCGCCTTACGTCCGGCGACATCATTCGCCTGGACGAGGGGGCGCGCGCCGCGTTTGGCCTTGCCGAGGACCTGGGTGTCGATGCCGTCGACCTGCTCGACGGCGTGTCGCTTCCCGCGTCGAGCACCCTGTTCGTCGACAGCATGCTCGCACGCACGCCGGCGCTCGAGGCCGATCGCGACGCTGCGTTCCGCCGTACCGTCGAGCGCCTGGACACGCTCGGCAAGATGGACTTTACGGTGCCGGCATCGCTCAAGGCAACGATGCGCGGCTACCAGGTCGACGGATACCAGTGGCTCGGCTCGCTCGAACACCTGGGCCTTGGCGGCATCTTGGCCGACGACATGGGCCTGGGCAAAACGCTCCAGATGATTGCGCATATTCTGGCGCGCGTGGAGGCGGGGGACACCAAGCCCACGCTCGTGGTATGCCCGGCCTCACTCGTGTACAACTGGACTGCCGAGCTGGAGCGCTTTGCCCCGTCGCTCGATGTGTGCGCCATTGTGGGTGCCAAGGCTCAACGCCGCATGCAAATTTCCGGCGTGGCCGAGCATAGCGTGGTCGTGACGTCGTATGACCTTATGCGGCGCGATATCGACGAGTACGTCGAGCAGGATTTTGCCCGCGTGGTGCTCGATGAGGCACAGTACATTAAAAATCCGCTCACGCAGGTGGCGCGCGCCGCCAAGCGCCTGCCTGCCGGCGTGCGCTTTGCCCTGACGGGCACGCCCATCGAAAACCGCCTGTCCGAGCTCTGGAGCATCTTCGACTTTTTGATGCCGGGCCTTTTGGGGACGCGCGAGTCGTTTGCCAAGCGCTTTGAGAGCCCCGTCGAGCATGCCGAGGGCGATAGCGCCGCTCGCCTGCAGGCGCTCGTGTCGCCGTTTGTGCTGCGCCGTGTTAAGGAAGACGTGGTGGCCGACCTGCCCGAGAAGATCGAAGACACTGTCATGGCGCAGCTTACCGGCGAGCAGCGCAAGCTCTACCTGGCCAACCAGGACCGCATCGCCCAGCAGGTGCAGCACCGCGAGGCTGGGGAGTTTAAGAAGGACAAACTCAAGGTGCTCGCCGAGCTCACCAAGCTGCGCCAGATCTGCTGCGACCCGCGTCTACACTACGAGGATTACAAGGCGGGGAGCGCCAAGCTCGATACGTGCATGGAGCTCGTGCGCGGCGCACTCGACGGCGGGCATCGCATCCTGTTGTTCAGCCAGTTTACGGGTATGCTCGATATCATCGGTAAGCGCTTGGCCAAGGAGGACATCGGCTTTCTTAAGCTCACGGGCGCTTCGTCCAAGGAGAGCCGCGCCAAGATGGTCGCGCAGTTCCAAGCGGGCGAGGTTCCGGTCTTTTTGATTTCGCTCAAGGCGGGCGGCGTGGGCCTTAACCTGACGGCGGCCGACGTGGTCATCCACTACGACCCGTGGTGGAACGTGGCAGCGCAGGACCAAGCGACCGACCGCGCGCACCGTATTGGCCAGCAACATACCGTGACCGTGTACAAGCTCATCGCCAAGGACACGATCGAGGAGCGCATTATGCAGATGCAGGAGTCCAAGCGCGACCTGGTCAACAGCGTGCTCGGCGGCGACGGCATCTCGTCGGCGCTGTTTACCCGCGAAGATGTTCTGGCGCTGCTGGGCGGCGACGGGCGCTAACCCGCTCGGGTGGGGCCGCCAGGGCGGATAGCGCACGCTGCCCCATCGTCCCCGCCCGTTATGTGTTCATTTGCAATGCCGTGGATGGTTTGTCTGCCTTTGGGCATAAGAACCATCAAGAACATTGGCACGTCAGCAAAGGAGAACATCATGGCGAAATTCTTTAAGGACCCCGATGGCAAGCTCATTGCCGCCCTGGGCAACGACGTTGCAACCCCTGCCGGTTGCACGGAACTGACCGCAAACACTGAGGACGCGGCGCACGAGAAGCACGTGCCTGTTGTCGAGACCGAGCGCGACGGTCACGTGATTCGCGCACGCGTTGGCTCGGTCGAACATCCCAGCCTGCCCGAGCACTATATTGAGTGGATCGCCCTTGAGGCTGAGGGCCGTCTGGAGATCCATTACCTTGAGCCCGGCATGAAGCCCGCGACGTTTTTTGCCGGCGGTTCCAAGACCGGTACCGTCTATGCCTACTGCAACCTGCACGGGCTGTGGTCCGCGACGTTCTAGGAGCGCGCCCCCGCTCGGGGTATCATAGCTAGCATATGCACATGCGAGCGCCGACTGCATTATGCGGCCGGCGCTTTTACTACGACAACGATGGTTTACGACGGAAAGGGCTGAGCCATGAAGCTCGCGCTTGCACAGATCGATATGCGCCTGGGTGATATTGAGGGCATTTGCGGCCGCATCGAGGACCAGGCTCGTCTGGCCCACGGGCGCGGGGCGCGCGTGCTGTGCGTTCCGGCTCCGCTCTTTATGGGCGCCATGCCCGGGGGCCTGGTGGGCACCGCCGACTTTGAGCACGACATGCTTGCTGGCTTGACTGGTGTCGCCGAGCGTATCCAGGAGCTTGACATGATCTGCATCGTGCCCGCGGCGGTTTCGTTTGAGGGCCAGCCGCTGCTCGACTACATGATGCTCAAGGACGGTCATGTGGTGCCGGCGCGTTCGAGCATTGCCCTGCAGCGTGGCGAGAACAACGACACGCGTTGGGCGCCGCCGGTGTTCGACGTGGACGGCGTGCGCATCGCCGTGATTTTTGACTTGGACCGCGAACTCGAGATGTTGCCGACCGGTGTTGACCTCATTGCGTATTTCCAATTCAACGCATTCGATATGACCGACGGCGAGACTGCTGCCATTGCCGCCGTTCGCAGCGGCGCCTACCGCAAGATCGCATCCAAGCGCAGCGTGTGGTTTGCCTGCATGGCGCCGGTCGGTGCCTATGACGAGTCGGTGTATACCGGCGGTTCGTTTGTGCTCGACGACTGCGGTCGCGTGGTGGCCCAGGCGCCGTGTTTTGAGGAGAGCCTGCTGGTTCAGGAGATTCAGCGCGGCGTGATGCTCGATGCCCTGGAAGATCACGAACTGCCCGAGTTCCGTTCCGAGGAGTGGCTGTGGCAGGCGCTGGTGCTCGCCGTGCGCGACAACGCCCGAGCCCACGGTGCGTCGCGTGCTGTGGTGGCACTCGAGGGCGACTTGCCGTCGTCCCTGCTGGCGGTGCTGGCCGTCGACGCTCTGGGCCCGCGTAATGTGATTGGCCTGGTGCTGGGGCGCAACCGTATCTTTACGCCGGCGCAGGAAGAGGCCGAGGCTGCCCGCTGTGCCGCCGTCCGCGCCATCGCCGAGCGTCTGCACATTCGCACCGTCGAACGCGATGCGCCGGATGCGGCGCGTGTGCTCGATCGCGACGTGTCGGCGGGCGATGCCGAGCGTCTGCGCTCGCGTACGCTGGGCCTCATGCTGGAGGACACGGCGCTCGAGTTGGGTGCGATGGCGCTGAGTCCGCTGTCCAAAACCGAGTACGCGCTGGCGGCGCCGGCGCTTTGCGGCGGCTACCAGGGCGATTATGCGCCCTTTGGCGATGTGTACCTGTCGACGCTTGAGTTTGTGGCGCGTGTGCGCAATCGCACGTCTGCCGTGGTGCCCCAAGAGCTCGTGACGCTCAACGCGGTGGAAGATTGTATGGAGCGAGTGCTGGCGCAGGCGCTCTCGACGCTCGACGGTCCGGTCGATATGCTCGACCGCGCGGCACAGCTGCTCGGCGGGCTTGAGCCGGGTGAGGTCGATGGCGCGCTCGAGGCGCACGTGGACCGCAATCGATCTTTCGACGACATCCCGATGGCCGCTGGCAAGCCTGAGGCCTGCTCGCTGCTGCTGATGCTCGTGCGCCAGGGCGAGGCCGCCCGCCGCATGCTGCCGACGGCGCCGATCGTCTCGTCCCGTTCGTTTGCCGAGCGCTCCTGGCCGTACATGCTCGCGTGGTCCGACCTGGGGCTCAACGGCAAGGAGCGTATGGCGGTCGATTCGTTGGCGCGCGCCGAGGTGCGCCGTTTTGCTGACGAGGATACGAGCGAGCGCATGCGAAACGAGATGATGGGCGTGCTGGGCGAGCTACTGGGTATTTCGCCCGAGCAGATGGAGGAGTTGCGCTCTGAGGACGGTCAGCGTCGCTTGCACGAGGGCATGAAAAAGTTCGAGGGCGAGGTCCAGGACGCCATCGAAAAGATGATGGGCGGCCAGGGTGGCCCGCAGGGTGGACCCCAGGGCACGCCGATGCCGCATCCGCCGGTGGATCCCCGACAGTTCCCATTCTTCTCGCAGAACTAAACTGGGGATGGGATTCGCTCTCAACCCCGATACTTCAACTAAGCATCTTGACCCCGTTGTGTTATTCTAGAACAGACGTTCGTGAGTAGTGCGCGGGGCCTTGCCTTGCGCTTGGTAAAAGACGAGGGGAGGTTGGCTTGGTTATTTTGGGCATCGACCCCGGTTTGGCTCATACGGGTTGGGGGATTATCGAGGAGCGGCGTGGCGAGGTTCGCTGCCGTGCCTATGGCTGCATCGAGACCAGCGCAGGCAGTCCGCTTGCGGTGCGCCTGTCGCATATCGCCCGCGACCTCAAGGGTGTCGTGGAGCGTTATCGACCCGATACCGCTGCCATCGAGAGCATCTACTTTGGCGCTAATGTCCGCTCGGCAATCCCCACGGCACATGCCCGCGGTGCCGCGCTCGTGGCGCTTTCGGAGTGCGCGCTCGAGATCGGCGAGTACACGCCTATGCAGATCAAGCAGGCTGTGGTGGGTACCGGTGCCGCAGATAAGCGGCAGGTCGCCTACATGGTGCGCACGCTCACGCAGCTCGATCACGACCCGCATCCCGACCATGCCGCCGATGCCCTGGCCTGCGCCATCTGCCACGTTAACCTCAGCCGTACCCGGGCGCTTACCGGCGGCGAGTTCTATCAACAGAGAGGAACCGGATACTGATGATCTCCCAGCTCCACGGAACGCTTGTCGAGGCCACGATGAGCTCTGCTGTCGTCGATGTGTCGGGCGTTGGCTTTGAGCTCGGCATCTCGGGCAGCACTGCGGCCACGTTGCCGACGCCCGGCGGCGAGGTCCGCCTCTACACGCGTATGCAGGTGCGCGAGGACGCCATGACACTTTTCGGTTTTTCCTCTAAGGATGAGCGCACGATGTTCGATCGGCTCGTGTCTGTCTCGGGCGTTGGCCCGCGCTTGGCGCTCGCCGTGCTTTCCACCTATACCGTGGGGCAATTGTATTCGCTGGTGATGGCCGAGGACGACAAGGGCATGGCCAAGGTGCCCGGTGTGGGCAAAAAGACAGCTCAGCGTCTGATCCTGGAGCTCAAGAGCACCTTTGCCAAGGACAAGGGCTTTGTGCCGGTCGACGTGATTCCCGGCCAGGTTGCGATGCCCGTGCCCGCTGCCGCTCCCTCGGCCATCGATGACGCCCGTGCGGCGCTCCTTTCCATGGGCTTTAGCCCGCAGGAGACCGATGTCGCTCTGAGCGGGTATGATGGGCAGGATATGCGTGTCGAGGATCTGCTCGGCGCGGCGCTTAAGCGACTCGGAATGGATGCGTGATGTGGGAAGCCGATGACTCTCAGGACCTGTGGGCGACGCCCGGCAACTCGCCGGCGGCATCCATGGCGCACGGCGAGCGCATGGTGGGCTCGGAGCTGACGGCCGAGGACCTCGATGTCGATCGCACTTTGCGCCCCCAGCGCCTGGACGATTACTGCGGCCAGGAGCATATCAAGCAGAGCCTGCGCGTGTTGATCGAAGCGGCGCAGAGCCGTGGCGAGACGCTCGACCACGTGATTTTCTCGGGTCCTCCGGGCCTGGGCAAGACCACGCTGGCCACCGTTATCGCCAACGAGCTGGGCGCTCAGATCAAGACCACGAGTGGCCCTGCCATCGCGCGCACGGGCGACCTGGCGGCCATCCTTACTAACTTGCAGCCGGGTGATGTGCTGTTTATCGACGAGATCCACCGCCTCAACCGTTCGGTCGAGGAGGTACTGTACCCCGCGATGGAGGACTTTGCCCTCGATATCGTGATTGGCAAGGGTCCGGCGGCGCGCTCGATTCGCCTGGATATTCCCAAGTTTACGTTGGTAGCGGCAACGACCCGCTCAGGCATGTTGACAGGCCCGTTGCGCGACCGCTTTGGCATTTCATATCGCCTGGATTACTACACGGTCGAGGAGCTCGCGCAGATTGTGACGCGCTCGGCGACTATCCTGGGCGTGACGATCGACCACCCCAGTGCACTCGAGATCGGCTCGCGTTCGCGCGGCACGCCACGTCTTGCCAACCGCCTGCTCAAGCGCGTGCGCGATTACGCACAGGTGCGCGGCAACGGTCCCATTGAGCTCGATATCTGCCGTCAGGCACTCGAGTTCTTTGAGATCGACGAGCTCGGTCTGGACTGGATGGATATTCGCATTTTGGAGACGCTCGCCAAGACGTTCTCCGGTCGTGCCGTGGGACTTACGACCCTTGCCAGCGCGGTGGGCGAGGACCCGGGCACGCTCGAGGATGTCTATGAGCCCTATCTGCTGCAGTGCGGGCTGATGATTCGTACACCGCAGGGCCGTCAGGCAACCCTTCGCACCTTTGAGCACCTGGGGATTGAACCTACCGTTTAGGGCGCTTTGTTTTGGCGGGCTGTTGGGCTATCGCTGGGCATCGGGTAAACATATCGCCGTTTGTCGGTTGCGGGTGTTTTACTATTGCACGCCCGTGCTATGCTGGATTGGTCTTTTTCTCATCCGGTAACGAAAGGACCGCCCATGCCTACTGACATCGAAATCGCACGTTCTGTTACGCCGCTGCCTATTACCGAGGTGGCCAAGAACGCCGGCGTCGACGTTAAGCACCTTATTCCGTACGGCTTCGACAAGGCTAAGGTCGACTATTCACTGCTCAACGAGCCGACTGATCACCAGGCCAAGCTCGTCCTCGTGACCGCTATCAACCCCACGCCCGCCGGCGAGGGTAAGACCACTACGACCATCGGTCTGGCCGATGGCCTGCGCCGTCGCGGTGTCAAGAGCGCCGTGGCCCTTCGTGAGCCTTCGCTCGGTCCCGTCTTCGGCGTCAAGGGCGGTGCCGCCGGCGGTGGCTGGGCGCAGGTCATCCCCATGGAGGACATCAACCTGCACTTTACTGGTGACTTCCATGCTATTGGTGCCGCCAACAACCTGCTGGCCGCCATGCTCGACAACCATATTCAGCAGGGCAACCAGCTCGGTATCGATGTTAAGCGCATCACCTGGAAGCGCGTTGTCGACATGAACGACCGTCAGCTGCGCCATGTCATCGACGGCATTGGCGGCAAGGCCCAGGGCGTGCCGCGCGAGGATGGCTTTGACATTACCGTTGCCTCCGAGGTCATGGCGATCCTGTGCCTGTCCACGAGCATCAACGATCTTAAGGAGCGCTTGGGCGAGATCGTTGTCGGCTACAGCTATGCCGGCGAGCCCGTCCGCGCACGCGACCTTAAGGCCCAGGGAGCTATGGCCGCACTGCTCAAGGATGCGCTCAAGCCCAATCTGGTGCAGACGCTTGAGGGTACGCCCGCGTTTGTCCACGGCGGTCCCTTCGCCAATATTGCCCACGGCTGCAACTCCATCATGGCCACGCGTATGGCTATGCGTTTTGGCGATGTCGCCATTACCGAGGCCGGTTTTGGTGCCGATCTGGGTGCCGAGAAATTCCTGGACATCAAGTGCCGCATGACGGGCGTTCGTCCCAACGCCGTCGTGGTCGTCGCGACCGCTCGCGCCCTTAAGTACAACGGCGGTGTTGCCAAGGCCGACCTCAACGAGGAGAACCTCGAGGCACTCAAGGCTGGCATGCCCAACCTGCTGCGTCATGTCGACAACATCCAGAACGTTTATGGTCTGCCCTGCGTGGTCGCCATCAACCGTTTCCCGACGGACACCGAGGCCGAGCTCGAGCTCATCGAGTCCGAGTGCCAGAAGCTGGGCGTCAATGTGAAGCTGTCCGAGGTCTGGGCCAAGGGCGGCGAGGGCGCACTCGAGCTGGCCGATGAGGTCATGCGCTTGGTTGAACAGCCGAGTGAGCTCAAGTTTGCCTACGAGGACGGCGCTGATGTCGCTGATGCCCTCGAGGCCGTTGCCACCAAGGTCTACCGCGCCGACGGCGTTGACTTTACGCCGGCCGCCAAGCGCCAGCTCGCCGAGCTGCGCGAGAACGGCTTTGGCAACCTGCCGGTGTGCGTCGCCAAGACGCAGTACAGCTTTAGCGACAACGCCAAGGCCCTGGGCGCTCCCGAGAACTTCCGCATCACCGTGCGTGAGCTCAAGGTTTCTGCCGGCGCCCACTTTGTGGTCGCGTTGACCGGCAGTGTTCTGACCATGCCGGGTCTGCCCAAGGTGCCCGCGGCCGAAAACATCGACGTCGACAACGACGGCAACATCACCGGCCTGTTCTAAGCTCGCTGCTCATAGCTGCTTGCCCGCCCCGCCGTGCTCACAAGGCACGGCGGGGCTTTTGTTTTCTAGTCGCGCTTGTCTTGTAGATACCGACGGCCTTTGCCCATCATAGGCTTTTGCGCGGGTAGAATGCATGCATAACTTGATGCTTACGGGCGACGGAAAGGAATCGTTGCATGGATCAGGACAAGACAACCGTGATGGGCGGCTACGGTTCCACGCAGGCTGGCGATAGCGCCGATGCGACCCGCGTTGTTCCCAACCCCGGTTATACCGACCCCGCCGCGACACAGCCTTCTGCCGAGCCCACCCGGGTTATGGGCTATGGCGACACAGCGCGGGATTTTTATGCTGTATCTTCGCAAGGCCCCTATGGCGACGCAGCTCCGGACCCGTTTGATTACGCGCCGCAGGATTCTTATGCCGCCTCGACGCCGAATCCCTATGATGACCTGCCGCAAAATCCCATTCCGCAGCCTCAGCAGACGACGTATATGCCTCGCACGGCGCAGCCTCGCTACGAGTCGCGCGAGCCGTATCGCGAGTACCCCAAGTCGATTCCGCAATATGGCGAGGACGAGGAGAAGAAGCCGTCGCGTTCGTCGAGCGTGATCAAGAAGATCCTCATCGTGCTGGCGATCTTCTTTGCGCTGTCGGTTGTGTTTGCCATTGTGTCGGGCATGCTCAACAAGCGAGGGAGTTCAACGGCCGATACCGCTGCCGAGCAAACCGAGTCCGCCTCGTCTAGCACCGTCGATCTGAGCGATATCCCGGGGCAGTACTGGTCCAACGCCAAGAAACTTCTCAAGTCGCGCGGCGCCAATCTTTCGAATGCCGTGGTCCTGACTGATGATGGCTCAACGCCCGTCATCGATGCCAACTGGGTCGTTACTTCTGCTTACTATAACGACAGCGGCAACCTCGAAATTCAACTCACGCACAAGAATAGCTCGGGCAACTCGCCCGACGGCCAAAGCGGTACCGACAGCTCGAGTTCCAATACGCTGGAGGACTTGAGCAACAAGGCACAGGAGTTGGGAGACAAGGCGCAAGAGCTGGGCGATACGGCACAAAACCTGGGCGACACCGCGCAGAACTTGGGCGACATGGCGACGGGTGCCTGGAATGCACTGCAAAACGGCATCTCGGGCGCGCAGGGAAACTAGCTGTTAAGCGGGCTACAGCTGTTCAGCCGGACGGTCGGGCGAGCTAAAGCCCGAGTCAAACGTAACGACGCATGAGGCATTGGGTCGGCGCTCGTGCACGATGCGCGTGACGAGCTCCAGCAGCTCCTCGTCGGATATGTCAAAGCCGTCGGGGCGCACCAGGTCAAACGAAACGAACCCGTCGTGCTCGTGCAGGTCGTGGATGGAGAGCGCGGGGTCGATCTGCATAACGCCGCGCTTGACCCAGCCGCGCAAATCATCGCCGGTTGTCGCGATGGGGTCGCAGTGCAGCGTGATGCCAATGCCCATCTGGCGCTTGATGTCGTGCTCGATGGTGTCCAGGATCTCGTGGTGCTCAAATGCGTCGCCCTCGCCGGGCATCTCCACGTGAGCGCTGGCAAACTGACGACCGGGGCCGTAGTCGTGCACCATCAGGTCGTGTGTGCCCAAGACCTGCGGATAGGACATGATCTTGTCGCGGATTGCCTGGACGAGCTTGGGGTCGGGCGCTTGCCCCAGCAACGGGCTGATGGCGTCGCGCACTAGGCCCATGCCGCTGATGCAGATGAAGATGCCCACACCCAGGCCTGCCCAGCCATCGAGGTCAAAGCCGGTCGTCTGCGAAATAAGCGCCGCCACCAAGACCGAGCCCGAGGTGATGACGTCGTTTTTGGAGTCCTGTGCTGTGGCAATGAGTGTTTCGGAATCGATACGGTTGCCCAGCGCGCGGTTGAATGCGGCCATCCAGAGCTTAACGAGCATGGATGTAGCCAGCGCCGCAAGGGAAACGAGCGTGTAAGCGGTGGGGGAAGGCTTGATGATCTTAGTGACCGACTCGAGGATCAGGTTGATGCCGACGGCGCAAACCAGGACGGCGACAAACAAGCCGGCTAGGTACTCGTAGCGGCCGTGGCCATAGGGGTGGCCTTCGTCTGCAGGGCGGCTGGCAAGGCGGAACCCGAGCAGGCTCACGATGTTGCTCGAGGCATCGGAGAGGTTGTTGAAAGCGTCGGCGATGAGGGAGACGGAGCCGGCGAGCAGGCCTGCGATGCCCTTGGCCAGGCACAGGGTGATGTTGAGGCCAATGCAGATGAGGCTTGCGGCGAAGCCCGCGTTGGTGCGGCAGGAGGCATCGACCGGCTCGCCCTCGCTGCCGGGAACAAGCGTATGTACCAGCCGATTTACAAATAGCATAGCGGTCGTCCTCACAATCATGTTTAAGGGGATAGTGTAGCTCGCGCGGGGGCGCCGTGCACCGATGCTCAGAAAATGCAGCAATAGTCTGCCGGTGCTAACGAGCGAGCCTTCTCGTCTGCCTGGGTGGTCCATTTTGGGCCACATGGGTATGGGCATGTGCCTGTTTGCTCGACATACTTAATGTCGACAGCTTTGTGCAAAGGAGGACGTTTCCATGGACGAGATGTTTGCCATTAAATGTCAAAACTGCGGCGGCCCTATGTACTCGCACCAAGCTAAGCGCAGCTTTGAGTGCGCTTATTGCGGTGCGGTCATTCCGTGGCAGGCGGACGCCGGAGAGCCCAAGAGCGCTTTGGGCATTCGCCATACGCCGTTGACGGTAGTGGATGGACTGCTCAAGCTCACGCATGTGTCGCAACTCGAGCGCCCGGAGGACCCGGACTGGTATTTCTTCAATTCGCACTGGCGCAATCAGTCGGTCCTGGAACATCTGCTGTGGGAGGACCGCGGCACGGCGCAGGAGTTCCAAGAAGCGACGCACGTGAGCATTCCCTGCCCCTTCTGCGGAGCGTCCTTTGAGGGCGAGTCAACGCAGCGTGTGTTTGAGTGCCCGTCCTGCGGCAACAAGATCGGCATTGCCGACTTGCTCAAGCCCGGTACGTTTAGCAAACGTCTGACCATGGGCGTGGGTGCGGAGTATGTGCCGGAGCAGGGTATTCCCTGCGAAATTTCGCCGCAGCAGGCACGTGCCAACGCGCTGCAGCTGGTGCGCCAGTACCCGGATGCCTTTGCCGGGCACGACGTGGAAGACGCGATCCAAAACGACATGATGCTCTTCTATTTCCCCATGGCGCTGGCGGACCTGCGTATGATGGCGAGCTTCCCGGGCAAGGGCCTGAGCAAGGAGACCTTGGTGTACTACGAGGTACTCGATTGGGCGTATCCGCGGGCAAACTACCTGGACGTTCGTCTTATGGGCATTTTGGAGCCGTGGGACTTTGGCAAGGTGGGGCCGTTCGATCCTGCCATGCAGGAGGGCGACTTTCGCGTTGTCTCCGTCGATGCATCTACCAAGGACCAGGTGGTCATTGATAAGCTGGCGCTCGACATTGCCGGCAACGATGCCGAGGCGGTACTGGGGCTCAATAAAAAGAGCATTCGCATGTGGGCGCGCAAGGCCCGCAAGCAAAAGGACGGTCTGGTGATGGTGCCGGTCTACTTTGTCGATCGTCCGGCGACGGATAGCCGCGACGGCGAGCAGGTGCGCATCGCCGTGAACGGCCAGACGGGCCGCGCGGCCGCGGTGGTGTTTAGCGACAAGCGCGAGACGCATATCGTGGCGCCGCTCAACCTGAGCCTTCATCTGTCCGGCGAGAGCACCGTGCACGCCACGCCCATCGAGGTCAAATACGTTAAGTCGCCGTTTCTGTACCAGATCGTGCGCCGTGGAGGCGGCGAGCAACCGCGCCAGGTTGCAGCCGCCGTCGAGGGTTCCTACCGAGAAGAAAAGCCCAAACGCAAGGGCTTGCTCGCTGCGATCTTTGGGAAGTAGGGAAGCGCAGCGCGGGACGGCTCACAGGCGTGCGGGCGTTTCGGTCGCAACGTGCCGCTACCCTTGCGCTTCGCCATTAGTCGCTTCGTTGATGGCGCGGTACTCGGCACTCAGCTCGCGCGCCAGCTCTTCCTTGCTTGGAAGATACGGCAGGTATTTGGCGGCAAACACTTGGTCGTTGTCTTCGGGCAGCGTGTACTCGACGATCGAATCGCTTTTGTCCGCGCAGAGCACGATGCCTATGGGCGGATTGTCGCCTTCGTTCATGAGCTCGCGCGTGTAGTAGTTCACATACATTTGCATCTGGCCCAGGTCCTGGTGCGTAAGATCGTCCGTCTTAAGGTCGATGAGCACGAAGCAGCGCATCAGATAGTTGTAAAACACAAGGTCAATATAGAAATGGCGCCCATCAAAGGTGATGCGCTTTTGGCGCGCCTCGAAAGCGAAACCACGGCCAAGCTCCAGCAGGAACTTCTGAAGATGCGTGATGAGCGCCTGCTCTAGATCGCTCTCGCGAAACGCAGTATCGTCCGAGAAACCTAAAAACTCCAGTACATATGGGTCGCGGATGATATCCTCGGGGCGACGAGCCGGGGCGCTCTTTTGGATTTCCTGGGTGACGGCCTCCTTGTCCTTGCTGGCAAGCAGGCGCTCGCGGAACATGGTGTTGATCTGGCGCTCGAGCTGACGCGTGCTCCAGCGAGAATCGGCACATTCGTTCATGTACCATGTTCGAGCATCAGGGTCGGTTATACGCGATAACCTGCGGTAATGTGTCCAATTCAATTCGGAACGCAGCGCGTTCCGAATTGGGAACGCAAGATAAAACTGACGCATGTATCTTAAGCTTCTGGCGTTGAAGCCTCTGCCAAAATCCTTAGTCAATCTAACGGCAAGTTCGTCGATCAGTGCATCGCCATACTTGGCGCGCTCCTCTCCGCCCTGCTCATCAACAATGCTCTTGCCGATCTCCCAATATGCCTCAACCATCGCAAAGTTAATGGCGGTATAGGCCTTGTCGCGAGCGGCGTTGAGAATCGAGGAAACCTGCTTGTAAAAAACTTCTGGCACGATTGCCGATTCCCCGCGGTTTACCAGTTCACCCATCAATATCGCCCGACTTTCCTCTTGAGGAGTGCATCTTTATTGCATTTAGTTTAAAGCCTCGCGCTGACACGAATTGCTGCGTTGTCTAGCACCTTCGCATGGGGGCCTTGCGGTGACTAAAATGTGGCCATAGAGACAGTTTTAACGAACCCCATGGGAGTGGCACGCATGGACAACAACACCTTGCTGTTTCAGGACAAGGGTTCGGGTAGGTTTAAAGACGTCAAGATCTACCCCAACCGCATCGAGGTGCTCAAGAAGGGCACTTTTGGTGGCAAGCACGCCGAAATTGTCTATCTTAAGGACATTACGGGCGTCAATAGAATCAAAGGCCGCGATGTTTTTCTGCGCAATCGACTGTTGACCGCTTGCGTCTTTAGCCTGAGTAGCCGTGCGAAGACCCAGGAATTTGTGAACGCGCTGAACATGGTGATGTAGCCGATAACGGCGTTCGGTCCAAGGTAAAAATCGGGGCGCAGAACGGTATTCTGCGCCCCGATTGAGTTGATGCGCCCAAAAACTGGCTTGCCTATTCGTTAACGTCCTCGGTATTGTCGCGGTCACTGGCAAGCATTGCTGCGCCGGCGACCGTCGTCGCTACGGCGGCGGCAGCGAGCCCGGCGGCAACGCCAGAACCGTCGCCCGTGTTGGCGAGCTTTCCGCCCGAGCTCTTGCCCTGGTCTCTCTTGTTGCCCTTGCCGTTCTTGTCGGCGCTGCCTGCGTTGGAACCCGTACCGCTGCCGTTGCCGCCCGTACTGCCCGAGGCCGCTACGGTAAAGCTTGCGGCTCCGTCGCTGGCGAGCGTGTAGTTCTGCGCCGCGTCGCCCAAGAGACCGTTCACGCGCACCCAGTACGTTCCTGCGGCAAATGTTTCGCCCTCGGCCATTGCCGTGCCCGGAGCGCCGTTCGCGTCGCGCACAAACTCGAGCTGGGCCGTGCAGGCATCGGTTTCGAGCTTGCCCTCGAGTGATGCCGCAATCTTGGCGCGCACGTCTTCGCCGGCCTTTAGGCCTTCAAGCCCCTCAAAGTGAGGAGTCAGCGCGCGTGGATCGATATCGATGGGCACGGAGCCCTGCAGTCCTGTAACGGTCTCGTTGCCCAGGGCATCGACATCCACGTATTCGATGGCAAAAGCGCTTCCCGAAGCCTCCACGTTGAGCGCGTTGCTGCTGTCGACAAGGCGGAAATGACCCTCGCCAACGGTCTTACCGTCCTGGAGCGAGGCATCGCTCAGCGAGTCGCCGTACGTCATGCGCATGCGGGCCGGGAGGTAGTACGAAGCTGTCTGCTTGTGCTTCGCATCGTAATTGCGCTGATAGATGCTCCGGGCCAGCGCCGCATCAACAAAGTCGGATGCGATGATGCCAATGTGCTTGAGGTAATCTGACTTTGTATCCTCGGTGCCGCTGGGATTGATGTACGGGCTCTTGTACAGATGCTCGTTGACTACTCGTGCCGAGGTAAAAGGATTGCCTCCGTGCGACAAGCCCGTGCAGCTGGTGTAGTTGATAGACCAGCAACGCTCCTGGACTTGCACCTTGGCCCTGTCATCGTCCACGACGTCCACCTTGTTGCGCGTGCGCCCGGTCGTTTCCTTCAGCGCATTATCGACCCAGCTGAGCTTGTCGGTTCCCGTGAGTTTGTACTTGTCCTGGGCGTATACCTTGGTGCAATAGGGCTCTTTGTCGCCTGTTTCCCCCGCGGCTTCAAAGCCCCGCGCGTCTTGGACGAGACACATAGTGGTGCTGTCGGAGTGAGCCTTGATCTTGTCATCCCATTCGGTAAGGTCGAGGCCCCACGTATGGCCGCTTGCACTGTTGCCGGCGAGCCTAAATCGACGCAGCAGAACGATCTTTCCGCGCACCTCGCCCAGCGTGGGGACGTGGCTCGACGTGTAGAACAGGTTGGGGTTATCGGCCATAACCTTGGCGAAGGCCGTCGTTATGCTTTCGTCGGTAGCCTCATCGTTGCCGCGCGATACGAGCATGATGAGCGCTTCTGACAGGTTTTCGTTCAAAAACGTTTTGAAGTACCCGATGACATCGGAGAGATGCAGATAGTTCCCGTCTTTTTTGAGTAGGTAGAAAATCCCGTGGTCGATACCGGGGTCGTCGCCCTTTCCGAGTCGGATATCAAAATAGCGGATTCCCTCGAGCAACTGCGTGGGAATGTAATCCTGCTGGCATTTTACTTGCGAGGATTGGGGCTCAGTGTCGTTGTCCACGCTGCAGGTGCCCGAATCGTGCGTACCCGGGATGCTCAGCTCGTCGAGGAACTTGTTGTCGTCGACGTATTTCATCCAACATGGCCCATCGACGTAGCTGCTGTACGTGATCCAGTCGAGGCTGCTAACCGTGGCATCGTTCTTTTTCATGTCGTAACCGATAAGTTCGAGCTCCCACGGAATGCTCTTACTCTTATGGCAGATCTTATTGTTGTCCTGGTCTTTGCCGTTCGATTCTATTGCCAAGTACTTAATGTCTTTTTTCTCGGTTTCTTTCTCGACCGTGCGGTCTCGGATGATATAGGTTCCGTTTGATTGACGCTCGAACGCAAAAGCGCGGCTGGGCTTGTTGTCATACTCGCCGCCCCATACGTGGATGACCTTTCCGTCTTTGTCCGAGTCGTCGTCGACCGACCAAATGCTGTAGCCCGTCTTTTTATGCTCTTCGAAATTGAGCAAGGTGCGGATAGCATACCAGTTTGTATCGTCATTCTTGGTCGTTACGTTCTCAAGGATGAGCTTGCTGGACGTGCCGTCGTTAAACAGGTGGCAGACGTTGCCGCGAACGTTGCCGTCTTGGTTGACGCTCGCGGTGCGAAAATAGCCCGCGGGGCGAAGGCGAATGACGAAATTACCGAGGTGCTCCGCCGGTTTGGGCGTGTCGTCTGCAAATGCCGCTCGCAGGGGAATGCCCGGTGCCGCGGTTTCTGGCAGGCTTGCAAGCGGCGACAGCGCCGCAAGACCTAAGCCCAGCGTAAATGCTCGGCGGCTGATGGCATGGTGTTCGGTCATAACTCCTCCATTCGCAGCGTGCTGTTATGCGATAGTTTTGGTCACTATACTGCCCAGATGTTTAAAGATGCTGGTTTAATTGTCTGCGCGGCGCAATAAATCGGTGGGCGGACGTGTTGAGGTGTTTGTCGTTTTCGTACTGTTGCCACATTTGGGGCGGTTCCGGCGTCCGGCACCCTCGCGTTCGCCGGCTATCGGCATAAGAAAGGGAAGACCGGCGAGCCGATCCTCCCTTGGTGCGAAGCGCTGGGGTATCGTCGCTTGTTTGCACTGTGCCCGTGTTTCCCGCTGCGCTCGCCAGTCGTTTAGCGCTTGATCTCGATGTCGTCGAGCTTGACGTCCATGGCTTCGGTCTTGGCTTCGGCGATGTCGTCGGCAAACTCCAGAGACTTCATCATGGTCTCGACGGCGTCCTTGTGTTCCTCGACGTTGTCGATGCGCACGTACACGCTGCCGCCGTCAACGTCGGTGAAGTACTCGGTCGTCACGCCGCCCGAGTGCGTAAAGTAGGCGCTGCGCCAGGTCTTGCCGTTGTACTTAACGGGATCGCTCTCGGTCCATCCGGAGTTGGCCTTCCACTTTGCCTCGTAGTCAAACAGCTCGTCGGCGTTCTTGTCAGTGTCGAAGACGGGGATGAAGCGGTCGCTGGCGTGCTCGCTCTCGGTGAACTTAAACTGGGCCCTGTCGGCGGTGTCGCCGGCGACGTCGGTGATCTCGACGCCCTCGGGGACCTCGACCTTAAACCAAATGAAGTCAGTCCTCATATCCACGGCTGGCTTTTCTGCTCCGCCGCCACCACCACTGCCGGTAGCGTCGCCGCTGCCACCGCAGCCCACCAGAGCAACTGTGGCAAAGAGACTGATGCAGAGGGTGAGAATCGCAAAGGCCTTCTTTTTCATGGTCGTGTCCTCCTCGATCTGTAACCGCCCATGGATTACCTGCCTTTACTGTACGCGCGAGCGGCTCCTTCGGGTGGGCCATGTGTCCCATTCTGAGGGCCGGATTTGCGCCGTTAAGTGGCAATATGCTCGGACGCAAAAGAGGGGAGGGCCGATGCTGTCGGCCCTCCCCGGGGTTGGGTGCCCGTTGTTTTAATGGGGCGCGTGTACGCGGGTGCGCATAGGCACGTGCGGGTGTCCCGTTACTTGATCTCGATGCTCGAAATCTCGGCTTCGCGTGCCTCGGCAACTGCCTTCGCCATGTCATCGGGGAACTCGATGGAGTTGAGGAGCGCCTCGGCTTCTTTCTTATGCAGATCGAAGTTCGAGATGAGGACGTAGACGCTTCCCGGCTCAACGTCGGTAAAGAGGAGGGTTGAGACGCCGCTGTTGTCCTCGTACGTTCCGACGAGCCACGTCCTGCCGTTATACTCGACGGACCCGCCATCCTTCCACTGGAACGTATCACCTTTCTTTTCTGCCTGGTCGGCGTGGGATTCCTCTGCCGTCAGCGCTGTTTTCCAAACGGGGATAAAGCGATCGGCCGAGGCGTTCTCGTCTTCGGGGAAGGTGAGCCGGACCCTGTCGGCATTCTTGCCGGCGGAGTCGCTTACGCCGACGCCCTCGGGCATCTCGACCTTAAACCAGATAAAGTCGGTCTTCTTGGCGACGGGGGCCTTTTCCTTGCTCTCGCTCTTGGAGGCGCTGCCGCCGCCCGATGCGCTCCCGCCGCAGCCGACAAGGGCAAACGCGGCAAAGAGGGCGATGCAAAGGGAAAGGATCGATAGGGTCTTTTTCTTCATGGTGGCGTCCTCCTTGTCTGCCAGGGACATCGTGTGCCGCGGATCGCTGGGGCAGCGGTTACGCATGCACATGACGCCTTTGTTTACTGTGCGGTTATTCCTCCATTCGTCGTCCGGTGCCGTGATGAGCTTGCCCCAACATAGGGCTCCTTACCTATATGTATGCCCCAGTTGCCGCTGCCCGGAAGTCTCGAAAGGTGGGCCATGTGTCCCATGTTTGCGGTGCCGACGCCTATCGTTCGTCATAGTAATCCGCGATGGCCAGGTGCGCTGACGCTCGAGTACTTATGGGCTAGACTTAGCAGCATTACGTGATCGATGCGGTCGGTCGGCGGTTTCCACCCGACCGATGTATATGACTTGAAGGTGCATGCGTATGAGCCAAGAGATGATGGACAAGACCTGCCGCGGGTTTGCCGAGGCGCTGGCCGCGCGCGAGCCGGTTCCCGGCGGTGGCAGCGCGAGCGCCTTTGTGGGCGCGCTGGGCGCCTCGCTGTGCGGAATGGTTGCCCGCTACGGTGCGACCAATCCCGCGCTTGCTGATCGTGCGGATGACCTGACGCGTGCGTTTGCCCATGCTGATGAGCTGGCCCAGGAGCTTGTCGAGTTGGTTGCCGAGGACGTTCGTGCCTATGGGCAGGTGTCCGCGGCGTACGGTATTCCGCGTGACGATCCGGCTCGAGCGACCGCGATTCAGGATGCGCTGCATGTGGCCGCTATGCCGCCGTATCGCATTATGGATGCCTGCGGGCGTGCGCTGGCGCTGCTCGAGGACATGGCCGACAAGGGTTCGCGTCAGCTGCTGTCCGATGTGGCGTGCGGCGCCGTGTTCTGCCGTTCCGCTATGCAGGGCGCGAGCTTGACGCTCTTTGCCAACACCACGTCTATGAAGGACCGGGCGCGCGCCGAGGAGCTCGAGACCGCGTGCGATGAGCTGCTCGACACGTGGTTGCCGCGCGCCGATGCGCTGGCGCGCCGCGCCGCCGACGCTGCAAGGAAGAGAGGATAGCCATGGCTGAACTGTTGAAGGGTGCTCCCGTCGCTCGCGCTTTGACTGAGGAACTTGCTGCTCGCTGCGCAGCCCTGCGCGAGCGGGGCGTTGTTCCGACGTTGGCTATCGTGCGTGTGGGTGAACGCGAGGACGACCTATCCTACGAGCGCGGTGCGCTCAGGCGCTGCGAGAAGGTTGGCATTGAAGCTCGCCGCGTTTTGCTTCCCGCCGATGTTTCGCAGGACGAGCTGTTGGCGGCCATCGAGGACATCAATTCCGACCCCGCTGTTCATGGCTGCCTGATGTTCCGCCCGCTGCCCGCCGGCCTTGACGAGGACGCGGTTGCCTCGGCACTCGATCCCGCCAAGGACGTTGACTCCATGACGCCGGCTTCGCTGCTCACCACGCTTTCGGGGCGCGGCGAGGGTTTTGCCCCCTGCACAGCCGAAGCCGTGCTTGCTTTGCTGGATCATTACGGCGTTGAGCTGGATGGGGCCAAGGTCGCGGTCGTTGGTCGGTCGCTGGTGATTGGCCGTCCCGTTGCCGCCATGCTTACGGCTCGCAATGCAACCGTGACGACGTGCCATACGCATACGCATGACTTGGCCGCTGAGTGCCGTGCTGCCGACATTGTGGTTGCGGCCGTTGGACGCGCGCGTACGATTGGCGTGGATGCCGTTCGCGAGGACCAGACGATCATCGATGTTGGCATTAACTGGGATGAGGACGCTGGCAAGCTGGTGGGTGACGTCGATTTTGTTGCCGCGGAGCCGGTCGTTAACGCCATCACGCCCGTGCCGGGCGGCGTGGGCGCCGTGACGACGGCGATCCTCGCCAAACACGTGATCGAAGCGGCCGAGCGCGCATCGAAATAGGCGTTTTGGGCTGTTTGAGGGGTTAGTTCTATACCCCGTGGACAAAAAATGCCAAATATGAGTAGTGTTGCCAAGATACTCACATATATTTTAGGCTAATTTGGCTCTCTAACGATATTTATTATCGATAGAGAGCCTATTTTATTGGACCTATGAGGAATTACATCATCTAATTTTTGAACAAATGTAGACTTTCGACACCCATACGTAGCAAAATTGCTGTTACTAAATTGGTGACAGTACTCATATTTGGCATTTTTTGACCACAGGGGTTGCCAGCGCCGCGGTTTCGCCCTTTCTGCGCCGAAGCGATACACTGTTATCGTTTGATTTCTTCGCTCAAGGAGGATGCGCATGCCGTGCACAACGATTTTGGTTGGTAAGAACGCGAGCTACGACGGGTCGACGTTGGTTGCTCGCAACGAGGACTCGTCCAACGGGGTGTTTGAGCCCAAGCGCATGCGCGTGGTGCATCCCGACGAGCAGCCGCGCGTCTACACGAGCGTCCTGAGTCACCTGACCGTTGAGCTGCCCGATAACCCCATGCGCTACACGAGCGTCCCCGATGTTGTCCCGGGCCACGGCATCTGGGCCGAGGCCGGTTTCAACGAGCTCAATGTGGGCATGTCCGCAACCGAGACGCTCACCACCAACGAGCGTGTCCGCGGCGCCGATCCGCTCGTAGACTATGTGCCCGCCAAGGGCAACGAGGGCGAGGACGGCTATGTGCCGGCGCAGCCCGGCGGTCTGGGCGAGGAAGACATGGTGACCCTGGTGCTGCCGTATGCCAAGTCCGCCCGCGACGGCGTGCGTATCCTGGGCGACCTGCTCGAGCGCTACGGCACCTACGAGAACAACGGCATCGCCTTTAGCGACGTTGACGAGATCTGGTGGCTCGAGACCATCGGCGGCCACCACTGGATCGCCAAGCGCGTGCCCGATGACGCCTATGTGACCATGCCCAACCAGCTGGGTATCGATAGCTTTGACCTGGACGACGCCGAGGGCGCTCAGGTCGACCACATGTGCTCCGCCGACCTGCGCTCCTGGATGGCCGAGTGGCATCTGGACCTGACGCTGGGCGTTGAGGGCGACGGTCCGGCGACGGTCTTTAACCCGCGCGAGGCCTTTGGCTCGCACAGCGACAGCGACCACGTCTACAACACGCCGCGCGCCTGGTACATGCAGCGCTGCCTCAATCCCAGCGATGTGTGGGACGGTCCCGACGCCGATTACACGCCCGAGAGCGACGACATCCCCTGGAGCCGCGTGCCCGAGCGCAAGGTGACCATCGAGGACATCAAGTATGTGCTTTCGAGCCACTACCAGGGCACGGAGTACGACTGCTACGGCAGCAAGGGCACGCCCGCCACGCGCGGTGCCTATCGTCCCATCGGCATCAACCGCAACAGCCAGCTCGCCGTGCTGCAGCTGCGCCCCTATGCGCAGCCGGCGTATCGCGCCGTTCAGTGGATGGCGTTTGGCTCCAACTCGTTTAACGCGCTCGTGCCGCTGTACGCCAATGTCGAGACCATGCCCGAGTACTATGCCGACACGCAGACTCGCGTGACGTCCGAGAACTTCTACTGGGCAAATCGCCTGATCGGTGCCCTGGCCGACGTCCGCTTCCATGAGTGCGGTCGCGCGGTCGAGGATTATCAGGAGAAGGTCGGCGGCATGGGCCACAAGCAGATCCACGACGTCGACGCTGCCGTGGCCGCCCTGCCCGAGGCCGAGGTGTCTGCCGAGCTCGCCCGCGCCAACGAGGCCTTTGCCGAGCTCGTGCGCGTGGAGACCGATGCCCTACTGGGCAAGGTGCTCTACACCACCAGCTGCGCCATGAAGAACTCCTTCGCGATGAACGATAACGTAAGGTAAAGACGACCTTGCAACGAGCGAGCGGGACAAACGCCGTCAAAGGCTTTGCCCCGCTCGATTTCTATCTTGGCGGTAAAACGATATTGTGTCGTTCACCCAATCTTGGGTACAAGAAGGCCAATGCAGTTGTTCATGATTGGAGCCAACCATGGTTATGAAATTCGATCAGCTTGTTAACGGTGCCATCAACGTGGGCTTCGGCGCCGCCGCCGTTGCCGTCGAGGGCGGCAAGAAGGTCCTCGACGACCTCAATACCAAGGGTGAGCAGGTCCGCAAGGACGCAGGCGCCCCCGATATCGCCCGCAGCGTGTCCGACATGTTCGAGCAGGCGGGTGGCACCATCTCCGACCTGACCGAGCGCCTGGGCATGCAGGGCGAGACCGCGGCACAGCGCGTGCTCGACGAGCTCATTCTGGCTCGCGTCCGCGTTATGACCGCCCCCGAGCGGACGGCCTTTTTGGCCCATGTGCGCGATATCGTCGATTCGGTCGAGGACAACGTGACCTCGGTGCCCGTCGAGTCTGTTGAGCCCGACGACGCAGAGGACGCCAAAGAGGCCGAGTAGCAGCGCAGATGGCAGATTCCACCACCGATTACAACAATCTAGACCCCTTGGGTGACGAGACGTCGGTTGTCGATGAGGTTGAGGCCGTCGTCTCGGGCGCTCGCAAGAAGCCGCGCGCTGTCGATATGGTCCCCGAGGAGCCCGACGCGATGGCGCCGGACGAGGAATACCAGCTCACGCCGGCAGGCCGCCGCGAACGCATCGGTCAGATTGTTCGCCTGGTCAAAAAGTACCGCGTGTGGGATAACCTCACGCCGGTTCGTTTGCGCCGCCTGCTCGAGGAACTCGGCCCCATGTTCGTCAAGATGGGGCAGATTCTGGCCAACCGGTCCGAGATTCTGCCGCAACGCTTTTGCGACGAGCTGCGTCGTCTGCGGTCCGACGTGGAGCCGGTGCCGTACGAGGTCGTACTCAGTTGTCTGGAAGAAGAATACGGCCTGCGCCTGGGAGAGATGTTCGATGCGATCGACCCTAATCCGCTTGGTAGCGCATCGCTCGCGCAGGTGCACCGCGCCCGCCTGGTGACCGGCGAGGACGTGGCCGTTAAGGTGCAGCGCCCCGGTGCGCAGCAGGTGATGGCGCAGGACATCGACATCATTCGCTCGGTGGTGCGTATCGTTTCCAAGTTCGTCAACACCGACCAGTTTGTTGACCTGCACGGCGTGGTCGAAGAGCTGTGGACCTCGTTTCGCGAGGAGACCAACTTTTTGGCCGAGGCCAAAAACCTCAACGATTTCTATGACTTCCACAAAAGTGTGCATGGCGTATCGTGTCCCAAATCCTACCTGGACCTTTGCACCGAGCACGTGGTGGTCATGGACTACATCGACGGCATCTCCATCGCCGATCCCAAGCGTTTGGCAGCCGAGGGTTATGACTTGGAAAAGATCGGCGCCGCGATCGTCGAGGACTACTCGACGCAGGTGCTCGACGACGGCTTTTTCCATGCGGACCCGCATGCGGGAAACATTATTCTCAAGGACGGCATCGTTTACTTTATCGACTTGGGCATGGTCGGACGCATGTCGAGTCACGATCGCGGTATCGTCAAGGACATGATTTTCGCCGTGGCCGAGGGTGACGTGCCCAAGCTCAAGGATTCGCTCATGCGCTTTGCCGTGACGCGCGGCGACTCGGCTGAGCTCGATCATTCGGCCTTTTTGTCCGATTTGGACTTTATCGTCGCAGACTTTGCGGGCCTTGACCTGAAGGATCTGGATATCGGCGAGTTTTTGACCTCGCTGTTAAACCTGGCGCGCAAAAACGACGTTGAGCTGCCGAGCGTGGTAACGATGTTCGCCCGCGGCATGGTGACGCTCGAGGGCCTGCTGACTGAGTATATGCCCAACGTCAACATGATCCAGATAATCCAGACGCATATCAAAAACGAGAAGAGCACCTATGCGCGCGTGCGTGATATGGGACGCGATCTTGCCGCGAGCAGCTATCGCGCGGCAAAAGGCTCGCTCGAGGCGGCCGAGTATCTGGGCTTGGCTTCGCGTATGCTCACGCGCGGCCAGCTTAAGGTAAACACGCAGATCATGAGCAGCGATAAGGCGCTGCGACAGCTGGGCGGAATTATCGACCGCATGTCGATGGCAATTGTGATCGCTGGTCTGTTTATCGGTTCGTCGGTGGTGTACTACGCGCGCATCGAGCCGGTTGTGTTTGGTATCCCAGTCATTGGCTTTATGGGCTACGTGAGCGCGCTGGTGCTGGCGCTTATGCTGGGCCGCAATATCTGGCTCAACAGTCACGGCGGCAAGCACTAGAGGCCGCGACCGTCACCGCATTTTCCTATCGCAAACAATAGCTTTTACCTTGGGCTTCGCCTGCGTGCGAGGCTCTTTTGCGTGATACCATTTTAACGGTAATAATCGATGGCCTAGATGGTGGTGCGGAGACGCATGAATGCGCGGTTTACCTGCGCGTTTGGGAGAATTGGGGTGCAAGTCCCCGGCTGTACCAGTAACCGTAATTCCTCTTGGCTCGGGATGTTCGCGTCGCAGATCGGACGACGTGCCCGAGTCGTTAAGGTTAAGTCGGATCGCCTCCCATCTTGCATGCGGCTGCGGCGTATGCCGCCGGTGTGCATAGGGCTCTGGAGGGAAGGGGGACCCCGATGGGGGAACTCGAGCGCAACATGCGCGATGACGTGGGGCGGCCTCAAGGCAACGCTCCAAGTACAGACAATGGGAGACAAATGGATATGTTTGTGGACGAGCGTCAGCGCGTCTCGCATCGCCGTGGCGCAATTGCGCGCGGCGTAGCCAAGCGCGGCCTGGTGGCATTCCTGGCCTTCGCGATGGCCTTTGGCACCACGCCGGCTCAGCTGTGGGCCGAGGGCGCCGAGGGCATTGCCGAGGCTGTGGCTCAGGCTACGACGCCGGACGAGGGTGCAGCGCCTGCGGATGGTGCTGCCGACCAGGGTAAGGCCGAGGTTTCGGATTCCGAGGGCGCGCCTGCAGCTAGTGCCGCCACTACAGAGGCGGCAACTGGCGACGAAGGCTCGGCGACGGGGGAGAGCCCTGCCACGAGCGTGCAGTCTTCGATGGCATCCGCTGGCCAAGCAGGATCTGCCGCCGCGACTGCCGTCCAGACAGAGAACCCGACAGAAACCGGCGATGTCGCCAAGAAGCAAGTCGAGGTCTCGTTCTCGATTGTCGGCACCGATGCCGACGGCAAGGCTCAGACCTGGGTGGCACCTACGCAACTCAAGCTCGACGAGGGCGCGACGGCTGCGGACGCCTTCGTTAAGCTGCAGCAGAAGACGGGCTTCAAGGCGGACTACGATGCAAACACGGCATACGGGTTCTACCTCAAGAGCATTACGTCCCCGACGGATAGCCGCACGCTTGCCTACGACGCGACAACTGGTGCCTTCTGGCAGCTCTTTGTTGATGGCGCGTCTTCCTCGGTTGGCGCGAGCAGCGTCAAGCTCACCCAGGGGCAGAAGATTGAGTTTGCCTATACGGCTGGTAGCTCGTCCCCTGTCGTTAAGGACCAGCTTGCTGCGAATGTGACCGTCATTGGTCGCGATGCCCAGGGCAAGACTCAGACTTGGGTCGATAACGCGCAGTATGTGGTGACGTCCGGCTCGAGCGCACTTGACCTTACGAAGGTCGCGCTCGAGGCGAATGACATCGACGCCGTTGCTGCGGGCTCCTTCATTCTGAGCCTTAAGTACAACGGCGTTGAGCTGGGTACGCCGCTCGATTATTCGACCCATTGGCAGCTGTTCATTAACGGCAAGTCGAGCGACTACACGGCAGACAATGTCACCATTCATGCTGGCGATACCGTTACGTGGTTCTACGGTGGCTGGGGCGACCAGTTGCCCTCTGATTCCGTCCATGCCTCCGTTCAGGTCCTCGGTAAGGACAAGGACGGCAAGCAGCAGGTTTGGGCCTCGACGGGCCAGACGAGTCTCAAGGCTGGTTCCACTGCTAAGGATTTGCTGGAGCAGACTGGTCTTACCCTCGATGCTAAAGAAGAGTCTTGGGGTTGGTACCTCAGCGGCATTACCTCGCCGCTTGACGGTAAGACCTATGAGTATGATCCTGCGACCAAAAGTTATTGGCAGTTCTATGTAAATGGCAAGTTCGCCCAAGTCGGGGCCGGCAACTACGAACTCCAAGAGGGTGACGCCGTCACCTTTATGTATGGTGCTGACGCCGATGCCCTCCCCGGTCAGGTTCTTGGGTCCGTCGATGTTATCGGTCCCGATGTCAACGGCAACAATACTCGCTGGGGCTCGGCAAGCAATGTTTCCCTGCCCGAAGGCTCTACGGCCCAGGACCTTATTGAGACGGTTCTGAAGGCGAAGGGCGTTACGTACAACGGCTCCCAGAGTGGTGAGTACTGGTTCCTGAATTCCATTACTTCGCCGTTCGATCACAAGCCGTATGGCTGGGATGGTGCGACCAAGAAATATTGGCGTCTGTTTATCAACGGAGAGCCCTCATCTCTCTGCGCCAACCAGGTCACGCTCAAGAGCGGCGACAAGGCTACGTTTGCCTACACCACCGATAAATCGCCCATGCCCGATCCCGACAAGATTGTCGTGGACCCGAGTGCAACGACTCCTGATTGGGATGCCGAGTGGGCCGGCTACGGCAACGGTGGCAACGGTTCGACCGTAACGGATGCCAAGACACCTGCGCAGGCCGCCGGTCTTAAGTGGGCCTTCGATTGGAAGGCCGAGTCTGGTCAGCAGTATGCCAACTGCAGCGAACCTGTCATCGCTAACGGCTTTGTGTACATCGCGACCGAGAACGAGCTCATTAAGATCGATTCGTCCACGGGCAAAAAGGTTGCCTCTGCGCCGCTTGCCTCCAAGGTGAGCTATACCTCTCGTCCGATCTATACCAACGGCCTTATCATCGTTCCGCTCAACGGCGGTGCGGTCCAGGCGATTACTGCAGACAAGCTGATCTGCAAGTGGCTGACGCCTGGTTTGACGGACTTGACGCAGAGCTCCTGCACCGTCGTTTCGGACGGCGAGTATGTCTATGTTGGTACGGTCGATATTTCGTATGACGAGAACTACAACGCGACCTACGGCAACGGCTCCCTGAAGCGTATCAAGATTGCCACGGGCGAAGTCTCTTGGCAGAACATTGACCCTTCCGAGGGCTATTATTGGACTGGCGCTGCGCTGACGGATAAGTACACCATTGTTCCTACGAGCGCGGGCACGCTTAAGTGCATTGATAAGACGACTGGCGATGTCGTTTCGACCATGAAGCTCGGCGCTGTCGCAAATGCCGATTGCATTGCCGATCCGTCCAATGGTTCGACCTTCTATCAGATGACGCACGACGGAAAGCTCCATGTGATTTCGCTTTCGGCGAAGGGTGTGCTGAGTGAACAGAAGACGGTTGATCTGGGCCTTACGAATAATCTGAGCGCCCCAGCGGTGTCTGGTGACAATCTGATTGTCGGCGGACAGACGGCTACGGGCTCTGCTCTGGTTCTCTATAACCTGAAGACGGGTAAGACCACGATGGTCGCTGCTGCCGACGGCAAGGCGCTGCCGGCTGGCCTCAACGGTATTGCTGCTACTCCGCTGGTGAGTGTTCAGGGCGGCAAGACCTATGTGTACTTCACCGTGAACAGCGCGGATAGCAAGGATTACGTCAACTTCTCTGCTGGCGGTGGCGTGTATCGCTATACGCTTGGCGACGCAGAGGCGACGCAGATTTATGATGCGGCTGGCCATTACCAGTACTGTGACTCTCCGGTCATTGCCGATGCTTCTGGCAACCTCTACTACATCAATGATTCGGGTACGCTGTTCAAGCTCGGGGCTGTTGAGTCTTGGACGGTTGCCTTTAATTCCAACGGCGGGTCTGTTTGCGACACTAAGTTTGTGGCTACGGCCGACGGCAAGCTGGTCAAGCCGGCCGATCCGACGCGCGATGGCTACACTTTCGGCGGTTGGTTCACCGATGAGGCTTGCACGCAGGCGTATGACTTCAGTACGCCGGTGACGGCCGATCTGACGCTGTATGCCAAGTGGACCAAGAATGCTGTTAACCCTGGCGGCAATGGCGGTTCTGGCACTAATGGTGGCAACGGTGGCGCTGGCAACGGTTCCGGTGCTGGCACGGGCACGGGTTCCGGCTCCGGCACGAAGGGCCAGCAGGCCGGCGGCGCTATCGCCCCGGGTCATAAGCCGACGACCAAGACGACGGTGTCGACCAAGACCGAGACCAAGGACAACAAGTCCGACAAGAAGGACACCGATAAGTCCGATAAGAAGGACGAGAAGAAGTCTGACAAGAAGTCTGACAAGAAGGACAACAAGTCCGACAAGAAGTCCGATTCCAAGTCCGATTCCAAGTCCGATACGGGTGCTGCTTCCACGACCACTGCTAAGAAGTCCTCTAGTGCTTCCGAGCAGGAGACTGGCACCAACCCGCTCGCCATTGTTGGCGTTGCCGCCGGCGTCATCGGTCTCGCCATCGTCGGCGTGTTCGTGTTCACCAAACGTCGGTAGGTGAGGGCTGTGTCCAATAAATCCAAGGACGCTGACCCCAAGCAACCAGATTCCTCGTTCATTCAGTTCGACGAAGCAAAGCAACAGGGCGCCGCTTCGGCGGCGTCCGCCCCTCGTCGCAAGACGCTCCTCGGCGTCCTGACTGCCGCGTGCACCATTCTGATCGTCGTCTCGCTGGGTTTCGTCCATCCTTCCGAGAGCGGTGCCTGGTCCATCGACTGGATCATTCAGACCGTGACGGGGGAGAGCGTCGTCACCAAGGACACCAAGGTGTCTGGCTCGACTACGACTTCGGGCGAGGCCAGTTCCAAGGATTCCAAGTCATCGAATGACGCAAAAGATGAGTCCAAGTCCAAGGACGATTCCGAGTCTTCAAACAAGGAATCGGACAAGAACTCGGATAACAAGAAGTCCGAGGACCAGGACGGCAAGAAGTCTGGCGATAAATCCGCTGCCCAAAATACGGGAGCCGGTGATACTTCCAATGCGTCTGGCGGTGGCCAGTCGTCTGATGGAGCCTCATCCTCTAATGGTGGAAACGCCTCCTCGGGCGGCCAGAGCGGCTCGCAGGAGTCCAGCTACGTAACAGTGACGGTTTCGGTCACATCGAGCGCTGTGGGCAATCCTGTGTCTTCTGGTGGCACCTTTACCTTTAACGAAGGCGCTACCGTCTATGATGCCCTGTGCGCGCTGGGCCTTTCCGTTAACGCACATGGCTCGTCGTACGGCACGTATGTCTCCGCGATTGGTGGTTTGGCCGAGAAACAGTACGGTGGCACGAGCGGCTGGATGTACTCCGTCAACGGCACAACGCCCATGACGGCCTGCAGTAACTACGTTCTCTCCAATGGCGACAACGTGGTCTGGTATTACGTTACAGGCTAGGGACCTCGACATAGTGCGCCAGACGGGCGGTTCGGACAAACATCCGGGCCGCCCGTTTTTCATGCGAATGGGACTGGGTCGCCGGGTCTCTCGGCAAACAAAAAAACCGGTTGGAACGGGAATTCCAACCGGTTATACATTCAAGCAAATAGTGAATCGACTACGACCGTGCGCCCTCGAGAAAGAAGCGACGGCTGAAGTAGTTGTACCAGGTGACCAAGAACGTGGCGATGGCCTTCATGGCCTGGTAGCCGATACTCAAAAACGTGACACCCACAAACATGTACAGGTCGTTGAGGCCCAGACCGATCACCGACAGGATGGTGAAGATCGTGAACTCGCGCTTGCGGCTCATGCCCTCGCGATGGTCGAACACGTACTTCATGCTGAGCCAGTAGTTGACCACGACGGACGTGATGAACGAAACCGTGGTGCTCATCAAAAAGTCGAGGTGGAACAGCTCGACGAGCGCAATGAGCATACCCCAGTCGATGCCAAAGGAGATAAGGCCCACGACAGCGAACTTGAGGAACTGCTTAGTATGAGGTTGTGCCAGTGCCTTGCGCACGTAATCACATCCAATGCGTTGATGAATCGAGCAGAGGATACTTTAGAGCTTTTGCAAGGGAAACGTAAGGTCTTTGCCAAGAACTATACGAACTCGCCAAATTATCAAGTGCTAATCCGCAAACGTTGAAAATTTGCCCGTAAACGAGCGGCACCCACGGACGATACTGCGCTGAGCGCGCGTCGTCCGTGGGCGCCGTAATGCTGCAGGGGTGTCGAGCTATTTGGTCTCGTCGCCCTCCAGGAAGATCTTTCGGGTCACAAAGTTGTAGACCATGACAAGCGCGGTGGCGCAAATCTTGGCGATATTGGCTTCGAGCCCCAGACCGGCGTTGAGCGCCAGCACGATACCGTCGTTGAGCACCAAACCGATCACGGACAGCACGACAAAGATAATGAACTCGCGGCGGCGGCTCATGCCCTCCTTGTGCGCAAACACGTACTTCATGCTGGCGAGGTAGTTAAAGATGAGTGAGATGATAAAGCCGCTGGTGTTGGCGATTAGGATGTTGAGGCCCAGACCGTAGTGGAGCAGATTCATAATGCCAAAGTCGATGACCGTGGCAATGACACCGACGACGCCAAATTTCATGATCTGCGCAAGGAGCTTTTGCATGGTACCTGCCTTATGGTGGCGCCGGGGCGCCGTGGGGATGACAAACTCAGCAAGTTTAGCCAATCCCCGCGGGTGGGGCTAGACGCGCTCTTCGATAGCACCGTTTCTATATGCATCGAGCAGCTGGCGCAGATCCTGGATCTGGCTGCGAATCTTGGCGCCAGTATCGGTGTCGCTCACCATGCGGCGACGGTCTGCTTGGTCAAAACGGTTGGTCTCGCTTTCGATGTCCACGTTGCGCGTGAGTGCCTCGGCAACCGTCGTAAAGGCCCGGTGCGACTTGAGGCGGCAGCCGCGCGAGCTCGAGATGAGCGTATGGCCGGCGATACCCGTCTTGGGATGGTAAGCGCGGCAGAAGCCGCCATCGATGACCAGCAGTTTGCCCTCGGCGCGGATGGGCTGCTCACCCTTGGTGGTTTTAACGGGCGTGTGGCCGTTGATGATGTGGCCGGTCGGTGAACATGCCATGGGCGCGACGCCAAACTCGCGCATGATGTCGTCGCAGACCGAGGGCGACTTGGTAAGCGTAAAGTACGGGTCCATCGGCTCGACCCACGTGCTCTTGTCGGCAATGTAGGCGCGCTCGAAGGTGCGCACCACGCGTCCGCTGGCGGGTGAGTTAAAGCCGATCCACAGGTACCACATCCAGTCGAGGGCATCGCGGTCGCCGACGCGCCAGGCGCGGCGGGCGATATGGTCGCAAAAATCAAAATAATCGCGACCGGCGTGCCAGGTACCCAGGCAGTTCATGCTGCTAAAGGTGCCGTCTTCGTTGAGCGGCACGCAGCCGTGGAAGAGTAGATTGCCGTTGGCGACCTTATACATGGAGCCGTGGGTATAGAGGAAATCGATGTGGCGATGTAGATGATCGGCGGTGACAAACTCGGACACGAGCTTGTCGATGATGTGCTGCTCCTCGGGTGTGAGCGTGTAGGGGTCCGCCGGATCGACGGTGGGGAAGTCGTTGGTCGTGAGCGGCCATACGCTGCCGTCGGCGAGGGTGACCGTGCCGGCGTCGTGGTCGACCTTGTCGAGCAGCAGGCGGTCGGCCATGTCGAACTCCGGGTGACGCTGGATAATCTGGCCCTCGAGCTTAAAGAGCAGGACGTTGATGGCTTTGATCAGCGGGCTGATGGGCTCGCCGGCGATATAGGTGGCGTCGGCGAAGGCGACAAGCTCGCGCAGCGAGATGCCATAGTCGTTTTCGAGAATCTCGTAGTTGTCGTAGCGCAGGTTGTTGCGCAGCACCGTGGCGATGCAGGCGGGCTCGCCGGCAGCGGCGCCCATCCACAGCAGGTCGTGGTTGCCCCACTGGATGTCGAGTGAATGGTAGGTGAGCAGGCGGTCCATAATCTTGGCCGCGCCGCCACCGCGGTCGAAGATGTCGCCCACCAGGTGCAGGTGGTCGACGGCCAGGCGCTTGATGAGCGAGGCAAGCGACTCGATAAAGTCGTCGGCGCTTGCGGTCTCCAGGATGGACTCCACGATGCGCTCGTGATAGCGCACGCGATAGTTGTTCTCGTCCGGGTGCGTGTGCAGCAGCTCGTCGATGATATAGGCGTAATCGCGTGGGATGGCCTTACGCACCTTGGAGCGCGTATAACGGCTCGAAAGCGAGCGGGCAACCACAATGAGTTGGTCAAGCATCGTCTTGTACCAGGTGGGCGAGTCCTCGCGCTGGCTGCGGACCAGCTCGATCTTCTCGTGCGGGTAGTAGATGAGCGTGCACAGCTCGCCCTTTTCGTCAAAGGAAAGCGTGCCGCCAAAAATCTCGTCGACATGCTCGCGCACGACGCCCGAGCAGTTGTTGAGGATGTGCATAAAGGCTTCGTACTCGCCATGCACGTCGCTCATAAAATGCTCGGTGCCTTTGGGCAGGTTGAGGATGGCCGAGAGATTGATGATCTCGGTAAACGCGGATTGCTCGGTGGGAAATTGTTTCGACAGCAGGCGCAGATACTTGAAGTCTTGCGGATTGCGATCGAATGCGACCATGAAACACCTTCCGATGGGGTTGGTAAAACTGATAAACAGCGTCAAACGTTTATCAGTATGCGCCGCTTTTGTTTCGATTGGGGATGGGCGGCCGAATTGTTAGCCGAACGGTTTGGTAAATCGATTTAGTGGAGGTAGATATGGCGGTTGAGTGGAGACGACAGAAGGTGTTTTCTCAGATATTTATGCGTGGGGTCGGTGGAGACGATGGTGGTAAAGATGTTCGCTATTATTGGTTCGATTTGGTAAATAGTGGACATATGTACCGTATATAGGCTCACTGTGCGATAATTTGCGCAGCAATGAGTAAGGAGCCTCATATGAGTGATTTTGTCCTGACCTGTGAATCCGCCGCCGATCGAACTCGGGAGTTCTTTGAATCGCGCAATATCCCTGTCGTGTGTTTTCATTACGAGATCGACGATGTTGTCTATACGGACGATCTGTATCAGTCGATTACGCCGGACGAGTTTTTTGCCCAGATATCCGCGGGCGCCATGCCCAAGACGTCTCAGGTGAGCGTGGGTGAGTACGAGGAGTTTTGGGAGCCGCTTGTTGCCGAGGGTAAAGACGTGCTGCACCTGACGTTGTCGTCGGGTATTTCGGGTACGTATGGCTCGGCTTGCGTTGCGGCGCAGATGCTCGCCGATCGCTATCCCCAGGGCGGTAAGGTGCGCGTCATCGATTCGCTGGCGGCGTCTTCGGGCTTTGGCCTGCTGGCGGAATGTGCCGCCGACGTGCGCGATAGCGGGGCTTCACTCGACGAGACGGCTGCCTGGATCGAGGAGCACAAGCTCAACCTGCACCACTGGTTCTTCTCGACCGATCTGTCGAGCTACCTGCGCGGCGGTCGCATTTCGGCTGCGAGCGCGATCATCGGCACGGCGCTTAAGATTTGCCCGCTTATGACGGTCGATTGCGAAGGTGGGCTGTCGCCACGTGAGAAGATTCGCACTAAGAAGCGCGCGATTTCCGAGATGGCTAAGACCATGATGGCACACGTGCAGGACGGTGCGGATTATTCGGGTAAGTGCATCATGTCGCACTCGGCGTGCCGCGAGGATGCCGAAGCAGTTGCGGCGCTGATCGAGGAACAGATTCCGCAGCTTAAAGGCAAGATTGAGATCAATAACATCGGTACTCTGATTGGCTCGCATACCGGACCTGGTACGGTGGCGCTCTTCTTTATGGGCGACAAGCGCGTGGATTAGTTTGCCCCATCACATCGCTGCATGATTGCTCAAACGAAAACGGCCCGCCTCACGTTTGTGTGAACTGCCTTGCTGTTGGGGGTTAGCGTTTCTTTCCGCGGAAGAAGAAGCCGTGCAGTGACGGCTTGAGGCCGCGGTTGGCGCGATGCTCCTCGACGCGCTCGTGGATCGAAGCGACGCGCTCGATGACTTCGTCGGGAATCGGCACGTCGGGATTCATGTTCTCGACCTGGCTGACCTCGGCGGCGGAGACCTGGTCGATAATGGGCACATCGTCGTGCGAGATGACAGGTGTGGCGTCTTCCTTCATCTTGCGATAACGCTGCATCATGTCGGTCTGTAGCTGCTGGGCCGAAGGCGGCGTCCAGATGATGGCGTTGGCGCCGGCGGCGATGGTTTCACGGATGCTCTCTGGCGTCTTGCCGCCCGGCGCGATGAGCGGCAGGTTGGGATAGTGCTTGCGCAGCTCGCGTAGGACCTGGGGCGTGTTCTTGCCGGCGGCGATGTTGAGAATCTTGGCTCCAGCGCGCACCTTGGCGTGGGCATCGTCGTCGCAGCGAACGACCGTAGCGATGACGGGGATGTCGGCGATGTTGGTGATGTGCTCGACCATCTCGGCGGTGGCGGGGGAGTTGACCACGCATCCCGCCGCGCCCTGCATCTCGGAGACGGCTGCCATCTGCACGGAGCGCTTACCAGTGGTGGTGCCACCGCCCACACCTACAAAGACCGGGCACTCGGCGACGGTCAGCAGCGCTTGCGTAATGGCGGGCTGCGGCGTGAAAGGGTAGACCGCAAAGACGGCATCGGCGTTGGAGTTGCGGATAACCGCGACATCGGTGGTGTAAATGAGCGACTTGATGCGGCGGCCAAAGAGCGTGAAGCCGCTGGCCTCCTCAATCTCGTCAGGCATGCGAAGGGCCGCCTTGCGCAAACGCCCGTCGATGGGCAGCGGCTCCATGGGGAGCAGTCCGTTGGGGGTCACGGCTACCTGGGGCTCGGTGAACTCGTCTGCGAGCTCGACCTCGGAGAAATCGACCGAGGCGACGATGTCCTCGTGAACCTCGGCGGGCACATCGATGGGGGATTGGTCGTTTGCCGCGGCAGGCGTGTCGAAGGAGCTGGTGCCGACGAAGGCGTCGACGCGCTCATTTAGATCGTTGAGGGTATCCATGGAGGCTCGATTCTATGTGATGACGGCCGGCAGGGTGCCGGCAGCGTTGTGCTTGCTAAACCGTTTGACGAGTTGATTTTTCCCCGCCGCGCCATCCGTTAGACCGAAGGGCCGGCGAACGTGAAGGAGCTGTGGTGGCGGGGATCGAGGTGCTATCTTGAAAGTCCCGTTTAAAAGAGAGGTGACGCGGTATGGAATTTTCGGCAATGTTGGGCTCGATTGGCCTATGCGTGGGCGCAATCGTAGCCGCCGCGGTCATCTACTTTGTGGTCACGGCCATTAAGGGCAAAAGGGCCGAACGCAAGGAGCGCACGATGCTTAAACGGCATCGCGACCAGCAGGGCAAACGCGCACGGAGATAGCTTGTTGAGTTTTGGATCCGTGCGCTAACTGCGTTTTCGGATCAGGGCAATGTAGAAGCCCTCAAAGTCGCGGCTGGGCGGAATGGTGAGCGTGCCGGGCAGGCCGTTGGCGATGGCCGATACCTGACCCGCGGCAATGGCTTCGGTCAGGGCGTTGGACTCGATGCGCGGCTCCTCACCAGCTTCCTGGGCGCGGCGTGCCTCACTTTCGCTCGGCGTGCCATCGAGGGGGATAAGCTCGCAGTCCATGTGCTTGTCGAGGGCCTCTTGCAGGGCGTCCTCGTTTTCCTGCGGCAAGATCGAACAAGTCGAATAGACGAGCGTGCCGCCCGGTTTGAGGGCTCCCATGGCGCGGTCCAGAAGTGCTCGCTGCGAGCGGGCGCACCTGCTCAGCAACTGCTCGGTGAGGCCGCGCAGGCTCTTCTCGTTGCCGCTGACGACTGTGCCCGTGCCGGTGCAGGGAGCGTCGAGCAGGATACGGTCAAAGCGGAAGAACTCGTCGAGCTCGCGTGCGTCGATGCGCATGACGGGCACGTTTTTTGCGCCTTGGCGGTGGAGGTTGGCTTCGAGCTTCTCGGCGCGGGGAATGCTCATCTCGCAGGCGGTAAGGTGCGCCTGGCCCTGCGTGAGGGCGGCGATCTGCGTCGTCTTGCCACCGGGGGCCGCGCACATGTCCAGGATGTCCTCGCATGCCTGGGCGCCCAGGACCAACGGCGGCATCATGGACGACAGACTTTGCAAGTAGATCTTGCCGTCGCGGTAGATGTCGAGGTCCCACAGGTCGGAAACCTGGGCGTCGGGCAGGATGAAGGCGTCTGGGTACCAGGCGACGGGGTTGTGGGCGATGCCGGCGGCATCGAGCGCCGCAGCGATGTCCTCGGCGGTTGCCTTGAGCGTGTTGGCGCGCAGCGTGACCGGGCGTGTGGCCGCGGCGCCGAAGCCCTTGATCATGAGCTCGGCATCGGCGGGCGCATAGGCGCCGGCGACCGTGTCGACCATAAAGCGCGGCAGGTCGGCGGCGCAAGGAAGGGCGGCAAGCTGGTCGGAAAGCTCGGTGGCGGCAAACTGCCTGAGCTTGAGCTCGGCCTTGACCTGCTTTTTCTGCTTACGACGACGCGGCTTGGACATCCGTCTTTCCTTCCCATTCCGTTACATGTCGAGTGTTTAGTACTGGCTCTCGTGCTTGCTAAAGAAGTCGAAGCGCGGGGGCAGCGGCTTCACGCGGTGCTCGCCGGGCTTCTCGCCCAGGATCTCCACGAACTCGTCCGTGGAGGCAAAGATGTTATCCCAGCTAAAGAAAGCGACCGGGTCGACGTCGAAGTACTCGCAGATGAGCTCGCAACCGGCCGGCACAATACCGTGCATCAGGACGGTCGCCACGCGCAGCTCGGTAAAGGCGTCGACAAGGGCCTGCGTCATCGCGGCATTGGCCGGCTCGCCCTCGAGCTTGTTGGCGGCCTTGGAGGCGTCGCTCCAGCGCTTGTTGGCGGCGCGCAGGTAGTCGTCGCACACGGCAAGCGCGCGGTGCGTCTCGAACTTGTACATGGCCTGCTCAAAGGCGAGGGCTGCCTGCTGGGCGGCTTCGACCACGGTGTCAGAAGCGGCACCGGCGGGGATGCAGCCGTTGCGGTAGGGGCTCTCGTCGCCTTCCTTGACGGCGACGCCGTAGAAGCAGCTGCGGGCCAGACGGTTGAACACGCCGGTCAAAAGGGCGCTCTCCTTAAGGGCCGGGTCGATAACGCGCTTGTCGTCGCAGGCGCGTACCTCGTTGCCGTCCTTGTCCTTGCCGGTCACACGCGTGTCGTATGCCTTGGGGCTAAAGCTCACCGGCTTCTCGGATAGGCCGAGCGACAGCCAGTGCGCGCGCATCTGCTCGCAGGTGTAGTGGTTGAGCAGGTCGTCTGCCGGCGGGGGAGGCGTCTGCGAGGACGAGCTGGCCTTTTTGCCCATGTAGAGCAGGTGATAGCAGGCGCTGACGGTGCTCTGCGTAAGGTCCCAACCCAGGGCCTCCCACATGGCGGTTTGCGCGATGCAGTAGAAATAGATGTTGTCCTGACCGATGAACTGGTAGATCTGCGCGTCGTCCGAGCACCACCAGTCGCGCCAGTCGAGCGAGCTGTGCTGGTAGGTGGGCACGGGGACCTGCGTGGAATCGGCGGCGGGCTCGCCCATGAGGGCGGCATCCTGGGCGGCGACGCCCTCGGTCACGCCGGCGGCCTTGGCATCGCGTGCGAGCACGGTGCGAGTGTAGCTAATGGGCGCCCACAGGCTCTCGGGCCAGCACCAGCAGGTGACGTCGGTTACGCCGTCAACCTCGGGCACCGGAACGCCCCAGCCGATGTTGCCGGTGATGCGGAAGGGCACGAGCGCCTTGCCGCTGCGGAAGCGCACGCCGCCGTTGGCGAGCACCGCGTGGGCGTCGTCGCGCTCCTTCCAGCTGGGGAAGGTGACGGTAAAGCTGCTCTTGTTGCCCTCGGGCTCCAGCACGGTGTGCTCGGGGAGCTGGCCCTCGACGGCATCGAAGGCCTCGCGGAACTTGTTCTGGATGTAGAGCTGAGCCGGCAGCAGCCACTCCTCCATGGTCTTGGAGACCACGGAGCGAACCTGCGGGTTCTGGGCGAGCTTGGCGGTATAGGTCTTCATAAAGTCGAGGTAGGCCGGCAGATCAAAGTAGAGATTGTCGACCGGGCGCAGCTCGGGCACCTCGCCGGTGAGCTGGCTCTTGGGCGCGATGAGCTCCTCGGGCTCAAACTGGTGGCCCAGATCGCACTCGTCGGCATAAGCCTTCTCGGACTTGCAGCCCTGGATGGGGCAGCGGCCGATGACCTGGCGGCCGTTGAGGAACGTGCCGGCCTTGGCATCGTAGAACTGCAGCGTGGAGCGCTTGGAGATGGTGCCCTGCTCGTGCAGACGCTCGATAATCTCCGCGGTCACCTCGTTGTGAATCTGCGCAGCCGGCTCAAGGCCCGAGCCGCCGTAGATGTCACAGCTGATGTTGTAGTTGTTGAGGGTCGCGGCCTGGCGGGAGTGATTGGACTCGACATACTCGCCGATGGACTTATCGTAGCCTTCATTCTCCTTGAGCTTGCGGTAGCTCTCCATGATGGGCGAGCCGTAGCAGTCGGTGCCCGAGGTGAAGATGACGTTCTCGCGGCCCAGGCGGTCGCGCAGGAAGCGGGCGAAGAAGTCGGCCGGGACAAAGACGCCGCCAACGTGGCCAAAGTGAAGGCCCTTGTTGCCGTAGGGCTCGCCGGCGGTAACGATGGCGCGGCGAGGCCAGCTGGGACGGTCGTTCATGGAGTATTTGGATGCCATGGGACTCCTTCGCATATGGTAAGAGCGCGGCCGGGCGCAAGGCCTGGCGATGCGGTGGTCAATTCGTGCATATCGTTCGACATTATCGCACATGCGGACGGGTACGTGGCAGGGGCGCTATCCTAAGATGCTATGAATGAGATTTCCAACATACATGCGTTTGAGGACGAGGATTTTCTACACGCTTGCTTCGTGTGGGGGATGGCCGTGATCGCGGTGTTTGCCGTGTGCCTGGTGCCGATGTTTATGCTGCTGGGCGGGCCTGCGGACTTGGATGCGGCTGAGGCGGGCGGCTGGACCACCGTCGTGGGCTGGATGGTCGGTGTGGCTGCGGTTTCTGCAGCGTCGTTTGCCGTGCACGAGCTGGTGCATGCGGTGTTTTTTAAGCTGCTGGCGCCTGCGGGCGCGCATGTGACCTTTGGCGCGAATCGTGAGACGGCGATGATCTATGCCTGCGCCGAGGGCGTTGTGTATTCGCGTCGGCGGTACATGGCCATTTGCCTGGCGCCCACGGTTGTTTTGACGGTGGCGTTTGCCCTGGGGTTTGCGTTCTCGGGCTATCCGCTGCTGTGCTACCTGGCGGCTGGTCTGCACTTGTCGGGCTGCGTGGGCGATTGGTATTACGTGCGGACCATCCTGCGCGACCGCCGCATTGTCGCCTGCGAGGATACGTCCTTTGGCGTGCGCTTTTTTGGGTGAGGAGATGTCGATGAAGTCGTTGTTGCTGCATGCGTGCTGTGCACCATGCTCGCTTGAGCCGGTTCGCCTGCTGCGCGAGGAGGGGTTTGAGCCCACGATTTGCTGGACCAACCCCAATATTCAACCGCGCGATGAATGGCAGCGCCGCTTGGACGAGCTGCGCCGGTGGTGTGCCGACGGCGGCATCGAGCTCATTGAGGCAAGCGAGGATCGCGAGCGCTGGGAGGCCGGCGTGGCCCCGCTGGGTGCCGATCGGCCCCGTCGCTGTCGCGCGTGCTATGCCCTGCGTCTGGCCGAGGCGTGCCGCGTGGCCCAGGAGCACGGGTTTGAGTTTGTGGGTACGACGCTCGCCGTCTCGCCGTATCAGCTGTTCGATACCTGTAATGACGCGCTTGAGCGCTTGGCAGCGGCACATGGGCTCACCCCGGTCATTCGCGATTTTCGCCCGTATTACCCCGAGGCCACGCGTCGTTCGCGCGAGCTTGGCATGTATCGGCAGAACTACTGTGGTTGCCGCTTCTCGGCCGTCGAGGCGGCCATGGACCGCGCCCGCATCCGCGATGAGCGTAAAGCCGCCAAAAAGTAGTTCATTTGGGACGTTAGCCTGCTAGGATGTAGAGCGGACTTTAGCTATATAAGGAGAATCCGACGTGTCTATGCGTACCGATGATTTTGACTATAACCTTCCTGAGGAACTGATTGCCCAGGCTCCTGCCGAGCCGCGTGACTCCTGCCGCCTGCTGGTGGTGGATCGCAAAGGCTCCCAGGCAGGAACGCCGCTGGAGCATGGCGGCACCGTCGAGCACCGCATCTTCCGCGACATCATCGACTATATCGAGCCGGGCGACGTGCTCGTCATCAACCAGACGCGTGTCATGCCGGCTCGCCTGATCGGTCGCAAGGCCGGCTCGGGCGGCGTGGTGGAGACGCTGCTGCTTAAGCGCCGCGAGGATGTTGATCCGCTGGGTCACGTTTGGGAGTGCCTGGTCAAGCCGGGCAAGCGTCTGAAGCCCGGTGCTCAGATTGAGTATCGCGCCGGTGGCGCCCATGCGCCCGAGGGGGCTCCCGTGGTGCTGACGGCCGAGGTCGTCGACTTTGTCACCGATAGTCGCGGTGGCCGCCTGGTGCGCTTTGAGCCGGCCGGTTGCAATGCCGCCGGCGACCCGCGCACGCTCGACGAGGCCATCCATGCTGCCGGCCACGTGCCGCTGCCGCCCTACATTACCGATTACGAGGGCGATCCCGAGAAGTACCAGACCGTCTACGCCATGAAGGAGGAGCACTCGGCTGCCGCTCCCACGGCGGGTCTGCACTTTACGCCCGAGCTTATGGCTGCCATCGAGGCCAAAGGCGCCAAGTTTGCCGCCGTCGAGCTCGAGGTGGGCATTGATACCTTCCGCTTGGTGGAGGAGGACGACCCTACGCAGCACGTCATGCACACCGAGCGCTACCACGTGTCGCAGGAGGTGGTCGACGCCGTGCATAAGGCGAAGGCCGAGGGGCATCGCGTGATCGCCGTTGGTACCACTGCGGTGCGCTCGCTCGAGAGCGCGTTTGACGCTGACGCGCCGGTGTCCGATCCGGCTGTGACGGCGCGCTATTTTGAGGGCCGTGAGGACGGCGCCGACACGCTCGGCCGCGGTGACATCGTGGTGCGCGAGAACGCGACGACGCAGCTCTACCTCATGCCCGGCTCGACCTATCACGTGGTCGATGCGCTGATCACGAACTTCCACGTGCCGCGCTCCACGCTTATGATGCTCGTGAGTGCGCTTGCCACCCGCGACCAGATCATGGATGCCTACGCCGCCGCCATCGAAGAACGTTACCGCTTCTTCAGCTTTGGCGACGCGATGCTCATTTGTTAGTTACGCGGTTCTACGAACCGCGTAACTGCTCGACGCTGCGCGGGCCGCATTTGGACAATCTGACGTTCAACTTCAAGGGCGCGACCAGAAGGTCAGCGCCCTTTCGTTTCACGTCACCTTGTCTCAAATGCGGCCCGCTCGCTGACTCTGCCATAACATCGGCGTTTGCGTTGCTGGCGAAAAGTAGTCGTTGGGGACGTTCTTAAACGACTACTTGCTCGCGAACAGCCAGATGAGGACGATCGCGAGGACTACGGCGACAATGCAGACGATGGCGCCGGTGAATTTGATGCGTGAGTCGCGGGTACGCTCGCGCACCGCGTCCTCGGTGGCCTCGAGCTGGGCGACTTCTCGCTCGGTCTCGGTGTGTTCGGCTTTGTCTCGGGCCAAGGACCCTGCAAGCGACTCGGTGATCTCTGGGTGGTCGTGCACCTCGGCCGCCTGTTCGATGATCGACTGCGCATGTGCGGCATCTGCTTGGGCGTTGGCGATGGTCTGCTCCTGCTCGCGGCGTGCCTTGTCCTCCGCGGCGATCTTCTCGCGCAGTTCGCGCTGACGAGTCGCGGCGGCGGTCTTCGCCGTCTGCAGCTCGTCGCGCGCGGTATCGGCTTCGGTCGTCACGGCTTGGTGCGCGCGTTTTGCGTCGGCGATAGGGGCTTGAGCCTGCTCGACGGCCTGCTCGGCTGCGGCAAGCGAGTGCTCAAGGTCGGCGGTGATGCGCGGGACATCTTCTTCGGCTTTACGCAGGGCATCTGCCGTGTCGGAGATCTGCATCGAGAGCTCGCTGGTGCGCACCGTATAGTTGGCGGGATTTGCCGAGGGATTGCGTTGCAGCTCGGCATACTCATGACGCAGCGTCTCGAGCTGGGCGCGCGTGGCGTCGACGGTTTGTTGTGCGGCCGCAATGCCGGCGTCTCGCTCGGCCTTCACCTTGTCGCGGATGCGCTTGGAATCCTCAAGACGTCGAACGAGGCGGTTGCCGGTCTCGCGCGAGCTCGCCTCGCGGGCCTCCACGGCGTCGAGCGCGGCCTTCAAGCGGAGTTCAGTCGCGTCATCCTCTGTCTTCATTTGTTCGAGCTGGCCCTTGAGCTCTGTCGCCTTGGCGGCGTGGGCATCACGGTCAATCTCAGCGGCCGCTGCAGTCTTTTGGGCCGTGGCAATCGCCTGGCGCTGGTCGGCGACGATCTGGTCGTAGCGGCCTGCGATATCCTGGCGCGTCTCGAGTTCCTCGGCCTGATCGGCAATGCGCTGCTCAAGTTCGGCCAGGTGGGCGCGGGCATCGGCAAGTGCCTTTTTCGCGGCGTTCATCTCGCGCATGGCCGAGGCTCCCTGCGCGATAAAGGCGCCCACGGCGTTCGCAGTGTTCGAGACAGCAGTTCCCAGGTCGCGGCTCGCGGCGGGGGCGTGCGGGGCGATCGGGCGACCGGTGTCGGCGGCGTCCACATCGGTAGTTTGCGGCGCGGCGATATTGCCGGTGCCGCCTTCGATCACAGAAAAGCCCGCTGCATGCGGGTCGACGGCATCCGAGCCAATCGTGGGATGTTCGAGCTGCAGAAACGAGGGCATAGTGCTGCCCTGATCGGCAACGGGGGTCTCGCCGGGTACAAAGGTCGAGGCGGCCTCGGCGGCTTCCTCTTCCTCGGCGTCGACATCGGCATCGGCCACGGCGTCCTTCATCGCTTTGACGGCATCCATCATGGAGTCCATGACGGCGTCGAGCTCTTCTTCCGAAGACACCTCGATGGGGCCTGCTGCTTGCGGAGCGTTCTCAGCCTTGGGCTCAGTATCGCTCGGGTCCGGCTGCTCTAGCTGCTCTTCTTTGTCTTGCTCTGCGGCGACATTTGCGTCTGCGGCCTCGTCTGCGGCGGCAGGAGCCTCCTCGACAGCGGCATCAATGCCGCCATCGCTTCTGGTGGAAGTATCGCAGTCGTCAATGGTGTCTGCGGAATTATCAATATGCTGTTGAGTCTGGGGGTCCAGCTCGTCTGTCATAGGCATGTGCTCCTCATCGTTGTTTGTCACCCTATGATAAAGTCTCGCGCCGACATCCCGCGCGCTGCAGCAAAGTTTCAAAACGTGTTCGATGGCTCGCGTCGATAGCAAAAACTCGGCCACTTTATCCAGTTTGTACTTGACATTCCCTTCGCCGAAAGACGTTGCGCCGTTCGCCTGCCATGGGCTTTATTTTTCGCTTGAACCCGCTAAAGTTGCATTTCAGCTTTTGGCGCGTGAAGTTGGATGCGCGCAGTCGACGGGCAGGCCCGTCGCGATTTGAAAGGACTTTGTATGGGACTTTTCACTGGTAAGACCGTGATCGTTACCGGCGGCGGCAAGGCCACGCTTAAGGACGGCTCCGCTGGTTCCATCGGCTACGGCATCGATATCGCTTTTGCCAAGGAGGGCGCAAACCTCGTCATCACCGGCCGCAACGTCGCCAAGCTCGAGGCCGCCAAGGAATCCCTCGAGGCCGAGTACGGTGTCAAGGTTCTGCCTGTTCAGGCCGATGTTTCTGCTGGTCAGGACAACGAGGCTGTCGTCCAGAACGTCATCGACAAGGCCATTGAGGAGTTCGGTCGCATCGACGCCGTCGTCAACAACGCTCAGGCCAGCGCCTCGGGCGTGACCATTGCCGATCACACCATGGATCAGTTTAACCTGGCCATTTACTCTGGCCTGTATGCCACCTACCTGTACATGCAGAAGGCCTATCCGCACCTGAAGGAGACCAAGGGCTCCGTGGTCAACTTTGCTTCGGGCGCCGGCCTGTTTGGCAACTACGGCCAGTGCAGCTATGCCGCCGCCAAGGAAGGCATCCGTGGTCTGACTCGCGTTGCCGCCAACGAGTGGGGCAAGGACGGCATCAACGTCAATATCGTTTGCCCGCTTGCTTGGACCGCCGCGCTCGAGAACTTCCAGGATGCCTATCCCGAGGCGTTCAAGGCCAACGTCCACATGCCGCCGGCAGGCCACTACGGCGACGTCGAGAAGGAAATCGGCCGCGTTGTCGTTCAGCTCTGCGGTCCCGACTTTAAGTATATGAACGGCGAGACCGTCACCCTCGAGGGTGGCATGGGCCAGCGTCCGTAGGGTTACGCGGTTTTACCAAACCGCGTAACGGGTCGACGCTGCGCGGTCACCAGGGCGACAACTTGTCATTCAAAGAGGGCGGCATGACCAGAAGGTCAATGCCGCCCTCTTTTCATGCCAATTTGTTCGCCCTGGTGACCGCTCGCTGATGTTGTCAGAGCATCGGCGTTACCTTGACTGTTGGATGTAGTCGTTGGGTGTTCCTATAGTTTTGTCAACCGTCGGGGCTACTCCCGGTAGGGCACCCGGTCGCGCATCACGGCGTATATCGCCCTGAGCCGCTTCCTCGCGACGGCCTTGAGCGCCCGCCCGTGCCCCATGCCCCGCGCCCTGCAGGCCCGGTAGTACTCGCCGTAGCGCCCCGACGACCTCACCAGGCTGTTGCACGAGAAGATCAGCAGGGACTTGAGCCTCGCGTCGCCCCGCCTGGACGCCCTGACCGACCTCACCGACGTGCCGGAGCTCCTCACCCTCGGGGCTATGCCGCAGTACGAGGCCAGGTGGTCGTGGTCCGGGAACCTCCCGATGTCGACCGACACCGCGAGCTGCGCCGCGGTCCTCGGGCCGATGCCGGGCACGGTGAGCAGGCACGCGTAGGTCTCGTCGCCCTCGAGCAGCGCCGCCGTCTCGGCCTCGAGGGCCCCGGCCTCGTCGAGGGCCTCCGATATCCGGGCGGCAAGGAACCTGACCTGCCTGTTCTCGGCCTCGACGAGCGCCGGCGGCGGCGCGGTGGAGGCGGCCGCGGCCTCCCCGGCGGCCTCGGCCCGCGGGCCCCCGGCCCCGGAGCGGGCGATCCCCCACGCCCCGCCGAACCCGGCGAGCAGCTCCAGCCACCGCCGGTCCGACAGGTCGACCGCGGCCTCGAGGGCCGGGCAGGACTCGAGCAGCACCGCGCGCAGGCGGTTCTTGTCCCTGGTCGCGCAGGCGACGACGTGGTCGCGCTGCGACGAGAGGGCGCGGGCGGCCTCGAGGGCCTCGCCGCGGCCCGGGACCCCCGACAGGGAGTCCGGCACGCCCAGGGCGGTCCGCGCGATCACCGCGGCGTCGCGCTCGTCGGTCTTGGCCTCGCCGGCGAACAGGCCCGCGGCGCGGCTGGCGGCGAGCCCGGGCAGGTGGGCGACCCCGAGCCCCGCGGCGCGGGCCCGCCTCACGGCGAGGGACCCTATGTTGCGGAACTGGTCGACGACGACGAGCGTGCCGGCGGGCGCGGAGGCGAACAGCGCGTCGAGCTCGGCCTCCCTGTTGCGGACGGGGGCGCTGGCCAGCACCTCCCCGTCGCGGTCGATCAGGCAGGCCCAGTGCGATGACTTGCCGACGTCCAGGCCGAGCACGGCCGCGGGCCTGGTGGATGGCGCTTTCACGGTGGTATCCTTCCGGTAGTCGTTCGACCGGATGGCCTCCCCCTCGGCACTCACATTACCAGCCGCGGCACCTGCCCGGCACTTTCCTATCAGCCGTCGGGGGCGGCGCGTCCCGCGCCGGCAGCACCCAACGGGCCCTCTCGGGGGCAGGGACGTTCGGCCGTGCGCGGGCGCCCGGTCGGCGGCCCGTTCTGGGCGCGCCTCAATCGTAGCCCGAGACGGTCCCGGGCTGACAATTTCGACTGTAATGGACGTTCTTAAATGACTAGTCGAAAGGGACACTCTTGCCGGCACTTGGGGACAGTCCCTGAGTGCCGGCAGATTGGGGCACTCATTTGCAAGATGGCGCTGAAGACTGTCCCCAACGTCTAGTCGTTTAAGACTGTCCCCAACGACTACCCAACGACTAGCGCGGGAACCTGATCCTAATGCGCCAGTTTCTGTCGAGTCGGTGCTTCTTGCGGGTTGCCCGTATAATGGTTTGCGTATGAACCGCAACCAAGGAGTTCCAGTTTATGGACCAGAGCCTTTTTAAATTCGACCTGATCGCCGAGGATCCGACGACGCATGCGCGTGCCGGCGTGCTGCACACCCCGCACGGCGACATCGAGACGCCGATCTTTATGCCCGTGGGCACCAAGGCAAACGTCAAGGGCATTCCTACCGAGACCGTCAAACAGCTCGGCGCCCAGATCGTGCTTGCCAATACCTATCACCTGTCCATGCGTCCCGGCGAGGACACCATCGCCGAGCTGGGCGGCCTGCACAAGTTTATGAACTGGCACGGCCCTATCCTCACCGATTCGGGCGGCTTCCAGGTGTTCAGCCACAACGATGCCGTCAAGCTCACCGACGAGGGCGTGCGCTTTATCGTCAACGACTATGACGGCCGCCATGTGTTCTGGACGCCCGAGGACAACATGGAAATCGCCATGAAGCTCGGTTCCGACATCTGCATGCAGCTCGACCAGTGCCCGGGCTATCCCGCCACGCGCGCCTACGTTGAGCGCGCCGTTGAGCTGTCGAGCATGTGGGCCGAGCGCTGCTATAAGGCGCATACCCGCGACGACCAGGCGCTCTTTGGCATTGTTCAGGGCGGCATGCACCTAGATCTGCGCCTGCGCTCGCTGCGCCATCTGGAGGAGTGCGGCGACTTCCCCGGTTACGGCATCGGCGGCTACTCGGTGGGCGAGGACCACGAGACCATGTTCGAGACCCTGGCACCACTCGTAAGCGAGTACATGCCCAAGCACAAGCCGCGCTACCTGATGGGCGTCGGCAACCCCACCACCCTCGTGCGCGGTGTGGGCGTGGGCATCGACATGTTCGACTGCGTGCTGCCGACGCGCACGGGGCGCATGGGTACGGCGTTCTCCAGCGAGGGTCGCCTCAACTTCCGCAACGCCCGCTTTGCGCACGACGATGGCCCCATCGATCCCACCTGCACCTGCCCGGTGTGCACGGGCGGCTACAGCCGCGCGCTCATCCGCCACATGGTCACGCAGAAGGAGATGCTCGGCGGCATTCTGCTGTCGATGCACAACATCTACTACCTGCTCAACCTTATGCAGCGTGCTCGCCAGGCCATTATCGAGGGCCGCTATGGCGCATTCGTGAGCGATTGGATGAATAGCCCTGCCGCGGTGGATTACTAAGGGCGAAAGACACGCTTGCAGAGCGTGGGCAACGGCAAAGGCTGAGCGGCAGCTGCTCGTCACATTCGCTGACGCCGGCTGCGCGACCGCTGACCGATGCCTTGCAAGCGCATGATGCATCGTGGGTACCATACCGACTAGTTGATGTTCGGGCGGGTGTTTGGCGCATGGCGTCGACCCCGCTCGCTTTTCTTTTTCTCGATAGGAGTACCCATGATTAAGAATGAGAACGTCGAGGCCGAGCCCGCCTACGACGAGACGTACCGCCGCGGCCCCGTGGTCATGCGCGGCCCCATGATTCCTAAGGACAACACCTACGCCAACCTACTGGCGCCCGAGGAGTCGACCGACTGGCTGCACGCCGATCCGTGGCGCGTACTGCGCATTCAGGCCGAGTTTGTCGACGGCTTTGGCGCGCTTGCCGAGCTCGGACCTGCGGTGACCATCTTCGGTAGCGCCCGCACGCCCAAGACCGATCCGCTCTACAAGGCGGCGCGCACGGTCGGTCGCAAGATTGCCCAGCGCGGCGTGGCGGTTATCACCGGTGGCGGCCCCGGCATCATGGAAGCGGCCAACAGGGGAGCGGCGAGTGTCAACGGCAAGTCAGTTGGCCTGGGTATCGAGCTTCCGCACGAGCACGGGCTCAACAAATACGTGAACCTGGGCATGGACTTCCGTTACTTCTTTGTGCGCAAGACCATGTTCGTCAAATACAGCTCGGGCGCCATCGTGTTTCCCGGAGGTTTTGGTACGCTCGACGAGATGTTCGAGGTGCTCACGCTGGTGCAGACGCACAAGGTCAAGCGCATGCCGCTCGTGCTGGTGGGCAGCGAGTACTGGCAGGGCCTGTTCGACTGGCTCAACGGCCCGGTGATGGACGCCGGCATGATCAGCCCGCTCGATCCCGAGCTCGTGCATATCACCGACGACCTCAACGAAGCCGTCGACATCGCCCTGAGCGGGCTGATGTAGGGTGCTGTGATTGTTGTTATAGTAATGTGAACGGCATACTGATGCTATTTAACATCAGTATGCCATCTAAACTGGGTATACTGATGCAAAAGACGAGGCGAGGAGGTCGCGTATGTCTACTGCAACGGTTAAGCCTACGACGGTTCGCATCGAAGAGGGGCTCAAGGAACAGGCGACTGAGTTCTTGGATACGGTTGGTCTGAGTCTCAATTCGTATCTCAACCTTGCTGTTCGGCAGCTGGTAAATCAACGAAAGATTCCTTTTGAGATCGTAGGAAGGGCGGAGGTGCCCAACGAGGCAACGAGGCGTGCCATGGTGATCGCCGAAGCTCATGAGTTGGGGATTCTGCCGGACGACAGCCCGTCATTCAATAACGCTGATGAGCTTATATCATTCCTCGATGAGGACTAGCGATGTTTGAGATTAAGGTCGAGGCTCAGTTTAAGGCGGATTACAAACGGACGATGCGCATCCATCCGCAGCTAAAAAGCGAGTTTAAGGCGGCAGTCGCAGAGCTTGCGGCTCACGGCTCGCTTCCCGCGGAATATGGTGCCCACGAGCTTTCAAACCCGGGCGGCAACTACAACGGCCACATCGATTTCCATCTATCCGATGGCTTGGTCGATGTGGTCGTTCTTTATTTGCCGCATAAGACTAATCCTGTGATCCGGCTGGTCAGAATGGGCTCGCATGAGGAGCTGTTCCAGGGTCCGCAGGGCTGATTGCTCGCTTATGATTCGCGGGGGAATAGGGATTGATTCGCGGCCGATTGGCCAAAAACGGCCCCTATTCCACCGTAACTGTTGGAGACATCCCGTTCGTGGCTGCGACCTCCGGTTCTCCTCTTCGCTGGATTTCGCTTAAAAGCTCGGCTGCAACTTCGCTGCTTTTGAAACGGATGCTGCAGTCCTCTTTCTTAGGAAAGGCCAGTAATGGAATAGTTCCGTACCAGACGGTTTCCTCGTCAATTACTGACGCGCACAGGCGCCCTTCGGCTTTGATGGAATAGTCGACGTTCATCTCGGTAAAAATCGCTTTCACGTCATTGTGCGGAGTCGAGGCAATTGAAATCTCAAGGGCAATCCCACGGTCGGCGGCGCCTGTGAGTACGGCAGCGAGCTTTGCGAGGCATGCAGCGGATGCGTAGGGCGCGGCAATAAAAATGCTTTTCATTGCGCGCGCGATGTCATCCGCTAATGCCTCCACGGCCCTTGCCGGCCTAACGAGGATGTTTTGATCGGCCCGTTTGTTGTCATTTGCTGCAAAGACTTCATACCCCAGCTTGGCGTAGGTCTTGAGTCTCTTCTGGTACATGCGCGCGAGCATGGGTATCGACAAATCAACATAGTCGAATATCTCAACCCGCTGCTTGCCCTCGTGACTTCTATGTAGTCTGCCTGCCTGCTGCGTTATGCTGCCGTCCCAAGATATCGGTGTGGCAATGAGCAGAGTGTCAAGGTAAGACAGGTCGAAACCCTCGCCCAGAAGGCCTTCGGTTGCGATGATAATTCGATGATCATGCTCGAAGCCGGGAAGGCTGTTCAGTATTGCCTTTCTTTCTTTGGCGTCGATTTCTCCGGTTAAGAGTATAGGTTCGTGTCCGCGGCTTTGAAGCAGTCTACATAGCTCTTCGGCATGTTTTTTCCTTTTGGATAGCACAAGCGGATGTCGACCGTTTGACGCGGTCTCGAGGGCATCGTCGACAATTGCTTTGTTTCTCGCTGTGTGCGCACACAGGAGATCGAGAACTTGATTAAAGGACGCCCCTGGTTCGTAGGCGGGTAGTCGAACTCCGGTAAAACGCGGCCTAATAACGCGCTGAATTCCCTGTTGGATTGCTTGCGTTTTTGGATCAATGACATGGCGAAGCGGGCCGCAGAGCATTGAGAGTGCTCGCGTGAGTCCGTCCGAGCGTTCAGGCGTCGCGGAAAGGCCGTATACATATTTGGCTGGAGCGGACTTGAGCACAAGCTCAAGCTGTGGCGCGGCCGCATGGTGACATTCGTCACAGATGATGAGACCGTAATCGCGAACGAGCTCCTTGGCTATTGGTTCTCCGGTCTGGGGGTCCTTGCCGGACAGAGACTGGAATGAAGCAATTTCGATGAGACGGCTTATGGTGGTCTTGCCGCCTCCGATTTGTCCAATGAGTGGAGGCTGCCTTTTGCTGATTCGTCCTTTTGGGGTTCGGACGGGCTCCCTGTTGTCCGTGATGTCGAGAAAGCGTTCGAGCTGGGATTTCCATTGGGCAATGAGCGCAGTCTTGGGAACGATGACGAGCGTTGGAAGACCGATGGCAGCAATAAGATAGGCTCCAATGACGGTTTTGCCGAAACCCGTCGGTGCAGACATGATCCCGTCTTCATAGCCGAGCATCTGTTCAGCGGCAATTTGCTGTTCAGGGCGAAGCGTCCCTTTAAATGCCATCCCAATTGGATTGCCCGATACGCGCTTGTCTGAATAGTGGGCAGCAACGCCGGCTTCTTGAAGCAGCCGCTCAAGTTGAGCCTTGCAGCCTCTGGGGATCGCGACGCAGCCATCTCTAAGTTCGCTGAGGTCTATGTACCGCGGTTTGCCGAATACTGATTGATGCATTGATTGCGCACGGAAGAATTCCGGGTTGGCAAATGTTGCAAGCCTGCGGACTTCCATTTGGGCTGCGGGACTCAGGGACTTTTCGGTAATGTAGAGCATATCAGCTTGCGTGACGGGTAGCGATGGCGGGAAGTCCCGCTGCGTGAGCGGAAGCCGCTTTCGCGGCCTCTGGGAATGCGGTGCGGCGGTGTTTGCCGCCACTGCAGCTGATAATCCATGCGGTCTATTGTCGATGCTCTCGAGCAGACTTTTCACCATCGTACGCGGGATCAACTGGATTTGCGAAAGATAAAGCCATTGATCGGGAAAGGGCTCAAATTGCTCGTCAACAAATACGCTGTTTCCTTCTCGCTGCGCTTTTCCTTGAAAGGGCAGCGCTATGAGATTTCCGAAGCCACCCTCAGGAATGGTGGACTGCGCGGGCATCATTCGGTCAAAAGCTTCGAAGGTGATTGTCTTGTTGAGCATCGCCGCCTCGGCGATAAGGCTGCTTCCAAAATCTCTTGCGGTCTTTGCGCCGGTGAGCTCTAGGAAGAAAAACCAGACATGTGCGCCGTTGCCTGATCTCGATCGCTCAACTGCAGCATCGATTCCATGGCTTTTTGCGACAAGCCGAATGGCGTTTGCCGCTTCTTTCCAATCGGCTCCGTCAAAATCAATGACCAGAACTTTTGTGTTGCTGTCACTGTCGAGAACATACTGACCTATGACGTCTCGGAGCCTGTCGTCGCTGCCTTTGAAATGGTCAATGATCGCGGCATTGCTCAACTCGGGGAAGACGCGGCTACCGCATTCCGCGCATTTGACCCTCTGATGGCTTGCCTTGGGACAAATGCCCGGTTTCCACTCATTTGCGCAGGCGGGTGTATAGCCGATACCCCCGTCTTTTCTGCGGTATCCATGGGCGTAAACATCTTTGCGGCCAGTAAAGAGATTGCGAAAGAGCTCGAGTTTTTCGCGCGCTGAACTCGTGCTGGTGACGAGGCCCTTAACCTGCGCTCGCTTGCCGAAAGATTTTCCGGCTTTCTCCCATTCTTCGAGCGTTGCGTAGCGGATGTCTGGGCCGTTGCTGCAGATGACGATTTGGCTGTGCGGCTCCGATACGTGAGAGACTGCTTCCTTGAATTGGAATAACGCGCCCCCGATGAGGGCGTATTGATGCGTGACGGTGCTCATGTAAATGCCGTTCTTCTCATGGTCCATTGAGATGAGGGTACGTTATTTTGGTTTTTTGGGCGCTCGATTCCGATTTAGGTTCGGTGATAGTGGAATGCGACTCCGTGAGTGGTGTTCAGCTGGTGTCAAAATGTGCGGCGGCTGTTGCTGAATGGGTTTGAGCGGCTATGAGGCGGGCTGGAGACCCCGGGAGCCGCCCTCGAATAGACCCTGTGGGCAAAAAATGGCAAATATGAGTACTGTTGTTGGGGTAGTATCATATCATCTTGAACGTATTTAAGACCAATCGGCCGAAATTTGATATAACCAACCCTCTCGACATGGCGATTCGGGACTTTATGACGCTCGGAATTGGTGGAAGACGGCATATTCAGCCAGATTTCGCTGTTACTAAACTGGTAACAGTACTCATATTTGCCATTTTCTGCCCAGAGGGTATCGCAAGGGGGTTGGACAAAGCATCGATCGCCGCCAATTTCTCGATTGGCTGGTTGGGCGGCAATGAAGTTGCGGCGTAATGGGAAGCGGTTCGCGGCTTTTCGGCTCAAGCGGTCACCGTCCCGCCGCAACTCTTAAAGCAACGCCGGTGCGCTTTGAGTTGGGGCGCGCCGGCGTGACGGCTTTGCTGGGGCTGGTTGCACCATGGCTGTTCGACAGCCCCGACAGGTCCGATCTTGTCGGACAGGTCTGTTAGCGTTTAACGTTTGCCCAGATAAAACCTGCCAAAATAAATCTGTCCCTAATTGGCAGGTTGATAGCGGGGGCAATAGCTGATGGCGATGGCGTCGACGCCTACGTGGGTGGCGATGGTGCAGCCGATGGGGCCGGTGCCGGCGTCTACGTAGTCTTGGCCCGCGAGCGCTTGGTTGACGAGCTCGTGCTCCTCGGTGGCGCCGGTTGTGAGCACGCGAACGCTGGAGCCCGGATGCTCGGTCAAAAATGCGAGGCAATCGGCCATGGTGTTGGCAACGATGCGCTTGGCGCCACGGCCTTTTTTGACGGCCTTGATCTCGCCCGATTTCCACTCCGGCGAAACGGCCAGGCGAATGTTGAGCATCTGCGTGAGCTGGCCGGCGAGTTTGGGCGCACGGCCGTTCTTAACGAGGTTCTCGAGCGTGCGGGGAATCAGCAGCAGGTGGGCGTCGGGCAGCGTCGCGCGGATCTGTGCCTCGGTCTCGTCCAGGCTGCGGCCGTCCTCGCGCATGGCCAGCGCGTACTCCACCAGCAGGCCTTCGGCACCCGAGCCGGTGCGCGAGTCGATGCAGCGAACGTCGAGCTCGTGCGTTTCGGCCGTCAGACTGGCGTTGGCATAGCAGGCGGACCACTCGCTGCACAGCGAGATAAAGATGGCGCTGTCGTGGCCGTCGGCGAGCACGCGGTCAAAGAGTGCCTTGAACTCGCCGGCGCTCGGCTGCGAGGTGTGCGGCAGCTGCTCGGAGCCGGCCATGCGCGCGGCGTACTCCTGGGCGGTTATTTGCACCTGGTCGAGCAGGTCCTCGCCCTCGATAATCACATGCAGCGGAATCACGTAAATGCCGAGCTCTTGGGCGCGGGCGGGGGAGATGTCCGACGTGGAGTCGGTTATGATGGCAAAAGACATAATTGCACCTTTCGTTGGGGCGCTTGTGCGCCGCCTTCTGAGAGCAAAGTGCGACAAGTATAGTAGAGTCGTTCCACATTGCTAGGTTCAATTGTTGAATAGTCAACAGTTTGAAGTGTCGGTGTGGAAATCGTCAACTGGGGAAGAGGAATGCCGATGGAGGCACTGGAGATATGCAGGCGGCCGGTCGTGCTGTTCGATTTTGACGGCACGGTGGCAGATACGGGCCGGGCGGTGATGACCTCGACGCGCAAGACGCTGGCTGCGCGCGGGTTTTCTGAGGCGCAGATGGGTGACCTGCGTCGCATGATCGGGCCGCCCCTGTGGAAGAGCTTTCACGACTTTTACGGCTTTTCCCGCGAAGAGTCGCTTGTGGTGGCCGATGAGTACCGCGCCTTTTTTGATGAGCTGGGGCCGGAGGAGTATCCCGTGTTTGACGGGATCCCCGCGCTGCTCGATGGCCTTGCCGCACAGGGACATCACTTGGCCGTGGCGACGTCTCGCATGGAGGCAAAGTGCATCGACATGGTGGGTGAGCTTGGCCTTTGCCAGTTCGAAGCCGTGGTCGGCATGAATCCTCCGCAGGGGCGCGAGATCAAGGCCGATTCGATCCGCGACGCGTTGGCGGCCTTGGGTGCGACGGCGGGCGATGCCGTGATGATCGGCGATCGCTTTAACGATGTGGAGGGCGCGCACGCAATGGGCGTGCCGTGCATCGGCATCTATTCGGGTGCGGCGGCGCCGGGCGAGCATGAGGCCGCGGGCGCCGATGCAGTGGTGCACTCGATGGCCGAGCTTGCTAAACTTTTCGCTATCTAATGACTCAAGGTGAGGGGCGGGCATGCTCGCCGCTCATTGATAAGGAGGTCGTCCATGAATCAGGTGGAGCAGAGCGTTGCCGAGTACGTCGACGAGGTCTGGGAGGACGTTGTCGCCGATATCGAGCAGCTGGTGAGCTACCCGTCTGTTGCCATTGCCGCCGATGCGGAACCTGGTGCGCCGTTTGGCCGCCCGGTCCGTGACGCGCTCGACTGTGCGCTCGGCATCGCGCAGAAGCTCGGCTATCAGACGAGCGACGACGAGGGCTATGTGGGCATTGCCGATATTCCTGGCCGCGGCGACAAGCAGCTCGCGACCATTTGCCATGTGGACGTGGTGCCCGCCGGTCCCGGCTGGAACACCGATCCGTTTGCGATGGAGCGCCGCGAGGGCTGGCTGCTCGGCCGCGGCGTGATCGACGACAAGGGTCCGGCCGTGCTGTCGCTCTACGCCGGCGCCTACCTGCTCAAGCATGGCATTGTGCCGCGCTACACCTTCCGCGCGCTGCTGGGCTGCGATGAGGAAGTGGGCATGTCCGACGTTCACCATTATCTGGAGAATTACGCGAACCCCGACTTTCTGTTTACGCCCGATGCCGAGTTCCCGGTCTGCAATGCCGAGAAGGGTCAGTTTGGGGCGACGCTTGTGAGCCCCAAGATCGACGGCGGGCGCATTGTGTCCTGGAGCGGTGCCGAGGCGAGCAACGCCATTCCGTCGCAGTCTATCTGCGAACTTGCGATTGCCGCCGAGGAGCTGCCGGCGCCCGTTGAAAACGCCGATCGCCTTGAGATCACGACGCTCGACAACGGTCATGCGCAGATTTTTGCCCACGGTATCGGTGGCCATGCCTCGATGCCCGAGGGAACGATTAATGCCGTCGGCCTGATCGTGGGGTATCTGCGCGAGGTGGAGGATACGTTTGGCGCACGCAACGAGCGCCTGTTGACGCCTGCCGAGCACGAGTTTGTCAAGTTTTTGGCCTTTGTGCATGCGGACGCCTATGGTCGTGGCCTGGGTATCGACGCGACGAGCCCGGCGTTTGGCCCGCTCACCTGCAACCCCGGCGTCATTCGTGTGGCAGATGGCCACATTGAGCAGGTCATCGACGTGCGCTTCCCCGATAGCACGAGCGCCGATACCATCCGTGAGCAGCTCGAGCCGCTCGTGGGCCGCTTTGGCGTGACGTGCCGCGTGGGTCGTACAAAGGTGCCGTTCTCGGTCTCTGCCGACGAACCGGCCGTGAAGGCGCTCATCGATACCTACAACGAGTTTACGGGTAAGCATGCCGAGCCCTTTGCCATGGGCGGCGGCACGTATGCGCGCAACTTTGCCCGAGCCGTATCGTTTGGCCCCGAAGAGACCGGCCTGGAGTTGCCCGCATGGGGCGGCCAGATGCACGGCCCCAACGAGTGCGCCAACGAGGAACAGCTCAAGCAGGCGCTCAAGATCTACATTGTGGCAATCCTACGTTTGAATGAACTCGAGCTTTAGGTTACGCGGTTCTACGAACCGCGTAACGGCTCGACGCTGCGCGCCGCCCAGAGCGACAATTTGTCATTCAAAAGGCAAGGCATGACCAGAAGGTCTATGCCTTGTCTTTTTCATGCCAACTTGTTCGCTCTGGACGTCGCTCGCTGTCCGTCCTCTACCTGCGGCGTTGCCTTGCTCCGGATGCGGTGGTCATTGAGGGTAGTCGTTGGGGACGTTCTTAAATGACTAGTCAAACAAGAACGTCCCGAATGACTACGCTCCTCTGGTGTAAAAAGCGTGCCATGCTTGGGTGGGGTTTGTTATTCGTTTGTAAAGCCGAATCGCGCTTGCGGTAAGGGTCTATCAGATGCCCGTAAGAAACAGCAGTCGGCGCGGACGCCGCCCGATCGGGGCCGTATCTTTCCAAACAGCAAAGCGGGCAGGGTGCTCGCGAGTCGCATGTATGAAAGGAAGATCATGCTCGATCAGGCTTATTCTCGTCGTCAGTTCCTCGGCCTCGCTGGTGGTCTTGCCAGCTTCGTGGGCCTCGGCCTCGTTGGCTGCGGCGGCGCAGGCGCTTCCAACGCCGCCGACAAGGGCGGCGCCACTGCTGCTGCCGAGTCCGTCTCCGGCGAGGTGACCTACGACGGCGCCTCCTCGTTCCAGGCTCTCGTCGAGGCCGCTGCGGAGAAGTTCATGGATGCCAACCCGGACGTCTCCGTCTCCGGTTCGGGCAACGGTTCGGGTAAGGGCCTGACCGCTGTCGCCGCCGGCACCGTTACCATCGGTAACTCCGACGTCTTCGCCGAGACCAAGCTCGAGGCCGACCAGGTCAAGAACCTTGTCGACCACGAGGTCGCCGTCGTGGGCATGGGCCCTGTCGTCTCCAAGAACGTGACGGTCGACGACCTGTCCCTCGAGCAGCTCAAGGGTATCTTCTCCGGCCAGATCACCAACTGGAAGGAGGTCGGCGGCGACGACGCCAAGATCGTCGTTCTCAACCGCAAGGCTGGCTCTGGCACCCGTGCCACCTTCGAGGCCGCCGTTTTTGGCGACGAGGCCGTCGACTTTAAGGGCGACGCTGAGCTCGACAAGTCCGGCGATGTCCAGACTCAGATGGGCAGTACCGACAACGCCATCTCCTACCTCGACTTCTCGCACTTCGATGACTCCAAGTTCAACGCCATCAAGGTCGAGGGCGTCGAGCCCAAGAGCGCAAACGTCACCGACGACTCCTTCAAGATCTGGGCGACCGAGCACATGTACTGCTCCAAGGACGCCGACGAGGCCACCACGGCCTTCCTGGAGTTCATGCTTTCCGACGACGTCCAGGGCAAGCTCGTCGAGGAGCAGGGCTTTATCCCTGTCTCTGCCATGAAGGTCGTCAAGGACGCCAGCGGCAAGGTCTCTGCTAAATAAATAATCGCCCCCGGAAAGGTTTGCAATGGCAAAACAGCTGCCAAAGCGCGACCTTGAGAACGTGGGCTTGGGCGTCACGGGCGCGTGCGTAGCGCTCGTGACGCTTGTCGTTGCCGCGCTCATCTTTATGGTCGCCCAAAAGGGCCTCTCGGCTTTTTTCAAGGACGGCGTTTCGGTCGTCGATTTTTTTACCGGCACCAAGTGGGACCTGGCCAACACAGCCGAAAACGGCCTGCCCTATACCGGCGCCCTGCCCCTGATCGTCACCTCGTTTGCGGTCATGGTGCTCTCCACGCTTATCGCGCTGCCCATCGCTATCGGCTCTGCCATCTTTGCGGTCGAGATCCAGCCTAAGTTTGGTTCCAAGATCTTTCAGCCGCTCATTGAGCTTTTGACCGGCATTCCCTCGGTCGTCTTTGGCCTGATCGGCTTTCACGTGGTCGTCGGTCTTATGAAGAGCGTTTTCCACGCAAGCACGGGCCTGGGCATCTTGCCCGGCGCCATCGTGCTGGCCGTCATGATCCTGCCGACGATGACCACCCTTTCGGTCGACGGCTTGCGTGCCGTGCCCGACAGCTACCGTCAGGGCTCGCTCGCGCTGGGCTACACCCGCTGGCAGACCATCTGGCACGTGGTGCTCAAGTCCGCCATGCCGTCGCTCATGACCGCGGTCATCCTTGGCATGACGCGCGCCTTTGGCGAGACGCTCGCCGTGCGCATGGTCATCGGAGGCATCGAGTCCATGCCGACGTCGCTGCTGTCGCCGGCATCCACCATCACCACCACGCTCACCACGTCTATGGCGGTCTATGCCGAGGGCTCGGCCCAGGACGATGTTCTGTGGGCGCTCGGCCTGCTGCTGATGGGCATGAGCCTCATCTTCATCCTGATCATCCATCTCATTGGCCGCAAGGGGGCGAAGAATCGTGGCTAGCACGCGCATCCACATCGACGAGGCGAGACTCGGACGCGTCCAAAAACAGGACCGCATCGCCACGGGCGTGCTGACGGCAATCGTCGCCATCGTCATGATCATCGTCATCTCTATGGTGGCCTACATCCTGTTCGAAGGCATCTCGACGCTGTTCCAGCCGGGCTTTCTCACACAGCCCGCGCGTGCCAACGGAACCCAGGGCGGCGTACTCTATCAGCTGTTCGACTCGTTCTACCTGCTGTTGATCACCCTGATTATCTCGGTGCCCATCAGCCTGGGCGGCGCGGTCTTCCTGGTCGAGTACGCTCCGGACGGACCCATTCGCGACATCGCCTCCACCGCCATCGAGACGCTGTCCTCGCTGCCTTCCATCGTCGTCGGCATGTTCGGCTTTCTGGTGTTCTCGGTGCAGCTGGGCTGGAAGTACTCCATCATCTCCGGCGCCGTCGCGCTCACCATGTTCAACATCCCCATCTTGGTGCGCGTGATTCAGCAGGCGCTCGAGGACGTGCCGCAGGCCCAGCGCGATGCGTGCCTGGCTATGGGCCTCACCCGCTGGGAGGCCACGCTGCACATCCTGATTCCCGAGGCTATGCCTGCCATCGTGACCGGCATCGTGCTTTCGGCCGGCCGTGTCTTTGGCGAGGCCGCGGCGCTGCTCTTTACCTCGGGCATGAGCTCGCCGGTTCGCCTGAATTTCTTGAGCTTTAACCTGTCGAGCCCCACCTGCGCCTGGAACGTGTTCCGCCCCGGTGAGTCGCTCGCCGTGCACATCTACAAGATTTACGGCGAGGGCAGCCCCGAGGCACAGCAGATCGTTTGGGGCACCGCGGCGCTGCTGATGATCTGCGTGTTGCTGTTTAACGTGATCGCCCGTATCGTGGGCAAGCAACTGGCAAGGAGGATGACGGCCGAATGAGCGAGATGAGCACAACGCCCGCAACCGAAGCGGCCACATCCGAGACCCAGGACTTCCTGTCGAGTGTGGGAGAGAGCGAGAAGCGCGTACGCGTGAGCGGTAAGGCCGTGAGCGACGAGGTCGTGCTCTCCACCAAGGACGTCAACGTGTACTATGGCGACCACCATGCGCTGCACGACACGTCGCTCGACTTTCACAAGGGCGAGATCACGGCGCTCATTGGGCCTTCGGGCTGCGGTAAGTCGACCTTTTTGCGCAGCCTCAACCTTATGAATCGCGAGATTCGCGGCTGCCGCGTGGAGGGCGAGATCAACTACCGCGGGCGCAACGTGAACACCAGGACCGAGAACACGTACGAGCTGCGTCGCTCCATTGGCATGGTGTTCCAGCAGCCCAACCCCTTCCGCAAGTCTATTCGCGACAACATCACGTTTGCGCCCAAGCGCCACGGCATCACCGACCGTGACGAGCTCGATCGCATGGTCGAGGAGAGCCTGCGCGGCGCGGCGCTGTGGGACGAGGTCAAGGACAAGCTCGACAAGAGCGCCTACGCGCTTTCGGGCGGCCAGCAGCAGCGTCTGTGCATTGCGCGCACGCTGGCGCTCAACCCCGACGTGATCCTGTTTGACGAGCCCTGCTCGGCGCTCGACCCCATCTCGACGCTGGCGATCGAGGACCTTATGTCGTCGATTGTGGCCGAGCGCGCCATCGTCATCGTGACGCACAACATGGAGCAGGCGTCGCGCGTGTCCAACCGCACGGCGTTCTTCTACATGGGCGATATGGTCGAGTACGACGAGACCGACGAGATTTTCCAACGGCCCAAGGACAAGCGGCTGAATGATTACCTCACCGGCATGTTCTCCTAGTCCGGGACATGCTTGAGGCCCGTGGCGGCCACGGTTGCCACGGGACTGATTGGAGAGGCGGGTCATCTCTTGCGTGAGATGGCCCGCCTTTTTGCTCTGCGACCGAAACGACCACCACAAAAGGGACAGGCACCTTCGTGGTGGTTTGGGGTGGGGCTCGCTGCTATCATGGACAACGTTGAATTTCTACGAAGGAGCAGGGCATATGGCGATTCTTTTGGGATGCGATTCCGTCAGCCTAGAGTTTCCCACCAAGCATATTTTCGATAGCGTTACGCTCGGCGTGGGCGAGGGCGACCGTATTGGTATTGTCGGTAAAAACGGCGACGGTAAGTCGACGCTGCTGAGCGTGCTCGCCGGCACGTTGGAGCCCGACGACGGCCGCGTGACGCACCGCCGCGACACGACGATCGGTCTGCTCGGTCAAAAGGACAACCTGGTCGATACCGACACCGTGCATCATGCCGTCGTGGGCGACACGCCCGAGTATGAGTGGGCGTCGAGTCCGCGTACACGCCAGATCCTGGCCGGTCTTATCAGCGATGTGCCCTGGGAAGGCACGGTGGGCGAGCTCTCAGGCGGCCAGCGCCGTCGCGTGGACCTCGCGCGCCTGCTGATCGGCGATTACGACGTGCTTATGCTCGACGAGCCTACCAACCACCTGGACATGCGTACCATCAACTGGCTCGCGCGTCACTTAAAGGCCCGCTGGCAGCGCGGCCAGGGCGCCATGCTCGTGGTCACGCACGACCGCTGGTTCTTGGACGAGGTCTGCACCAGCATGTGGGAGGTCCACGACGGCCAGGTCGATCCCTTTGAGGGCGGTTACTCCGCATATATCCTGCAGCGCGTAGAGCGCGACCGCATGGCCGCGGTTACCGAGGAGCGCCGTCGCAACATGGCGCGCAAGGAGCTCGCGTGGCTGAGCCGTGGTGCCCAGGCGCGCTCCACCAAGCCCAAGTTTCGCGTGGATGCCGCCCGCGAGCTCATCGCCGACGTACCGCCCGTGCGTGACGAGTTGGAGCTCAAGCGTCTCGCCGTGAGCCGCCTGGGCAAGCAGGTCATCGACGTGATCGACGTGGACGCCGGCTATGCGGATACCGATAGCGCGCCCAAGCAGGTGCTCACCGATGTGACCTGGCTCATTGGTGCGGGCGACCGCTATGGTCTTTTGGGTGAGAACGGTGCCGGCAAGTCGACGCTACTCGACGTGATCCAGGGCAAGATCGCGCCCCTGCGCGGCCGTGTAAAGATTGGCCAGACGGTGCGCTTTGGCGTGCTGTCGCAGCAGCTCGAGGAGCTCGAGCCCTACATGGGCGACACGATCCGTGAGGTGCTCAGCAACTATAAGAAGTACTACGTCATCGATGGCAAGGAGACTTCGCCCGAGAAGCTCTGTGAGCGTCTGGGCTTTACGACACAGCAGCTCTGGAGCCGCATCGGCGATCTTTCGGGCGGCCAGCGCCGTCGCCTGTCGCTGCTACTGACAATCCTGGACGAGCCCAACGTGCTTATCCTGGACGAGCCCGGCAACGACCTGGATACCGACATGCTGGCGATTGTCGAGGATCTGCTCGACGGCTGGCCCGGCACGTTGATTCTGGTGACGCACGACCGCTTTTTGATGGAGCGCGTGACCGACCAGCAGTGGGCGCTGCTCGACGGCCACCTGACGCATATGCCCGGTGGCGTGGACCAGTACCTGCGCCTGTGCAACGCTACCGCCGAGGGCGAGCCCGTGGGCGCGCCGAGCGCCAAGACCGGCACGTTTGACACCGGTGCCGCGGCAGCTGCGGCCGAAAAGCCTAAGGCAAGCGGTCAGCCCAATGGCCTTTCCAACGCCGAACGTCAGAAGCTCCGCCGCGAGGTGAGTTCGCTCGAGCGCAAGATGGAGACGCAGCGCGCCCGCGTTGAGGAGGCCGAGGCAGCAATGGCCCAAGTCGATCCCACCAACTACACGGCGCTCGGCGAGCAGCAGGCAAAGATCGACGAGGCTCACGCTGCCATGGACGAGCTGGAGATGGCGTGGCTCGAGGCGAGCGAAAAGCTCGAGGGCGAGGAGTAGACGAGGATGATCAAAGCCGCGTTTTTCGATATCGACGGTACGCTGCTGGGCTTTAAGACCCACCGGATTCCGGCGTCGGCGCAGCAGGTGCTCGACAGCTTTCGCGAGCAGGGGATTGCGTGCGTGATCGCCACGGGCCGTCCGACCTACCAGATGCCGGACTGGCTGTTCGACCTGGGCTGGGATGCGTACATTACGCTTTCGGGCCAGCACTGCTTTGATGCCGAGGGGGTTTACCGCAGCTGCCCGATCGATCCGGACGACGTCGCGGTGATTGTGGACCAGGTGGTGCAGGGGCGCTACGACTCGCTGTGCATGCAGGGCGAGAACTCGTTTGTGAACCGCCTGTCCGAGCGCGTGGTGACGGCCGGCAGCAACGCGGGAATCGTCTACCACGAGGAGCCGTTTGAGCACGCCTTTGACGCACCGGTCTACCAGTTTTGCGCCTTTGTGGACCCGGCCGACGAACATATCGTGACCGACGCCGTGTCGCATTCGCTCACCACGCGCTGGTGCGACCTGTTCTGCGACATTATTCCCGCTAACGGCGGCAAGGATCTGGGCGTGGCGGCGACGCTGGAGCGCTTGGGCATCGACGCGAGTGAGGCGATTGCCTTTGGCGACGGCGAGAACGACCTGTCGATGTTCTCGGCCGTGGGCACGAGCGTGGCCATGGGCAACGCTCAGGAGACCGTGAAGGCCGCAGCGACCTACGTAACGACCGCCGTGGACGACGACGGAATCTACAACGCTGCGAAGCACTTTGGGCTGATGTAACTGCGGGCCGGCACCCGGCACCTGGGGACACTCCTTGCGGGGCGTCCTCATTTTGTTTTCGTCCCGCACGTTTTGTGAAACACGGCTAACTTTTAGGCAAAGTAGTAAGACATGGGCAACTTTTGCGGTAAAGTAAATCAAGCAAAAGTATCCAAAGGCTAACTAGAAGCCATCGCGAAAGGCGGCCCATGGCCCTGCGTGAATCCGGAGAAGACTATCTCGAATCGATCTACGTTCTGTCGGAACGTCAGGGCATCGTGCGCTCGATCGACGTTGCCGAATACTTGGGCGTAACCAAAGCAAGCGTCTCTAAAGCCATGGCGGCCTTGGAGAGCACCGGCTACGTGGAGATGGGCAAACGCGACGTGCATCTGACGGAACGCGGTCTTGAGGTTGCCCGTCAAATGTGGGAGCGCCACTGCTTTTTTGTAGGGCTGCTAGAGGACGCAGGCGTAACGCCCGAGGTCGCGTCGCAAGAGGGCTGCCACATGGAGCACTGCCTGAGCGAGGAGAGCTTCGAGAAGCTAAGATCGATGCTGAGACGGGGCGGCGACCGGGACCAGTGGCCCCACCAACTAAGCCCAACTCAGACAAGGAACCCCGCCAGCAAGCGATGCCCAAGAACCGCCAGCGATGTCACCGCAGGCCGGGGCCGGGCTTGGTTTTGAAAACATTCCGCAGACCAGAAGTGCCCCCGTTCGTAGCTCCGAAGGAGCAGAACGGGGGCACTTCATTGGTCGAGGACGTTTTCAAAACCAAGCCCGGCCCCGGCCGGAGGGACCACGAGTGCTACAGGTTCTTGACACCCATCGCGCGCATGGCGTTCAGGATGGCGATGATCGCCACGCCCACGTCGCCAAAGACGGCAAGCCACATACTGGCGATGCCCAGCGCCGCGAGCACCAGAATCAGCAGCTTAATGCCCAGTGCAAAGATGATGTTCTGCCAAACGATCGTCATGGTCTTGCGCGCCACGCGGATCGCGCGGGAAATGTTGGAAGGCTTGTCGTCCATGAGCACGACGTCGGCGGCCTCAATCGCAGCGTCGGAACCCATAGCGCCCATGGCAATGCCAACATCGGCGCGCGTAAGCACGGGCGCGTCGTTGATACCGTCGCCGACAAAGGTGAGCTTTCCCTTGCCGCTTTCGGCCGCGAGCAGCGCTTCAACACGTTCGACCTTATCGCCCGGCAGCAGCTGCGCGTGGAACTCGTCGAGCCCTAGCTGCTTGGCCACCGCAGCAGCCACTTCCTCGCGGTCGCCCGTGAGCATGACGGTGCGCTTGACGCCGGCGGCGTGCAGGTCGCGGATCGTCTGCTCGGCGTCGGCCTTTATGGTGTCGGCAATTACAATGTGGCCGGCGTACACGCCGTCAACGAGTACATGCAGAATCGTTCCGACGACCTCGCAATCGGGCGCTTCAACGCCGGCCGCGGCTAGCATCTTGGCGTTGCCGACGACGACATGCATGCCGTCGATGGTCGCCGTCACGCCGTGCCCCGCGTCATTAGCGGAATCCGTCACGCGCTTGGGGTCGACCTCGCCCTGGTAGGCGACACGCACGGACTGCGCGATGGGGTGATCGGAGAACGACTCCGCAAGGGCTGCGACCTCGAGCAACGACTGCTCGGTATAGCCAGCCTCGGGGTGCACCGCAACGACCGAGAACGTGCCGTTGGTGAGGGTGCCCGTCTTGTCAAAGACGACGGTGTCCACATCGGCGAGCGTCTCGAGGTAGTTGGAGCCCTTGATGAGAACGCCCAGCTTGGAGGCGCCGCCGATGCCGCCAAAGAAGCTCAGCGGGACGCTGATCACGAGCGCGCACGGGCAGCTGACGACCAGGAAGGTCAGGCCGCGCAGGATCCAGTCGGACCAGGCGCCGGTGATCAAGCCGCCGCCGAGCGCGAGTACCGCGGCCGCGCCGGTGACGGCGGGCGTGTAGACGCGGGCGAAGCGCGTGATGAAGTTCTCGGTGCGCGCCTTCTTTTCGCTGGCGTTTTCTACGAGCTCCAGGACGCGCGCGACGGTGGACTCGCCAAAGGGCTTGGTGGTGCGCACGTGGATGAGCCCCGTCATGTTGATGCAGCCGCTGATGATATCGTCGCCGGACTTGGCGGGGCGGGGGACTGACTCGCCCGTGAGCGCGGCGGTGTCGAGCTGGGTTTCGCCCTCGACGATGACGCCGTCGATAGGCACGCGCTCGCCGGGCTTGACCACGATCACGGTGCCCACGGCGATGTCATCGGGAAAGACCTGTTCGAGCGTGCCGTCGGGTTGCTCGACGTTGGCGTAGTCGGGCGCGATGTCCATCATGGCGCTGATCGACTTGCGGCTCTTGCCCACGGCGTATGCCTGGAACAGCTCGCCGACCTGGTAGAACAGCATGACGGCGGCGCCTTCGGCCATGTGCGGGTCGGTATCGGGGAAGAGCACCATGGCAAACGCGCCGATGGTCGCGACGGCCATGAGGAAGCTCTCGTCGAAGGCCTTGCCGCGGCGGATGTTATTGAATGCCTTTTGCAGTACGTCGTAGCCGGCAATCAAAAACGGCACGAGGAACAGCACAAAGCTGGCGTAGATGTTGCCGGGCTCCCCAAATGCGATAGTGAGGGCGCCGAGCTCGTCGAGGGCATAAACAACGGCAAAAATGCCCAGTGCTATCAGGATGCGGTTGCGCTTATGCTCAAGGGACTCTTTCTTCTTGCGCTTCTTCTTTTTCTTTTTGGGATCGGCGGCTGTCATGATTCAAACCTCTCATTTGAGTTTATGAACACTCGCTCATATAATTTCGCGAGCAAAGGCCGCGGCAAGCGCGGCCTCGCAGGTCAACGTATGCGCGGGTTAGAGAATGATCTCGCAGTCCGGCTCGGCGTCGGCGGTGAACTCAACGACGCGGTCCAGGACCTCGTCGAACTTGGCGTCGTCGGCCTCGAGCGTCAGCTTCTGGGTCATAAAGTTGACCGAAACGGACTTGACGCCCTCGAGCTTGGCAAGTTCGTCCTGAAGCTCGCGCGCGCAGTTGGCGCAATCGATCTCGTCGAGCTTGAACTGCTTTTTCATGGTGGGTTCCTTTCCCTGTGTTAGCGGTCTGGGTGCCGGCCGCGCTGATACCGTGGTTGATTGCTATTCGCAGATATGGCTCATGCCCTGGTTGAGCATGGTATAGACATGATCGTCAGCGAGCGAGTAGAGAATGTTGCGGCCGTCGCGGCGGAACTTGACCAGGTGCGACTGCTTAAGCGTGCGCAGCTGGTGCGACACCGCAGACTGCGAGGTCGCGGTCGCTTCGGCGATGTCAGCCACGCAGAGCTCGCGGCCCATGAGGGCATAGAGAATCTTGATGCGCGTGGTGTCGCTGAAGACCTTGAACAGGTCGGCAAGGTCGTAGAGAAGTTCCTCGTCGGGAAGGTCCTCGGGCGAGCAGGTGGTGGGGACGATCGGCTCGGTGGCCTCGATGCCAGTCTTTGTTTCATCAGCGTGGCTGCTCATTGCAATATCCTTTCATATGAACATGCGCTCATATAACTTACTTCCGATTATATGAGCGCATGTTCATATGTCAATGACGTACAGGTAATTCGTCGCATAAAATGATGGGGAATAGTGGACGAGATTCCGGACTGAGCGGTTTTGATAGCCGATGCCGGGGTGGGTGCCCCCGCGCCGTGCAAAAATTGGAGTATTCTGCAACTATAGGGGGTCCGTTAATCTATTCCAGGCCAAATAAAGCCGCTCAAGAGTTATCCAAGGGCGGTAAACAGACAAGGTCTTCCTCAAATGTTGCCTAACGTTCCCGTTCGATAGCGTTTTTGTTTTTCATTTGGATTAACTTGTGGGTGCTGGAGGGCCGACCCTGCTGAATACTCGCAATTTTGCACATCGCTAGGGTACCCACCTTGTTAGCCGGTCTAGCTTCCGGCCCCGAAGATTCTGCCCTCGGGCGCGAGGCTGCTTATTTGGGCAAATGATGGGCTGTCGGATTCGACAGTCTGCATGTCATCGATTGCCGGAACTTCATTTATTGTCGGGTCATCCAGCGTGATGCCTTCGAGTGTTGCTTTTTCGAGGTCGATTCGTTGACGATCTTCGGAATCCTGGCGAAGCTGCTTCTGAATTCTCTTTTTCTCTTCTATAAACCTTCTGAGCACAAACTGTCTCAGGTCCTCTTGCATGATTTGAAAGTCTTTTGGCAGACGCGAGGGGCGTATGCCCTCTTTCCGTTGGATCGCCTCCATGACCCTAACGAAAGCGCTGGCATGCATAAAGGAATAACGACTGACGGTGATGATTCCGTATCCCATGGACGCAAGCGCATTCTTGCGCTCCTCATCGATGGCGCGGTCTTCTTCCGCGTCATGATAAAACCCGTTGTATTCAATGTCTGTGCGAGATTTCTTTAGATACGCATCCATAAAGAACTTTTTGCGTCTCGTGAGATTCTTTGCGGCAGCGGTGACCTGCACCTCGTAATCGGTCTCAATTCCCTTAATACCAAGCCCTCCTTCGCTTTTAGGCAGCGTTAGCATCATGACAAAGGCCGTTTCCATAGGAGACCGGCATCCGTCGCGCACACATTGGATTGCCTTTCGGGCAAGGGCCAGACCGTCGCATCTGGTAATGGAATTAAAGAACTGTTTTAACCTTTCGGTCGAGGTGAGCGCGAAACGCTCGTTATACGAGGTGGAAGAGCCGGTTCCAAGGGAGTAAGCGCCGCACAATTCAAAGTAGTACTCCACCAGTTCGCGAAAAGGGAGATAGGTGGCGGCCTGAAGTGCGCAAAGCTCAACGCCAACAATGAAGATGCCATCTTTGAGCTCTATAAAGCGTGAGTTCGAGAATCGTTTTGACGAAACGTGGCATTGACAGTTCATTGCATAGCGCGCATTCCTGCGATCAAACACCATTACCTCGAGGCAATCATTTGCGTCGAGGGAAACATCGTGTTTGGTGAGCCATTCTGCGGCTGCGTCAAGGAGCGTTCCGGTGGGACATGATCCGTAAATCGCGGCAGGGTTACAGGGCTCGGTGTCTTTCGCAGACGCCGAATGCGCGGCCTGGTAGACCGCTTTTGCAGTGGTATGTGACAATACGATACTCATGGTATATATCGTGTCAGCTAATGCCGTGCTGATGGCGCTGAGTGGGAAAGTCGTTTTAGGGGCCTAACCAAATGCTGTCCAAAAGCTTGACGCAATTATGGGTTGGCATGCCTAAAATCAATGTTATCGCAGCTTAGCTATAGCATATAAAAACTCAATTGCTGCACATTTGATATCGATGCATCACCATCCGACAACGAATTACGTGTCGGGAATTGGCCGAAATCGTTCAAAATGAGGGTTCAGAATTTGTGATGGCAGATCTATCTGTGGAACGTAGGGCGGCCCCGCTGCGGTGTTTCCCGCTGCGAGGCCGCTCGTGAGCAAGTAGTGTTTGTCGCAGGCGTTGCTATTTCGCGAATAGGTTCTTGAGGTTGAACTCGGCCTGTACCGTGCGGAGCATGAGGTCGGTGTCGTCCAGACCCAGATGCTGCTCGTTGGCGTCGGGCGCGAGGGTGCCGCGACGGCGTGCCCAGTTCTCGAGCGCGGCGGGGGCGGACTCGCGGGGGAGCGAGCGCACGTCGGCGTCCAGGCTGCGGCAGATCTGGCGCGAGTCGATGACGATGATCTTGCCGGCGCGGCGTGCCTCGGCGTAGCCGTCCAGGTGGATCTTGAACCAGCTGTCCTCAAAGGCGGCGTTGTGTGCCATGTACGGGTACTTCTTCATAAGCTTGAGCAGCTGCTTTTGCAGCTCTTTGTTCTCGCGGAACGGCTTTTTGCCGTCGATGTCGTCCCAGGTGATGTGGTGGATATTCGACAACGGCACATCCTCGCCGCGGTAGATGTCGGGCAGGCCGCAGTAGTGTGCCTCGGCGTCATGCGGGACGGCGTCGCTGGTGAGCTCCATGATCTCCCAGCCCACGTTGATGATATAGCCGCGCTCGGGTGCACGTCCGGTGGTCTCGATGTCGATACCGAGCACGGTGCCCTGGATGGGCTTGCGGGCGTAGGCCACGCCGAGCGCGTCGCGGTCGCCGCGGATTTCGCGCATAACGGACGCGGCAGTGCGCTTTTGCATCTTGCCGATGGCGACGCAGGTGTCGGCATCGGACAGGCCGCGCGAAAGCGTCGCGGGCGTCACGTTGCGCAGGCGTGCCTCGCCAATCTGGTCGCACAGGTCGCGGTTGCGGTCAGCCAGGTCGCGCACGGTGGCAAAGTCGAAGCTGGGGTCGCCCTCGGCGGTAAAGTACTCGGTTTCGAGCACCTTAAGGGCCTCCTCGCCCTTCTGACGCTCGGATTCCATGGCGCCGTGATCGCCATAGATAAACATGGGGATAAACGGCTGACGCTCGTATTCGAGTGCTTGTGAAACGTTCATATAACTGCTCCTTGGATGGGCCACGTCGTGCGGCTCAGGGTCATTAAGATGTGGCGAGATGATAGTTTACCATGGGCAACTATTGGCATCGCGCCTAGGACAACTACAATACCCTAGTTGACCGCTAGGACTTTTACAATGCTGCCGAAAGACACGAAAGGTTCCATCCGTCATGGATTTACTGATTGATATTCTGCTCGACGCCGGCAAGGACACGCTGTCGCTGGTGCCGTTTTTGTTGGTGACGTATCTTGCTCTCGAGACACTTGAGCACGTTGCGGGCGACCGCGTCAACGGCGCTATCAAGCGCGCCGGCGCTGCGGGTCCCGTGGTTGGCTCGCTGCTGGGCATGGTGCCGCAGTGCGGATTTTCGGCCATGGCAGCAACGCTGTACGCCGGCCGTGTCGTGACCTTGGGCACGTTGGTGGCGGTGTTCCTTTCGACCTCCGACGAGATGCTGCCGCTGCTACTTGCCGAGCAGGTTCCCGTGCAGACTATGGCGATGCTTTTGGCTTCGAAAGCGCTGATCGCACTGGTCACGGGTTTTATCGTGGACGCTGCCATTCGCGGCCTGCGCCGTAACGCCCGCGCGCACGCGGCGATTCGCCGTACCGTGCTGGGAACCGCGGCCAACCCGGCCCACGTGAACTGCGCGCACGACGACCACAGCGGTGGTGACATCATCGACGAGGTGGCCGAGGCAGGCGTGAGCGCCGACCACATCCACGAGCTGTGCGAGCGCGACCATTGCGGTTGTGATGATGAAGATGAACACGAGCACGACCACGGACACAGCCATGATCACGGTCACACGGGCGAGCATGAGCACCACCACGGCCACAGCCACGACCACTCCCACGAGGGCGCGCCCGTTCTGTCGATTATCCGCAGTGCCATCTCTCACACTGTGCAGGTTTCGGTTTTTATTTTCCTGGTGACGCTGGTCCTGGTCGCCGTGCTCGAGACCTTCGGCGAGTCCGCGATCGAGCAGTTCCTGTGTGGCAACGAGACGCTCGCCGTCTTGGGTTCGGCGCTTGTCGGGCTGATTCCCAATTGCTCGGCGAGCGTGGTCATTACGCAACTATATCTGGAAGGCGCGCTGCAACTGGCGCCGATGCTCGCCGGCACGCTTATCTCCGCCGGCGTGGGCTACCTGGTGCTGTTCCGTACCAACCGCAGCGCTCGTGAAAACGCCGTGTTCCTGGTCATGATGTACGTCATCGGCGCCGGCTGGGGCCTCATTCTCTCCGCCGTTGGTCTCTAAGTAGATTATTGGGATATGCCGTAAAAACTGGGGTAGCCCGTATAATCTACCGCCATGACCTGGGCGTTGGATGCGTGTCAATCGCCAAAACAAAAAGGTAGATTTTTAGGCATGTCCCAAAAATCTACCTTGGTTAGCGTAACAGCTCGGTGAGGTTGCGTTTAAAGCGGATGCGGTCTTCGCTGGTAAATGCTGCCGGACCGCGGGTGCGTCCCCCGGCGCGGCGTACCTTCTTTTCCTCGTGGCGAATAAACAGCTGCATGTCGATGGTCGCCTTGTCGTACACGCGCCCGCGCACACCGATTGCGGCGGCATCGCGCCCGAGCACCATGCTCGCCAAGCCAATGTCCTGCGTCACGACCACGTCGCCCGCCTGCAGGCGTTCGACAATGGCAAAGTCGGCGCTGTCGGCGCCCACGCTCACATCGAGCGTCGTGACCCAAAAGCCGCGTCGCGCGTGCTCGGCATCGCGCGGGTCGTCGCGGCGAATGTGCCGTTCCAGGTTTTGCGTGCTGTTGCCGGCGATAACAACGGCGACGCCCGCCCGCCGCGCGCAGTCAATCGACTCGCGCGTGACCGGGCAGGCGTCTGCATCGATAAAGAGCGTTCGCGGCATCTAGTGCACCAGTTTGCCAAACTGAATGGCGCGGACAATGAGCGTCACGCCAAACACCAGCAGCGCGGCGCCGCTAAAGATGACGAGCATCTTGGCCGACCACAGCGGATAGATAAACACGAACATGCCGGCGATGATGGAGAGTGCGCCGCTCAGGATGGCGAGGGCGCGGTTGGACGAAAGCTCGGACTCCAGAATGGACATGACACCTTCGACAATCCAGCCAAAGCCGGCCACGATAACCACCATCGTGGTGAGCGTCGCGGTCGAGAAGGCCTGGTTGCGCAGGATTATGACGCCGCCCAAGATAATGAGTAGGTTGGAGATGATGCTCGTCACGCGCCAGCCGGTGGGCAGCAGTGGCTCAAAAATGGCAGTGAACAGCCTGATGGCTGCCGTAATCACAAAGTAGAAGCCCAGGACGGTCGTCAAAAAGACGAGGGACTTGGCGGGTGCAAAAAGCAGCGCGATACCAGCAATGAGCGCTAAGACGCCCGTAATGGCGTAGATCCAGCGTACGGCCTTGACGGCTTTGCCCGCCATGCTTTTCTCGTCAAATCCAAACTGGCTCGATTTTTGGTCATCGTTCTTAAAGATGCCCATAATGTCTCCTTTCCGTGTGGTGCACGTCGCGTTCATTGCTCTCCGTGCGGCGTACGCCAAAAGTGCTGCAACAAGTATCGCCCAAGGGCGCCGATGCATGGGGCGGGAAGGACGAATTGCCGCCCCACATTCCCGAATTGTTACTTTTGTTCCCGCTTCAGTGAGGATTAATCAACAGCTGTAGAACATTACGCCGCTGTATGTAATTGCCTACGTTTTAGGTTAGATTTTCCTAAGGACAATTGGCTTGTATTGGGGGTCCCTATGAACGAAGCAGTTCCCGAGGCACCGTCGAGTGTCGAATCGATGGCAAAGCAAGGTTGCGAAAAGCTCGGTCTGGAAGCGTTTGATGCGCTGGTCCGTCGTGCCCGTACGTGCCGTCGCTTTGACGAGTCTATGCGCGTGCCGCGCGAGTTTTTGCTCGAGCTGGCGGAGCTGGCGCACCTGACCCCGTGTGGTGCCAATGCTCAGCGTCTGCGTTTTCATGCGGTAAGCGGTGCAGAGGACTGCGCGCGCGTATTTGATGAGCTTGCGTGGGCCGGCGCGCTTAAGGATTGGCCGGGTCCTGCCGAGGGCGAGCGCCCGACCGGCTACATCGCGATTCTGGCCGAGCGCGCCGTTCCGGGCAAGCCCGCCGCTCCCATTACCGATGTCGACACGGGCATTGCCGCGCAGACGATGATGCTCGCCGCCCGCAGCGCCACGCCCGAGGTGGCAGCCTGCATGTTCAAGGCCTTTACGCCCCACGCGATCGATGCCATGGGGCTCGATAACGACAAGTATGAGCTCAAGCTGATCATGGCGTTTGGCGTTCCGGCCGAGACACAGGTGATCGATGCGATCGATTCCAACCCCGACGGCTCCATCAATTATTGGCGCGACGAGGCGCAGGTGCACCACGTACCCAAGCGTCCGCTTGCCGACGTGCTGCTGTAGTCGTGCGTCGTTGCGGTGCAATCCGGCGGCACAATCACCACAAAGGCTCCTGTCCCCTTTGTGGTGGTACGAGGGGAGGGTGTGTGGCAGATCTGTATTTGGTGCGGCATGGGCAGACTGAGCTCAATGTGCAGAATATTTTGCAAGGTGGGCACGATTCGCCGCTTACGGTGCGCGGGCGCGAGCAAGCGCTGGCGACGCGCGCGGCGTTTGAGGCGCGTGGCGTGACCTTTGACCGTGTGTATTCCTCCCCGTTGGGCCGGGCGCGGCGTACGGCTGAACTAATTGCTGGTGAGGGCCACTCGATAGAGCTGGTCGATGACCTACGCGAGTGGCATTTGGGCTCGCTGGAGGGTACATCAAATCGCGATATGCCGCCGCAGCCCTGGGGTGATTATCCGGTCGCGTTTGGCGGCGAGTCGGAAGTGCAGCTCCAGTCGCGTATGGTCGCGGTGCTGTCGCGCATCATGGCCAGGCCGCAGCACGACTGCGTGCTGGCGGTTTCCCACGGCTCAGCCTGCCAGGAGTTTCTTGAGTATGTGACTGGCAGGGGAGAGCTACCCGACAACGGAGCCGTGCTTCATTTTGGCTATTGCGACGGGGCGTTTTCGCTCCTTGATTGGTAACGAACGAAAGGACCCCTATGAATAAAGACCTGTATCTGGTTCGTCATGGGCAGACATTATTCAACCTTAAGCGCATCATTCAGGGTTGGAGTGACTCGCCGCTCACGCAGTTGGGCTGCGACCAGGCGGCGCGCGCCGGCATGTTTTTGCGTGCGCGCGGCATTGAGCCCGACCACGCCTACACCTCGACGCTGCACCGCACCGAGCAGACCATCGCCAACCTGTGGCCGGGTCTTACCTACGAGCGCCTAGACGGTCTGCGCGAGTGGTTCTTTGGCGATTTTGAGGCTGAGCGCGTGGTGCTCATGCCCGAGCGCCCATGGCGCGACTTCTACCGCCAGTTTGGCGGCGAGGGACAGATGCAGGTGCGAGAGCGCATGGTGGCGACGTTGACCGATCTTATGCGTCGCCCGGACCACGAGTGCGTGCTCGCGGTGAGCCACGGCTCGGCCATCAAGGAGTTCATGGACCATACCAAGGGCGCGGCGGCCGATGAACGCGATCGCGTTCCGGGCAACTGCTCGGTGCTGCATTTCGTGTTTGACGACGAGGCCGGTACGTTTGAGCTGATTGAGATTTTTACGCAGGAAGATTATGCGCGCGAGCTGGGGCTTGAACCGCTTGTGGCTACTGCAGGTCCGCAGCGCGGATAACGCGAGCGCGACGGCACGGGTCACCGGCATACTTCTCGACGCAAAAGGGGCGGAGATGCATGTACCTGCTGCATCTCCGCCCCCTGTTTGTTGAGCTGCCGATTTTTGTGCTGGGCGGTCTGGTCTTGCTAGAACCGCGCGACCTGGTGCGTGAGCAAACCTGTCGGAACTTGCGGCGCGGCGCCGCTGACCTGCGCGGCGGGGAAGAGCACGGCAACGGTAAAGTTGAACGGCTCCTTGCCGGTGTACGTTCCGGCGGCACGGGCCTCATCGGCCAGCAGCTGCGACGCCCCGGTCAGAGCGGCGGCGTAGGCGGGGTCGTCGGTCAGTGCCGGCTCCGGTGCTTGGTCGAGCATAGCGCGGATGGCCCCGACGGCGTCCTCGCGCTTGACCTCCCACGCGCGGTGCGTAATGCCCGCGGGGTCGGTAACGGCGTAGAGCGACGCGCCCTCTTTGGCGGCGCCCAGGATGATATCCATGACGGGCGAGGCCTCGTAGGCGAGCGACACGGGGCGCGGCTGCACCTTGAGCTCGGCGATCGCGCGCGCGGCGGCGGCCACGTCAGCGCTGGCATCGCCCTTGTCGCCCGCAAGTACACTCGTCGGGCAGATCGCCACGACACCCGTCACACGTCCCGGCTCGCCCGAGCATTCGTACACGTAATACGCCGCACCCGGGTCCTTGAGCATCAGACCATCGGCAATGGCTCCGCGCAGAGCATCGTTGCCGCTCAGGATGCTGCCCATTGCAGGCAGCGCCTCGAGCACGCGGTCCTGAGCTGGGCGGATGCAGGGAAACGGAAGTGCTTTCATGGGCGGTCCTAACGCACGAGTCGGTTTGTTCGCGGCTTATTATGCCCCAACTTGGCCGCTCGCGTCCCAGAGCACGTTATCGGCGAGCGCGATGAGCACCTGCTGACAACGAACGATATCGGCGTGGGGCACATATTCGTTGGGCTTGTGCGCGAGCGCGAGCGACCCGGGACCGTAGCTCATGCAATTGCGGTTACCTGTCTTGCCGGCAATGACGGCGGTGTCGGTGTAGCCGGTAAAGAAGTCGACGGTCGTGTCCGCGTCCGTCACGTCATCGGCGGCACGCTTGAGCACTGCTAGAAGGGGAGAGTTCGGGTCGCGCTCGATGGCGGGGCGGTCGCCCGTCACGGTGTAGCTGCCATGGCAACCGGGAACGGCGGCTTCGGCGACGGCGATGGCCTGCTCTACCATGCGCGTCGCGGCGGCCGTATCGGTCGGCGGGGTCAGACGCATGTCGACCCAGACTTTGGCGCGGTCGGGCACGACATAGGGGCGATATCCGCCCTCGATTTGGCCAAACGTGATGGTCGAAGGCCCCAGCTCATCGTGCGCGGGCAGCGCCACAAACGCGCGACGGAGCGAACACACGACCTCGGCCATGGCGGCGACGGCATCCGCGCCCTTCCACGGCTGGCTCGCATGCGCCGTTACGCCAGCCATTTCAATCTCGAACCACGTGCGCCCCTTGTGCGCCACCTGGATCTGTCCGTCGGTGGGTTCGGTGTCCAGCACCCATTCACGCGAGCCGACCCAGCCGGAATCGATGGCGGCCTCGGAGCCGCGCATAAAGTCCTCCTCGTCGACCGAGCAGATGAGTGAGAAGCCACGGCGGGGCAGCGCGCCATCCGCCGCCACGCGCTCGAGTGCGTGGACAAGCGCGGTAATGGCGCAAGCCAGGCCGCCCTTCATGTCGCAGGCACCGCGGCCATAGAGTTTGTCGTTGCGCACAACCGCCCCAAGCGGTGCGATGTCCGCGTCCCAGCCATTGCCCAAGGTAACGGTATCCATGTGGCAGATGTAGACGAGCCGTGGCTCGTCGCTCAAACCGGGCACGGTGATCATAAGGTTGCGGCGCCCGGGCAGTACCTCGAGTTCCTCAATCCGTATGGCATCGAGTGTCGGGTAGTTCAACCGTGCCAGCCGTTCCTCAACCAGCGCTTTGATATACCGCTCAATTTCATTCTCATACGCGCCCGGGTCTGAGCTGTCGATCCGCACAAGCTCCTGCGCAAGCCGCCAGGCAAAGTCCTCATCAACCATATGCAACCTCACAATCAGTCTGCTTTCCAAACCGATTGTAAGCCTCCTGAGAGATTCGCGACGCGCGCGCAGCAGCATTTACCGTTCGCAGGCCGAGCCATCGCACTCGCCGTCTGAGCGGGTTCACAAACGATGCAGTGGGTACGTACACTTCATGGACGACATACTGTGCGACATATCTGCCTTTCGGTATCACCGGATACCCCCGCAGGTCTTGGCGATAATGCCGGACCTGCCCGATTCTGCGGACGACCAGCGCAGGGAGCGTCTTTGCGAGCACCCGCTCGTCAAGCATTTCCTGGGCACCCCGTTACACGTGTTGGCACAGGGCAGCTGCGGACGTAAGGGCGATCGCATTGTCAGGCATGTTTGGAACGGGGAGAGGCCGTTTGACTCCGTGCGGCAGACAGAGTTTGGCCTCGATGTCGCGTCACCGCTCTTTACCCTGCTGGCCCTGGCTTCTTCGGTCTCAAACGAGCGCCTGATCATGTGCATGTATGAGATGTGCGGTACCTTTGCCGTGTGCAAGATCGCGCCTCAGGTAAAGACGGCACTTGAGCAGGCATACGGGGACCGGTGGGGCGACGCGCGGCTGGGCTGGGAAAACGTAAAGGATGCCTCGGGGAATTCAACGGACTTGTGGAAACGACCTCCCTTGATCGAGCTCTCTGACCTTTCAGAGTACGTCGATAAGATCCGGGGGCTTCGCGGTGCTAAATCGTTCACACGTGCCGCAAAATGCATTACGGGGGTCGCGGCATCGCCGCTCGAGGTCCAGGCTTCGATGCTGTTTAGCCTTTCGAGGTTGCGCGGCGGCGAAGGGCTGCGCCTTACCAATAACGTTGAGATTCGTATGACGTGCAGCGCCCGTCTGATTTCGGGGCTTGATAGGCGCTATGCCGATATTTTGCTGGCAAATAAGGACGGCAGCCGAGAGTGTCTGGTTGAATGCCAAGGTAAAGCCATTCATGGATCCATAGAATCCAAGATTTCGGACTCCGACCGAACGACGGCGCTGCAAGCGATGGGATATCCCGTCGTTTTGATGACCTATGGTCAGCTGGCCGATTCCGATGCCTTCCGCGTGGTGATGGAGCTCATCATGTCCTATCTCGATGTGCCGCTGAAAGACAAGACGCCGCGACAGCAGGAGCTCGAACGGCGGCTTCGTGAGGAGATTTTTATCGATTGGGCAGGAATGTAGCCGCGCGGGTGGAAAACGGTCGCGCGGACTAGAGTTTTGGTCGCAAAAAAGGCTTCGATTTTGCCTTGGAGGGGCCTTAAAAATGCTATCTAGAATAAGTTGTTTCGGAAAATCGACAGTCAACTTACATTCGGCACATAGAGATCGATTTGTACCTATTAAAGTCCCTGATAAAGCTGTTTATCAAAGCGGGTGTGCTTAGCGACTTGAGCCTCACTATCGATTATCTGAAAAAACTTGTTCTGGGTATCATTTTAAAGTCGTCCGGAGCAACAAAATCGGCCCCCGTTTCGTGAAAACGGGGGCCGAATGGGCTTCATGGCCTGCCTGGCAGGCTTGGCACCGGCGCTATTTGATCACACGCACGCGATACATCGACGGAATCTGCTTGAGAGCCTCGATGGTGCTGCTGTCCAGGTGCTCGTCGGTGTCGAACATGGTGTAGGCGTTCTCGCCAGCGGACTCGTTGGTCATACGCTGCACGTTGGCGTTGTCCTTGGCGAGAATGGCTGTGATCTGGCCGATCATGTTGGGCACGTTGGCGTGCAGGCAGGCGATGCGGCTCGCGGCGCGCGCCTTGCCCATGCTGCAGGCGGGGTAGTTGACGCTGTGTGCGATGTTGCCGTTTTCCAGGTAATCCTTGAGCTCGCTGATGGCCATGTCGGCGCAGTTGGCCTCGGCCTCGCCGGTGCCGGCGCCCGAGTGCGTGGTGATAAACGTGTTGGGCATCTTGACGGTCTTGGGCGTGGCAAAGTCACAGCAAAACCAGCTGAGCTTGCCCGCGCGCAGGGCGGCGTCGACGGCGTCCTCGTCAATGATGGTCTCGCGCGCGTAGTTGATGAGCACGGCGTCCGGGGCCAGCAGGTCGATCTGCTCGGTGCTGATCATACCGATGGTGTCGGCCTTGCTGGGCACGTGCACGGTGAGGTAGTCGCAGCCGCGGCACAGATCCTCGAGCGTGCCCACGCGCTGCACCTCGCGGCTCAGCACCCACGCGTGCTCGACGGAAATGAACGGGTCGTAGCCGTAGACGTCCATGCCTAGATCGACGCAGGCGTTGGCGACCTTGGAGCCCACGTTGCCCAGGCCGATGACGCCGATGCGCTTGCCCTTGAGCTCGCGGCCCACAAAGGCCTTCTTGGCCTTCTCGGCATCGACCTGAATGTCGGGGTCGTTGGCGTTGTCGCGCACCCAGTTCATCGACTGCACCACGCCGCGGCTCGAGAGCACCAGCATGCCCAGGACGAGCTCCTTGACGGCGTTGCTGTTGGCGCCGGGGGAGTTAAAGACGACGACGCCCTTCTTGGCGTACTCCTCGACGGGGATGTTGTTGACGCCGGCGCCGCAGCGGGCGATGGCGCGGATGCCCTCGGGCAGTTCGTAGCCGTGCAGGTCAGTCGAGCGCATCAGGATGGCATCGGCCTCTTCGGCGGTGCCCACAAACTCGTAACCCTCGCCAAACTCGACTTTGCCGTCCTTGGTGATGTCGTCGATGGTCTTGATCTTGCGCATGGAAAACTCCTTAGCAGGTTTTGATCTAAACAGGGTGGTCTGAGGTGGCTGGTCGGCCCGCGTGCTGCGGGCTAGTTAGATCGCGGGCTCAAACTGTGCTGCGCTTCGAAGTCCTTCATGTACGTGGTCAGCGCCTGCACGTCTTCCATGGTTACGGCGTTGTAGACGCTGGCGCGCATGCCGCCCACCAGGCGATGGCCCTTGACGTTTTGAATCTGGTGCTCAACCGCGCCCGCGACAAAGGCGGCGTCGAGGTCGGCGTCGCCGGTGCGGAAGGTGACGTTGGCGATGGAGCGGCTGTCGGCCTGTGTGGTGCCATGGAACAGCACGCTGTGCTCGAGCAGGTCGTAGAGCAGGTTGGCCTTGGCCCAGTTGCGCTCGGCCATGGCGGCAAGTCCGCCGGTCTCCTCGACCCAACGGAACACCTTACCGCACACGTAGATGCCAAAGGTGTTGGGCGTGTTGAGCATAGAGCCCTTGGCGGCCTGGGTCTTAAGGTCCATGTACTGCGGCGTCTGCGCAAAAGTGGGGCCGTCGGCGATGAGGTCGTCGCGCACGATGACCACGGTCACGCCCGCGGCACCGGCGTTTTTCTGCGCGCCGGCGTAGATGAGGCCGTAGCGCTCAACGTCGAGCGGCTGCGACAGAAAGCAGCTCGAGACATCGGCGACCAGCGGCACATCGCCGCAGTTGGGCAGCTCACGGTACATGGTGCCAAAGATGGTGTTGTTCTGGCAGATGTAGACGTAGTCGAGCCCGTCGCCCGCGGCCTCGGCGGCAATGCGCGCGTTGACGTCGGCCATGGTGGGAATGCGGTCGAAATTGGTGTCCTCGGAGCTCGCGAGCAGCACGGCCTCGCCATATTTGGCGGCCTCCTTGTACGCCTTGTTGGCAAAGTTGCCGGTGACGACGTAGCCGGCGCGGCCGCGGCGCATGAGGTTCATGGGGATGCCCGCAAACTGCAGCGTGGCGCCGCCCTGCAAAAACAGGACACGGTAGTTGTCGGGGATGCTCAGCAGGCGGCGCAGGGTTGCCTCGGCGTCGTCGATAATCTGCTGGTACATACTAGATCGATGACTCATTTCGAGCACGGACATGCCGCAACCGCGGTAGTCCATCATCTCGTCGGCGATCTCGGCGAGCACGCATGTAGGCAGTGCGGCCGGGCCAGCTGAGAAGTTGTGCACACGTGCCATCTTCTAGTTCCCCTCGTAGTCGTTTGAACGTTCGGGATACTTTAGCACAGTGGAGCGCCGGACGCGACCGCATCACGGTAAAACTCGAGTGCGCCGCTATGATTTACAGGATGGTTACATGGGGGAGGGTTTATCTGGAGGCTCGTATCCGATCCGCCCCGGCCTTTGCTTGTTTCCAGGGGCGCATACGACCGTTGGTGAGGTCGTCGTAACCATGAGCGATGGTACGTTGAATGTGATCTTCGCGTTCCTGAATGGTAGTTAGTGCACGCGTCTGATCAGAAATAGGCTTTACGACAGGCATATGAAACTCCTTACATAGAAGCATATGTATAACTCTATGTTGAATATAGCGGAGGGTGATGTTGGGCGTGTACGTGCCTGCATTCGTAAGCGCGGTTGTCTGGCAAGTGTGATTTGGGGCGGCCTCGTTAAAGTTTCTAAGCTGCGAAAATGACCGTTAACCGGATTAAATTTTGTTGCTCAACATTTGACACTCTGGGCGTGGTGACTTTTTTACCAACAGGTATGATTATTGTCATGTGCGCCGCGCCTGCCTGCCGGGCCGCGGCGCATTCGTGACAGCCTCTGACACCCTTGGAGCGTGCACTGTGGATGTAACCGCAAAAAGCGTTCGGGGGGGGGGTGCTCACCCGCGAGCAATTCCTCCCGCATGAGATGCGCATCGTCGCTGGCCTGCGTACGCAGGGCGTAAGCGACGAGCAGGTCATTGTACGCGTAAAGAGCGAAAACCTCTTTCAATATCCCACGGAGCGCATGGTCGCCAACCGCGCAACCGTGTGCCTTCGCCGCCTCGACGCCATGGTGCCCACGGACGCCGCATGCGCCGCGCGCGGCATCGACCCCAAAACCGCCGTCGAGGCTGCGTTATCCCTAACCGGCCTCATGGCATCCGGTACTCCCACGCAGGCGGACCAGGCCATCTTTTACAGCATGATCTGCCGCTACGATATCGTGCGCGAGTTCGTGCTCGTCGAGGTGGGGGAGCGCCTGCAAAACTTCGACTATGCCTTCACGGCGGCTGACCTCAACGCCTTTATGACGCGCTTTACCACGGAGTATCCGGACGCGGCCCGCTGGACCGAGGCCACGGTCAAGCGCATTAAGGGCTCGATTCGCCAGACGCTCCGCCATGCCGGCCTTATCGGCGAGGGTATGGGCCCGGAGTCTGAGCGCCTGTCACCACTCTTCCTCGATTCCGATGTCGAGCGAGCCTTGGTTCAGCTGGGTGAGCAGCCGCTTATCGCGGCCCTTACCGGTAGGGAGGTGATGTAGCGTGGTTCCCGCCAACAGCGCCGTCGACCCCGCAATCACCCCGGCGACGGACATCACCACCAATATCGGCATCCATTCCCGCCAGAGCGTCGTGGCGGCGCATGCCCGCTCCGAGCGAGCCCGCCAGGAATTTGAGCGCCGCGCTCAACTCCTGCGCGAGTGCCTGTGCAGCGAGGACTTTTTGGCCAACAGGGGCATAGGCAATGAGATCGGCTTCCACACCTTTTGTTATGACCCCGCGCTGGAGTTTGAGGCGCGTGCATTATTTGACGCCCTTTCACGCGATGCCGAGGCCGACAAGCTTCCGTGCACGCTCAAGGTCGTGAACCTCTACGACGCCGTGCTGGCAATCCTTAAAGATCTTGATGTCCTTGAGCCTATGCAAGAGCAAGAAGGTGATTTTGGATTAGAAACTGTGTTCGATGATGTGGTGGATTATTGCCAGCCGGATGCTGTCTCCGACCTGATTTTGGATTTGACTCAACCTCGCGAGTCGGGCGATGTGATTTTGCTTGTAGGGGTTGGCGAAGTCTATCCCTTTTTGCGAGTTCACAACCTGTTTGATTCTATGCAGTCTGACTTCCATGATGTGCCGGTTATCGCGGCTTATCCCGGTAGCTTTAATGGCTCGTCTGTCACCTTGTTTAACAGGCTTGCAGCAGAGAACTATTACCGCGCGATCGATATCTCATAAGTCGACCTCGACCCCTGCGTTGTTGGCTGTCGTTCTCCAAATTTAAGGAGCTTAAAATGGATAAAACAATTGTCCGTAATCTCTTTTCGAAAGATATCAACCGTTCCATTAACGGGGTTGTTGTCGTTGACGATAAGAAAGACGAGTCAATCAGGCAAGAGCTTAGCGAGTACGTGGTGACACGTGAGCTGCAGGGGCATTTTGCTACTCTTTTCAATGGTTATAGCGCTTCTTTAGATTCACCGACCAATAAGATGGGCGTGTGGGTCAGCGGTTTCTACGGATCCGGTAAATCGCATTTCCTTAAAATTGCGAGCTATTTGCTTGGGAACCTCAACGTTGATGGCAAGCGCGCTATTTCCTATTTTGACGGCAAGATTGCCGATCCCATGGTGTTTGCTTCAATGGAGCGCGCCTGTTCCATTCCTACGCAGACTCTTCTCTTTAATATCGACAGCAAGGCGGGCTCATGGAAGGGTGATAAGTCATCCGTTGCTGTTCTTTATGGATTTGAGCGTGTGTTTTACGAGGCCCGAGGTTTTTACGGCATTAAACCTAAGCTCGCTCAGCTTGAGGAGTACATTGACGAAATTGGCAAGACTCAAGAGTTTCGCGATGAATTCGAGCGTTTAACGGGCAAATCATGGGTCGATAATCGTAAAACCTACAGGTATAACAAATCTTTTCGCGGGCTTCTTAAAGATACTTTGGGCATGAGCGACGATGAAATCAAAGCTTGGATTACTAGCCCTGATGACGAGCTTCTTCAACCCGATGAGTTCGCCCAAAAGGTTAAAGAATACGTTGATGCTCAAGCAGCCGCCAATGGTGGCGATTTTCGCCTTGTTTTCATGGTTGATGAGGTTGGACAGTTTATTGCTAACGACAACGGCTCGGATCGCTTGCTAAGTCTTCAGACGGTGGTCGAGGAGTTGGGATCGGTTTGCGGCGGCCGCGTTTGGGTAATGGTTTCGAGTCAAGAGGACATTTACAATCTCGGTCTTCCGGGCGGGATTGATACGGGCAAGTTCTCCAAGATTTTAGGTCGTTTCGACACCCGCCTTTCGCTCTCCAGCTCCAGCGTGGACGAGGTCATCCAGCGCCGTGTGCTCGAGAAGACCGCGCCGGCGGCCGATATGCTTGCACAGGTCTACGAGCAAGACGCCGCCGTGCTCAAAAACAACTTTACCTTTGAGGGTGGCTCGCGCTCCGACCTTGCCGGCTACGCTAACTCCAAGGATTTTGTGGCAAGCTACCCGTTTGTGGGCTACCAGTTTAAGCTCCTGCCCGACGTGATGACCGAGGTACGCAAGCACGGTGTCAAGGCCAAGCACATGTCCACGGGCGAGCGCTCCATGCTGAGCGCCTTCCAGGAGAGCGCTCAGACCATCCAACTTGAGCAGACCGGTGCGCTCGTGCCGTTCTGGCGCTTCTTCGACACCATCTCCAAAGATCTTGAGCATGGCATTATCCAGGTGGTCGACCGCGCGATCCGTGCGGCCGAGGACGCAAAGGGCCTTGAGCCCTATGACGTGCGGGTGCTCAAGCTCCTGTACCTGATTCGTTACATCGGCTACGTCAAGGCCACGGTCGAGAACATCTCCATTCTTATGATCGACGGCCTCGATGTGGATAAGCGTGTCCTCAAGGACCGCGTCAAGGAGTCCCTTGCCCGCCTGGAGCGCGAGAACTACGTGGCGCGCCAGGGCGATACCTATAGCTTCCTCACCGACGAGGAGCAGGAGATTACGCAGGAAATCGCGCGCACCCCGATTGACAACGCGCAAGTGATCGAGTCCATCAAGAAGCGCCTGTTCGACAGCATCTACAACGCGCGCAAGCTCAACCGCGGGGCCAACGACTTCCCGTTTGACCGCTATGTGGACGGCTCAATCCACGGTGGCAGCATGGGCGGCATGGAGCTTTACGTGGCGACTATGGCGAGCGACCTGGGCCGTGCGGACGATACCGAGCTGGCCTTGGCTTCTTCGGGCAAAGCCGTCGTGGCCCTGAGCGATGAGGCGGATTACTGGGAGACGCTCGTCAACGCCGCCAAGATCCGCAAGTACGCCAAGACACGCAACCTTCAGGAGCTCCGGCCGAGTACGCGCCAGATCGTTGAGTCCAAGATGCGCGAGGCGGCCCATAGCGAGAAAGAGGCCGACGCCCTTCTGACCGAGGCCGTGCTCCATGCGCGTTGCGCCGTCAACGGCCGCATGGTCGAGGTGCGTGCAGCCAAGCCTGCCCAGGTCTTTGAGCAGGTGCTGGCACAGCTGTGCGATGTGGTCTTTGAAAAGGCCGACTACATCGGTGCGCCGGTCACGAGTGATTCCGATATCCGCTCCACGCTGGCGGGCAACGTCCAGACGGGGCTCGATGGCATGGATGCGGGCAACACACGTGCGCTCAAAGAGGTCGAGGACTTCCTCAAAGTGCAGCATCAGCGCCATCTGGATACCACTATGGGCGATATCCAGCGCCAGTACCAGCAAAGGCCCTTTGGCTGGCGCGAGGTCGACATCGCCAATGTGGTGGCGCAACTTGTGGTGGAGCAGCGCGCGCAGGTGCTGTTTGGCGGCCAGACGGTCCAAGCTAACGACAGCCGCATGGTGGCACTCCTGCGCAAGGATGCCGATAAGGCCCAAGTACGCCTTCGCGTGCGCATGAGCGACCGTTTGCTGCGCGCCACGGGCGAGCTTATGCGCGACCTATTTGACCTCAAGACCGTACCCTCCAACGAGGATAAGCTTGTGGCCGAGCTCAAGGAGCATCTTGAGGGGTTGCGCGAGACGTGCCTTGCTATGGCGCGCGACTACTACACGGGCATCAAACCGGCCTACCCGTATCCCGGCGAGGCTGAGTGCGAGAAGATGCGCTCGGAGGTGGCCGACGTCCTTAAGGATCAGAACGAGGCCGAGGCGTTCTTGACCACGTTCACCAAGCACGAGGACCGCCTGTTCGACGCCAAGGAAGACTATGACAGGGTGGCTGAGTTTTTCGATTCCAACCAGCGCGCAACGTTTGATCACGCCAAGGAATTCTTGAGTCGCACGGAGGGCATTGAGTATGCCTCCGACGACATTCCCGGCGCGGTGGAGAATGTGGCAAAGGTGTGCGAGATCCTCAAAGATCCCAAGCCCTACAGCCGCATTAAAGACCTGCAACCGCTGATGGCCCCCGTCGAGGAATACATTAAAAAGCTCCTGGGCATGCGCCGCAACGAGTTCTTGCATCGCATCGAGAACGACCTGCAGGACCTGCAGAAGCAGGCCGAGAGCCAAGATGGTTTTGTCAAGCAGGCCAAGGATGCCATAGCAGACGCCGGCACCAAGTATGAGTCGTTCAAGAACCGCACCCACGGCGTCCAGAGCCTCAACGAGCTTAACGCCCTCGCGGCAAACTGGGAAAGCTGGACCATCACGGCGGCCAACAAGATATACGACGCCGTGGACGCCGCACGCGAGCGTATGGAAAACGAGCGCCGTTCCACCGAGGTCACCAGCACGGGTGAAGTGGTCAAAAAGATCACCAACAAGGGCACCGCTACGCCAAGTCACGGTTCCGTTCCCGTGCCCGTGCCCAAGCCCCAGCGCAAGGTCAAGACCGTGCGTCGCGCCGACCTGGCCAAGCCGAGCCGCCTCACAACCGCAGAGGACGTGGATCGCTACGTGGACGACCTGCGCGCCCGCCTTATGCAGGCGCTTGCATCAAACGACGAGATCCGCATTAACTAACCCGCTCAGCCGCCGGCGCCCAAGCATGCGCCGGTGGCTTATGGCGTTTTGAAAGGTACGGGAACCATGAACGATTCCGCTCTCAAGAACTTCTGCACGTGGGCCCGCGTGGAACTTATTAACGGCGTGGAGGCGCAGATGGTGCGCTACGGCATCACTGAGCCTACGCTCGCGCCCGCTGGGTCCGAGACCGTCAACGGCCAGCCTCTGAGTCCGCTCGAAGTTGAGCAGCGCGACGAGCTGCTGCGCCTACAGGCCGCAGAGGGGCACGACGCCCTGCGCGACCGTGCGGCCTACACCTGGTTCAACCGCATCGTGGCCATTCGCTTCATGGACGCACGCGGATGGCTTCCCGGCCGTATGCGCATGCTGAGCCGCGCGGACGGCAGCCATGGCAGCGAGGCCGTGGAGAACGCACTGGACGTGGAGATGGCGACGGCCGATACCGATCGCATAGCCGAGCTCAAGATGGCGGGCTTGGATGAACCGCTGTGGCGCTATCTTTTTGTGGCTCAGTGCGAGGAACTTGCCGATTGCCTGCCAGGCGTCTTTGAACGCGTGGGCGGTGCCATGGAGCTGCTGTTGCCCCAGGGCCTCATGATGGCCGACGGCGTAGTGGGCAAGCTCAACGCCGTTATCACTGACGAGCGCTGGCGCGAGGGCGTGACCGTTCTGGGCTGGATGTATCAGTACTACAACGCTGACGTAAAAGACGAGTTCTTCAAGTCAAAGCGCAAGGCAGCGGCGGCGGACATCGCGCCCGCCACGCAGCTCTTCACCCCTGAGTGGATTGTGCGCTATATGGTCGAGAACTCGCTCGGCCGTCTGTGGATGCTCAATAACCCGGGGAGTTCGCTGCGCGAGTGCATGGATTATTACATCGAGCCCGATGCTGAGCACGAGGACTTCATACGCATCTCGAGCCCCGAGGAGATAACTCTCTGTGACCCCGCATGCGGCTCGGGCCATATCCTGGTCTATGCGTTCGAATTGCTCTTCCATATGTACGAGGAGCGCGGCTATCGTGAGCGCGAAATTCCCGAGCTTATTCTTACTAAAAACCTTGCGGGCATGGAAATCGATCCCCGCGCGGCGCAGATCGCGGAGCTGGCGCTTGCCATGTGCGCCCGCGAGCACGATCGTCGCTTCTTTAGGCGTGGCGTTGGCGCCGACGTTACCGTGCTCTCGAGCATTCCGCTGGGGGAGGACGAGCTGCCGGGTAACAAGAAGCTCGCCGAGGAGTTGAGTCATTTGGGCGAGATTGGCTCGCTGCTCAATCCTTCAGAGGCCGAGATTGACGAGCTCAAAGCTGCCGCCGCGAGCTGTTCCGACGACCTTTTTGCCTCTGCGACCAAAACTAAGCTCGAAGGCGCCGCCGCCATCTGCGAGAAGCTGTCCCGTCGTTTTACCTGCACCGTGGCTAATCCTCCGTATATGGGCAGCAGCAGCTTTAACCCCTTCATGAGCAAATGGGTCAAGAAGAACTACTCTGACGTGAAGAGCGACCTGTTCTCTTCGTTCATCGTGCGCATTATGGACTTTGCCAACGAGCACGGCGAAGTTGGAATGATGACTCCGTTCGTTTGGATGTTCATCGGTAGCTACGAGAAGCTTCGAAATAGGCTTATCGATGACAAGACCCTAACCACGCTCATTCAGCTCGAGTATTCTGGCTTTGCAGGGGCAACCGTGCCTATCTGCACATTTACCTATCACAATTCGCATATCGATGGCTATAAGGGCGGATACGTTCGTCTTGCCGATTTTACTGGTCCCACGGTTCAGGCTCCCAAGGCGCTGGAGGCCATCCAAAACCCCGACTGCGGCTGGTTCTACCGCCGCGACGCCGAAACCTTCAAGAAGATCCCCGGCACTCCCATAGCCTACTGGCTTGGACAAGGGGCGCGTCTTTCGTTCAAGGAAGGAACGCCATTGTCTGTGATCAGCTCACTAGCGCAGGGGCTAAAGTGCGGCGATACCGATCTTTTCGTTCGATGCTGGTTCGAGTGTTCGAATCGGGACGTCCTAGGCGTTACGGGAGATCCATCTCGAGCGAAGTGGCACTTTATGCTTGATGGGGGCGACTACAGAAAGTGGTCAGGAAATCAGATAGATGTTGTTAATTGGCTGGATGATGGGCATGAGATTAAGACTAATAGGGACAAAAATGGAAAAGCAAAAGCCCGTGTCCAAAATGAACGTTTTTACCATAAAAACGGCGTGTTAACCTGGTCAGCGCTTACAAGTGGTCCGATTAGTGTTCGAAATTGTTCGGACAATTCTATTTGTGGCGGAGCGGGCTATTACATTGTTCCGGTTAAGCAGGAAGACAGGCTATTCATTCTTGGCCTGCTTAATAGCTCTACAGCGCAATATATTAAGCTGGCGTTGAGCCAGACTTTTAATAATGAAGTTGGAGACCTTAAACGCATCCCTGTCCACGGGATAGATTCTTCTAATGAGGAAGTTTTGAAATTGGTTCAGGAATCACTCCATGCATCCGAACTTGACTGGGACTCGTTTGAAACCTCCTGGGATTTCAAACGCAACCCCTTGGTTTAGGTGAGATTCATGTTCGAAACAGTATCAGCAAATAAGGTTGTGTTTGTTGAATCTAATCCTGCATGGGTTAAATGCGGTCTATCTCAGAAGTCACTGGGCCCTGTGCTTGCCCCGCTTCTTAGGTTCTTCGTTGTCGAAACCCCAGCTCCGGGGCTGTCTAGCAGAAGCATCCCGGTATCTGAATACGGGTGGGATACTCCCTGGAGAAAACCCCAATATTTGAATAAAAAACTTAAGGCAGCAAGCTCAAACAAATCTTTATATTGGTCCGCTGCAACCATTGGCGATATGGAACAGGCTTTGCGGAGCGCTGATTTGTTTGATTGCGGTGACATTGTGTCAAAGCCCTTTGAGTCTGCGGTCTTTTATGACGCTAAAAGTAATCAAACACTCAGCTTGTTTTATCACTTAAGAAATGGATTTGCTCACGGTAGATTCTGCGCGTTTAAGGCAAAAGGCGATATATGGTTCGCAATCGAAGATGTTGCAGGTAAACGAGGGAACGATCCGGCGACTGATGTTAGAAGACTTACGGCAAGAATTCTGATTAAGAATTCGACATTATGTAAATGGATGAAGTTGATAAAGGCTGGGCCTAGTATCTGCTGATGGGCTTCAGCCCGCGTTGGGTGATGGACTGGCTATGAGTAACGAGTTGAGAAATGACATTGAGCGTGTCTTCTGCGCGCCTGACGCAGCTTGCAATATTTAACTTGCGATTTCGTTGAAACCCTGGCGCGTTTCCTACAAATGCTCGATGCAGCGAGCGAATTTTCCAGAGTCGATGGGTAATGCCGAGATGACCTTACATCCCTTCGCTTCTAGCTTATTTCCCTCCTTGACGAATCATCAACAATGAAAGGACGGCCCACCATGGCCACTTTACTTCAAGATAAATACGAGGCCCGCAAGGCCGAGGTTAATGCTCGCTTTGAGCGGCTTCGCGCTAATGAGGAAGAGCTCAACCGAATCTTTGCCAAGATCTACAACATGGAGGGCGAGGTGCCCATCGAGGTTGAGGATAAGTACGTCTCGGTGGCGCGCATCTTCGATACCGCCGATGAGATTCCCGAGAGCTATAAGGGCAACAAGTACGTGCGCACCAAGCGCGACGAGATCACCTCGCTCATAAGCTATGCCGTGGGCTGCATGTTTGGCCGCTATTCGCTGGATGTGGACGGGCTGGTCCTGGCCGATCAGGGCGCCACGGTCGACGACTATCTGGCTAAGATGCCCGATCCCGCGCACGTGACCTTTATGCCCGATAGCGACAACGCGCTGCCCATTACCGATGACGAGTACTTTGACGATGACATCGTGCGCTACTTTATCGACTTTGTGCGCACCGTGTACGGCGAGGAGACGCTTGAGCAGAACCTGGCCTTTATTGCCGAGGCACTCGGCGGCAAGGGTACCTCGCGCGAGGTGATTCGTGCCTATTTCCTAAAGGATTTCTTTAAGGACCACTGTCAGACCTATAAGAAGCGCCCCATCTACTGGCTGTTCGACAGTGGCAAGAAGAATGGCTTCAAGTGCCTTGTTTACATGCATCGCTATCAGCCCGACCTGTTGGCTCGCATCCGCACCGACTATGTGCATGAGCAGCAGGAGCGCTACCGTGCCCAGATCGGCTATGCCAACGATGCCCTTGCCAGTGCCGAGCGCGGCGAGCGCGTGCGTTTGGATAAGCGCGTCAAAAAGCTCAACGACCAGCTCAAAGAGACCATTGTCTATGAAGAGAAACTGCACCACTTGGCAGACCAGATGATCAAGATCGACCTGGATGACGGCGTCAAGGTCAACTACGCCAAGTTTCAGGATGTGCTGGCAAAGATTAAGTAACTGCAAATACGGTAAGGATATTCATGCCCAAGATCGATGTAGAAGAACAGCTCAAGCTGCGTTTTTTGCAGCCGTTGCCCGCATGTATGCTGCGCCGTGTGGTGATTTGGCACGATGCGGACGGCGAGTTTGCTCCTGAGTTTGAGCGATTGGCTGCCGAGGGTTTCGACGGCGCGGGGGCCGATGACGGCGTTATGCCCGCTCACGGTGACTTTGAGCGCCCAGTGCGCTTTGTTGAGGCCTGCGAGGGCCACATGTTTGCCGTTAAGAAGCTCATCAACCGCGATGACCTTGCGAGCGATATCTTGCTGTATCGCCGTTGCCCGCGCGGCAGGCTTGAGGGTGATTGGCTTGCCGATGTTGAGCTGTATGCAGATCAGTTCCAGGCTGACTATCTTTCGCTTTTGGCCGATCAGCTGGGCATCGAGAATATCGACGCCGTGCGCGAGAGCCTGCGCGAGCACAAGACGTTCTTTGATGCCAAGACCCGTTGCGCTAAGTTTGCCGCGTGTGTTCCGCATGCCTCGGGCGCATCCGATATCGAACTCGGCACCCTTACGGTGATTTTTGGCGGTAAAGAGCTTGGCGACGCGCGCCCCGCGTTTGTGCTGCGCGGCTGTATGACCACGCTGCTGCACGAGGGCCCCGAAGCGCTGGCCGAGTTGGTGGACAAGTACTGCGTGCGCGATGTCCTCTCTGCCTTCATTGTACGTTGCTATGGGTTTGAGGGGCCGCTGTATGAGCGTGATTCGCTGCTTGCGCTGGCATCCCATATGCTCATCACGGCGTCATCCACCGCGCTTCCCGAGGGAGCGCTCAAGGGACTCGAAAGCTATGTGGCTCCCGCCTACGGACCCTATTGCCTTGAGGCAGTGCGTACGTGGGACCAGACTGCTGATGCTCAGGCGTCGAGCGAGGATTTATTTGAGATCTGCCGTTTGGTGGAGGATGCTCGCGGGCTCTTTGCGCGGTTTGAGGCTCTGCCGATCGATGTGCTAGCCTCGCTTGATGTGTTCCCGTGCGTCAATGAGGCCGTGCTCTCGCAGCTGTTCAGCTCGTTTGCTCAGGGTGCGGACCGTGTTGAGGACGCGCGCACTTTTGCGTCGCGTCGCTGCGACCTGAGCTGGTACCGCCGTGTCAAGAGCTACTTTGACCTGCTTGTCGCTGTGGCCGATATGTGTGCGTTTAGGCAGGCGCATGCGGGCGGGTTCCATCTGGCGCAGCCCCAGCAGGTGTGGGATGCCTACACGTCCGATTGGTATGCCATGGACGCTGCCTATCGCCATGTGTGCACCGCGTATCTGCGGGCGCGCTCCGTCGAGTGCGATGTGCTCGAGGAGCCTGCCCGAGCTGTGGTGGACTGGGCGGAGAATCTTTACAGTAACTGGTTCTTGGCCGATGCCAATGCCTGCTGGACATCGGCTGCGCAAGGGGAGTGGGCCGATTGCGGCTACATCGAGGGTCCCGAACGGCAGGATGAGTTCTACTGGCACGTGCTGCCCACCTTTGTGGGCTCTGCCAAAACGACGATCGTCATCGTGAGCGATGCGCTGCGCTATGAGGTTGGCCGCGATGTTGCGACGCTGCTCGAGCGCGAGCGCGGCGGCAACGTCAAGGTCTCTAGCATGCAGGCGGTCTTTCCCTCCATCACCGAGGTGGGCATGCCCGCGCTGC
>CAJMOC010000002.1:0-341681 GCA_905214945.1 uncultured bacterium
TTGCGCTCGAGGACGCCGGCATGCGCAGCGCCCTGGTCAAGGCAATCGACGCAACTCTCCAGTAAAACCTGCCATTTAGGGACAGGTTTATTTCGGCAGGTTTTTCCTGCGGTTTTGTCGTATGTGCGAAAAGCGCCCCGCAACTGGCTTAATTCCAGTTGCGGGGCGCTTGCGTTTGCCCAGATAAAACCGACCAAAATAAACCTGTCCCTTTTTGGCAGGTTAGTCCCAGAAGCCGTCTTGATCGTCCTCGGATTTGGGTCCGCGGTCGACGTAGAGCTTATGGGTGCGCTTCTCCATTACAAAGGCAAGAACCGCAAACAGTAGGATGCCGCCGGCGAAAAGGATGGCAAAACCGGTGCGAGTGCCAAACAAAAAGGAAAAAACTGCGTCCATTGGGTGCCTTCTTGCGTAGTTGGGTTGGGTCGTAAACGCTCATAAGTATATACTTGCCCATACATGTACAAGGTTGCAACCTAAATGGAATGTATATCGCCGGAGGATCTAATGCTTGATATCAAGTTTGTTCGCGAGAACCCCGATGCCATCGATACCGCCATGGCTAACCGCCAGACGTCTTGGGATCGCGAGAAGTTCTTTGAGCTCGACGACGAGCGCCGTGCCGTCATCACCGAGGTCGAGGAACTCCAGGCCACGCGTAATGCCGAGTCCAAGAAGATCGGCGCTCTGATGAAGGAGGGCAAGAAGGACGAGGCCGAGGCCGCCAAGGAGGCCGTGCGCGCCGTCAACGAGAAGATTGACGGTCTGGCCGAGCGCCGCACCGCTCTCGAGCAGGAGCAGTACGATTTCATGGCTCACCTGCCCAACATCCCTTGCGAGGCCACGCCGTACGGCAAGGACGAGGACGAGAACATCGAGCGCCGTCGTTGGGGCACCCCGCGTGAGTTCGACTTCGACTTTAAGCCGCATTGGGACCTGGGCACCGACCTCGACATCCTCGATTTCGAGCGCGGCAACAAGCTCTCCGGCAGCCGCTTCACCGTTCTCGGTGGCGCCGGCGCCCGTCTTGAGCGCGCCCTCATCAACTTCTTCCTTGACACGCACACCAGCCGTGGCTTTAAGGAGTGGTGGCCGCCCATCGTCGTCAAGCGTCAGACCATGTTTGGCACGGGTCAGCTGCCCAAGTTCGAGGACGATGCCTATCACGTCTCGGGCGACAACTTCCTGATCCCCACCGCCGAGGTCGTGCTTACCAACCTGCACGCCGGCGAGGTTCTCGATGCTGATACCCTGCCGCGCCGCTACACCGCCTTCACCCCCTGTTTCCGCGAGGAGGCCGGCTCCGCTGGTCGCGACACCCGCGGCATCATTCGCCAGCACGAGTTCGACAAGGTCGAGATGGTCAAGTTTGCCAAGCCGGAGGAGTCCGACGAGGAGCTTGAGAGCATGACCGCCGAGGCCGAGTACCTGCTGCAGCAGCTGGGTCTTCCGTATCGCGTGATTAGCCTGTGCACTGGCGACCTGGGCTTCTCTGCCCGTCAGACCTACGACATCGAGGTTTGGCTGCCGAGCTACAACGCCTACAAGGAGATCAGCTCCTGCTCTAACTGCGGCGACTTCCAGGCTCGTCGCGCCAACATCAAGTATCGCGACCCCGAGAACTTCAAGGGCTCGCGCTACCTGCACACCCTCAATGGTTCCGGCCTGCCGGCTGGCCGTACCATGGCCGCCATTCTGGAGAACTACCAGAACGCCGACGGCACCATCACGATCCCCGAGGTTCTTCGTCCCTACATGGGTGGCCTCGAGAAGATCGAGCCGGTCGCGTAGGTTGGCTGCATAAGCGATTTGCGAGGGCGCCCCTTTCCGGGGCGCCTTTTTTGTGCGCAAAGCCTTACCATATCGTGCGGACAGCTCAATAGAAAATACACGAACAAACGTTCTGTATACAGCTATCTACCTGCTATGATTTTGTCAAATAGAAGCGAGAGGAAGGGGATGCGATGGAGCTGTTTGATGAGCGGGTAGTTTTGTTTGAGAGCGATGAAGGTGGGGAACGTCTAGCGGTAACGTGTGAGCCATCGGGCATGGGCGGTTTGGTAGTGCGGCAGACGAGTGAGGGTCCGTTGACCCAATGGTGCTTTGAGGAGTCGCCGCATGTGGTTGAGACCTTTGTGACGCACGAGGGGCTTGTGGCGCTTGAGCAGTTCTATGGAGTTAGGACTTCTAACCAAGTAGCGCGCATGCTGAGCATCTCGTTTGCCGAATATGACTGTGCCCAGCGGGTGCGCTCGCTTTTGAGGGAACTCGGTGCTGGGTTCGATGTAGTTGAAAAACCGATTGATCGCATGGGGGACGTTGGCGCATGCGGAGCTGCGTGAGGAACATATTCTCGAAAAAAGTTTGAGATTGTGCTTGACTCCAACTAACTAAAGTGGTTTTATATGTCTTGCACTGCGGCGTTACCTCAGCTGGATAGAGGGTCTGACTACGAATCAGAACGTCATAGGTTCGAATCCTATACGCCGCACCAATTGAAATCGAAAGCCTCCGGTAACGGGGGCTTTTCTTTTAGGCAGAGGCCGCATGGATTCGAACCTCGGTCGAGGCGCGAACAACTTAATTATCACTCCGTAAAATTTTTTCTAATTGTCGCTTGACCCATCGGGGGCTCGCGTGCATAATAATCCGTGCGTTGCGGCGTTACCTCAGCTGGATAGAGGGTCTGACTACGAATCAGAACGTCATAGGTTCGAATCCTATACGCCGCACCAACTGTACTTTAAAGCCTCCGGTAACGGAGGCTTTTCTTATATGTCGACATACTTGAGGAGTTGCTTTCGCCGTGTTTGAAAGTATCGAGTCGATCGACTGCATCAAATGAGTAAAAATCAAATTCGATAACTTTTTTTGAAAAAATGCTTGACCATTATTCAGTCCCTGTGCATAATAATCAACAAGTCGCGGCGTTACCTCAGCTGGATAGAGGGTCTGACTACGAATCAGAACGTCATAGGTTCGAATCCTATACGCCGCACCAATTGAACTTAAAGCCTCCGGCAACGGGGGCTTTTCTTTTACGCCGGCACTGCATGGATTCGAACCTCGGTCGAGGCGCGGGCGTCGAGAAAACGCGGAGCGTTTTAGCCCGCGGGCGAGCACGCCGGCAGGCGGGCGAAGCCGGCGCGGATCCGCGAAGCGGATGCGCGGAATCCTATACGCCGCACCATTTGAACTTGAAGCCTCCGGCAACGGAGGCTTTTCTTTTACGCCGGCACCCCATGGATTCGAACCTCGGTCGAGGCGCGAGCGTGAAGCGGACTATTTCTTATCGACTCGTGTAAGATTCCGAGTAGGTGTCGCGGCCCATCCGCGACCACTCCTTCTCTCGACGACCGATCAGGGTGATATTTCGTGGCAGAGCGTCCGACATACAAGCTCAGGTTTCTCGACCCCAAAAAGCGTTTTCCATCGATGCCCGAGCAGCCCGCGGGGCGCTCGTATGGTGTTGTCTGGAAAGCTTTTGGCGAGGACCCCAAAGAGTCATGCTACGTCGTCGAATTCGTCGGCAAAAGCCACATATCGCTCTTGGGCTACGTGAGCGTGTCGGGCAAGGTCTATAAGGTTGATCGTCCTGTTAGGGAAGTGCCATTGCCCGAGGACCCCGACATGGAGCTGTTCCTTCACGACTCCGATTCCAGTATTGGCGAGATTATGGTGAGGGAAGCCAACGGTGCAATGCGCGCGTGTGCGCGAACTGCCGGCTCTCCCGAAGGCCCCATGCGCGAGCAGTCCGACCATGAGACGTGGAATTCGACCCGCACCCTTCCTTACGGCGAGTTTATGGCATCGATGTTCTTGCGCTACGTGATATTTGCCGACTCCGAAAGCGCTATTGCGACCATGGCGGGCGTCGACGGTTTCGATGCAGACATGCAAAATGTTGTCGACAAGATCAAACTCGTAAAGTTGCCCGAGCCGGTCGAGGTGTTTTTGGGCTTTGACACGGCACCGCTCCCCGATGCTATCGAGACGCTGCTTTACCGTGTTGACCATGCCGAGAATCCGAGCGGTATCGAGCGTTATGCCGCCGCCCTTATGAGCGAGATCGACTTGCCCCGCCTGCGCACCATTGCTGCCAAGTCCGAAATGAGCCTAGCGCGCATCGACCGCTCAAAGCTGTTCTATCTTAATTTTGATCGTAGCCTGCTGGACCAGGATGAGATTGACATGCTGCTTGCCATCGAGTGCCGTCTCAATCGCCTCTCCGGCATCCTTGAGCGCATCGGGGCCGGATTGGCCCCTGCGGCATCCTCGCCGAGCCTTGAGGGCTGCGCACTCTTTGACGCGTGGCATATCGCCAAGACGACCAACGATGTTCCCCGACTGCTTGATACGGCCTCGAGCGACAACCCGTGGGGCAAACCGGGAACGGTGGCTTGCCAGCCGGGCGGTGAGTGGGACGTGCGCACCCGCTTCGCGCGTATCGTCGAGGCGCTCAACGTGGTCACACGGCTCGACTATACCTATCGGGCAAACGTTGCCGAGGGGATTATGCTCGTTCGGTTTGGGCACTCTGTCGTGGATGCCATGCCGCAACGTGAATACGACGCCCAGGATGACGTCTGGCGCGAGTTGGACGAGGACGCGTGTGCGATTTGGGCTGCGGAGCACGACGCGCGCGTGGCGCTTACGCTTGCGGCGGCGTGTTTTGCCGCAGGTGCCTGCATTGCGCGCTGCTCTGTTCAGATTGCGGCTCCCGACGGCGAGCAGGGCGAGCGCGTCATTGCAACATATTCCTTTGGACGTGCGGCCTATCTGGCCAATTGCGTGCCTGTCGCCAAGGATCTTGAGAGCATGGATATGGACGATATGCCGTGCAAGCGCATGCTTGAGGCATATGAGTCGGACGCGCCGGATGCGATTGAGCCTGCGGAGGTTCACGCTCGCCCGCGTGACGACCACCGTTCGCTGCCGCCGGCGTTGCGCGACCTGCTGCTTGCCGATACGGCTGATGAGCTCGAGGTCATGGAGATGGACGATGACCCGTATGTGGCGCGCGTCGTTGAGTTGCGCGAGCAGGCCAAAGTTGACCGTGCAAGTGCGTTTGAGGGTTTCTCCCGTCTTGTTGAGGAGTTGGAGGCTAAGTGCGCCGTTGCCGAGCTTTTGGCAACGGGTCCGGTCCAGACGCAGTTTTGCGACAACCAGTTGGTGCGCATGGTGCTACCGGTGTTGGAAGAAGACCGCTCTGTGCGAATCCTTCGTGCGCCCGATGCGCTGTACTTTGCCCAGCACGAGATCTGCAGCTTTTACGCCGAGCAAGAGGACTTTGAACGAGCACTGCCCGAGGTGCGCCATCTTTACGATCTGGCGCGCTCGTCCATGCAGTCGCACTTTGCGCTCATCAACGTGCTCGCGCGTCTGGAGCGCTTTGACGAGATTATCGAGGTGGCGCGCCACGGCCTACGTATTGCCAGCGATCGTTCTGCAATCGGCTACCTGTTCTATCGCTTGGCGTTTGCCTATTGGAATTGCGATCAGCTCGACCTGGCGCTGGCTTGTTACCGTCTGGTGCCGCGCGGCGAGGAGTCGGGCAGCAGCGCGCTGGAAGAAATGCAGGGCCTTATGAACGAGATGGGCGTCAGCGAGCCTCCGACGTTCGAGGAAGCGGTCGAGACCATCCACAAGGCTGGACTCGAGCTGCCGCCAGTGTCCGCCGTGACGAATCAGCTGGCAGATGCCGCTGTGCAACTGGTCGACAACGGTTTCTTTTTCCTAGCGCGCGGTTGTATCTTCCAAATGTGGCGCACCATGGGCAACGACGAGCTCGGCTCCCTCAACCGCTCGCTGGGGTAGGCGAAGCTTTCAAGAAGGAAAGGCTGCTAGGCAATTAGAAAATTTCCTCTTGCTCATCCTTGGCTGTTTGGTTACTATAGAACGGCTGTTACGGAGAGCTGACCGAGAGGCCGAAGGTGCTCGCCTGCTAAGCGAGTATGCCCCAAAAGGGCATCTGGGGTTCGAATCCCCAGCTCTCCGCCAGTTTAAATTTAAAGAAGGGTTCCATTTGGGGCCCTTTTTTAGTTTCAAGAGCGTTAGCTGGGGATTCGAACCCGAGAGGGCACGGGCGTTAAGCAAACGCGAAAGCGTTTGTAGCCCGTGGGCGAAAAGCCGCCAGGCTTTGAAGCCGGAGGGCATGCGCAGCATGCCCGGACATCCCCAGCTCTCCGCCAGTTTAACTTTAAAGAAGGGTCCCATTGGGGGCCCTTTTTTATTATCGAGAAAGGGCACTGGGGATTCGAACCCTCAAAAATGAGGCGCCCCGTTGGACGCCTCATTTGGTTCGATGTGAAATCGCTCCGGCCCTACACCTCGGGCGCCTTGGCGACGGTCTCGCTTTCTGCCGTGAGCGGGCGGTTGTCGATGCGACGGCCCAAGCGATCGAGCTTCACGAGTAGCCATTCAATGGGATTCGGCCCTGCGCCTTCCTCGTCGGCAACCAGGTCCATGACGGCGATCTTGGTGCCGTCCTGCTTGAGCGTGACGCTACCCACCTTGTCGCCCACATGCACCGTGCCCGAAAGATCGTCGTAGCTAACCTTTTCGGTCACCTCGCCGGCAAGGGAAAACACGGTCGCTTGCGCCGTAGGATCGGCGAGTGTGGCGTCGATCGTCTTATCCGTCCAGTCGGTTTGACCAATGCGCGCCATAAGCGGGTTGCCGTTGGCGGTCTTTTCCTGTGTGTTGGCGATTGCGACCGTCACCTTGTGACCGTAGTACCAGTTGGCAAGGGTGGCGGTATCGGTAAAGCGCTGGTCGGTGGTGGTGGAGTTCAAAACGACGGTGTAGATCTCGTCGCCGTCGCGGTTGTAGGCGCTCGTGAAGCAGTAGCCCGCGTCGTCGGTGGTGCCGGTCTTGCCGCCAATGTTGCCATCTTGGCCCAGCAAATAGTTATGCGTGTCCATGGAATGCGAATGGTCGGTGCCGTCGGCGCCCGTGACCTCGATCCAGGAATCCTCGCTCGCTACGACCTCGCGGATCGTATCGTTTTTCATGGCCTCCTGCATCATCATCGCTACGTCGTGTGCGGTTGAGTGCATATCGCCAGCCCACTCATCAAAGTCCAGACCATGCGGGTTTTCAAAAAGCGTACCGGTGCAGCCGAGCTTCTTAGCGCGCTCGTTCATGGCTTTCACAAATGTGGCCTCGGCGTCTTTGGTCTTAGGCTCGATCTTCTTGCCCACATATTCGGCGAGCACGACGGCGGCGTCGTTGCCCGAGGGAATCATCAGGCCGCGCAGTGCCTGCTCCACGGTAAGCTCGTCGCCTTCGAGCAAGCCGGCGGTCGAATTACCCACGGTGGCTGCGGCGTTGCTCACCGTGACCTTCTCGTCCATCTTGCAATTCTCGACGGTTAGGATTGCGGTCATGACCTTGGTGATCGAGGCGATTTTGACCTGCTCATCGGCGCCGCGCCCGTAGTAGACGGTGCCGTCTTTGCCCATGACGAGCGCATTGGTCGCATCGATATCGGGCAGATTTTCGGCCGTGATGCCGCGCGCATCGGCGGTTTTGCCGCAGACATTGTCGGTCGTGAGCACTTGGGCGCCGGCGACGGTGGGCACGCCAGCGGCAAGGGCGATAGCGCAGACAAAGCCGGCGGCAAGCTGGGCTGAGCGCTTTGCAAAAGAGGTGAGGGACTTCACAGATTTCGCTTTCGACGGGATGGTCTCTTCTGGAACTAGAGTATATCGTTTGCCGGTGTCGGCGATCATCGCGTGCGTGCGTGGCCCACATCCGCGCCCGAACGGGCACAAGGGTGCTTAAGGCCGACTTAATCACCCACGCTTGTTGTGTGTGGCATGCGCCCCCTCGGGCATAATGGAGCGCGAGAGGAGCACGCATGAACGAGCGCATTTTGGTAGTTGATGACGAAAAGGCCATCGCCGACTTGGTTGGTATCTACCTTACAAAAGAAGGCTTTGACGTACAGGTCGCCTATAGCGGGGCCGATGCTGCCAAGGCAATCTTGGAGCAGGAGTTCGATCTGGCGCTGCTGGATGTCATGCTGCCCGATATCGATGGGCTTGAGTTGCTGCGTACGATCCGTTCCAGCCATACCTATCCCGTGATCATGCTGACGGCGCGCGATGCCCAGCAAGACAAGATCGAGGGCCTTTCGCTCGGCGCGGACGATTACGTGGTTAAGCCGTTCCGCCCGCTGGAGCTCATCGCGCGCGTGCACGCTCAGCTTCGTCGCTACACCAGCTACGGTAGCCGTGCACAGGCGGCCGAGTCGCCGACCATCCAGTTCGACGGCCTAGAGATCAACCGCGATGCCCGTTCCGTAACGGTGGACGGTGCGCCGGTTCGCCTCACGCCCATCGAGTATTCCATCTTGCTGTATCTGGTCGAGCATCGCGGCAGTGTGGTGGCCGTGGAGGATCTGTTCCGCGCGGTGTGGAACGAGGATTTTATGCCCGGCTCCAACAATACGGTGATGGTGCACATTCGCCACCTGCGCGAAAAGATCGGTGACGACGCTCAAAAGCCGCGCTTTATCAAAAACGTCTGGGGCGTCGGCTACATAATCGAATAACGCCTTTGATGGTGGGGAAGTGGATATGACAAAAGACGATAGGCAGGCATTCGAGGTGTCCGATCGACTCTTTGAATACGTGAGGTCGGTCGTCGACAACCGCGCGCTTGCAACGGTGCTGCTCTTTTTGCTGAGCCTGCTGCTGATTGGCATCGATAACATCGCTGGAATCTTGGCGGTGCTGCTTGTCGGCTTTTTGCTGATCGATCGATTTGAAATCGTACGCCGCTGCGTGGTGATTGGCGGTGCCGCGTGGGCCATGACGTTGGCGATTGGCGCCATGGCACTCAGCGGCATCGAAGGGCCGGTGCTGTTCGATGCCGGCTTTGTATTCAACATGCTTGGCTTTGTGCTGGCGCTTGCCGTGTGCGTGCTGTTCTTTTGCGGCCGCGCCCTGTACTACCAGGGCTACGAGCAGGGCGAGCAGCATGCCGATTGTGTGCTGGCCGCTCGTATTCAAGATCGCCTGATCGATCACCCCGACACCTGGGACAACATCGACGGCGACTTCCTGGAGGTCGAGGGCGTACTCAACCGTGTGCGCGATCGCGAGCGCAAGGTGCAACAGGCCTTGCGTGACGAGTCTCATCGCAAGGACGATCTGGTCACGTATTTGGCACATGACCTACGCACCCCGCTTGCCAGTGTGGTGGGCTATCTTTCGCTGCTGCAAGAGGCTCCTGAGCTGCCGGTTGAGCAACGTTCACACTTTACGGGCGTGGCGCTCGACAAGGCGCACCGGCTCGATGCGCTCATCGAAGAGTTCTTCGATATCACGCGCTTTGACTTCCACGATATCGTGCTCACGCGCGGCTATGTTGATCTGGGGTTGCTGCTGGCTCAGGTGGCTGACGAGTTCTATCCCATCCTCAGCGAGCAGCATAAGGAAGCCCAAGTTGATATTCGCGAGGACCTGACGGTGCTCGTGGATGGCGACAAGATGGCCCGCGTGTTCAACAACATCATGAAAAACGCCGTCGCCTATAGCTATGAGGGCTCGACTATCACGATTGAGGCCAGGCGCCAAGACGATGGCGGCGTGCGCGTGCGCTTTATCAATCAGGGTGATCCTATCCCTGCGGCTAAGCTCAAGGTGATCTTTGAGAAGTTCTATCGCCTGGATGCGGCGCGTGCGACCAATCGCGGTGGTGCCGGCCTGGGCCTTGCTATTGCCAAGGAGATCATCGCGGCACACGGCGGTACCGTTGCATGTGAATCGACGCCCGAACACACGATATTCACCATCGAGCTGCCCGCCGCATAGCCAGTGTGCCCTTACAAACACTTGACAATGTGCTCACGTGCGTATGAGCCGCGATTCCTACTATCGATACTGCTGAATTGATATCGATATGGAGGTATGCGGTATGACGGCTGCTGCGGCTGTGGAGCCCACGGAGCTTGAAGAACTCATGGAAGCGCAGGCCGAGGCCGCGCATGAGCGCGAGGTTGGGGACGCGACTCGCCCCACGGCAGAGGATCTTGCCGCCTCGCCGACGCGCATCGACGTCGAGGGCCTCGACCTGTTCTATAGCGACCACCATGCGCTCAAGGACGTGAATATCAAGATCCGCGACAAGCAGATCACCTCGTTCATCGGGCCTTCGGGCTGCGGAAAGTCTACGTTGCTGCGCTGCTTTAACCGCATGAACGACGGCATCAAGGATTGCCGCATCGAGGGCAAGATTGCGCTCGATGGTCAAGATATCCTGGGCGATTACGACATCTGCCGTTTGCGCCAGCGCGTGGGCATGGTGTTCCAGCGCCCCAACCCGTTTCCCATGAGCATCTACGACAACGTCGCCTACGGTCCTCGCGGTATGGGTGTGCGCGACCGCGCCGTCCTCGATGAGCTGGTCGAGGACTCCCTTCGTCGCGCTGCGCTATGGGATGAGGTCAAGGACAAGCTCAAGGAGACGGGCCTGGGTCTTTCGGGTGGACAGCAGCAGCGCCTGTGCATCGCCCGCGCACTTGCCGTGCAGCCCGACATTCTGCTGATGGATGAGCCGACCTCGGCACTCGACCCTGTGTCGACGCTCGTGGTGGAGCAGCTTGCCTGCGAGCTCAAGGAGACCTGCACGCTGGTGGTCGTGACGCACAACATGCAGCAGGCCGCGCGTATTTCCGATTCGGTTGCGTTCTTTTTGCTGGGTGAGCTGGTGGAGCACGCGCCCACCGCGCAACTCTTCAAGAATCCGTCCGATCCGCGCACCGCGGATTATTTGACGGGGCGTTTTGGCTGACGCTGTCTTTTACAGGTGCCTTTAGGGTTAAGATGCGGTCATATCGGCCGCAAAGGGGTTCAACATGATCTATTACGTCGAGGACGATGACAACATCAGGGATTTGACAGTCTACGCGCTGCGCAAGCAGGGAATCGAGGCCGAGGGCTTTTCGTGCGATGGCGAGTTTAAAGCTGCCGTGGCGCGACGGGTGCCCGATGCTGTGCTGCTCGATATCATGCTGCCCGACACCGATGGCTTGGCGATTATGCGTCGCCTGCGTGCCGATCGCCTGACGGCGACGGTGCCCATCATGATGCTTACCGCCAAGGACACCGAACTCGACAAGGTGATGGCGCTCGATGGCGGTGCCGACGATTACCTGACTAAGCCGTTTTCGCTCATGGAGCTTGCGAGCCGCTGCCGCGCACTGCTGCGTCGCGGCGGCATGGTCAAGCAAGCGAGCGATGTGCTCAGCGTGGGCGACATCGTGCTTTCGCCCAGCCATCGCGAGGTGACCGTGGCCGGCGAGCCGCTTAAGCTCACCCTGCGCGAGTTCGACCTGCTCGAGTACCTCATGCGCAAGCCCGGCGTGGTCTTTACCCGCGAGTCGTTGCTGCAGAGCGTGTGGGGCTGGGACTTCGACGGCGGTTCGCGCACCGTCGACGTGCACGTGCAGACGCTTCGCCAAAAACTGGGCGAGCATGCCAGCGCCATCGAGACCGTGCGCGGCGTGGGCTACCGCTTGGCCGAGCCTTCTGCCGGTGATGGTGCCGAAGGCGACGACACCGCGGCCACCGCATCTGAGGAGTAACCCGTGGTCTTCGCCCCCCAGGGAAAACATACGCTGTCGCACCGCGTTTTTGTGACGATCTTTGTCTGCGCCATGGCAGTTATCGTGGCGTTTACGGTGCTGGGTGCGTTCTTTGTGCAAAACACTTTGGCGGATGCCACGAGTGCCAATCTGGCGCAGGAAACCGAGCTCATTGCTGCCGCCCTCGACGAGCAGCAGGAGCCCATTCCGTTCTTGCGGAGCCTCGATCGCGAGGATCTTCGTATCACGCTGATCAATAAGGACGGATCTGTTGCCTACGACAACGAGGCGTCGCCTTCCACACTGCCCAACCATGGCGATCGCCCCGAGGTCATCGAGGCCTTTGAGAGTGGTTCGGGTTCCGCGGAGCGCGCAAGCTCTACACTCGACGAGATTATGCTGTATCGCGCCGTCACCCTTGATAACGGCCAGGTCGTTCGCTTGGCGCAGGCCCAGCCTGGCGTTGCGGCGATTTTGCTGTCGATGCTGGCGCCGATGCTGCTTATCGCAGCAGCGGGTGCAGTACTCTCGTTTTTTATGGCGCGCCGTGAGTCCCGTGCCATCATCGCGCCGTTGCAAGAGGTGGATTTGGATCACCCACGCCGTAGCTATGAGCACGCCTATGCCGAGATGGTCCCCATGCTTGAGCGTATCGAGTCGCAGCGCCAGGAACTCAAGCGCCAAATGGCGGTGCTAGCGGACAACGACCGTATGCGCCGCGAGTTCACGGCGAATATCACCCATGAGCTCAAGACGCCGCTTACGGCGATTTCGGGCTATGCCGAGCTCATCGCAAATGGCATGGTCGAGGGCGAGGACGACCTGCGCAACTTTGGCGGTCGCATCTATCGTGAGGCGGGCCGCTTGGCAGCGCTTGTCAACGACATCCTTACGCTGTCTAACTTGGACGAGGCCGAGCGTGCGACTGAGGGCGAGGCGGTGCCCATTGGGTCCACGGAGCCTATTGAGCTCTCTCGTGCCATCTATGCGGTTGAGCAGCGTCTTGAACAGGTTGCCCGTCAGGCGAATGTGACGATAAGTCATGAGACCAAGCCTGTGGTCATCGAAGGCGTGTCGCGCTTGATCGACGAGCTCATCTATAATCTGGCAAGCAACGCCATCCGCTACAATCGACCCGGCGGTACGGTTACGTTGCAGTGCGGCACCAACGACGAAGGCCATCCGTTCCTCGCTGTCGCCGACACGGGAATCGGTATCGCGCCTGAAGAACAGGGCAAGGTATTTGAGCGGTTTTATCGCGTGGACAAGAGTAGGTCCAAGGCACGCGGCGGAACCGGCTTGGGGCTTGCCATTGTCAAGCATGCGGCCCTGTATCATCACGCCACGCTCGATCTGTCGAGCGAGTTGGGCGTGGGAACCACCATTACGGTGACGTTTCCCATACAGCAGGACGAGCCATTCGCATAGCGATACAACATAGATATTGATGTAGACGCCGCATTTGACTTTCGGGTGCGGCGTTGTTGTGCAATTTTACGATTGCTTCCGACATTTTTACAGGAGAGCCTGTTTCTTATGTATAGAGTTTGGTCTCGGTAAAAAGATGCGATAACATACGGACAGTTTTGTCAATCCGAACTGGGGAAATGAAAGGCAAGCTGCATGACCCTTCTCGAACTGTTCCAGCTGCTGAAGAAGCACCTCAAGCTGGTCATCACCCTTCCGGTGGTCTGCGCGATCGCCATGGGCATCGTGTCCTTCGTTGCGATGGACAACACCTATACCGCGACGACGAGCATGTACATTCTCGCCAAGACCGACGATAGCGGTCAGATGAGCTACAACGATCTCTCGGCGAGCCAGATGCTTTCCAACGATATCGCCACGCTGCTGGATAGCGATAGCGTTAAGAGCGGCGCCGCCAAAGAACTGGGCCTCACCGATCTGGATGACTACAAGGTGTCTGTTTCCTCCGAGACCACCACGCGTGTCATTACGCTTTCGGTTACCGGCACCGATGCCAAGGAGACGGCTGAGGTCGCAAAGGCCATTGCCAGCTCGGTGAGTACGGTCGCTCAGAACGTCGGCGCTGCCCAGAGCATCAACGTTATCGACGAGGCTAAGACCCCCGAAGCCCCCAGCGGCCCCAAGCGCACCCTGTATATTGCCGTCGCGTTCCTCGCCGGTATCTTTATCGCAGTTGCCTATGTCGTTTTGGCAGACATGCTCAATACCCGCATCCGCGGTGCCGAAGAGGCAGAAGAGCTCCTGGGTATTCCCGTTGTTGGCCGAATTCCGGCTATGAAAGGTGGTAAATAGGCATGGCTAAGGCAAAGAACACCGATAAGCTCGTTGTACAGAATGCCGCCAAGACCCTTCTGGCCAACATCCGCTTTGCGAGCGTGGACGACCCCATTCGCACCATCACCGTTACCTCCTCGATTCCCAACGAGGGCAAGTCTACGGTTTCCATTAACCTTGCTCAGGCAATCGCCACGAGCGGCAAGTCCGTGCTCCTGGTCGAGGCCGATATGCGCCGCAGGTCCCTTTCCGATATGCTCGGCGTTCGTTCGCGCGGCGGACTCTATGCGGTCCTTTCCGAGCAGATTTCCATTGACCAGGCAATTGTCGAGACGGGTCAGAAGAACTTCTACTTCCTCGATGCCGAGCCGCACATTCCCAATCCTGCCGACATCATCGTCTCCCATCGCTTTGCCAAGCTGGTAAAGGCACTGTCCGCCAAGTTCCAGTACGTCATCTTCGATGCTCCTCCGGTCGGCACCTTCATCGATGCTGCCGAGATTGCCAGCCTGACCGACGGCACGCTGTTCGTGGTGCGCGAGGACTTTACCAAGCGCGAAGAGGCGCTCAACGCCATCGGTCAGCTTAAGAAGTCCGAGAAGGTCAAGCTCATCGGTACCGTCATGAATTACTGTGAGACCGAGACCAGCGAGTACTACTATTCTTACTACACCAAGGACGGTAAGAAGGTTAAGAAGGGCTCCGACGATCAGGGCACTTCCAAAAAGGGCATCTTCACCAACCGAGCAAACGTTTAGTTGATTAAGGCTGACCTATGCGTGACATTCATTGCCATATCTTGCCGGGTGTAGACGACGGCGCCGCCGATCTCGAAGAGAGCTTGGCGATGCTCGAGGCTGCCAAGCGGGCCGGTGTAACCAGAATCGTTTGCACTCCTCACTGCCGTGATCCCTATTTTGATTACGACAAGATGTGGGATGCCTTTGAGCTGCTGCGCGATAACGCTGACGGTTTTCCGCTCCAAATGGGCTTCGAGGTCAACCATCGAAAGCTCGTTGAGCTTGGTATCGATGCCGCGGATCACTTGCATTTCGATGGGACCAACGAGTTTCTGCTCGAGCTTTCGACGCATGCCGATGCGTATGCGTTTAGAGAGTACGAGAACACGATTTACGATTTGCAGTGCCGTGGCTACCAGGTGATCATCGCTCATCCTGAGCGCTATCGTGCGGTTCAAAAGGATGTAAGCGTGGCGGAGCGCCTGGTCGATATGGGCTGCAAGCTGCAGGCTTCGGCGGACTTTATTGCCGGCGGTCGCTTTGGTCGCGAGAAAAAGCCGGCACAGCGCCTGTTCGACCAGAACCTGTACAGCTTCATCGCGAGCGATGCCCATAACGTGGGTCATTACGACTGCCTGGCGAAGGCTCGCGCGAAGTTTAGCGTGCGCGGAGCTCATTTTCGCTAAAATCTGTCCCTAACGTTCGCATTGAATGAAAGGGCAGCCATGGATATCCAACTTAAGACGGGATGCTTTGATGACGCGGCGTTGGTGCGCCGCGTCGTTTTTATGGACGAGCAGGGCTACGAGAATGAGTTCGACCAGATCGATGAGGCTTCTGACTGCATTCATGTGACGCTCTATGTAGACGGCGGGCTTGCCGGTTGCTCGCGCGTGTTTCCCGAAGAGCTTGAGCGCGCGGCTGACACAGAGGCTCCGGTGTCGCCGGCGTGCGATTTGGACGAAGGCGTCGCGGCGGGGGAGACCTACATTATGGGGCGCGTCGCCGTGCTGCCGGCTATGCGTCGTCGCGGACTGGCGAGTGCGATCGTCGAGGCCAGTGCTGCGTGTGCACGCGATGCCGGCGCTAAGCTTATTAAGCTGCATGCGCAGGAATACGTGCTGCCGCTCTATGCCAAGGCGGGCTACGCGCAGATTGCCCCGGTGGACTACGAAGACGAGGGCCAGCCCCATGCCTGGATGGCCAAGCGCGTAGATGGCAGATAGGGACGTTCCTTTTCTGCCGGCAGTTTGGGACACTCCTTGCCAATTGGCGCATTGGAGCGCTCGGACATACAGTTTTTCGATTCCGTATGTATATATGCGCGCTAATGGGTTATAAAATCTAAGTCTGAACATAGCAGGTCTGCGATGCGGCTCGGGCAACCGGGCCGTTTTTGCGGACGGGGGTAGCGCGAAAGGACTGCACATGCGTCAATTTAAGACCGAGAGCAAAAAATTGCTCGACCTCATGATCAACTCCATCTATACCAATAAGGAAATCTTCCTGCGCGAGCTTATCTCCAACGCGAGCGATGCCGTCGACAAGCTCAACTTTAAGAGCCTGCAGGACCCGAGCGTCAAGATCGATCAGGGCGACCTGGCCATTCGCGTCTCCTTCGATAAGGATGCCCGCACCATCACGATTTCGGATAACGGCATCGGCATGACCGCCGAGGAGCTCGAGCGCAATCTGGGCACCATCGCCCATTCCGGCTCCGAGGAGTTTAAGACCGAGAACGCCGAGCAACAGGGCTCCGATGTCGACATCATCGGCCAGTTTGGCGTGGGCTTCTACTCTGCCTTTATGGTTGCCAGCCACGTAAAGGTTGTCAGCCGCGCCTATGGCGAGGACACCGCTCACGTGTGGGAGTCTGATGGTCTTGAGGGTTACACCATCGAAGACGGCGAGCGCGCCGAGCACGGCACCGATGTCATCCTGACGCTGCGCGAGAACGAGAAGCTCGACGCCGACGGCGAGGCCGAGACCTACGATCGCTTCCTGACCGAGTGGGGCCTCAAGAGCCTGATTCAGCAGTACAGCAACTATGTGCGTTACCCGATCCAGATGATGGTGTCCAAGAGCCGCCAGAAGCCCAAGCCCGAGGATGCTGGCGACGATTACAAGCCCGAGTACGAGGACTACCAGGAGCTCGAGACCGTCAATTCCATGACACCGATCTGGAAGAAGCGCAGCTCCGATGTTGAGCAGAAGGACTATGACGAGTTCTACAAGTCTACGTTCCACGACTTTGACGATCCGGCGCGCACCATCAGCTTCCACGCCGAGGGTACGCTCGAGTACGATGCCCTGCTGTTTGTGCCGGGCCGCGCCCCGTTCGATCTGTACAGCAAGGACTACGAGAAGGGCCTGGCGCTTTACAGCTCCAACGTCCTGATCATGGAGAAGTGCGACGACCTGCTGCCCGACTACTACAACTTTGTCCGCGGCGTCGTGGATTCCGCCGACGTGTCGCTCAACATCTCGCGCGAGACGCTGCAGCAGAACCGTCAGCTTAAGGCCATCGCCAAGCGTGTGGAAAAGAAGATTACCGCCGACCTTGAGGATATGCGTGACAACGACCGTGAGGTCTACGAGAAGTTCTTTGAGAACTTTGGCCGCGGCCTTAAGTACGGCATCTACTCGAGCTATGGCATGAAGGCCGATGAGCTCGCCGACCTGCTGCTGTTCTGGTCTGCCAAGGAGCAGAAGATGATTACCCTGGCCGAGTATGCCAAGGACATGCCCGAGGATCAGAAGGCCATCTACTACGCCGCCGGCGACTCTCGTGAACGCTTGGCCAAGATGCCCGTGGTAAAGGGCGTGCTCGACCGCGGCTATGACGTGCTGCTGCTGACGCAGGATGTGGATGAGTTCACGTTCCAGGCCATGCGTGAGTACGTTGCCGCCGATATGCCCAAGCTTTACGAGGACGACGCTGCCCGCGAGGCTGCCGAGAAGGCCGTGGCCGACGGTGCCGAGCCCGAAGTCGAGGATCGTCACTTGGAGCTCAAGAACGTCGCGACCGGCGATCTTGACCTGGCGACCGAGGACGAGAAAAAGGAGGCCGAGGACGCCACCAAGGAGAACGAGGACCTCTTTAGCGCCATGAAGGAGGCGCTCGGCGACAAGGTCGAGAAGGTCGCCGTCTCTGCACGCCTGACCGATGCTCCCGCGTGCATTACCACCGAGGGCCCGCTTTCGCTCGAGATGGAGAAGGTGCTCCAGAAGGGTCCCGAGGGCGCGCCCGACGGTATGCCCAAGAGCCAGCGCGTGCTCGAGCTCAACGCCAAGCACCCAGTCTTTGCCAAGCTCGTCGCTGCTCAGAAGGCGGGCGACGCCGACAAGATCAAGCAGTACTCCGGTCTGCTCTATGACCAGGCTCTGCTGGTCGAGGGCATCCTCCCCGAGGACCCCGTTGCCTTTGCGGCGGCTGTCTGCGAGCTTATGTAATCGGTTCCGCCGTTCTACCGAACGGCGGACCGGCCGACGCTGCAAGCCCGCCAGAGCGGCAATCTGCCTTTCAACTTCGGCGGCATGACCAGAAGGTCAATGCCGCCTCGTTTCAAGGCACCTTGCTCGCTCTGGCGGGCTTTCGCTGTCTGCGCCAAAACATCGGCGTTTTTGTTGTTGGTAGCCGTTGGCGATGCGGCAGTTAGGGACGTTCCTTTTCTGCCGGCACCTGGGGACACTCCTTAGTCGTTGGGGACGTTCTTGTTTGACTAGTCCGTTTAAGAACGTCCCCAATGACTATTTATCCGGACTGCTAATTTGTGCGGGCTGTGGTTTTGTGACCTGCTGATATTAAAGATACTGTACAACTGTACACTAACTCATCTTCGTAGTATATTGCTACCCGCAAAACTCAATACCATTGTGCTTCGAGACGCTAAAGCGCCTACGTACAATGGTTTTGATAGTACGATTTGATTCAACGACAGGATGGATGGTCCAAGCGTGAGTCTCGGCAGCAAACTATCCGATGCAAAGGTCTCCTTTGCGATATTTAAGCGCGACATTAAGCGACTGCTTGTGAACCCCGTCGCCTTGGTGGTTACCCTTGGCGTGTGCGTTATCCCCTCGCTGTATGCCTGGTACAACATCGTGGCAAACTGGGATCCGTACGGAAACACCCAAGGTATCAAGATTGCCATCGCCAACAACGATCAGGGCACTCAGAACGACCTAGTGGGCGAGCTCAACGCGGGCGATAAGGTGGTCGATCAGCTCAAGGAGAACGATCAGCTGGGCTGGACCTTCGTCGACTCGGCTGCCGATGCCAAAGAGGGTGTCGAGAGCGGGGAATACTACGCTGCGATCGTAATCCCCAAGAACTTCTCCGACAATCTTGTCTCGATGCTCGATGGCAATTACCATCAGCCGAAGCTCACCTATTACGTCAACGAGAAAAAGAGCGCCATTGCGCCCAAGGTCACCGATACCGGTGCCAACACCATCGAGGAGCAGATCAACTCGGAGTTTGTCTCCACGGTGGGCGAGACCGTAGCGGGCATCGCCAAGGATGCCGGCATCGACCTTAAAGACAAGGCAACCCAGACCCAGGATTCGCTGGCGGACTCGGTGTCCGAGGCGTCTGATACCCTGGGCGAAGTACGTGATTCCATCGGCGACATGAACACCGCCATCGACAAGACAAGCAGCTCGATTGCTTCGGCCGATGCTGCGCTGGCGGGCCTGCAGGGGCAGGCGCCTTCGCTAACGCAGGCAATCGCTCAGGGTAATAATCTGCTGGGCGAGGCTCGCACCACGGCGGGCAACTCTATCACCTCGCTCTCCAAGGCACTCTCGGAAGGTAGCCTTGCACTCACCAAGACGTCAGCCTCCGCGAACGCTGCGATTGGCAAGCTAACGGGTACGGTCACATCTACGACCACCCGCATCGACAACTCGCTCGAGTCTCTCCAGGCGACGATCGATCACAATAAGGTCGTTATCGGACACTTGGAGATTCTCGTTAATGACACGTCGACAGGTTCCGAGGAAATTGACGCGCGCATTGTATCGACCATCGATTCGCTTCGCGAGCAAAACCAGAAGCTGCAGAGCATCAAGGATGGCCTTTCTGCACAGTCGAGCGCCATGGCAAACGACGCTACGGCAATCTCGAACGCGAGCAACGCACTCAACGCGGCAATTCAGACCGGTACGGCTAACCTCGGTCAGGCTCAGACCGATCTGGGTCAGAACGCACTTCCGAAGGCTTCGAGCGCGCTTGATTCCTTTGCCGCCGTTTCGGGCGATTTGACCGGCATTGTGTCGGGTATGACCCCCACGATAGCGAGCGCGCGCGGCACGCTGGCGCAGCTCGACGCCACGCTCAAGCAGGCAAAGACCACGCTATCCCAAACCGACGCCTCCCTTGCCAAGGTTCAGGACAAGCTCGCGACCGCCGCCAATGACATTGCGGCGCTGCGGACCTCTGAGTCTATGGGCGAGTTAGCCGACCTCATGGACGTCGACGTCAATGACGTGGCAGATTTCATGGCATCTCCGGTTGAGCTGACGTCCAAGTCAATCTATCCGGTCAAGAGCTTTGGCTCGGGCATCGCGCCCTTCTACACCAATCTGGCGCTGTGGGTAGGCGGCTATGTGCTCATCGCTATCTATAAACTCGAGGTCGACCGCGAGGGCATCGGTAGCTTTACGGCGCGTCAGGGCTACTTTGGCCGCTGGCTGCTGCTGGTGATCCTGGGCGCGTTCCAGGCCATTATCGTTACGGTGGGCGACCTGGTCATTGGCGTTCAGTGCGTCAATCCGCTGCTCTTTGTACTGGGCGGCATCGCTATTTCGTTCACCTACGTCAATATCATCTATGCGCTGTCCACTACGTTTAAGCACATCGGCAAGGCAATCGGCGTCATTCTGGTTATCGTGCAGATTCCGGGTTCGTCGGGCATGTATCCCATCGAGATGATGCCCGGCTTCTTCCAGTGGCTGCACCCGCTGCTGCCCTTTACCTACGGCATCAATCTGCTGCGCGAGACCGTCGGCGGCATGTACTCGTTCAACTATCTGTTTAACCTGTGCATTCTGGGCGTGTTCTTGATCGTGGCGCTCTTTATCGGTCTGCAGCTGCGTCCGCTGCTGCTCAACCTCAATCTGCTCTTTGATAAGCAGCTTTCCACGACGGGTCTCATGATCTGCGAGTCCAACGACCTACCGCGCCAGCGCTATTCGCTGCGCACGGCCATGCGCGTCATGCTCGATTCGGATTCGTACCGTCGCGAGCTGCTCGATCATGCCGTGGCGTTTGAGCATCGCTACCCGTACTACATCAAGGGCGGTTTTGCCGCCGTGGTGGGCGTTCAGGTCCTGCTCTTTGTCCTGTCGACGGTTCTCGATATCGACAATAACGGCAAGATCATCCTGCTGGTCATTTGGATCATCTCGGTTATTGCCATCTGCGGCTGGCTTATCAATATCGAATATATCCGCGCGAGCCTCAATACCCAGATGCGCATCTCGGCGCTTTCGGATGAGGACCTGCGTCGCGAGATGCGCGAGCACACAGCGGCGATCCCTGCCGCTCGTCGCATGTTCGGCTTGAATGCGAGCGAGCGGGGGTCTGAACCCAAGACTCAGGCTGTCAGCCAATGTGGTCATCGCGATGCGGTCCATGTGCCCGAGAACGGGGATGACACGTTTGTGATGAACGAAAAGAACGCCCCGCTTGGCAAGCACTCCAAAGGAGGTGAGGCATAAATGAAGAACATCCTGCATCTGTTTAAGCGCGATGTCCAAAACGTGTCTCGCTCCGTAATCGGCTTGGTTGTCGTGATGGGCCTCATTATCGTGCCGTGTCTGTACGCATGGTTTAACATCGCCGGCAGCTGGGATCCGTACGGCAACACCGGAAACCTCAAGATCGCTGTGGTCAACACCGATGAGGGCTACGAGAGTGATCTGATTCCCGTCGAGATCAACGTGGGCGAAAACGTTACCGCCGCTCTGCGTGGTAACGAGAACTTTGACTGGATTGTGCTCAACGATCGCGATAAGGCTATCGACGGTGTTAAGTCGGGCGCTTACTATGCGGCCGTCGTAATCCCTAAGAGCTTTAGCTCCGACATGATGACGCTCTTCTCGACCGACGTGAAACACGCCGATATCGAGTTCTATGAGAACCAGAAGGCCAACGCCATCGCCCAGATCGTGACCGAAAAAGGCTCGAGTGCCGTTCAGAACCAGGTCAACGAGACCTTTACCAAGACCATCACGACCATCGGCCTTAAGACAGTGTCCAGCCTGCTCGATTACATGAGCACCGACCAAGTGAGCAACTTTATCGCCAACCTGTCCTCGACGCTGGGCGATTCGGTCGAGGACCTGCAGGACATCAAGGCCAGTGCGACTTCGCTTGCGGGCATCTTGAGCTCCACGTCCGATTCACTGACATCGGCGGGCGGCATGCTCAAGCAGACGGGCACCGTTGATGAGTCGACGAAGCAGCTGATGGAGCACGCCAAGAGCGGCATCAATGATTCCAGGGAAGCGCTCAAGGCCGCCAACGATGCCGTTGACGCGGCGATTGACGGAAGCGCGGGCTCGTTCGACAACGTGTCCGCCGAGCTTGCGAAGGCATTCGATGCCGCGAATCAGCATGTTTACCTTACGGTGTCTCAGCTCAACGAAGCCGCAGCGGCGCTCAATACGCGTGCTGACGATATCGATGCGATGGCCGATCAGCTCCGCAACCTTGCCGACCAGGTGAGTGACGACAAGTTCAAAGACGGTCTCAAGTCCGTTGCTACGTCGCTGGGCAGAATTGCCGTGGAGTACCGCAACAATGCGAAGGACCTGACGGCGACCGCAAAGTCCCTTTCGGACGGCATGGCGGAGGTCAACAACTCGCGTGCCGAGGTCGACCAGGCCATCGCCGATGCCAAGGCGGGTATCTCGGGAGCCAAGTCCGACTACGATTCCACGTTCTCGGTTAAGGCCAAGGAGCTTAAGAAGACCATCTCGGGCGTTCTGGATTCCCTGAACGGTATCTCGGGTGACTTGGATAGCGCCGTGAGCGGTCTGACCGACGCCTCTGGCTCGCTCGCAAAGGGTCTGTCCAAAGCCGCAAAGCTCGTCAACAAGGCTTCTGACCAACTGGGTGAGGCGTCGGACAAGATTAGCGCTTTCAAGGACGAGCTCGACGGTGCTCTTATGTCGGACGATCTGGCCACGATCAAGACGATGATCGGCAACGATCCCGAGGGTCTGGCCGTGTCGCTTTCTGGCCCCGTTGCGCTCGATCGCAAGCCGGTCTATCCGATCCGCAACTACGGTTCGGCCATGGCGCCGTTCTACACGATTTTGTCGCTGTGGGTGGGCTCGATTGTTCTGGCGGCCATGATGAAGGTCTCGGTTGACGATGAGCTCATCAACGAGCTCATCCCCGTGCGCCTGCACGAAATCTACCTGGGCCGTTACCTGTTCTTTGGCGGTCTGGCTCTGCTGCAGGCAACGCTCGTGTGCGCGGGCGACATCCTGTTCTTTGGCATCCAGTGCGACAACCCGCTGCAGTTTGTGCTGGCGGGCTGGGTTGCGAGTCTCGTGTTCTCCAATATCGTCTACACGCTTACGGTGTCGTTTGGCGATATCGGCAAGGCCCTGGCCGTTGTGCTGCTGGTCATGCAGGTCGGCGGTTCGGGCGGCACGTTCCCCATCGAGATGACCGGCCCCGTGTTCCAGGCGATCTACCCGTTCCTGCCGTTTACCCACGGCATCAACGCCATGCATGCCGCCATGGCCGGCGCCTACCATATGGAGTACTGGATTGAGTTGGGCATTCTGGCGAGCTATCTGATTCCGTCGCTGGCCCTGGGTGTGGTCTTCCGCCGCCCGGTCATCAAAGCCAACGACTGGATTATCGAAAAGCTGGAGTCAACCAAATTGATTTAGCGCGACAATGTGGCGTTGACGGAACATCGAGGCCTTCCGGCTCGACGCTTTAGTTGAGTGAATTGCATGAGCTGCTTGGTTGTTGCTACAGTAGCGGGGCGTGCCGGGGGTCCGGCGCGTCCCGTTTTTATTTGACCATGAGGCGGCACGCAGCCATACGCGTGCGGACACCACGCCCAGATTGAGTGCGAGGATGTTCCATGGCCCAATACGCTGCCAACGAAATCGAAAACATGCCCGATAGCCCTGTAGCCCGTGAGGATTTGGGCGCGGGTGGTATTCCCCGGGGTGCCGGCGCACGCTCGCCGTTGTTCTGGAAAGTTCTACTGCTTTCGGTGGCGATTATCTGGGGCTACTCCTTTACCACTATGAAGGACGCACTCGACACCATTCCGGTGTTCGAGCTGGTCTATGTTCGCTTTCTCCCGGCATCACTGGTTATGTTTGCAATTTTCCATAAGCGCATCATCGCTCATTTCAATGCCCGCAACCTGATCGTCGGGCTTGGCATGGGCGCGCTCATGTGGGGTGCCTACGGTTTGCAGACGATCGGCCTGGCACAGACCACGGCGGGCAAGAGCGCTTTTTTGACCGGCACGTATTGCATCCTTGTGCCGTTTGCAAGCTATGTCCTGAGCGGTGAAAAGCTTACCCGGTATAACCTGGGTGCAGCGTTGTTGTGCCTGGCGGGTATTGGCCTGGTAGCGCTCGATAGCGTCGAGTTCAATGCCGGCGATGTTATTACCTTGGGCGGCGCGATCTTCTTCGCCATCCAGATGGCGGTGACTGCCAAGTACGGTCGCAAGATGGATATCAACGTCATCACGTTTTGGATGTTTGTGGGCAATGGCGTTTTGAGCTTAATCACGTCGCTACTATTCGAGACTCAGGCGCCTCTGTCCGTGTGGACGCCGAGTTTTATCGGCGTGATGGTCTTCCTCTCGGTGGGCTGCACGTGCGTGGCACTGCTCGTCCAAAACGTCGGTCTGGCGCACGTCCCGGCCTCGACGGGCTCGTTGCTTCTTTCGATGGAGTCGCCCTCGGGTGTGCTGTTCTCGGTGTTGTTGATGGGGGAGGCGCTCACCTCGCGCCTGCTTGCCGGCTTTGCGCTCATCTTTTTGTCGATTATCTTGAGCGAGACGCATTTCGATTTCTTGCGCCGAAAATCTCGCCCGCAATTGTAAACAACTTGTTGCGCCGCCCTCCCAGGGCGGCGTTTTTTATGTCATGCCCTTACAGTTGTGCCTTGCACTTTACGCTGTCAAAGTGCGTGCTGCAAAAACGTTACTGGAGGGCATCTATGGCACCAGCTCTGTCCGATCTTCAACCGCAACCAGCGCCGCAGGCTACCACAGCGGCGCAGACCGCTATCGGCGATGGCCTAGTCAAAGAAGCCCAGGCATTTGCCGGTGAGCTTGCCGCATGGCGACACGATCTACACCAGATGCCCGAGCTGGGTAATAGCCTCCCACAGACCTCTGCGTATATCCAAGCGCGCTTGACCGAGATGGACATCCCGTTTGCCACGCTCGTCGATGGTTCCTGCGTTGTGGGCCTTGTCGGCGCCGGTGCCGCCGCGGCCCAGGGCAATGGCGTCTGCACGGACGAACAAGCCGGTACGGTTATCATGCTTCGCGGCGACATGGATGCCCTGCCCGTTGCCGAGGAATCGGGCGAGCCCTTTGCATCCACCAACGGCTGCATGCACGCTTGTGGCCACGATATGCATGCGACGGCGCTGCTCGGCGCGGCCCGTTTGCTCAAGGCCCGCGAGGCCGAGCTTGTCGACGCCAATGCCACCGTCAAACTGCTGTTCCAGCCGGGTGAGGAGACCTTTGAGGGGGCACGCGCTGCCATCGCCGACGGCTTGCTCGAGAACCCGCGTCCTCAGGCAACTTTTGCCATGCACGTCAACAGCCAGTCGCCGCTCGGCCTAGTGCTCTATGGGAGTCCGGCGCTCTCGGGCGTGTACGGTTTCCGCATCACGCTGCAGGGCAAGGGTGGCCATGGCTCGAGCCCCGAGATTTGCATCGACCCCATTACGGCGGGCGTGCATGTGCACCTAGCGCTCCAGGAGCTTATCTCCCGCGAGGTGCCGGCGGCCAAGGAAGTTGCACTTACCGTTGGTAAGTTTGCCGGCGGTCAGGCTGCCAACGTCATTCCCGACACCTGCGTGCTCGAGGGAACGCTGCGCGGCTTCGATGTCGAGCTCATGGCTCATCTCAAGGAGCGTATCGCCGAGGTCGTCAACGGCGTTGCCGCAACATATCGTACGCCGGCAACCATCGAGACGCTTTCGGACGTTCCGCCGCTCGTGCTCGACAGCGATATGACCCAGGCCTCGCTTGGCTACGTGGGCGCGGTGCTGCCCAAGGCTGCCTTCCTGCCGCTATTCCACGCCATGGCGAGCGAGGATTTCGCACTTATCTCGAGCGAGATCCCAAGTGCGTACTTTACGGTGGGCGCGGCCGTGACCGATACGGACGAGCATTTTGCCCAGCATCATCCCAAGGCGCGCTTTAACGATGCCGAGCTTCCCCTCGGCGCCGCGGCTTATGCCGCCGTCGCTCTCGGATACATTGCGGACCACAAGGAGTAATCCATGTCCCAGCAACGTAAATTTTTCCCTGGCTGGTTCGTGGTGGCCTCTGGCTTCGTGATCATGGCCACGTGCTACACCATTTTCGTCAACTGCATGAGCCTGTTCCAGCCGCTCATCGTCAGCGACTTGGGAATTTCTCTTGCGCAGTACAACATCTCCAACGCCCACGATCGCTGCGTCTAAGCAGTTTGGCATGGCCGACCTGGGTAAGGCAGCGGGCACCATTACCTCGCTCGAGATGGTCGGCGGCACCGTGGGCGCCATCGTCTCGGGCGTGCTGTTCGATGCCACGGGCTCCTTTGCGAGCACCTGGATTGTATGCCTGGCGTGCTCCGTGGTCATGCTCGTGTTCCTGCTGGCATCCGAGCCCATTGCCGCCAAGCTGCGCGCGAGCGCGGCGGGAGAGTAAGGGCGCTGCCGCGTTTGCCGGCTCACCCTGATCTGCCCGCGGCGGTCTTGGGAGCCGAATGGATGCTCGTACCATCATTCGGTTTCCAAGGTCGCCGCAGGTCAAAGGACGGTCCGCTTTCCTTCGTCCCCAGCAGATCATGTGACCCGAAGGGGTCGGAGGAAAGCGGATCAGCTGTCGCGGCGGTGCATCTGGCCGAACGAGTCCCCATACCCTCGTTCGGTCAGATGCACCGCCGCGGTTTGAGTTTGTGCCGTATAATGACCACTACCTATGACGCGATACAAAAGAAAGGTGTTTGCCCATGCAGGCACAGAAGGCGGAGGGAACCCGCGACCTTATCGGCGCCGAGATGCGCGCCTGGCAAAAGATGCAGCAGATTGCGGCCGGCGTGTTCGAGCCGTTTGGTTTTAAACCCATCGAGACGCCCGCGATCGAGCAGGTGGACGTGTTTGTCCACGGTATCGGCCAGTCGACCGACGTCGTGCGCAAGGAAATGTTCCGTGTGTTCAGCGGTGCCAACCTGGAGCGCGTCTTTACCGAGGGCACCGACACCAAACTCAAGCCCAAGCAGCGCCTAGCACTTCGCCCCGAGGGCACGGCCGGCGTGGTGCGCGCCGTCGTCGAGAACAATCTGGTGCCCCAGGGCTCCACGCCGTTTAAGGCGTACTACGCCGAGGCCATGTTCCGCGGCGAGCGTCCCCAGAAGGGCCGCCTGCGCCAGTTCCACCAGGTGGGCATCGAGTGGCTCGGCGCTCCCGATCCGGCGGCAGATGCCGAGTGCATCATCATGCTCATGGAGTTCTACAAGCGCCTGGGCTTCGATCTTTCCAAGCTTCGTCTGCTCATCAACTCGATGGGTGACGCCCAGTGCCGTCCGGCTTATCGCGAGCAGGTTAAGCAGTTCATCCTCGATCACGCCGACGAGATGTGCGATGAGTGCCGCGAGCGCGCCGAGCTCAACCCGCTGCGTGCCTTCGACTGCAAGAACGACCACTGCCGCGAGATCATGGCCGAGGCTCCGCTGATGGGTGACAACCTGTGCGATGAGTGCCGCGAGCACTACGAGCAGGTCAAGCGCTATCTGGATGCCGCCGGTATCGAGTATGTCGAGGATCCCACCTTGGTGCGCGGCCTGGACTACTACACCCGTACTGTCTTTGAGGTCGAGGCCCCTGGCGCCGGCGTCGGCTCCATCGGCGGCGGCGGCCGCTACGATGGCCTGGTCGAGCTCGAGGGTGGCAAGCCCACGGCGGGCGTCGGCTTTGCTGTCGGTTTTGAGCGCGCCCTGCTGGCCCTGCAGGCCTTTGGCAGCGATTTGGGTGCCGATGAGGCCCCGTGCGTCTATGTCGCCAACGCCGGCAAGGAGCTGCGTCAGAACGTCTTTGCCATTACGCAGGAGCTTCGCGCCGCAGGGATTGTGACCGAGGCCGACTATCAGGGTCGTTCGCTCAAGGCCCAGTTTAAGCAAGCCGATAAGGTAGGCGCCAAGCTCATCTTGGTCCTGGGTGGCGACGAGCTTGCCGCCGGCAAGGTCAAAGTGCGCGACATGCAGAGCCATGACGAGGTGCTCGCCGATCTGGACAACGTCGTCGAGGCGGTTCGCGAACGCCTGTAGCGCATCTTTTTGAGCTTCGGGCCTGCTAACGTGCCCTGCTCATGGAGAGCGATTGTTACGGGGGCGTTTCGCTTTTATGCGGAATGCCTCCGTTTACGTATGCCGCCCACCGAGAAATACGACCATTTAGGGCAAAAACCTTTGCAATGCAGAAAATACTTTTGTGTGGTAAAGCGCAATCAGTGTCGAAAGTATTTCTCAAGCGCCTATAATGAATACCGCATGTTACGTGCATAGAAGGAGGAATGGGAGGAAACGTGGCTGAGAACCTAAGCAACCAGTCTGTACCCGAAGCCGCGGCGCGCGTCGCTGCCGTGGTCAACCGCCTCGTTAACCGAATCGGCTCGAATGCCGAGTCCAGGGAGCGTCTCGCCGAGATCGAGATCCCCGAGGAGCTGCGCGACAATCTGGCGCTGTTCTTGCGCCTGGAGCGCCGTGTGCTTAGCGAGTATGATCCCGAGATCGCGGACCTGTTCGACAAGATTTTGACAGCCGAGATTGTGGTCAATGCCGGCAACCCCGGTACCTGCGCTGCCGACGAAGCCGTCGACGAGCAGGGCGTGCCCACCGCCGACGAGCCCACTGCCGTGGCATTTCGTGAGGTCGTCGATTTGATCGACAGCCTGCCGCTCGATAAGCAGCAGGTCATTGTCCGCGCCTTTACGAGCTTTTTCCATCTGGCAAACCTGTCGGAGGAGAACTACCGTGTGGCGCAGCTGCGCGAGCGCGAGGCCGGTGCGTCGACCGATACCGAGGTCGATCCTGCCAACGAGCTTACCGTTGCCTATCACCAGCTGGTGAATGAGCTGGGTGTCGAGGGTGCCAACGAGCTGCTCGACAAGCTCGAGTTCCACCCTGTCTTTACCGCACATCCCACCGAGGCCCGTCGTAAGGCCGTCGAGGGCAAGATCCGCCGTATCTCCAACCTGCTGGAGGAGCGTCCGCGTCTGGGCGGCTCCGACCTGGTGGAGAACGAGCGCCATATGCTGCAGGAGATCGACGCCCTGGTGCGTACGAGCCCCATCGCGCTCAAGAAGCCCACGCCGGTCGAGGAAGCCGATACCATCATCGACATCTTCGATAACACGCTGTTCGACGTTATCCCCGTTATCTATCGTCGTTTTGACGATTGGGTGCTGGGCGACAAGGCCGGTACTGTGCCGCCGCTGTGCCCGGCGTTCTTCCATCCCGGCAGCTGGATCGGTTCCGACCGCGACGGTAACCCCAACGTCACCGCCAAGGTGAGCCGTGAGGTCGCCGCCAAGTACTTTACGCACATGGTGCTCAAGCTCGAGGACAAGTGCCGCCACATCGGCCGCAACCTCACGCTCGAGGCTACCTACAGCAAGCCGTCGGCCGAGCTCATTAACCTGTGGAACCATCAGGTCGAGATGAGCCCTCGGTACACGGCCCGCGCCGAGCTGATCTCCGAGCACGAGCCGCATCGCGCCGTCATGCTCGTCATGGCCGACCGTCTGAACGCCACCGTGCGCCGTATCACCGACACCATGTACCACAGCGCCGACGAGTTCCTGGATGACCTGCGCGTCGTCCAGCGTTCGCTGGCCGCCTGCGGTGCCGTCCGTGCCGCCTACGGCCCGGTCCAGACCATCATCTGGCAAGTCGAGTCCTTCGGCTTCCATATGGTCGAGATGGAGTTCCGTCAGCACTCCGTGGTGCATGCCCGCGCCCTCAAGGATATCCACGAGAACGGTATCCATGGCGACCTGCAGCCCATGACGCGCGAAGTCATCGATACCTTCCGTGCCATCGGCTCCATCCAAAAGCGCTACGGCAAGAAGATGGCGCACCGCTACATCATCTCGTTTACCAAGAGCGCCCAGCATGTGGCTGACGTCTTCGAGCTGGCCCACCTGTCCTTCGCACACGAGGAAGATGTCCCCGAGCTCGACGTGATCCCGCTATTCGAGCAGCTCGAGGACCTCGAGGGCTGCGTCGACGTGCTCGACCAGATGCTTACGCTGCCCGTGGTGCAGAAGCGTCTTGCCCAGACCAACCGCCGCATGGAGGTTATGCTGGGCTATTCCGACTCCTCCAAGGACGCCGGTCCTACCACGGCCATGCTCGCGCTGCATTCCGCGCAGGAGCGCATTGCCAAGTGGGCCGAGAAGAACGATATCGACCTGGTGCTCATGCACGGTCGCGGCGGTGCCGTTGGCCGTGGCGGCGGCCCGGCCAACAAGGCCGTGCTGGCGCAGCCCAAGGGTTCGGTCAACTGCTTCTTTAAGCTCACCGAGCAGGGCGAGGTCATCTTTGCCCGTTACGGCAACCGCACGCTGGCTCAGCGCCATGTTGAGTCCGTTGCCGCCGCAACGCTTTTGCAGTCGGCCCCGAGTGTCGAGAAGACCAACACAGAGACCACGCAGAAGTTCTGGGATATGGCCGAGAAGCTTAACGCTGCAAGCCACGAGCGCTATCTGGACCTGCTGAACACCGAGGACTTTACACCGTGGTTCTCGACCGTGACGCCGCTGACCGAAGTCGGTCTGCTGCCGATCGGCTCGCGTCCCGCTAAGCGCGGCCTGGGCGCCAAGTCGCTCGACGACCTGCGTACCATTCCGTGGATCTTCAGCTGGAGCCAGGCACGCATTAACCTGGCCGCTTGGTACGGCCTGGGCACCGCCTGCGAGCAGCTTGGTGACCTTGACCAGCTCAAGGCTGCCTACCAGGAGTGGCCGTTCTTCCGCACGTTCATCGACAACATCGAGATGTCGATTGCTAAGACCGATCAGCGCATTGCCAAGATGTATCTACACCTGGGCGATCGCCAGGATTTGTCCGAGAAGGTCTTCACCGAGATGCAGCTCACGCGTAAGTGGGTCCTTGCCATCGTCGGTGACGAGTGGCCGCTGCAGCGTCGTCGCGTGCTCGGCTGCGCCGTTCGCGTGCGTAACCCCTATGTCGACGCCCTGTCCATCGCCCAGGTCCGCGCCCTTCGTGAGGTGCGTATGAACCAGGACGAGATGGCCGAGGAGAAGAAGGCCGAGTACATGAGCCTGATTCTTTCGACTGTGACTGGCGTCTCGGCAGGATTGCAGAACACGGGGTAATCGATAGCCCTGTAGTCGTCCGGGCCCGCCATCAGTTTACTTTTAGGCACGTCCTCGGACATGCAAGAAGCCCTCGCTGCGCACTTCGTGCGGCGAGGGCTTCTTGCGTCCTGCGGAGTGTGCCTAAAAGTAAACTGATGGCGGGCCCTGCGATGTCCGGTCTTCGGCGGATTACTGCTGGGGGAATAATGGCGCGCTTCGCGCGTTTGGAAAGGGCTTCGTGCTGCGGAATGCATTCGGAGGGAAACCCATCGGGTCCCTTCGTCCTCGGTCTTCGGGGATTAAAGCTGATGAAAATAAAGTGCGCTACGCGCGTTTTGGATGGGGTTTATCTCGGTGGCGCATTTGGCGCTTCTCGCCTTATGACTGTTGCGGCCGCGGTCCCGTTTGGGATCGCGGCCGTTTTGTTGTGGGTCAAATATGAACGTTGTGTTAACGACTCGGTGGACGGTGGTGTTTTTCGGTGAGCGGCGTATCCTTCCAACGGTTTATCTAGTGTGTCAGTTGAAAGGAAGAGGGCGCTCGTCATTGTTTGAATGTGAACTACCGTTTGACCATAAGACGTTGCATCTAGAGCTCGAGGATAAGAACTTCGCGGGTGTGATGGAAGGCCATCAAAACGAGTTTAAGACTACAAAATCGCAGGAAGAGCTGGTAGAGGAGTCGCTTGCCAACCCTTATGGCTCACCTTCGCTCGAGGAGCTTTGTGCTGGCAAGAAGGATATCGTCATCATTAGCTCCGACCATACGCGCCCCGTTCCCTCGCGTGTGACGATGCCTATTCTGCTGCATCACATCCACTCCGCTGCGCCTGAGGCACGCGTTCGCATTCTGGTTGCTACGGGTATGCATCGTCCGTCGACGCACGAGGAGCTCGTCAACAAGTACGGCGAGGAGATCGTTGCCAACGAGGAAATCGTTATGCACGTCGCGACTGACGACAGCATGATGAAAAAGATCGGCACCCTGCCTTCTGGCGGCGAGTGCATCATCAACAAGATTGCCGCCGATTGTGATCTGCTGCTTGCCGAGGGCTTTATTGAGCCGCACTTCTTTGCCGGTTTCTCTGGCAGCCGCAAGTCCGTGCTGCCCGGCATTGCCAGCTACAAGACCATCATGTACAACCACAACGGTCAGTTTGTGAACGATTCCCATTCGCGTGCCGGCAACCTGTGCCACAACCACGTGAACGAGGATATGTTTGCCGCTGCCGAGATGGCTCACCTTGCCTTTGTGCTTAACGTGGTGCTCAACGGCAAGCACGAGGTCATCGGCTCCTTTGCCGGCGACATCCACAAGGCGCACGAGGCCGGCTGCGAGTTCGTGAAGAGCCTTGCCGGCGTTGAGCCCGTCGAGTGCGAGATTGCCATCACCACCAACGGCGGCTACCCGCTCGACCAGAACATCTACCAGGCCGTGAAGGGCATGTGCGCTGCCGAGGCCACGCTTCCCGAGGGCGGCGTGATCATCGATGTCGCCGGTTGCGCCGACGGTCACGGTGGCGAGGGCTTCTATCACAACATCGCCGACAACGATCCGGCAGAGTTTGAGCGCGCCTGCATCGACCGTCCTAAGGACGAGACCCTGCCCGACCAGTGGACGAGTCAGATCTTTGCCCGCATCCTGGCGCATCACCCCGTGATCATGGTCACCGACCTGTGCGATCACCAGATGATCAAGGATATGCACATGACGCCGGTCAACACCCTCGAGGAGGCGCTCAAGCTCGCCTTTGAGATGAAGGGTGCCGATGCCAAGGTTGCCGTCATTCCCGATGGCCTGGGCGTTGTCGTCGCGCAGCACTAGTACGCGGCCTAAACGAATCGTTTATAACCGACAAGAAAGATAAGGTTTTATGCTTACCAAACTCCTCTGTGAATTCGGCGCAACGGCCCTCATGATCATCTTTGGCGTGGGCGTGCACTGCGATACCGTGCTCAAGGGCACTAAGTATCAGGGCTCCGGCCATATGTTTGCCATCACCACCTGGTCTTTTGGCATCTCGGTCTGCCTGTTTGTCTTTGGCGGCGCCGTGTGCATGAACCCGGCTATGGTGCTTGCCCAGTGCATCGTAGGCCTGGTGCCGTGGAGCAGCTGCATCCCCTTCATGATTGCCGATATGCTCGGCGGCTTTGTGGGCGCCGTAATCGCTTGGCTTATGTATGCCGATGAGTTCAAGGCTTCCGAGGGCGTCGTCGACCCCATTGCCCAGCGCAACATCTTCTCGACCAACCCCACCACCGAGGGCACCAACTATGCCCGCAACTTCTTCTGCGAGGCTATCTGCACCTTCGTGTTCATCAGCGCCATCCTTGCTGCCGCTAGCCGCGCCGGCGAGAACGTTCTGATGCTCGCCATCTGCGTCGGCCTGATCGTTTGGGCCGTTGGCATGGGCATGGGCGGCATCACCGGCTTCGCCATGAACCAGGCTCGTGACCTTGGTCCTCGCATGGCCTATCAGGTGCTGCCGATTAAGAACAAGGCCGACAACAACTGGAAGTACGGCCTGCTTGTTCCTGGCATCGCACCGTTTATCGGTGCCGCTCTGGCCGCACTGTTTGTGCACGGTTTCTTGGGCATGTTCTAGCCCAAGGCTACATAGGTTGTTCGCCGTCCGCATGGGGTAACTTCCCAGCGCGTCTTCGGACATGCAAAAAGGCTCGCTGCGCACTTTGTGCGGCGAGCCTTTTTGCGTCCTGCGGAGTGCGCTGGGAAGTTACCCCATGCGGACGGCTGCGGGGTCTTCGTTGCGTTCGTGCAAGCAACCCAACATATATATCTGAATTTGGATGGGAGGGGCTTGTTGCTGGTAGGGGCGTTGGGCTGTTGTTGACACTTTGGGATGGATTGTGCTTTGGGTTGGGGCGGGGCTTTGAGATGAGGGCGGAACTTTGGGATGAGGGGTTTACTTAGTTGAAGAGGGGTTTTATGGCTGAGAGGTAGTCTTTGGCTACGTTGGCTTTGTCTGCTTGAAAGTTGTGCCAGGCCCACCATTGGACGGTGGCTACGAAGCTTGAGGCTATGTGGTGTAGTAAGAAGCTGCGGTCCATGGTGCCGGCAGGACCTGCGGGGTCGACGGGGACGGTTTCGGCTGCTCGTGACATGATGGTCTTGCGTAAGCAGTCGGCAAAGACGCGTGAGCCGGCGCCGGCTACGAGGGCGCGTACGCCCTGGCGGCGCTCCCAGAGGTTGTTGAGGATATGCTCGACCTGCACGAGTGGGTCGTCGAGGGGCGTACCGTCATCGTCGAGGGCATGGGTGCAGATATCGCACACGAGCTCAGCGAGTAGGTCATCTTTGCTCTTGAAGAGGCCGTAGAACGTGGCCCGACCCACATGGGCGCGAGCGATGATGTCACCGACGGTGATCTTGCCGTAGTCCTCTTCGCGCAGCAGCTCGGAGAACGCCGTAACGATGGCGGCGCGGCTTTTTGCCTTGCGGGCATCCATGGCTAGGCGTCCGCGTGAACGAGCAGGCAGCGGAGCGTACCGGAACAACCCTCGTAGGGGCGCTTGCCGGCGCCGTAGCCGACGGCTTCGATGCGGTAGCGTGAGGGCAGTTGGTCGGACGTGCGCAGCGCGGTGACGATGGCGGCGCCCGTGGGCGTCACGATCTCGCCGGCGACCGGTGCAGGCGTGAGGGCGATATTGCCCGCCTGGCACAGGTTGACGACAGCGGGGACGGGAATGGGCATGAGACCGTGGGCGCAGCGAATGGTGCCGTGGCCCTCGGAAAGCGACTCGACCACGATGTCCTCAATACCCAGGTCGTCGAGGCAGATGGCGACCGAGCAGACGTCGACGATGGAGTCGACGGCGCCCACCTCGTGAAACAGGACGGTGTCGGGCGTTTTGCCGTGAGCCTTGGCCTCGGCAGCAGCGAGTACGGAAAAAATGGCGAGGGCGCGACGCTTGGCGCCATCGCTTAGCTGCGAGCCATCGATGATGGCGGTGATGTCCGCCAAAGAACGGTGGTGATGGTGGTGGGCGTGATGATGGCCCTCGTGGCCATGACCGTGGGCCTCATGGTCATGGTCGTGGCAGTGCTCGTGCTCGCCATGGTCATGATGGTGGTGTTCGTGTTCGTGCATATGCTCGACAGCTGCTTCGTTGCCGTAGAGCCAGGCCATATCGTGATCGTGGTTCTCGAGCTCCTCTGCAAGCTGGACATCGAAATCGCAGGCGTCGATGCCGTGCTTGTTTACGCGCGTCACGGCAATCGAAAAGCCGTCGACCGGCAGCGTGGCGAGCTGCTCGTGCAGATGCTCCTCGCTGGCGCCCAGGTCGAGCAGGGCCGCGACGGTCATATCGCCGCTGATGCCCGAGGTGCCGTCGATGATAAGCGTATGCTGATGGTTGGACATGGAATGCTCCTTAGCGGGCGCGGGGTGTGCCGGCGCTCAGATGATTGATAAGACTTGCCTGGTATGCGGCACCAAAGCCGTTGTCGATATTGACGACCGAAACGCCGCTGGCGCAGGAGTTGAGCATGGCGAGCAGTGCGGCTACGCCACCAAAGCTCGCGCCGTAGCCCACGCTGGTGGGAACGGCAATGACCGGACAGCTCACCAGGCCGCCGATAACGCTCGCCAGCGCGCCTTCCATGCCGGCGATGGCGATGACCACCTGCGCCTGGGCAAGTTCCTCGGCATGCGCGAGCAAGCGGTGCAGGCCGGCGACGCCTACGTCGTAGAGGCGGTCGACCTCGTTGCCATAGAACTCGGCCGTCAACGCGGCTTCCTCGGCGACGGGCAAGTCGCTCGTGCCGGCGCAGGCGACGACGATGCGTCCGTTACCGGTGGGGGAGGGCTTGCCGCCCACGAGGGCGAGCTGCGCGTCCGGGACATATCCCAGGTCGATGCCGTTGTCGAGGAGCTCCGAGATGCGGGCTGCTTTTTCGCTGTCCAGGCGTGTGACCAGGATGCGCTCCTGGCCGGCATCGCGCAGCGCTTCGATAATGGCGGCAATCTGCTTGGCGGTTTTACCCGCACCGTAGACAACCTCGCCGGCTCCCTGGCGCACCCCGCGCGAAAGATCGAGCTGCGCAAAGCCCAAATCGGCGGTCGGAGCCGTCTGGATGCGCGTAAGGGCGTCGGCGGGGGTGACTGATCCACCGGCAACATCGCTCAGCAGCTGCTCTAGATCTCGCTTATCCATATATGTTCCCTTCGACGGCGCAAAGTCTAGCACTCAAAGGGTATGTTTCCGAACACTAAGACAAAATTGTTCGGAAACTATAGGACGGATTGATTCAATTGTTAGACGGATCGATTAGTCACGCAGGATGATGTCCATGGCGAGCATCAGGTTGCGCTCGTCGATGGCAAACGGGGCAGCTTCGCGCGTCTTGGGCTTGGCGCAAAACGCGATGCCCGTGCCCGCGGCCTGAATCATGGGGATGTCGTTGGCGCCGTCGCCGATCGCGACGGTATGGGCCATATCGACGCCGCACTCAACTGCCCAGTCCAGCAGCTGGATGAGCTTGGACTCCTTGGTCACAATGCCGGCAGCCAACTTACCGGTGAGCTTGCCGTCCACGACTTCCAGGCGGTTGGCCAGGCAAAAATCGATACCCGCGGCGGCTACGATCTTGTCAGCGATCTCGTGGAAGCCGCCGCTTACCACGCCGACCTTCCAGCCCTTGCTGTGTGCCGAACGCACAAGCTCCAGCGCGCCGGGGGTAAATGTCACGCGTTCAAAGGTGCGCTCGAACACGCTCTCGTCCAGGCCGGCGAGCAGCCCCACGCGCTCCTCGAGCGCTTGCTTAAAGTCCAGCTCGCCGCGCATGGCGCGTTCGGTGATCCGCGCAACTTGCTCGCCCACGCCTGCCTCCTCGCCCAACAGGTCGATGACCTCCTGGTTGATGAGCGTGGAGTCGATATCCATAACGATGAGGCGTGCAGTCATGGCGGGCCTTTCCGAGTGCAGTTGTATTGGGGCACATTGTCGCACGCGGCGCGCCTTGGCGACGGCCAGGCCGCGTCAATTGTTTCGTCTCCGTCAAGTCTTTGGGCGAGAACTACTTTTCCGCGGCACATCGACACAGGTGCGATAAGATAGAACGCCATGTCTGGCTGCGCGGTTTACGCAGGCTGGGCAAATCTGTACGACGCCGCCCGGAACGACACGGGGCGGCACAGATCCATAAAGGAGGATCACTGGTATGAGCCAGACCCGTCCCATCGACGAGCATTCCATGCACACCCGTACCTGCGGCGAGCTTCGCCGCGAGAACGTGGGCGAAGAGGTCACCCTCACCGGTTGGGTGAGCCGTCGCCGTGACCACGGCGGCCTTATTTTCTGCGACCTTCGTGACCGCGAGGGCATCACGCAGCTCACCTTCGACCCCGAGCACTCTGACGGCGACGCATTTAAGATCGCCGAGACCATGCGTCCCGAGTGGCCCATCAAGATCCACGGCGTCGTGCGCTCCCGTGGCGAGGAGACCACCAACGCCAAGCTCGCGACCGGCGAGATCGAGGTCCTGACCGACCACGCCGAGGTGCTCAACACGTCCGTCACCCCGCCGTTCCAGATTGAGGACGGCATCGAGACCAGCGAGGACACCCGTCTGCGCTATCGCTATCTGGACCTCCGTCGTCCCGAGATGATGGCCAACCTCAAGCTGCGCTCCGACTTTACCTTTGCCATTCGCGAGGCGCTGCACAACCGTGAGTTCATGGAGGTCGAGACGCCCTCCCTGTTTAAGTCCACGCCCGAGGGCGCTCGTGACTTCATCGTTCCCAGCCGTATTCAGCCGGGCAACTTCTACGCCCTGCCGCAGTCCCCGCAGCTCCTGAAGCAGCTGCTTATGGTCGGTGGCGTCGAGCGCTACTATCAGGTTGCCAAGTGCTTCCGCGACGAGGACCTGCGTGCCGACCGTCAGCCCGAGTTCACTCAGGTCGATATCGAGATGTCCTTCGTGGACCAGAACGACGTTATGAGCGCGCTCGAAGAGGTCCTGGCCGATGCCTTCGGCCGCATGGGTGTCGAGATGCCCACGCCGCTGCGTCGCATGAACTACTGGGAGGCCATGGACACCTATGGCTCCGACAAGCCCGATACCCGCTATGGCATGCATCTGGTCGACCTGACCGACATCTTTGCCAACTCCAAGTTCAAGGTCTTTGCGACTGCGGCAAACGAGGAGGGCTCTGTCGTCAAGGCCATCAACGCCAAGGGCGCCGGTGCCTGGGCACGTGCCAAGATCGATAAGCTTGCCGGCGTGGCCTCCACGTTTGGCGCCAAGGGTCTGGCGTGGATCGCTTTCCGCGAGGACGGCTCCATCAACAGCCCCATCGTCAAGTTCTTCTCGGACGAGGAGATGGCGGCTCTGCGCGAGCGCATGGATGTCGAGCCCGGCGACCTTGTGATGTTCGCCGCCGGCCCGCGCCTGCTTTCCGACGAGATCCTGGGCGGCATGCGTTCCCACATGGCCAACGCGCTTGAGATCAAGCGCGAGGGCCACGACTTCCTGTGGGTCGTCAACTTCCCGCTGTTCCACTGGGATGAGGACCGCAAGGCCTATGCAGCCGAGCACCAGCCCTTTACCCTGCCGACCGAGACCGACATCGCCAAGATCGAGGCCGACCCGTTGGCAGCCGGTTCTTGCACCTACGACTTTGTCATGGACGGCTTTGAGGCCGGCGGCGGCGGTATGCGTATCCACAACGCCGAGATGCAGATGTCCATGCTCAAGCTCCTGGGCTTCACCGAGGAGCGCGCCGAGTCTCAGTTTGGCTTCCTCATGGAGGCCCTCAAGTTTGGTGCGCCCCCGATGGGCGGTTTCGCTCTGGGCCTGGACCGCGTGTGCATGCTGCTCACCGGCTCCGACTCCATCCGCGACGTCATGGCGTTCCCCAAGACGGCCAGCGGCTCCGACCTCATGTCGGGCGCTCCGAGTGCCGTTTCCGGCGCCCAGCTCAAGGACGTCAGCCTGCGCCTGATGTAGGCAAGCGGCTACATATTGCTTGCAACGAGGGAAGGACGTGTGCTTTCCCTCGTTTTTTATACGCCGAGGTTGCGAGGGCATAGGGTGACCGGACGTCGCGGAAACTGCGACCCAGAATCCAGCCAAATAACGGGTCGCACTTTCCGGTTGAGCTTCTGGCGGAAAGTACATCCCAGAATCGGCGTTCGGAATGGGCCGGGCTTTCCGCTAAAGCAGCCTAGCGGAAAGCCCGGCCCAGTTTCCTACAGTGAGTCTCTCTGAACGAGCTGCATGTGCATGACGGTGGTGGTGGGTACGGCGCCATTGATCATATCGAGCGCAATGCCTGCGGCCATGTGGCCTTCCTCGCGAAGCGGCTGACGAATGGTCGTCAACGCGGGGACGCTGCGAGCTGCGACCTCGTGGTCATCGAAGCCCACGACCGAAACGTCTTTGGGTACGCTAATTCCTGCTTCGTTGAATGCGGCGATAACGCCGGTTGCGATACGGTCCGATCCGCATAGCACGCCGTCGGCACGTATTTCGCGCGCGAGCAACCGCCGCGTGGCTTGGTAGCCGTCTCCGCTGCTCCATCCGGTATAGATGACATTTTCATCCGGAAGGCTTTCGCCCAAAATTGCACGGTAGCCGCGAAGGCGGTCGATGACGGCGGGGTTATCCTGCGGCCCCAGCACGGCAACGATGTCCTTGCGTCCGCGATCTTTCATAGCGAGCGCCGCAAAGCGTCCGCCCTCTTCGTCGTCGGAGTAGACCGTCGAGAACACGTCGCGATAGGGATGGCCCTCGAGCTGGCCGCATAACACAGTGGGTACGCCCAGCTCGCGCAGCACCTCGAGCAGCTCACTGCCCTTGTAGGGCGAGACGTCGATGACGGCGTCAAACGAGCGGCGCTCAAAATGCTCGCGTGCGCGGTTGCGCTCATGCGAGGAAGATGCCTGCAAGATCACGGGCAAGTAAGACGACTCCGAAAGTTCCTCGGTAATGCCGCTTAAAAACTCACTGTAGGTGGGATCGCTAAACAGCTCGCTCAAAGGCTCGGTAACCAGCACGGCGATAATTTCCGTGCGTCCGACGGCGAGCGCCCGGCCGCGTGCGTTGGGAACGAAGTTAACCTTTTTCGCCGCTGCGCGGACACGCTTTTTAGTTTCCTCGCTAATGCGGGGGGAGTCGTTGAGGGCGCGCGATGCCGTGGAGCGCGAAACACCGGCAGCTTCAGCAACCTCGGCAAGCGTGGGTGCGGTGCGTGCTGGTTGGGTCATGGCGTCTCCTGTGCAATTGGGTCGGTGGGCTATCGATAAAGGCTAATGCGGATACAGATTACTATAGCGCGCGTGAACGGCGTCCATGGTATCCGGTGACCGGTGTCGTTTTGCAATCAAACTGCGACTGAGCACGGCATGTATGGGCGAGACATAGGCAGGCGCGACAGTTGCCTGTGAGTTCAAGAACGATGCCCCGTGCTGTGCACCTAAGCTTAGGGTGACATAAGTAGCATGGTTGTACAACCGGTTGCACCGTTAATCCGACAAAATCGACCGTTCGGCGGACAACCGGTTGCACAGATTTTTGTACCGCCCGTAAGATAAGGACAACCGGTTGCACAAAGAAGCACTACGATGACGAAGGAGCATCACCATGGACGCCATTAACGATTGGGAAAACCAAGCGCTCACCCACAGGAACCGCCTGGCACCCCATGCGTACTTTATGGGTTATGAGGCCGCCGATCTCGCCGCTACGTACAGCCGCGAGCTGTCGCGCGGATTTGTCCAGCTGTCCGGCTCGTGGCAGTTCCGCCTTTTTGAGGGCCCCGCGGCCGTCTCCAACGAAGCACTTTGCACGTACAAGCCCGAGTGGGATCACGTGGAGGTTCCGCACCTGTGGCAGGTAGACGGCTATGGCAACCTTGCCTACACCGACGAGGGTTTTCCGTTCCCGGTGGATCAGCCGTTCGTTCCCTCCGACGACCCTACGGGCGTCTACCAGCGCATCGTCAAACTTCCCGCCGTGCCTGCCGGCGCTCGCGAGATTATTCGCTTCGACGGTATCGAGAGCTACGGCGAGCTGTATGTCAACGGCAAGTTTATCGGCATGACCAAGGGTTCGCGCCTGTCCGCCGAGTTTGACGTGACCGACGCGCTCGTCGAGGGCGACAACCTGTTTGCGGTCAAGGTTCTGCAGTACAGCGATGGTAGCTACATCGAGGACCAGGACATGTGGTGGGCATCGGGCATCTTCCGCGATGTGTACCTCATGCAGCGTCCCGCCGCGCATCTGGTCGACTTTAGGTTCCGCACGCACCGCGAGGGCGATGCCGCTCTGATCACGCTCGATACGGTTGCCGAGGGCGCAAGTCGCGTCGTGTATACGCTCAGCGATGGCCAGAATGTGGTCGCTACGGGCGAGTGCGTCGACGGCCATGCCGAGTGCAGCGTTGCCGATGCCCACTTCTGGAACCCCGAGGACCCCTTCCTCTATGACCTTACGCTTGAGGTCTACGACGGCGACGAGGTCAGCGAGTACGTTCCGCATCGCCAAGGCCTTGCCGAGGTGACGGTCGAGGGCAATCATATCTACCTCAACGGCACCTACTTTAAGATGCATGGCGTCAACCGCCACGACCACGACGATCACAAGGGCCGCGCCGTGGGTCTCGAGCGCATGCGCCGCGACCTGGAGCTCATGAAGCAGCACAACATCAACGCGGTGCGCACGTCCCACTACGCCAACGATCCGCGCTTCTACGAGCTGTGCGACGAGTACGGCATCATGCTGGTCGCCGAGACCGATATGGAGAGCCACGGCTTCGAGAATATCGGCAATATCGCCCTGGTCACCGACGACCCTGCCTGGGAGCCGGCTTACGTTGACCGTGTTGAGCGCCTGGTGATGCAGGAACGCAACCACGCGTGCATCATCATGTGGTCGATGGGCAACGAGAGCGGCTATGGCTGCAACATCCGCGCGATGTACGCCAAAGCTCACGAGCTCGACGGTCGTCCGGTCCACTACGAGGAGGATCGCAACGCCGATACCGTCGACGTCATTTCCACCATGTACTCCCGCGTGTCGCAGATGAACGACTTTGGCGAGCATCCGTTCCCCAAGCCGCGCATCAACTGCGAGTACGGCCACTCCATGGGTAATGGTCCCGGAGGCCTGTCCGAGTACCAGGAGGTCTTCGATCGCTGGGATTGCATCCAAGGCCAGTTTATTTGGGAATGGTGCGACCACGGTTTGGCTGCTGTGACCGAGGACGGCGTTGCCTACGACATGTATGGCGGCGACAACGGCGATTACCCCAACAACAGCAACTTCTGCATCGACGGCATGGTGTTCCCCTGGCAGCAGCCGAGCCCGGGCCTTACCGAGTACGGCCAGGTCATCTGCCCGGTTCGCATGGCCTACGATGCCGAGGCGGGCGAGCTGACCGTCACCAACAAGCGTTGGTTTACCACCCTCGAGGATGTCTGCCTGTCGGCGGAGACCCTGGTGGACGGCGACGTGGTCTGCCGCAAGACGCTCATGCCCGGTGCGGTTGCCCCCGGCGAGTCCGTCCAGCTTCCGCTGGTGATTCGCGAGGCCGCAGTGGGCGAGACCCTGCTGACCGTGCACGCCTACACCATGGCGGCTCACGCCTGGTGCGAGCCGATGTTCCAACTGGGTGCAAGCCAGTTTGCCATCGCAAACCATCCGGCGCCGGCAATTGCCGCCCCCACTCGTCCTGAGCTTACGGTCGAGGAGACCGAGCAGGAGATTCGTATTCGCTCCCTCAACGGCGAGCTGACCTTCAGCAAGGTCAACGGTACCGTGAGCGAGTGGAAGGCATCCGGTCGCGACGTCATGACCTCCGGTCCCCAGGTTGGTTTTTGGCATCCGCTCGTCGATAACCACGCCCAGGAGTACGACTCCCTGTGGAAGGATAACTTCATCGATGTGATGCAGACGTCTACCCGCAATGTTTCTTGGAAGCAGGACGACAATGCGGTTGTCGTTACCGTGAGCCAGCGTATCGCTCCTCCCGTCCGCGCGTTCGGCATGCGCGTCGAGCTCGTCTATACCGTGCTTCCGAGTGGCCGCGTCGACCTCAAGGTTTCCGGCGAGCCCTACGGCGACTATTCGGACATTATCCCGCGCATCGGCATCTCCTTCGAGGTCCCCGGTTGTGATCGTGCCGTCGAGTGGTATGGCCACGGCCCGGGCGAGAACTATCCGGACTCGCTGCGCGCCAACCCGGTCGGTCATTACCGCACTACGGTCGACGACATGTTCACGCCCTACGTTATGCCCCAGGACTGCGCCAACCGCGAGGGTACCCGCTGGGTCGCCCTGCGCTCCAGCCACGGTGACGGTCTGGTCGTGACGCGTCCGAGCGACGCCGCTTCCAATCCGTTCTCGTTCTCCGCATGGCCCTATAGCTGCGAGGCTATCGATAATGCCAAGCATGTCTACGATCTTGTCCCGGGCGACACGGTTACGGTCAACATCAACGACCAGCTGCTCGGCCTTGGCTCGAACTCTTGGGGTTCCGAGGTGCTCGATTCCTATCGCACCCGTTTTGAGAGCTTCAGCTTTGAGGTGTCCCTGCGACCGCTGACGTCTGCCGATCTGGCTCAGGCGCTGGCACCCATTAAGGAGGCATAAGTCATGCATATCTTTAACTCGCGTGCCGATTTCGACGCCCAGATGAAGTCCGTCAAGAAGTGGATGCGTACCGGTCAGGCACTCGACGGCGTTTCTGAACTGCAGCACGATGTGGCGTACTCTATCGGCGACTCGCTGGTGTATTGGTGGGTGAACGCCCACGAGGCGGCTACTGCCGATCTGGTCGGTCACCGTCGCTACCATGCCGTGCTCGCCCCGCTCGACGGCAATCTGACCGTTGAGGTGGCTTCCAAGGCCGATCTTACCTGTACGCGCGCCTACAGCGATATCGATGATCGCGAGCGCTTTGAGGGTACGGGGGAGACCGTGACGATTCCCACCGGCGGCGTTGCCGTCGTCGAAATTGACGAGGCCTACCGTGTCGTGGCCGATGCCGCGGATCCCCGCGTCGTGGTGCTGCACGTGACAGTCGAAGGTTATTCCTTCCCCAACAAGTAGTATTCGTCCGCCTGGACGTTTGCTTCGCGCCGTTAAGGGGGATGGCTTTGTTGACTCCCTTTTCCCCATTCCCCTTAGCAGGTGCGCCGTCCGTGTTTGCACTTGCAGCTCGGACGGTTTTAGATGACATTTAACAGATGATTGGGAGGGCTTATGAGCTCTGAAAAACGAGGAACGATTGGTTCGTTCGCTCTGCTGGGCATGACGGTCGCCGCCGTGTTCGGTATCAAGAACATCATCAACAACAACGCGGCCATCGGCTTGGCAGCTGCGCCGTCGTTCTTCTTCGCCACGCTTTTGTACTTTGTCCCCTATACCCTGGTTACCGCCGAGTTCGTCGGCCTCAACAAGGACTCCGAGTCTGGCGTGTACGCATGGGTTAAGACCTCGATGGGTGGTCGCTGGGCGTTCCTGACGGCATTTAGCTACTGGTTCGTTAACCTGTTCTTCTTTGCGTCCGTCCTGCCCAACGTCATCATCTACGCGAGCTACGTGTTCTTTGGTGCCAACGCCGAGCTTTCGCAGCTGTGGATCACCATTATCGAGATCGTCGTCTTTGCTATCGCCACGTGGGTTTCGACCAAGGGCGCTAAGTGGATCGGCTCCATTTCCTCCTTCGGTTCGACCGCGGCTCTCGGCCTGACCGCCGTGTTCATCCTGCTGTCCCTGGCTGCTGCCTTTGGCGGCGTTGAGTTCGCTACGGCTCCTACTCCCGCTAACATGGCTCCCGACATGAGCAACTTCGCAACTGCGTGGGGCTTCTTCGGTACGCTTGCCTGGATCATCCAGGGCGTTGGCGGCGCTGAGTCTGTCGGCGTGTTCCTTAACGACCTTAAGGGTGGCGTCAAGGCCTTCGTGCGCACCGTCGTTATCGCCGGCCTGACCATCGGCCTTCTGTATGCAGGCGCTTCGCTGCTGGTTAACCTGTTCATCCCCGAGGGCGGCGTTGCCATCTCCACCGGTATCTTCGACGTATTCGGCGCTGTCTTTGCCCACTTTGGCATTCCCATGGAAGTGTCTACGCGCGCCATCGGCTTGATCCTTCTCGCCGCCACGCTGGGCTCCCTCATGATGTGGACCTCTGCTCCCATCAAGGTTTTCTTCACCGAGATCCCCAAGGGCGTCTTTGGTAGCAAGATCGTCGAGCTCAACGAGCATGGCATTCCTGCCCGCGCTGCTTGGCTGCAGTTCGCCATCGTCGTCCCCATCCTGATCATTCCGGCCCTGGGCTCCGGTAACCTCGACGACCTGCTCATGATCGTTACCAACATGACTGCTGCCACCGCTCTGCTCCCACCGCTGCTGATTTTGCTTGCCTACTTTATGCTGCGCAAGAACTTTGACGCCGCTCCCCGTGGCTTCCGCATGGGTTCGCGCCGCTTTGGCCTGGTCGTTGCCGCATTCCTGCTTGTGGTCTTCTGCTTCGTGCTTATCTGCGGCACCATTCCGCTCGATCAGCCGCTGTGGCTGACGCTGGTCTACAACGTTGGCGGCGTGGTTGTCTTCTTGGGCCTTGCCGTGATGTGGTACAACCGCTACATCAACCGCCTGCGCGAGACCGATCCCGAGGCCGCCGAGAACGAGCTTCGCCCTTCCGTCCTCGATATGATGGAGTAGCGGCTAGGATTAATCTACGGCTGTGGAATAAATCGATTCCCTTTCCTAAGGAGGGGCCTTACGAGGCCCCTCCTTTTGTGTTTTGGGGCATGGTTTTGGCCCCCGTGGTCAAAAAATGCCAAATATGAGTACTGTTGCAAAAGAAGTGCCATATTTTTCGGCCTGCTCTGAGCGAAAATGGGCTCAAAATCGATTTATCTAACTCCCTTTAAAGGGCGTTTGACGGCTTTCAACCTCTTCGAATCGCTCAAGCTAGGCAATTTGCTCTCGATTTTGCTGCTACTAAATTTGTGACAGTACTCATATTTGCCACTTTTTGACCACGGGGTATCCGGAGGGGCCCTCGATAAGCATCTAACGCTACAATAACTACCACGTGGCTGGGTTTGCCGGCCGAATGTGTGATGTCGTGGGAGGGGACATGGTCGAGTTTACAAAGACGATTAAAGATCCGTTGGGACTACACGCCCGCCCGGTTGCGCTGCTCTATGACATCATTGCCAAGCACCGTAGCGACGTGTCGGTCAGCATCGGCGACCGCCATACCGACGGTCGCGATGTCATGGGCCTCATGGCTCTCTACGGCGAGTGCGGCGAGGACATCATCTTTCGCGTTTCGGGCGTAGACGAGGCTTCCTGCGTTACGTCGATCAGAAACCTCTCGCTCTAAGCATGACAGGGCGCGGCAAAGGACAGCTCTTTGCCGCGCCTTTTTGTTTCATATAGGAAACTTTTTCGAAATCTGAATAGGGACCCTTTCCAAAAAGTTAACCACGTGCTAGTTTACTAAAGCGAACATAGACGTGGTTAACTTTTATCGCGTCGATGTTGAGGACGAACTGACGTTAGGAGCCACTCATGTCTTGCGGACCGCAGATGCCGGCCATGCCGCTTTCGATGGTAAAAGCGGGCGAAACCGTGCGCGTGTCTCGTGTAAAGGGCAATGAGGACATGAAGCACCACCTCAAGGACCTCGGCTTTGTCGAGGGCAACGAAATCCACGTGGTGAGCTCGAGTGGCGCCAATATCATCGTCACGGTGCTGGGCGCACGCTTTGGCATCGATTCCAAGGTTGCCATGCACATCATGACCGTCGGTTAGTCCGCAGCATTTCATAAAAACTGAAAGGGGGACAAGAGGATGAAGACGTTGGGTGACGTTAAGGTGGGCGAGAGCTCTACCATCGTCAAGCTTCACGGTGAGGGTGCGCTTCGCCGTCACCTTATGGACCTGGGGCTCATCAAGGGCACTTCGTTCAAGGTCGTGAAGGTTGCACCGCTCGGTGATCCGGTCGAGATCAACGTGCGCGGCTACGAGCTTTCCATCCGCAAGGAGGAGGCTGCCGTCGTCGAGGTCCAGTAAGGGCTCGCGGCGCATATATCTGCAGATAAAGTTAGGTTTTTCTAACTTAATGCAGCATCTTTGAAGCACATTATCCAGCCTGCGCGGAGAAAGCAGCGCAGGCACACAAGGAAGAAGGATTGAATGGCGGATTCTCAGATCCATGTCGCGCTGGCGGGTAACCCCAACTGCGGCAAGACCACGCTTTTCAACCTGATCACCGGCGCCAACGGCTACGTTGGCAACTGGCCCGGCGTCACGGTTGAGAAAAAGGAGGCCAAGCTCCTAAGCGACAAGAACGTTACCATCACGGACCTCCCTGGCATCTACTCGCTTTCCCCCTACAGCCCTGAGGAGCAGTGCTCGCGCGATTACCTCATGAGCGGCGAGCCCGATGTCGTCGTCCAGGTGGTCGACGCCACCAACCTCGAGCGTAACCTGTACCTGGCGCTTCAGGTTATCGAGACCGGCCTGCCCGTGGTCGTTGCCCTCAACATGGCCGACCTGGTCGAGAAGAACGGCGATAAGATCGACACGGACAAGCTCTCCAAGAAGCTCGGTTGTCCGGTCATGATGATCTCGGCCCTTAAGAACAAGGGCATCAAGGAGCTGTTCGAGCAGGTCAAGAAGTCCGCTGCTTCCAAGGGCCAGGTGCCGGAGCACAAGTTCGATTCCTCCATCGAGGACGTTCTGGACCACATCGAGAACAATCTGCCGGCGAGCGTTCCCGCCAACAAGCGCCGCTACTACGCTGTCAAGCTGTTCGAGCGCGATGCGGACGCCTGCAAGCTCATCAACCTCACCAAGGAGAAGGCCGCTCGCGTCGAAGGTCTGGTCGCTCAGTGCGAGCAGGACTGCGACGATGACGCCGAGTCCATCATCACCGGCGAGCGTTACGGCGTGATTGCCCACATCATTGACGAGTGCCTCACCAAGGCTCCGGCAAAGATGAGCACCTCCGAGAAGATCGACCGCGTGGTTACCAACCGTATCCTGGGCCTGCCGATCTTTGTGGTCATCATGTTCTGCGTGTACTACATCGCCGTTTCTACCTTGGGCGGCACGGTGACCGACTTCACCAACGACCAGCTCTTCGGTACCGACGGTTGGTACGTGCTCGGTCAGGGCCGCGACGCCTACGACGCGGCCGTCGAGGCTGCGGGCGACAATGCCGACTCGGTCGACCCGGCACAGTACGGCCCCTATGTTCCTGGTATTACCACCATGGTCCACGACGCCCTTGTGGCGGGCGGCACCGAGGACGGTGGCCTGGTCGATTCGCTGGTCTGCGACGGCATCGTCGGCGGCCTGGGCGCCATCTTCGGCTTTGTCCCGCAGATGTTCCTGCTGTTCGTCATGCTGTCCTTCCTGGAGGACTGCGGCTATATGGCCCGCGTCGCCTTCATCATGGACCGCGTGTTCCGTCGCTTTGGCCTGTCCGGTAAGTCGTTCATCCCCATGCTCGTATCCTCGGGCTGCGGCGTCCCCGGCGTCATGGCCACCAAGACCATCGAGAACGAGAAGGACCGCCGCATGACGGTCATGACCACCACGTTTATTCCCTGTGGCGCTAAGCTGCCGATCATCGCCCTGCTCATGGGTTCCATCATCGGCGATTCTTCCACCACCGCCGCGTGGATCAGCCCGCTCTTCTACTTCCTGGGCGTCTTTGCCGTCATCGCTTCGGGCCTCATGCTCAAGAAGACCAAGCTCTTCGCCGGCCGCCCGACGCCGTTCGTTATGGAGCTTCCCGCCTACCACTTCCCGGCGATCCGCTCTTGGGCGCTGCACGTGTGGGAGCGCTGCTGGGCCTTTATCAAGAAGGCCGGCACGGTCATCTTCGCGTCCACCGTCGTTGTTTGGTTCCTGTCCAACTTTGGTAGCTACAACGGCACGTTTGGCTTCCTGCCTGCTATGGAGGGCATCCCCGAGGAGTTCATGGACTACTCCGTGCTTGCCATGCTGGGCAACCTGGTCGCCTGGATCTTCGCCCCGCTCGGCTTTAGCACCTGGCAGGCAACTGCGCTGACCGTCTCGGGCCTTGTCGCTAAGGAGAACGTCGTCGCCACCGCCGGTTCGCTGCTGTCCGTCGCCGACGCCGGCGAGACCGACCCGAGCCTGTGGACCGCGTTCGCCGGCATGTTCCCGACTATGGGCGCTTGCGTTGCCTTTGGTGCGTTCAACCTGCTGTGCGCTCCGTGCTTTGCCGCCATGGGCACTATCCGCAACCAGATGGATTCCGGCAAGTGGACCGCCATCGCGATCGGTTACGAGTGCGCCTTTGCTTGGGTCATTGGTCTGTTCATCAACCAGTTCTACAACCTGTTCGTTCTTGGACAGTTTGGTATCTGGACGGTTGTGGCCATCGTGCTGCTGGTTGCGATGCTCTTCCAGATCTTCCGTCCCATGCCTAAACATGCTTGGACCGACGAGGACGAGACCAACACTGCTTCCGCCGCAGTTTCCGCTTAAGTCCGAATAAGGATTAGCCCCTTTCCATGAGCCCGGGTGTCCCAGCGACACTCGGGCTTTTTGGTGCAATGGGGGACAGATTGCTTTGCTCCAGAAGTAAGATGTGGCGTTTCCGCAGATAAAACCGACCAAAACAAACCTGTCCCTTTTTGGCAGGTGGAAGATGGGGTAAAGTAAGTGGTGGTTAACTAGAGGAGGCTTACTATGGCACCTATCGATATTGTTGTGTTGGCTGTTATCGGCATTGCGTTTGTCGCCGTGTGCGTGCGTATCTACCGAAAGGGCACCTGCGCCGACTGCGCCCAGGGTGGCGTTTGTACGGGGCATTGCTCCAACAAAAAGACCTGCGCCGCACTTAAGGGCGTAGACAAAATCGCCGAAGACTTGGGCCGCGGTATCAAATAAAGGTCCAGGCACCCAAGCGCCTCGCGAGCATCCGTTCGCGGGGCGCTTTGCACATTTGGGGGAGAGTGTGGCGAGTTGAAGAGTATTTTTGGGTATCGCTAACTATGTGGTCAACGGCCCGCTCACCGTGGTCCATGCCGTAGCGAGCGCCAATCTCGCCGTCGAAGGCATGACCAACTACCTGGGCCTCTAACTCCATCCCGCCCATCAGTTGCGGTGAAATACAGACTGTTTTGGCCGTCAAAGGCCTTATCTACTCCGTATTCCACCGCAACTTTTTTGTGGGGTGGGCTAGAGACGCTGCATGCGGTACCCGACACCCATGTGCGTCTGAATCATCTTGGGGTGAGAGGGGTCTGCCTCGATCTTCTTGCGCAGGGTGCGCATGAACACGCGCAGGCTCGCCAGATCGCTGTCCCAGCTCGTGCCCCATATCTCGCGGGTGATGAAGGTGTGGGTGAGCACCTTGTCGACGTTTTTCGCCAGAAGGACGAGCAATTTGTACTCGGTTGGGGTGAGCGAGAGCTCGCGTCCGTCTTTCGTCGCGTATCCCGCGGCGTAGTCGATATGCAGCGGACCGTTGTCGAACGTGCTCGCTTCTGTCGATTCGCTTGACGCCATCGAGGAGCGCCTCAAATTCGCACGGACGCGCGCGAGCAACTCATCCACAGAAAAGGGCTTGGTGAGGTAGTCGTCTGCCCCTGCGTCAAGTGCTGCAATCTTGTCGGAATCTTCGGTGCGCGCCGAAATGACGATAATGGGGACTGCCGACCAGCTTCGGATCTTCGTGATGACCTCGATACCGTCAATGTCGGGAAGGCCGAGGTCGAGCATGATGAGGCTGGGGCCGTGCGACACCGCATCCATGATGGCGGCCTGGCCGTTGCAAACCTTGCTCACGACATAGCCGTGGAGGTCAAGCGCGGTCGAAACGAGGTTTTGAACGGTCAGGTCATCTTCGACCAGGAGGATGCGTGGCTTAGCGGCATTATTCATGAATCTCGATCTCCTCGGCGGGCAGGGTAAAACGGAAGACGGCCCCATGGGGGTGGTTGTCGCGAGCTTCGATGACGCCGCCATGCGCCTCCACGATGGAGCGGCAGAGCGACAGCCCAAGGCCGATGCTTCGACGCGAATCCACGGGCCGCGTATTGCGTGAGGTGAAGAAGCGCTCAAAGATATGAGGCTTGTCGCAGTCTGCCACACCCGGCCCATCGTCTGCGACGTCCACCACGACGAACGCACCCTCGCGACGTGCGCTGATGGTGACAGTCGAGTCCTCGGGCGTGTATTTGAAGGCGTTCATGATGAGATTCGTAAGCACCTGCATGATGAGATGGACGTCGATGCGTACCAGCAGGATGTCGTCAGTGTGCTCGATGGTGACGGTACGTCCATGCGATGCTTGGGCGACATGGCTGAGGGCGGCCTCGATGACCTCGTCGATGAGCTCGGATGTGAAGTTGAGGTAAATGGTGCCATCCTCGACGCGTGTGATGGCGAGGAGGTTCTCCACGGTATCGATAAGCCAGAGGGAGTCGTCGTAGATGGCATCGGCAAGATCGCAGCGTTGTTCGAGGCTGAGCTTCTCGTCGCTCTTCCGAAGGATTGCCGCAGATCCGGATATAGCCGTGAGTGGTGTCCTCAAATCGTGGCCGATGGAGCGCAAAAGGTTGGCGCGCAGCTGCTCGTTTTTCGCCAAGACCGCAGCCTCTTCGCGCTCTTGCGCCGCCCGGTCGCTTTCGAGCGCCAAGGCGCATTCGCCTACGATAGATAGGACGATCGAATGCTCGAAGGCTTCGATCTCGCGCCCCTCCAGGTCGATGCCGATGACACCGAATACCTTGTCGCCGGTGCGAACCGCGAGGTAGAGGCAGCGCGCCTCGGGCAGGGTCCGCGTGCTTGCGCCCGCGCGTTTGTTGTTGGTGTAGGTCCAGGTTGCAACAGCGCGCTCGTAGTCGGTGAGCAGCGACGCGGATCGGTTTTCGGTGCCAGCGGACTCATAGAGCGTCTTGCCGAGCGTGCCGTGTTCGGCGGTGTAGAAGACCACGTCGAGTTTTAGCAGTTTGATGAGTTGGTTCATGGCGACGCGGGCACACTCCTCCGCGCTATGGGCTTGCTGCAAGAGCTGGTTCGTTTCGAGGAGTACGCGCGTTTTGAATGCGTTCTCGGCGGAGGTACGGGCGTTGTCGGCGATGCGCGCAGTTAACTCGCCGGCGACCATAGCGGTAGCGAACATGATGCCGAACGTGACCAGATAGCTTCGGTCGTAGCTGGCGAGCGAAAACAGAGGCGTTACGAAGCAGAAGTTGTAAAGCACTACAGAGAGCACGCTCGATACGATCGTGCAGATACGCCCCGTCGTGGTGACGGCGGTCAGCAGGGCCGTGAGGATATAGAGGGATATGATGCTGGAATCGGCAAATCCCAGATGGCGGAAAGCCGTGCCGATCGCTGTGGCGACAAGAGAGAGGGCCAGCGTGCGAAGCACGTTTCGGCTGCTGGGCGGCTGCAGGGCGAGCGCATGGCGGCGTCCTTTGGGTCGGGAGGGCGGAGTCGACTGGTCTGGAATGATGTAAATGTCGAGGTTCGGGGCGAATGTTATGAGCTGTTCTACGAGAGATTTGCGGCCAAAGAGGGCCTGACGGACGCTGCTGTGCTCGCCCGTGCGCCCCATGACGATCTTCGAAATACCCGACAGGCGTGCGAACTCGGAGATCTGAAACGCGACGTCGTCGCCATAGACGGTTTCCATATGTGCTCCGAGCTGCTCGGCTAGGGCGATATTGTCTGCAAGCTTGGCGCGCTCATCATCGCTCATGGCTTGCGTGCGCGGGCTCTCTACGAACAGGGCGACGAGCTCGCTGCGAAACGCTTTCGCCATGCGTGCGGCGGCACGGACGATGCGGGGATTGGTCGGCGCCGGGGAGACACAGACTAAGATACGCTCCCTGGTGTAGTAGTCACGGTTTCCCAGCACGCGTGCGGCGTCTGTGAGGTGGCCGGTGCGATCGGCGCAGCGGCGCAGCGCGATTTCTCGGAGTGCGGTGAGGTTCTCGACGGTAAAAAAATGCTGTTGCGCTCGCTCGGCTTGTGCGGGACGGTAGACGAGGCCGGCGCGAAGGCGCTCAAGTAGGTCTTCGGGCTCTATGTCAACGAGCTCGACCTGGTCGGCATCATCGAAGATGCGGTCGGGGATTCGTTCGCTCACGACAACGCCGGTGATGGATGCAACCATGTCGTTTAGGCTCTCGATATGCTGAACGTTCACAGTCGTATAGACGTCGATGCCTGCATGTAGAAGTTCCTCGACGTCTTGATAACGTTTGTCGTGGCGAGACCCCGGCGCATTCGTATGGGCGAGCTCGTCGACAAGGATGAGCTGAGGGGCGCGTTCGATAGCCGCATCTAGATCGAACTCGCTGAGCGCAATGCCGTTGTGCTCAGCGAGTTTACAGGGCACGTTCTCAAGCCCTTGTGCAAGATGGGCAGTTGCCGGACGTTCGTGCGGCTCGATGTATCCCGCGACGACGTCGACACCTCGCCGCTTGGCGGCGTGGGCGGCTTGAAGCATCGCATAGGTTTTGCCTGCACCAGCAGCGTAGCCAAAGAAAATCTTGAGGTGTCCCCGGCTGGTTCGAGCGTCATCGGCGGCCTCGTCTTTCTCAATTGCCTTGAGGATGAGGTCTGGATTGACGCGAGTGTCCGATGCGTCGCGCTGCATAGCGTAGCCTTTCTGAAACGTTGCCCATGCGTGCATACGCGGTGAGGACGCCACTGTATGCTCGCGAGGTCGAGTATAGGCGCACTGCAGCCGCAATAGTGCTTTCTACCTGCATCTTTACGGCATCTTAAGGTCGTGAGCCCCGGCCCTCACGCCTCTTTAATCTCTAGAAGCGTTTACTGTCCCCAGGCGCTTGCGAGAGCAGACGTCCGAGACATCGGACCGCGCGTGAAAGGGGCGGTAAATGAACATCCTCATTCCCATCATCGGAGTCGTCTGCATTGGACTCCTTATCTATTACATCTACATTCTGATGAGGAGTGATTCGTAAACTATGGACGCTGCGATTCAGTACATCTTGTACTTTGCCGTGCTCGTCGTCCTGGCCGTTCCGCTCGGTCGGTTCATGGCCCATATCATGGATGGTGAGCATACGTTCCTGTCGCCTGTGATTGCTCCTGTGGAGCGTGGCGTCTATCGTCTGCTTCGCATCGACGCGGCAGAGCAGATGGGGTGTAGGCGCTACCTGGCGAGCGTGCTGGTCTTTTCGGGGATCGGCCTCGTGGTCCTTGTGGCACTTCAAGCGCTTCAGTCCTTCTTGCCAGGCAATCCCCAGCACCTGCCGGGTGTGCCATGGGACCTGTCGTTCAATACGGCTGCTTCCTTCATAACCAACACCAACTGGCAGTCCTACTCCGGCGAGACCACCCTGTCCTACCTTGTGCAGTTCATGGGTCTCACCGTGCAGAACTTCGTTTCCGCTGGCACCGGTATCGCGGTCATGTTCGCGCTGATTCGTGGCTTCCGTCAGGTCAAGGAGCAGAGCTTGGGTTCCTTCTGGGTCGACCTCACCCGCACCGTCCTGTATGTGCTCATCCCGCTGAACCTCGTGTTCGGCATCTGCCTGGCTGCCGGTGGCGTCATCTCCAACTTCCAGCCGGCTCAGAAGGCTGAGCTCGTAGAGCCCGTCGCCGTCCAGCCTAATGCAGACGGCGGCTGGAGCGTCCTCGACGGCGCCCAGATCGAGGGCGACACGGTCAAGGTCGACGGCAAGGTTGTCGAGGGCGCGCGCGTGGTCACCGAGCAGTTCCTGCCCCAGGGTCCTGCGGCTCCTCAGGTCGCCATCAAGCAGTCCGGAACCAACGGCGGCGGCTTCTTCGGCGTGAACTCCGCCCATCCGTATGAGAACCCCAGTGCCTTCACCAACATCATCGAGATGACCAGCCTGCTGCTGATCCCGGCTGCCTGCTGCTTCACCTTCGGTATCGGCGTCAAGAACACCAAGCAGGGCAAGGCCATCTTTGCCGCCATGTTCATCCTGCTGGTGATCTTCACCGGCATTATCGCCGTCAACGAGCATGCGGGCACCCCGCAGCTGGCCGATGGCGGAGCGGTCAATATCGAGATGACCGACGGCCAAGCCGGCGGCAACATGGAGGGCAAGGAGAGCCGCTTCGGTATCGTCACCTCCTCCACGTGGTCGGCTTACACCACCGCCGCTTCCAACGGCTCGGTTAACTCCATGCACGACTCCTACACCCCGCTGGGCGGTTTTGTCCAGATGCTCCAGATGGCTCTGGGCGAGGTTGTCTTCGGCGGCGTGGGCTGCGGCCTGTACGGCATGATCGGCTTCGCCATCCTCACAGTGTTCATCGCCGGCCTTATGGTCGGCCGCACGCCCGAGTTCCTGGGCAAGAAGATCGAGCCGGGCGAGATGCGCTGGGCAGTTGTCCTGTGCCTGGCAACTCCGTTTGCCATTCTGGTGTGCTCGGCCATCGCCTGCATGGTGCCCGGTCTTGCCGACCAGCTCAACAATGGTGGCGCGCACGGCTTCTCCGAGGTGCTGTATGCCTTCACCTCATGCGGCGGCAACAACGGCTCGGCGTTTGCAGGTATGAACTGCAACATTCCCTGGATCAACGTCATGCTCGGCCTCGAGATGCTGTTCGCCCGCTTCATGCCCATCATCGGTACGCTGGCTATCGCCGGCTCGCTGGCCAAGAAGGGTAAGGTCGCCGAGAGCGCCGGTACCCTGTCTACCACCAACGGCATGTTCGTATTCCTGCTCGTGTTCATCGTTCTGCTGATCGGTGCCCTGAGCTTCTTCCCGGCCCTGGCGCTTGGCCCCGTTGCCGAGTTCTTCCAGATGATTGCGTAAAGGAGGGCGCAGATTTATGACTATGCAAAAAGACATGATGGGCCGCGCGGTCCGCGACTCGTTTGCCAAGCTGGACCCTCGCGTCCAGATTCAAAACCCGGTCATGTTCCTGGTGTGGCTTTCAGCCGTCATGACCTCCGTCCTGGTCGTCGCTTCCATCTTCGGTGTGCGGGACGCGGGTGTGCCCACCTACTATGTGGTCGCCATCGCGGTCATCCTGTGGCTCACCGACCTGTTCTCGAACTTCGCCGAGGCGCTTGCCGAGGGCCGCGGTAAGGCTCAGGCTGATTCTCTGCGTGCGGCCAAGAAGGATGTCGAGGCCCATCGCATCGAGTCCGTTGAGGACAAGGAGCACTTCACCGTCGTTCCCGGCACCGAGCTCACGCGCGGCGACCTGGTGATCGTACGCGCCGGCGAGCAGATTCCCGGCGACGGCGACGTCATCGAGGGCGCTGCCTCCGTTGACGAGTCCGCCATCACCGGCGAGTCCGCCCCCGTGGTCCGCGAGGCCGGCGGCGACCGCTCTGCCGTTACCGGCGGTACCACGGTGCTGTCCGACTGGATCATCGTCAAGATCTCCAGTGAGCCCGGCCAGAGCTTCCTGGACAAGATGATCGCGATGGTCGAGGGTGCCGCGCGCAAGAAGACCCCTAACGAGATCGCTCTGGAGATCTTCCTGGTGGCCCTTTCCATCGTCTTTATTCTGGTCACGCTGGCCCTGTATTGTTACTCCTGCTTCTCGGTCGGTCTTAACGACATGGTCAACCCCACGGCCGTGACCACGCTCGTGGCGCTGCTCGTGTGCCTGGCTCCCACTACCATCGGCGCCCTTCTGTCCGCCATCGGCATCGCCGGCATGAGCCGTCTGAACGAGGCCAACGTGCTGGCCATGTCCGGCCGCGCCATCGAGGCCGCCGGCGACGTCGACATCCTCATGCTCGACAAGACCGGCACCATCACCCTGGGTAACCGCCAAGCCGCCGAGTTCATCCCGGTCGACGGCGTCGATCCCGCGGAGCTGGCCGATGCCGCCCAGCTTTCCTCGCTGGCCGACGAGACCCCCGAGGGCCGTTCCATCGTCGTGCTCGCCAAGGAGCAGTTCGGTCTGCGCGGCCGCACGCTCGAGGATAAGGGCATGGAGTTCATCCCGTTCACCGCGGCAACGCGTATGTCCGGCGTGAACTACGAGGGCAATGAGATCCGCAAGGGCGCTGCCGATTCCGTGCGCACCTATCTGGAGGCAGCCGGCGGCGTGTTCTCCCAGGAGTGCGAAGAGGCCGTCGAACGCATCGCCAAGGCCGGCGGCACCCCGCTGGTCGTGACCAAGAACTGCCGCGTGCTGGGCGTTGTGTACCTCAAGGACATCATCAAGTCCGGCGTTAAGGAGAAGTTCGCCGACCTGCGCAAGATGGGCATCAAGACCATCATGGTGACGGGCGACAATCCGCTCACCGCCGCGGCAATCGCCGCCGAGGCCGGCGTTGACGACTTCCTGGCCGAGGCCACCCCTGAAGGCAAACTCGAGAAGATCCGCGAGTTCCAGCGTGAGGGTCACCTGGTCGCCATGACCGGCGACGGCACCAACGACGCGCCCGCTCTGGCCCAGGCCGACGTCGCCGTGGCCATGAACACGGGCACCCAGGCTGCCAAGGAGGCCGGCAACATGGTCGACCTCGACTCCAGCCCCACCAAGCTCATCGAGGTCGTGCGTATTGGCAAGCAGCTGCTCATGACCCGCGGCTCGCTCACGACCTTCTCGGTGGCCAACGACGTGGCGAAGTACTTCGCTATCATCCCGGCCCTGTTCTCGCCGATCTATTCGGGACTGGGCGCCCTCAACATCCTGAGCCTCACCAACCCGTTGACGGCCGTGCTGTCCGCCATCATCTACAACGCGCTGGTCATCGTCGCGCTAATTCCGGCGGCTCTCAAGGGCGTCAAGTACCGCGAGGTTCCATCCGGCCAGCTGTTGACCCATAACCTGCTGGTGTGGGGTCTGGGCGGCATCGTGGCGCCGTTCGTATTCATCAAGATTATCGACATGCTGCTGGCCTTGTTCGGCATTGGCATGATGTAGACGGAGGTTTGTATGTTCAAAGGTATCGCATCGCGCGCACTTGGCGTGTTCGCGCTGTTTACCATCGTCTGCGGCCTGGGATACACGCTCGTGGTGACCGGCGTCGTGCAGCTTGCGTTTCCGTACCAGGCGAACGGATCGCTTATTACGGTCGACGGCAAGGTTGTGGGTTCCGAGCTCATCGGCCAGAACTTCGATGACGAAGCCCACATGTGGGGTCGTATCCAGAACGTGTCAATTGTCGAAGGCGAAGACGGCGAGCTCATGGCGTATGGTGCCCCGTCCAACCTGTCCCCGGCGAGTGAGAAGTATCGGCAGCTTGTGGATGCGCGCGTGAAGAAGATTCGCGCCGCCAACTCCGATGCCGATATGGACGCTGTGCCCGTCGACCTGGTGACGTGTTCGGGGTCCGGCCTCGACCCGGAGATCTCTCCGGATGCCGCCGAGTACCAGGTCCCGCGCCTTGCCAAGGCCACGGGCAAGAGCGAAGACGAGGTGCGCGAGATCATCGCCCAGTGCACCAAGGGCCGTTTCCTCGGCGTGTTCGGCGAGCCCACGGTTAACGTGCTCAAGGTGAACCTTATGCTGGACGGCGCGCTGTAAGTGAGGGAGTGGCGGATGAGGGCATGACTGACTATCTGAGCCCTCAATTCCACCCCGCCCATCGGTTGCGGTGAAATACGGACTGTTTTGGCTGTCAAAAGTCTCATCTACTCCGTATTCCACCGCAACTTTTTTGTGAGGGTCGGGATTGAAGGTGGGGAGTGCGAGCGAGTGCGAATGCGGCGGATACTGATACGATAAGTACGTTAGTAACTGCCGCCGAGCGGCTCAAACGAAAGGAAGCCTGCATGGAGTCTTCTGCCTATCCAATGCTCTTTAGCCCGATCAAGGTCGGTACGACCGAGGTCAAGAACCGCGTCTTTATGCCGCCAGTGTCAACCAACCTGGCCGATCATGGCTATGTGACCGACGACTTGGTCGATCATTACCGCGCCCGCGCCAAGGGCGGCGTGGGCCTCATCATCACCGAGGTCGTGACGGTCGAGCCCACCTATACCTATCTGCCGGGTGACATGTGCTGCTACGACGACACGTTTATCCCCGGCTGGGAAAAGCTCGCCGCGGCCGTCCACGAGTACGGCTGCAAGATCATGCCGCAGCTCTTCCACCCCGCCTACATGGCCTTTAACATTCCAGGCACGCCGCGCCTGATCGCCCCGTCCTTTGTGGGCCCGTCCTATGCCCGCGAGGCACCGCGTCCCATCACGGTTGACGAGATCCACGAGCTCACGCATCAGTTTGGCGACGCTGCCGTGCGTATGCAGAAGGCCGGCGTCGATGGCGTCGAGGTCCATGCGGCGCACGCCCACGGTATGCTCGGCGGCTTTTTGACTCCGCTCTACAACAAGCGTACCGACGAGTACGGCGGCTCGCTCGACGCCCGCATGCGCTTTCTGCTCGAGGTCATCGCCGAGATTCGCGAGCGCTGCGGCAAGGACTTCATTATCGACGTCCGTATCTCGGGCGACGAGTACACCGATGGCGGCCTGACCCTCAACGACATGATCTACGTCTCGCGTCGCCTGGAGAAGGCCGGCGTCGACATGATTCATGTGTCGGGCGGCACCACCATCAAGCGTGGCTCCGCAATTCCCGCCGCCGGTACGCAGCAGGCCTCGCATGCCGTCTGCTCGCGCGAGATTAAGAAGCACGTCAACATTCCCGTTGCCACGGTCGGCCGCATCAACGAGGCCTGGATCGCCGAGGAGCTGATCGAGGACGGCGCCGCCGACATCTGCATGATGGGCCGCGCCAATCTGTGCGATGCCGAGTTCTGCAATAAGGCGGCTGCCGGCAACGCCGACGAGATCCGTCCCTGCATCGGCTGCCTGCGCTGCCTGAACGGCATCATGTTTGGCAAGCGCATCTCCTGCACCGTCAACCCGGACGTCGAGCGCGACGAGGCCGGCTACGAGCCTGCCGCCGAGGCCAAGAACGTGCTCGTCGTGGGCGCCGGTCCCGCTGGCATGGAGGCGGCCTACATTGCCGCCAAGCGCGGCCATAACGTGGTGCTCGTGGATAAGCAGGACGAACCGGGCGGCGAGATGCGCATCGCGGCCGTTCCGCCGGCAAAGCAGGAGCTCACTCGTGTGATCAAGTACCAGTACCGTCGCCTGGCCGAGGCCGGCGTCACGTGCGTATTTGGCACTGAGCTTACTGCCGAGGACATTCAGCGTGACTACGCCGGCTACGAGGTCGTCCTAGCTTATGGCGCCGAGCCCATCGCTCCGGCCTTCATGCAGGGCTTTAAGCAGGTTATGACGGCTGACGACCTGTTGGGCGGCAAGGCTTTTCCGGGCAAGAAGATCGTCATCGTGGGCGGCGGCACCGTCGGCTGCGAGACGGCCGATTACTTGGCCCCGTTGGTCAACGACCTGTCGCCGGCCAATCGCGATGTCACCGTCATCGAGATGACCAAGACGCTCGCCGCCAACGAGGGCGGTGCCGGCCGCGCGGTGCTCATCACGCGCATGCTCTCCAAGGGTGTCCACGTGCTGACTGAGGCCAAGGTGACCGAGATTACCGAGGATGCTATCAGCTACGAGAAGGACGGCGAGGTCCACACCATCACCGGTGCCGATACGCTGGTGCTTGCCATGGGCTATCGTCCCAATACCAAGCTGGCAGACGACCTGGCTGCAGCCGGTGTTGCCACCCACGTGCTGGGCGATGCCAACAAGTGCGGTAACATTCGCGACGCCATCGGCGATGGCTACAAGGTTGCCTGCGAGCTCTAGTTAACCCTTTGTTGCGTGGGGGCCAGGTTACTTTGCGCTAAGTTGATGCATGTAAACCTGACCCCATTGCACCATTTGATAAAACGCAAGCGCTCGCTGCCTGCGTTTTATCAAAGAAAGATTATTGTCGAGCCTTAAATGCCTTTTGTTTGTGTGCCTTCCGCAATCATATTGCGGTTGTAGACCAGGTGCAGATACATCGCATCGTGAGCGGCGGTGGGGTTGCGCGTCTCAATGGCGTCGGCCACACCGTGGTGCGTGCGGATGGTCTCCTCGACGAACTTTTTTGCCCGTTACGTCGATAAAGAGGGGAACGGATGCCTTGAGCACACCCATCAGACGGGTAACGGCGAGGTTGCCGCCATCCCAGGGCGGCTTCATGGGGTAGCGCCCGTACGCATCGAATTTTTCCTCTCATAGATGTGCGGCACAAAGAGCCCCGAGTTCATACGAGCTCGGGGCTCTTTTCGTTTGGATTTCAGACGTATTGACAGACGAAAACAGTCTGCGTCCGGTATTGAGCCATACGAAAGCGAAATTATGCGTCTTAATTCCGTACGCAAATCAAGACGAAAACAGTTTGCGTCTTATATAAATCAGTACGCAAACGGTTTTCGTCTTATAATACGGTTATGAATGGTACGAAACGAGGGGGTTGTGCATATGGTTGTTAGAGAGAGCCCTACAGTCGAATACAAGGAAAGCGTTACGCCGACGTTTCTTAAAACGGTGAGCGCCTATGCAAACTATGGGACGGGCAAGATTGAGTTTGGCGTTGATGACGAGGGCGTGGTTGTCGGCCTTGCAGATCCGGTCGCAGAGTGTCTCCGCATCGAGAACATGATTAATGACAGCTTGGACCCCGCTCCCCGTTACACGCTCGAGCCCGATGAGAAACACGGGACCGTAATCCTTACGGTTTATGAGGGACAGGACAAACCCTATCGAAGCAAGGGAAAGGCCTACAGGCGAAACGATTCGGCAACGGTGGAGGTCGACCGGTTTGAGTATGGCAGGCTGACGCTCGAAGGCAGCAACGTAACGTTCGACGCGCTCACGTCGGCTCGCCAGGACTTGAGCTTTCATACGCTCGAGCATAAGTGTGTTGAACACCTCGGCATTTCCGAGCTAACGTCGGATATCTTGCGTACGCTCCGCTTGCTCGGCAAGGATGGCTATACCAATGCCGCGGCGATTTTAGCGGATAAGAATGATTTTCCAGGCATCGACTGCGTCCGTTTTGGCGATACCGAGGATGTGATCTTGGATCGCGAGGCGGCGACAAATGTATCCGCAATTGAGCAGGCGGACAGGGCGGTGGCTATGTTTGCACGCTACTACCGTTATGAGCGTATCGAAGGGATGGAGCGCGTCCAAACCGATCGAATTCCTCTTGAGGCATTCCGCGAAGCTGTTGCAAACGCTTTAGTGCATCGGACGTGGGACGTTCGAGCGAACGTTCAAATTGCCCTGTACGATGATCGCGTCGTTGTGACCTCCCCCGGATCGCTGCCCGCCGGTTTGACGACGGAACAATACCTGTATGGGCAGATATCCGTGCTCAGAAACCCCATCGTTGCAGAGGCCTTCTTAAAGCTGGATTACATCGAGAAATTTGGTACGGGAATTGCGCGCATTAGACGTGCCTATCGCGATTCGATCAATCAACCAATTTTTGATGTTCGCGGCGGCATGGTGGCCGTCACATTGCCCGTTACCGATGCCTTTGAAGGGTCCGAGGAAGAGGTCCAGGTTCTCAAGGCCTTGTCGGGCGGGCGAATTATGTCGCGAAGCGAGATTGAAAAACAGACGGGGCTGAGCCGCATGCGGACGTTGGCGGCACTCGAATCTCTGCTTGAACGGAATGCAATCGTAAGGCAGGGAACCGGGCGGGCCACGAAATACGAGCGCTCATAGTCCAAAAGAGCCATGGTACAAGACGGACCCCAAGCCAGCGTTGGCTTGGGGTCCGTTATATCCCGGATGGTAATGGGCCGATTATTGTCAAGTTATAGCAAAGTACAGCGACGTACAGCAAAGTATAGTGAGATATAGCAAGCCGTATAGCGCGCCTTGATTTTCAACCCTTGATTATCAACCGTCCGTATTTCACAGCAACTTATAACAGGCTCGGGGTGCCAATTTGGGGTGCAGTAGTGCTGCGCCACGAAAAGGGCCTATCTACTACGTTTAAGCCGCAGGGGTCAACCATAGTCGGTTTTTTCGAAAATCGACAAGCTGTCTACCTGCGGTTTTGTTTTCACGGTTTTCGGTATGGCCGAGGCTATCCGTGTTAACGTAATAGATGGGCCACTTTTGTGGCAAGGGGGGCCGATCTGCGGGCCAGGGTAGCTAAAAGAGCCCCGTCCCAAAAAGACTGATTGGGAGCTGGGGCGTGTCGATGCGATAGTATTACGTGGTGAAATTCGACAAACCGTGAGCTTCATCCGAGGGCTTTATGGAACAACACCAGCATAATCAGAGCCTGCAAGATCAGGCATACAACGCATTGCGCTCCAAGATCATCTATGCCGAGCTCAAGCCCGGCACGCGCCTTTCGGCGATTGGTCTGGAAAAGGAGACGGGAATCGGGCGCACGCCCATTCGCGAGTCTTTTGTGCGCTTGCGTGAGCAGGAGCTGGTGGAAACGCGTCCCAAAAGCGGCACCTATGTCTCAAAAATCAGCATGGAGCGCGCCGAGAACGCCTGTTTCTTGCGCGAGAAACTCGAGAGAAGCGTGCTCATTAAATGCTGCTCTGCCGTCACGCCCGAGCAAAAGCAGCGGCTCGAGCGGATTCTTGCCGAGTCCGAGTCGCTCGACCATAGCGAAACGCGTCGCTTTTTCGATCTGGACAACCTGTTCCATGAGACGTGTTTTGAGATTGCCGGCCGCCACATGTTGTGGGATTGGATGAAGAGCGTCAACACACATTTTGAGCGATACAACTGGTTGCGTATGGTGTCGCAGGATCTGGATTGGGAGCCGATTCGTCGGCAGCATCGCCGAATTCTCGAGGCCATTAAGAAGGGCGATACCGACGCGGCGAGCTACCTGGCAGAGACGCACCTGCATCTGATGCCCGAGGAACAGGGCCCGGTTATCGCCTTGCATCCCGACTACTTTGAGCTGTCGAAAGACTCGTCAATCTAGCCCATCGCCGCATCTGCTCGAGACACAAAAACGATGCTGCTCACCTACAGCGTTTTGCAACCGAGATTTTTAAAAAATGCCTAAAATGGCTCAGATTGCTGACAATTGGGAAACGGGGTGCGCTATGGCGCAGATGAGGATTAAGGACATTGCCGCCGAGGCGGGCGTGAGCCCGGCCACGGTCTCGCGCTATCTCAATAACCGCCCCGGGCAGATGACCGAGGAGACCCGCGCCCGCATCGCGGCGGTTATCGAGCGCACCGGCTATCGCCCACGTGCCGCCGCACGCAATCTGCGCAGCTCGCGCGCCAACCTCATCGGCGTAATCTTGGCCGACATCGCCAACCCGTTCTCCAGCGCCATGCTCGAAGGGCTTTCCGCCAGCGCCGCCGCGCGCGGCTGCTCGCTCATGACGGCCATTAGCGGCAACGACCCCGCCAAGGAAGCGGAGTCGCTCACCAGACTTATCGATGCCGGCGTGGACGGCCTGGTCGTCAACACCTGCGGAGGCAATGACGAGGCGATCGCCGCGGCAGCGGGACGCCTACCCGTTGTGCTGCTCGACCGCGATGTTGCCGATGGCGGCATCGATCTGGTGACATCTAACAACCGTGAGCTGGTCGCCGGCCTGGTAGACGCCTTGGCTGCTGCGGGCAGCGAGCGTCTGTGCCTGCTTACCGAGGCAAGCGATGACAGCCCCGTGCGTCGTGAGCGCGCTGAGGCGTTTGCCGACGAGCTCTCGCGCCGCGGCCTGGCCGGCGAGGTCGTCACCTTGGCGGACGGTGGTGCCGAGGGTGTCAGTCGCCTGGACGAGACCATCCGCGGCTATGCGGGTAAAAAGCTCGGCCTCATTGCCGTCAACGGCCTGGTCTTCCTGCGCCTGACCGAGGCACTGGCGCAGCTGGGTCCCTCGCTGCCGGCGGGCCTTAAGATCGCAACGTTTGACGATTACCCCTGGAACCACGTGCTCTTTGGCGGTGTGACCACGGCCGCGCAAGACACCCACACCATCGCCGAGCGCGTAATCGAGCGTCTGTCCGAGCGCATCGACGTCGTTACCACTACGGTGGGCGACGCCGCAAAGCTCGCCCCCAAGCGCATCGAGATCCCCGGTCACATCGAACACCGCGCTTCGACCTCGCGCTAGTCTGTGTGATATTATATAGACAATGTCATACAGGAGGTATCCATGGCTGCGTCTGTGCTGAGTGTTCGAGTGGACTCGTCAATTAAAGATTCATTTGCCGAGCTGTGCGAAGAACTCGGCATGACTTCGTCCGTTGCGGTCAATATGTTCATGAGGCAGATGTTGCGCGAGCGCTCGCTGCCGTTTGTGCCTTCACTCGGTAAAAGCTCTGCGAGCGAAAGCGCCACAGCGGGCATTTTGGATACCGCTCAGATTGAGTCCGCCGTCCGCGAGGCAGCCAGCCCGATTCCCGCCATCAAAACCGTGATCCTATTTGGATCGTATGCCCGTGGCGAGGCGCGTGCAGATAGTGATATCGACTTGCGCCTCGAAGTCGATCGCGAGCAGGGCTTTGGTCTTTTTGCGTTGTCGGCGTTTGGCGAGGCAGTGCGCAAGGAAACCGGGAGGCAGGTTGATCTCGTCTCGAGTGATCATCTTGATGACGATCTTGCCGCGGTAATCGAGCGCGAAGGAGTGATCCTTTATGATCGCGCGTAAGTCAGACAGCCTGTTCGCGCACGTTTTTTGAGCGCTTGATACGCTTTAACCCTGCGGAAACATTTTTCTGCGATAGTATCTGCGATATAGACCAGTCGAAACCCGCCCGAAAGAAAGGGGAGCGACATGAACCAGCAGAACATCGATTACGTACTCCGCTCCGTAGAGCAGCGTGATATCCGCTTTGTGCGTCTGTGGTTTGTCGACATTCTCGGCCGCCTCAAAAACTTTGCTATTAGCCCCGAGGACCTCGAGGTCGCATTTGAGGAGGGCATTGGCTTTGACGGCTCGGCCATCGAGGGCTTTGCCACGCCCGAGGAAGCCGATATGCTGGCGTTCCCCGATGCCTCGACCTTCCAGATTCTGCCGTGGCGCCCGAGCCACAACGGCGTCGCCCGCGTGTTCTGCGACGTGTGCACTCCCGATCGCAAGCCGTTTGCCGGCGACCCGCGCGATGCCCTGCGCCGCATGTTCCGCAAGGCCGAGAAGGCTGGCTATCTGCTCAACGTGGGCGCTGAGCTGGAGTATTACTACTTCCCCGACGAGCACACGCCCGAGCCGCTCGACAACGTGGGCTACTTCGATCTTTCGGTGAGCGATGCCGCTCGCGACCTGCGTCGTAACACGGTCCTCACGCTCGAGAAGATGTCCGTGCCCGTGGAGTACACCTTCCACGCCGCCGGTCGCTCACAGCACGGCATGAGCCTGCGCCACGCCGAGGCCCTGAGCATGTCCGACGCCATTACCACGGCCAAGCTCATCATTAAGCAGCAGGCTTACGAGAGCGGCTGCCACGCCTCCTTTATGCCCAAGCCGCTGGCGGGCGAGGACGGCAGCGCCATGTTTTTGCATCAGTCGCTGTTCGACCATGACGGCAACAACGTCTTTTGGGGCGAGGGCGACGAGAAGTACCATCTCTCCGACGTCGCCAAGCACTATATGGCCGGTATCTTGGCGCACGCGCGCGAGATTAGCGCCATCACCAACCCCACGGTCAATTCGTACAAGCGCATCACCACGGGCGGCGACTCCGTGCCGCAGTACGCCACGTGGGGCCTGCGCAACCGCGCAAGCATGATCCGCATCCCGGTCTACAAGCCCGGCAAGCAGCTTTCCACACGCATTGAGCTTCGCAGCCCCGACCCCATGGCCAACCCGTACCTGGTCAACGCCGTCACGCTGGCGGCCGGTCTCGACGGCATCGAGCGCAAACTGGAACTCCCGCCCGAGGCCACGGCCGAGACGCTCAAGCTCACCGACCGTCAGATGGTCGAGGCCGGCTACACGCCGCTGCCGCGCTCGCTCAAAGAGGCGCTCGACGTATTTGAGGACTCGCAGTTTATGAAGGATGCCCTCGGTGAGCACATCCACAGCTTCTTCCTTAAAAAGAAGCGTGACGAGTGGCATAAGTTCGAATCCACGATCACCGAGTGGGAGATCAAGCACTACCTGGCGAACTCCTAATCGCGCTGGCTTGTCCCAGTACGATTGAGCTCATTTCTTTGGAGGCCGATATGTCCGAAAAGAGTGCCCTGTTCATGGCGCGCACGACGCGCTTCCACGAGTTTGCCCGCAGCTTGACGACTACCCTGGGTGTCGAGGTGAGCCTGGCCACCCCCGATTCGCCGACTGCGGCGCACGACTTCGACCTGCTGATTCTCGATTCCGATGGCATCCGTAGCGACCGCATCGATCAGATCGCCAAGTGGCTTGACGATCGCGGCGGCGTTCCCATGCTGGTGATCGTCGACGACGAGGCGCTCGGCACCCTGCGCCTGCCCAATCACGCGCATGCCGACTTTGTATGCCCCACGGCGACGCCCAACGAGCTCAAGGCTCGTGCGCAGCGCCTGATGGGCGAGGAGGAGACCGTCACCGCCGACGATGTACTCAACATCGATAACCTCGAGATCAACCTGGCTACCTACCAGGTGACGCTCGATAACGAGCCCATCGACCTGACGCTGATGGAGTACTCGCTGCTGAGCTTTTTGGCCACGCACCCCAACCGTGCCTACAGCCGCGAGGTGCTGCTGCACCGCGTGTGGGGCTTTGAGTACTGCGGCGGCACGCGCACCGTCGACGTGCACATTCGACGCATCCGCTCCAAGGTGGGCCCGCAGATTGCGGCACACATCACCACCGTCCGTGGCGTGGGTTATCTGTTTAAGGACTAGCAAGTAAATAGAGGGCAATGTGAGGGTACCGGAGATTTCACCAGTACCCTTTTCTCGTTTAGGGCGAAAAGAAGACCTTTCACCGATTAAAAGTGTGTCAGTAAAAACAATATCAAACGTATAACACTATCTAGCAAATATCATCTAGTTACCGTATCTCCCTACTACACGGATGGAGGAAGAAATGCGTTATTCGAGAAAGGTGATTGTCGGATTCATAGTGTTGCTTGCCGCCCTGATGTCTCCAAGGTTGGTTTTTGGAGACGACGACTTGGTCCGTGTCACACCGCAAATAGCTGTGGAGCAAGCGCAGGCTTTCTTTGATGATGTATCGGATGAGCCGGTGACCGCTTGTGACCCAGTAAAAATGGTGAATTCCGATGGGGAATCAATCGGGTATATCGTTCGTGCGAAGCGGGATGACGTTAACTATGGCTACGTCGTATTTGATTCAGAGCGATCTTGGTGGATCAGCGAATACTGCTTGGCTCCGAACGCTCTTTTACCTATCGAGAGTGCAAGCGAAGAAATTGCACTCCTCGCATCCTCGGATAACGTCGTTGCGTTAAAGATTGACGAGCTAACTGTTGGCGTTGCCGACTTAGATAAAAACATTGTTTTAGACGCAAGTGGAAAAAAAGTACCAAATAAATTGTCCTCGGGAGGCAATCGCAGCGGATCGCCGGAACATTTCGATGACGTTTTTGTATCTGCCAAGGATTTGTATAAACAGGGATATGTTGTTGATGCGAGCAAAACGGTTTCGGGAATAATAACGCCAACGCAAACAGAAGTTATCAAAGAAACGGGGACTTATGCTTGCGCTGTTTCGGCAATGTTTGCAGTTAGCAGTCACTATGTGACTTTGAACCGCCTTAAATTGTCCGATTTATACTCGGAGCTTTGGAGGCTGTCGGGGACATGGGAAGAAGAAGAAAAGAAATATGATCAAGCGACTGGTCTGTACTTTACTCAAGGCAAGACTTCTCCTGACAAACCCGCTCCGGCCTTAAAGGAGTTTTGTGCAAGACGAGGCAAGGAGCTTGAGACGTCATTCGTTTGGTATCCGTCATGGGATTCCTTTAGGGTGAATACCGACTCGGGGAATCTGAGTATTTTCTCTGGAAGGCTCCGGTCAAATGGCAGCGGGCACGCAATGGCAGTTGTGGGCTACGTGGCAATGCATAACACATACTCGAATGCCAAGAAGTACCTGCTTGTTATTTGGAATGGATGGACAAACCAGCTACAGTTTCTTCCATATGACGTATCAATTTACACGTCTCACGATGGCACATATTGCAAGGGTTGATTGTACTCGTGAACGGCGACAAGTTCATTCGAAGGGCAATGCTCCTATTGGTGCTTTCCTTTGCTTTGCTCACCGCAGCGAGCTTCTTTCTGTTAAGGGCGACTAATGGGGGAGAAAACGACACAGTTGTTGCAGTCGAGGTGCGCGCTCTATCGGATGTTCATAACGGGCAATTTGAGGCGCTTATGCCAAGTGGTTGCCGTAAGAGAATCGATATGCGCCGTAAGTCAAGTTCCGGATATGTCTCAGGGTTGAAAGCAGGTGATAAATGGATTCTAGTTTTTGTGGAAGATAAGGAACTTGACGGGACTGTTCTGTATCCCCATTCAGCTGAGAAAGTCAAATCAAGTAGACAAGGGGAATGAAGAATGATTGATAGAAAGCAGTTCTTAGGTCTGATGGCGGGGGCTCCTATTTTGATGCGAGCCGGGATGGCAGAAGCCGTGGAGTTGCCGGACGCTCAGAAGCGATTGACGCTCGTGGTCGACACGGTGGTCAGAGATGAAAATGGCAATGAAAAAACGCGAACAAGAAGCAGAGAGACTATTTTCACGCCAGAGAGCAAAACTGTGTCTGCCGACGCTATGGCCGGTGATGTCATAACAATCCAGAGGGAATCAGATGAAACGTTGCCGCTGCTTGCCAAGATTGAGCTCACAGTCGCTTATTATAACGATAAAACAGAAATTGAGATTCGTTCCGGAAAGTACTCGATAGTCCAAATCGATCCGCTTGTGATGTATGCAAACGCTTGGTATGCGCTCATGCAGAAAGATAAATATGTGATGAACTACTTCGCAGAAGGCGAAGCATCATATGAAACGGGGTGGGGGCCAACGCCATACGACGCGGAGAAGGATAAGTGGACGTGCGGATCAGGCATGGGCGCGACGATTACGGACTTCATTAACGATTCAACATATAGCTTTGCTATCGACTGTTATATCGAATAGACATGACGGCATAAAACGAATTGGCCTATAAGCATGTCATTACTTAAGCAAAGCTGAAATCTTGGCATCTAGTGCTCGGGACTGCCCAGCTTGGGGTACAACTCAACGTGAACAATGATGGCCCGCCACATGTTTGGCGGGCCTTTGGTTATTTGACGAAAGGATCGCAGCTATGAGCGAGTACGATTCCCAGCGTCCCCAGGATGCGGGCAACGCCGGCGAGACCCAGCAGCAGCCGCGCGTGCAGGTGGAGTCGACGCCTGCCGATGGCAGTAACATTCCTTACGTGCAGGCCTACGACACGCAGACCGGAAAGCCGCTGGGCAGCCAGCAGGTTGTAAACAAGCACACCGTGGTCAAGACTAAGACCAAAAAGCTGCCGATCTTTATTACGGCGCTCGCCGGCTGTGCATGCGGCGCCCTGCTGGTCATTGCGCTCATTATGAGTGGCACGCTCAACATTGGCAGCGGAAAGAATGCCGTGACGGCGGGTGCTTCGGGTTCATCGACGCAAAAGATTACGATCGACTCCGAGGACACCACGCTGGCCGAGGCCGTCTCTGCCAAGGCGCTGCCCTCCGTGGTTTCCATTACCGCCACTTCGAGCGGCGGCCAGAATGGCTCGCTTTCGCAGTCTGCCGACGAGTCGGACGGCTCGGGCAGCGTCGGTTCGGGCGTTGTGCTCGATACCGAGGGCCACATCCTCACCAACAACCACGTGGTCGATGGCTATGACCAGTACGTGGTGACCATGGACGACGGCACCACCTACGAGGCCGAGTTCGTGGGCAACGATGCTTCGAGCGACCTAGCCGTCATCAAGCTCAAGGATGCTGACGCCTCTAAGCTCACGCCGATCGAGATCGGCGACTCTTCCAAGCTCAACGTGGGCGAGTGGGTCATGGCGATCGGCTCGCCGTTCGGCAACGAGCAGTCTGTCTCCACGGGTATCGTGTCGGCGCTGTATCGCTCCACGGCCATGAGCTCTACCAACGGTAACACCATCTATGCCAACATGATCCAGACCGATGCCGCCATCAACCCGGGCAACTCCGGCGGCGCGCTCGTTAACGACAACGGTGAGCTGGTGGGTATCAACTCGCTCATCGAGAGCTACTCGGGCTCCAGCTCGGGCGTGGGCTTTGCCATTCCCGTTAACTATGCCAAGAACATTGCCGACCAGATCATCGACGGCAAGACGCCGGTTCATCCGTACCTGGGCGCCACGCTTTCGAGCGTCAACGCGCTCAATGCTCGCACTAACAAGCTGAGCACCGATAGCGGCGCGTACGTGGCAAGCGTCGTCGAGGACGGTCCTGCCGCCAAGGCCGGCATCCAAGAGGGCGATGTCATTACCAAGCTGGGCGACGATGAGATTTCGAGCGCCGATGGCCTGATCATCGCGCTGCGCAGCCACGAGGTGGGCGAGAAGGTCGAGATCACGCTCATGCGCGGCAAGGAAGAGAAGAAGGTTACCGTCGAGCTGGGCTCCGACGAGGAGCTGCAGAACCAGCAGCAGGACGACAGCGCGACCGACACCGGCAACGGCGGTATTACCGACGAACAGCTGCGCCAGTACCTGGAGGAGCTGCTGGGCCAGCAGGGCCAGGGTCAAGGCTACGGTCAGGGTTACTAGCGAGCCGTTTCGCACATATCGAGGCCAGGGGGCTGTCCCATCAACGTGGGACAGCCCTTTTTTCTTATTGATCCGTTGGGGACGGAGGAAAACGGATCATTTGGAACTGACAGGGGCATGGTTTGATCGCGCGATCCACCCCAGTCTGGCGGCTGCCGATTCGGTGCGGTTCGAGACCGCTATTCGGCCTCATTGCGACCGGTGGTACTCTAGTATCCGTTTGAAATCGAGCGAAGGAGTGCCGCTATGGAGCAATCGAGCCTGTTTGGTGACGGCGTGGACATCGATACCGAAACGCCCGCGAGCACGGATACCGCCGTACCGGCCGATGCCCGTGCCCAGGCGGCAGCGCGTGCGGCCGAGCTGCGCCACGAGCTCGATTACCACGCCTATCGCTACTACATGCTCGATGCGCCCGAGATCACGGACGCCGCCTTTGACAAGATGCTCGTTGAGCTGCAGGAAATTGAGGCCACCTACCCCGACCTGGTGACGCCCGACAGCTATACCCAGCGCGTGGGCGGGTACGTGAGCGAGCAGTTTACGCCGGTCACGCATATGGCGCGCATGTATTCCATGGACGATGCCATGGATCTGGACGAACTCGACGCGTGGCTCCAGCGCACCGAGGATGCGCTCGGTGCCGGCAGCGTCACCTATACCTGCGAGCTTAAGATCGACGGCCTGGGCGTGGCGCTTACCTACCAAAACGGCACCTTCGTACGCGCAGCCACACGCGGCGATGGCACCACGGGCGAGGACGTGTCGCTCAACGTCCGTACCATCAAGGATGTGCCCATGCACCTGTCCGAGCCGGCGCTCGCCCACATGGGCGCCGACCGCGAGCGCACCATCGAGGTCCGTGGCGAGGTCTATATGCCCAAGGGCAGCTTTGTGCGCCTGAACGACGAGGCCGATGCCGAGGGGCGCGACCCCTTCGCCAACCCGCGCAACGCTGCCGCCGGCAGCCTGCGCCAAAAGGACCCCAAGGTCACGGCGCGCCGCGATCTCGCTACCTTTATCTATGCCATCGCCGATACCGATCCGCTGCACGTCCACAGCCAGCGCGAGTTCCTCGATTGGCTGCGTAGCGCCGGCTTTAGCGTCAACCCTAACGTGGCTCGCTGTGCCACACCCGCCGAGGTCCACGAGTTCTGTGCCCAGGCGCTCGAACACCGCGGTGACCTGGACTACGACATCGACGGCGTGGTCGTAAAGGTCGACAGCTTCCAGCAGCAGCTCGACCTGGGCTTTACCGCCCGCGCACCGCGCTGGGCCATCGCCTTTAAGTTCCCGCCCGAGGAAAAGCAGACCGTCCTGCGCGAGATTCGCATCCAGGTGGGCCGCACCGGTGTGCTCACACCGGTCGCCGAGTTCGACCCGGTGACGGTTGCCGGCTCCACCATCGCGCGCGCCACGCTGCACAACATCGACGAGATCCGTCGCAAAAACGTGCGCGAGGGCGACACTATCATCGTGCACAAGGCGGGCGACGTGATTCCCGAGGTCGTAGGTCCGGTGCTCGATAAACGCCCGGCCGATTCGGTCGACTGGCACATGCCCGAGGTCTGCCCCGTGTGCGGTAGCCCCGTGGTCCACGAGGATGGCGAGGTTGCCTACCGCTGCGTGTCCATCGACTGTCCCGCACAGCTCAAGGAGCGCCTGCTTCACTGGGTAAGCCGCGGCTGCATGGACGTCGACGGCCTGGGCGACGAGATCGTCGACAAGATGATCGCTGCCGGCCTGATCCACGATGTCGCGGACTTCTACCAGCTCACGGTCGACGACATCGCAGGCCTGGACACAGGGCGCGTGTACGCTAGCTCCAACAGCAAAAAGGGCGTCAAGAAGGGCGACCCCATCCCGGTGGGCCTCAAGACGGCCGAGAAAATCATCGCCGAGCTCAACAAGTCCAAGAGCCAGCCGCTCGGTCGCGTGCTGTTTGCCCTGGGCATCCGCCACGTGGGCAAGAGCGTGGGCGAGGTCATCGCCGAGCGATTCCTGTCGATTGATAAGCTCATCTTGGCGAGTGAAGAGGACATCGCCGAGTGCGAGGGCATCGGTCCCAAGATTGCGGCGAGCGTCAAGCAGTTCCTGGCCGTGCCCGAAAACCTTGCCGTGCTGGAGCGTTTGCGCCAGGCGGGTCTGTCGCTCGAGGTCGACTTGGGCGCCGCGCATGCACAAGCCGCAGCCGACGCGGGCGTGGCGGGCGAGCTCGCCGATGCACAACCGCTCGCGGGTCTGACCTTCGTGCTCACCGGCACGCTCGTCAACCGCACCCGCGACGAGGCAGGCGCGGCGCTCAAGGTGCTCGGCGCCAAGGTCTCGGGCAGCGTGTCCAAGAAGACGAGCTATCTGGTTGCCGGCCCCAAAGCGGGCTCCAAGCTCACCAAAGCCGAGCAGCTGGGCGTACCCGTGCTGGACGAGGACGCCCTCGAGCAGATCCTGGCGACTGGTCAGGTGCCCCAGGCTTAGTGCATCGATAACCAAATTGAAGAACCGCCCGGAAGCACGATGCCTTCCGGGCGGTTCTTACTTTGCTGGGGCAACCGGCACCGTGATCTGCGTCACGTAGGTTGCCGGGTCGTCGCTGATGATGTCATCGATCAGGGCAATCTCGCGTTGCCCCGCTACGCCACCAACTTGTCAAAAGCCCCGCGGCGGTTGAGTACGGTAAATGCAATCACGCAAATGACCGCCGACAGAATGGACCCGCACGGCGAAGCGATGCCCATGGGAAACAACGTATCGGAATAGGCGTTCGACAGCAGCCACGCGCCCGGCACGCGAATGAGCGCCACCGCCAGCACGTTGTGCGCAAAGCCGATGTAGCTCTTGCCGTATGCAGCGAAAAAGCCGCTAAAGCAAATGTGGATGCCGGCAAAAATCGCGTCGAAAATGTAGCTGCGCATATAGCCGGTGCCGGCGGCGACTACTGCAGCGTCCTTGGCAAAAAAGCCGATAAACGCCGGCGCCACCAGCCACATCAGCACCGTGATCAGGCAGCCGTACACTACCGAGATCGTCATGGCGTCCTTGAGCACCTGACGCGCGCGGTCGCCCTTGCCCGCGCCGGCGTTTTGCGCCGTGAGTGCGCTGACGGTGGCGCCCATGGAACTCGGCACAATGAATAAAAAGCTGATCATCTTCTCGACCAGGCCCACGGCGGCGGCGTCGACGAGCCCTCGGTGGTTGGCGATGACGGTGATAAACATAAACGCCACCTGGATGCAGCCGTCCTGTACGGCCACGGGCACGCCGATCTTAAGAATGCTGCCGAGCACCTCGGGCTGGGGACGCAGGTCGCTGCGCTTAACGTGAATGTTCGTGCGGCGGCTCTTGAGCCACACGAGCGCAAGGGCAACGCTTGCCGTCTGGGCGGTTACCGTGCCGAGTGCCGCGCCTACGGGACCGAGTCCCATGTGGCCGATAAACAGAAAATCGAGTGCGATGTTGATGATGCATGCCACGCCAATCACGTACATAGGCGAGCGCGAATCGCCCAGCCCGCGAAAGATGGCCGAGAGGATGTTGTATGCGGCGATAAACGGAATGCCGACAAAGCAGATACGCAGGTAGGCGGCGGTGCCTTCGACCGCCTCGGCAGGCGTGCCAATGAGTGCCACAACCTGCGGGCATAGTGCAAATAAGATGACGGCCAGCACCACCGAGACACCCATAAAGAGCGTGATGGTGTTGCCGATGGCGGTCTCGGCGCGGTCAAACCGGCGCGAACCCACGGCGTGGCCGACGACGACCGTCGTTCCCATGGCCAGGCCCACGAGCGTCACGGTAATGATATAGAGCGTCTGCGCGCCATTGCCCACGGCGGTGATGCCGGCCGCGCCGCTAAACTGTCCCATCATGTACAGGTCGGCCATGCCGTAGAGCATCTGCAAAAAGTACGAGAGCATATAGGGCAGGGCAAAGACTGCGATGGTCTTGAGGACATTGCCGCGTGTGAGGTCGTGTTCCATGGGCGGGGCACTTTCTGGCTTGGGTCGTTTAGCTACCAGTGTAGTGAAAACCCTATAACGATTGTAGAGTCAAGATTCATGTTGGCGGCGGGGCGAGAAAGTCACGCACGCGTTCATTTCCAATTGAATACGGAGACGCACCCTGCGAGCTTGGCGCCTTCACTAGCCTTGCAGAAATCGATTTCGGAACACTTGACACCACCACGCGCCGCGCCATAATACGTGCGTTTGCGAACGACGTTTGATGGGGGATGAACCTGCGTGCGCAATCTCAAGATTCTGTTTTCCTATCTGGGGGCATACCGCCGCGATGCCATGCTCGGCGTGTTCTTTGTGACGGCCGAGACGGCGCTCGAGCTGTTTATCCCGGTCATCATGGCAAATATCATCGACGTGGGCGTTCCCGCGGGCGACATCAACTACATGCTGTTGCAGGGCGCATATATGCTGGTATGCGCCGCATTTTCGCTGGTACTTGGCTTGGGCTATGCGCGCACGTCCGCCCGCGTTGCATCGGGGCTGGGCGCCAACCTGCGCGAGGCCGAGTATCGCAAGATCCAGACGCTCGCCTTTGGCAATCTGGACAACTACGACGCCAGCTCGCTCGTCACCCGCATGACCACCGATATCACCGTCATCCAAAACGCCATCGGCAACGGCTTTCGCCCTATGGTGCGCGGTCCCGTGACGCTTATCGTCGGCTTGGTCTATGCGCTGGTGCTGTCGCGTCCGCTCGCCACCGTATTCGCGATTATTCTGCCGGTGCTGGCGATCGTGCTGGCCGTTATTACCTACCGCGTCAGCCCGCTCTACCGCCAGCTGCAGACTTCGATGGACCACCTCAACGGCGTGGTGCAGGAGGATCTCACCGCCGTGCGCGCCGTCAAGGCGTACGTGCGCGCCGAACACGAGGGGGCCAAGTTCGATGCCGTCAATACCGAGCTTGCGCATACGGCGACGAAGACCTTTGGCAACGCTGTGCTCAACCTGCCGGTGTTTCAGCTGTCGATGTACGTGGCGGCGCTTTCCATTCTGTGGATCGGCGGGCGCATGATTCTTGCCGGCGAGCTCGGCGTGGGCTCGCTCACAGGCTTTATGAGCTATGTGCTGCTGATCATGAACTCGCTCATGATGATTTCCAACGTGTTTTTGCTGCTCACCCGCGCACTTGCCAGCGTGGAGCGCATCTCGCGGGTGCTCGACGAGCGCTCGCTCATCCAAGCGCCCGACGCTGCCGCTGCCGTGCACGAGGTGGTCGACGGAAGCATCGAGTTTCGTGACGTGTCGTTTAAATACCGTGCGGATGCTGCCGAGGACGTGCTCGAGCATATCGACCTTCGCATTGAGGCGGGCTCCACGGTGGGCGTGCTCGGCGGCACGGGCTCGGGCAAGAGTTCGCTTGTGCAGCTGATCGCGCGCCTGTACGACGCCACTGAAGGCGCCGTGTTCGTGGGCGGGCGCGATGTGCGCGATTACGACCTAGTTGCCCTGCGCGACGCCGTGGGTATTGTGCTGCAAAAGAACGTGCTGTTTACGGGCACCGTGCGCGAGAACCTGCAGTGGGGCGCGCCCGATGCCACCGACGATAAGCTGCTGCGTGCCTGCCGCGCGGCGTGCGTGGACGAGTTCCTGGATCGCATCGGCGGGCTTGATGGCTACCTAGGCCAGGGCGGTGCCGGCGTTTCGGGCGGGCAAAAGCAGCGCCTGTGCATCGCGCGTACGTTGCTCAAACACCCGCGCGTGCTCATTTTTGACGATTCGACCAGCGCGGTCGATATGGCGACCGACGCCAAGATCCGCGAGCATATCACGCAGATCCCCGATACGACCGTGATCGTCATCGCGCAGCGCATCGCAAGCGTCATGGATGCCGACCGCATCGTGGTGTTGGACGACGGACGTGTCCACGGCGTTGGTACACACGAGGAACTGCTGGCGGGCGATAGCATCTACCAGGAGATCTATGCCTCGCAGATGGAGCTTGCGGGGGATGCGGGCATCGCGGACGACGCAAATGCCTCGTCTTCCTCCGACCTCAACGGATCACTTCAAGCCGCGAAAGAAGGCGAGCGCCATGCCTAAGACATCCGCTCAGGCCCGTCCTACCAATCTGGCTCAGACGCTCCGCCGCCTGCTCTCCTACATGGGGCATGCCAAGTTCTCGTTGCTCGCGGTGGGCATGCTCGCCTCCGTCGCCGCCATCGCGAGCCTCGCCGGCACCTACATGGTGCGCCCCATCGTTAACGGTTTGGCCACGGGCGGGGAGGAACTTCTCGCCAGACAGGTCATCTTTACGGCTGCCATCTACGCCGCGGGTGTACTCTCTGCTCTGGGCTACTCGCAGATTATGGTGCGCGCGGCGCAGCGCGTGGTGTCCGATATCCGCCGTGACCTGTTTGCGCACATCCAGACGCTGCCGCTCAGTTATTTCGACAGCACGCGCTCGGGCGACATCATGAGTTTCTTCACTAACGACGTCGACACCGTCTCCGAGGCGCTTAACAATAGCTTTGCCAACGTGATCCAGGCGAGCATCCAAATGGTCGGCACCACGGCTATGCTCATCATCCTTAACTGGCAGCTCACGATTATCACACTCGTGTGCGACGCGGCCATTGTGCTGTACGCGCGTTACTCGGGCATGCGTTCCAAGCGCTTCTTTGCCGCCCAGCAGGCGTCGCTGGGCGATTTGGACGGATACGTTGAGGAGATGGTCTCGGGCCAAAAGGTCATCAAGGTCTTTAATCACGAGCAGGCCAACGTGGCTGGTTTTGACGCGCGCAACCAAGAGCTGCGCCGCAACGGTAGTGCCGCGCAGGCCTACGCCAACTCGATGGTTCCCATGACCGTGGTGATTGGCTATGCCAACTATGCCATCGTTGCGGTGGCGGGCGGTGTGCTCTGCATCAACGGCCTGGCCGACGTGGGCGCGCTTGCAAGCTATCTGGTCTTTGTGCGTCAGGCCGCCATGCCCATCAACCAGTTCACCCAGTTGGGCAACTTCTTGCTCAACGCGCTGGCCGGCGCCGAGCGCCTGTTTGCCGCCATGGACCTTGAGCCCGAGGTTGACGAGGGCTGCGTGGAGCTGGTGCAGACGGGCGAAGCCGCATGGGCGTGGAAGATTCCCGGGGGCCAGGGTGTGGGCACATATGGGCACCTGCACGATGTAGCCTCTGTTGATGAGTCGGGCCGTGCGCTGGCTGCTGACGGTACCGAGCTTACGTGCGGCCTGGTTCCGCTTGCCGGTGACGTGCGCTTCCATGCCGTGGACTTTTCCTACGTGCCGGGCACCCGCGTGCTCGCGGACCTCAACCTGTTTGCCAAGCCGGGCCAAAAGATCGCCTTTGTGGGCTCCACGGGTGCCGGTAAGACGACCATCACCAACCTCATCAACCGTTTTTACGAGGTCGATGATGGAGAGATTACCTACGACGGCATCGACGTCAAGCATATCGCCAAGGCCAGCCTGCGCGGGTCGCTGGGCATTGTGCTGCAGGATACGCACCTGTTTAACGGCACCATTGCCCAGAACATTCGCTTTGGCAAGCTCGACGCGACCGACGAGGAGGTGCGCGCCGCCGCCGAGGCCGCCTGCGCCGATTCGTTTATCCGCCGCCTGCCTAGAGGCTACGACACGCCGGTTACGGCCGACGGCGCCAACCTGTCGCAGGGCCAGCGCCAGTTGCTCGCGATCGCGCGCGTGGCCGTTGCCGACCCGCCGGTGCTCATCTTGGACGAGGCTACGAGCTCCATCGACACGCGCACCGAAAAGCTCATCGAGCGCGGCATGGATCGCATCATGCGCGGGCGCACCACGTTTATGATCGCGCACCGCCTGTCCACCGTGCGCGATGCCGACGCGATCATGGTCCTCGAACACGGCCGTATCATCGAGCGCGGCACCCACGAGGAGCTGCTCGCTCAGCACGGCGAGTACTGGCAGCTAGCGCATGGGCTTAAGGAACTGGACTAACCCCGCAAAGTACGGCAGCTCCCCGAGTTTTCGAGCTCCTTGGCCCATCTCAAACCGTCCCAACATTCGACGTTTTTTGCCAATAACGGAAAAGCATCGAATGTCGGGACGGTTTGGGTGCCGAGGATGGGCTCGTGCCGGGGATGGAATCGCTTTCTTGCGCGCGAAGGTGTGCGGAGCCGTGAGCAGGGGAATAAGGATGGTTATCCGACTCCTTTGGAGGGCTCATGGACCTGCCGATCGTCCTGTCCCATAAGACTGCCTGGCTATACCACAACGTGGTGCGTCCGTCCGAGCCGCTCTCGCGGGCAAGCAGCCTATACGATGAGGACTCGCTTGCTAACGAGGCGGAGCCAACCGCGAGCCTGCCCAAATTGGGGCTCGATGCCAAGGGGCTGAGGGCTTCAACGGCAGTCGGGATCGTTACCGACTATCTGGTTTCGCTTGGTATTCCACGAGAAGAGCTCGATCATATCGATACGCTCGTCAACTTCGATTTTGAGCGCTCGACGCCGGCTGGATTTAGGTGTCACGTGTTTGGGGCGCCGGTACCTCCAGGCCATCTTATTGAGGTGGCAGAGGGCCTTCTGGTGGTTGATGAGTTCATGTGCTTTGTTCAAGCGGGTTCGTGGATGAGCGAGCCCGAGCAGCTGGAATATGGCTACGAAATCTGCGCCCGATACCATTTGAATCATCTGTCGACAGGCGATTATATCGAGATGGGGCAGAGGTATACCGCTGCCGACTTGATTGCCTATTGCAATGAGAACCGATCTCGTCAGGGGGCTATACGCGCGGCCGCCGTGCTCAAGCGCGTGCACGATGGCGCGCGGTCGCCCATGGAGACGGCCACCGCAATCATGGTCGTAGCAAAACGTTCCCAGGGAGGGCTGGGATACGCCAAGATCGAGCTCAACCATCGGGTCGATGTTCCCAACGAGTTCAAGTATCTCGCAAAGGCCGGGTATTTCGAGATCGACGTATATGCGCCTGCGAGCGGTACGGGGATTGAATACAACGGCTCGGGCCATCTTGATAAACAGCGCAGCGCGTCGGACGCGGAGCGTATGACCGTGCTGAGCGCGCTGGGCTTTAGGATGATCGTCCTCACCGGGACTCAGTTTGCCCATCAGCTGCAATTGCATCGGGCGATGAACGCCATCGCACTCGCAATTGGTCTCAAGTGCGACCGAAGCGAGACATTCCAGAAACGTCAGAACGATCTGCGAGAATTCGTGATTCGGCACTGGGGCGGCGACCTTTAGGGGCGCTTTGGTCCTTCTGCGGGGTGCCGTGGGCAGGCAAACCATCACAACATTCGACGTTTTTTGCCGAAAACGGGAAAAGCATCGAATGTTGTGATGATCTGTGCTGAGGATGGGCTTGGGAAGCTGGTTTTGCTCGAAGTGACCTGTCCTGTCGTACGGGTGTCGGCATGATTCTCTCGTGCGGTATTATGTTTTCCGAAGAATAAAACGCCGCGTGAGGGGAGGGCTGCGTGGACGGGCACGTGCAACATGACGGTTTTGGCCGCAACATCAACTACCTGCGCATTGCCGTTACCGACAAGTGCAATTTCCGCTGCATTTACTGCATGCCGGCCGATGGCGTGGCGCCCCGCGCGCACGACGAGCTGCTCAGCGCCGAGGAAATCGCCCGCTTTGTGCGCCTGGTGGCGGGGGAGGGCATTCGCCGCGTGCGCCTGACGGGTGGCGAGCCGCTGGTCAGCCGCCGTATCATCCCGCTCATTCGTGACATCCGCGCGATTCCGCAGATCGAGGACATCTCGCTTACCACCAACGGCGCTCTGCTGCCCAAGCTGGCACCGCAGCTCAAAGATGCCGGGCTTAACCGCGTCAACATTTCGCTCGACACACTCGATCCTACGCTCTTTAGAAAGATCACGCGCCTGGGTCGACTCGAGCAGACCATGACTGGCATCGACGCGGCGCTGGCTTGGGGCTTTGAGCCCGTTAAGGTCAACTGCGTTGTAGTGCGCCGGCTCAACCAAGATGTGGCGGCCCTTGCGCGGCTCACGCTCGACCGCCCCATCCACCTGCGCTTTATCGAATACATGCCCATCGGCGACGAGCGCACGAGCTCGCATTGCGCCGTGGACCCGCATGCGCCTGCGCTCAATCCCGAGCTGTGGGACGCGAGCGATACTGTGCCGAGTGACGAGCTGCGGGCGTGCATCAATGCCGGGGCCGCCGCGACGGGGCTGGGCGAGCTCGAGCCACTCGACATTAACGACGCTCCTGCCGGCGCGGGCCCTGCGCGCTATTGGCATTTTCCGGGCGCGGCGGGAACGGTCGGCTTTATTAGCGCCATGTCCAATCATTTTTGTGCGAATTGCAACCGTCTGCGTCTGACGGCCGATGGCAACGTGCGTCCGTGCCTGTTCAGCGATGCCGAGTATTCGGTGCGTGAGGCGCTGCGCCGTGGTGATGATATGCGGGTACTTTCGATTTGGCGCGATGCCGTGGCCCACAAACCGCAGGAACACGCGATAATTGAGGGCACGCAACGATTTATGTCCCAAATCGGAGGATGATCATATGGCCAAGAGCAGGTACGCCGATGCCACCAAGGCCGCTCGCAGGGCCGCGATGTCTGCCCACAAAGTCACGGCTGCGGCGAATGCTGGCAACGCCGACGCGTCCGCGCAGCCGACTGCCAGCGCTGTCGCCGAGCCCGCCCGTGACGCCCGTCGCGACGAGCTGACGCACGTGGACGCCAAGGGCGAGGTGCGCATGGTCGACGTGTCCGACAAGGCCGAGACGCATCGCATTGCCATTGCCGAGGGCACCATTCTCATGCATCCCGAGACGCAGGCCATGGTGCTGCAGGACCGCGCCAAGAAGGGCGACGTGCTTGCCTGCGCGCGCGTGGCGGGCATCATGGCTATCAAGCGCACGAGCGACATCATCCCCATGTGCCATCCGCTGCTCATTACCAAGAGCAAGTGCGACATTGCGCCCATCGCTCCGGCGGGGACGCCGGCCGAGGACGTGCCCGAGGGCTGGGCGCCGGCGCGCACGGACGGGCAGGTTGGCTTTCACGTGCTGGTTACGGCGGGCGTGACGGGCAAGACGGGTATTGAGATGGAGGCTCTGACCGGCGCGAGCGCTGCGTGCCTAACGATCTACGACATGTGCAAGGCCGTCGACCGCGGCATGGAGATCGTCGACGTGCGCCTGCTGCACAAGGAGGGCGGCCGCTCGGGTGTGTGGGATCGTGCAGAACGTCAGGCCGCTGCTGTTGAGGCCGTGGCCGCTGACGGTGCCGCACTCGCGAGCGCACCCGTCGCCGTCGCGCCCACAGTTCCGGCCCCGGCCGTCCCCGCGATCGCGTTTATCGGCTACCAAAATTCGGGCAAGACCACACTCGTCGAAAAAGTTATCGCCGAGCTCACCCGCCGCGGTCTGCGCGTTGGTTCGCTTAAGCATCACGGGCACCATGGCTTTGATATCGACGTGCCCGCTAAGGACACCTGGCGCCATCACCAGGCCGGATCCAAGCACGTGGGCCTCATCTGCGCCACGCGCTGGGCGGAGTACGCCGACACGCGCGAGGAGGACGAGATGCCCGCGCGCGAGCTGCTGTCGCGTTACAACGATGTCGACGTGGTGATCATCGAGGGCTACAAGACCGAGGGCTTCGACAACATCGTCGTCGCGCGCTCCGGTGTCGACCGTCTGCGCGGCAAGAGCTCGCTCGACCTGGTCGACGGTCGTACGCTGGCCCTTGCCTGCAACGAGGCCCTGGCGCGTCAGGCATTCGATGCCGGCTTTGCGACCCGAGCCATCAACATCAACGACGCCCGAGCCATCTGCGACCTCATCCAAGATCATCTGGCCTAAAACCTGCCAAAAAGGGACAGGTTAATTTTGGCAGGTTTTATCTGGGCAAACGTCATTTCCACCACAAAGGGGCCAGGCACCTTTGTGGTGGTTTTTGCTTTGGTAGATTTTTGTGAGATGCCTTACAATCTACCAAGTAGTTCATACTGAGCGAAAAAAAGGAGAGAAGGGTCCTGATGCGTCCTTAATGTTTCATGCGGATAGATTGATTTGACAGATGGTGGCGAATACCCACCGCCCGTATTCGTATGAAACAAGGAGTCTCCATGCTCGCCTCTCTTCTCTCAAAACCTCAACCTTCGCTGTCCATGCAGGCCAAGCGCCTGGTAGCGATGCGCTTTCTCATCTACACCGGGTTTCAGACCAGCTACTTTATCGGCGTCATCGGAACGCTTACCTATGCGGACGATGCCTCGGTCGTCGCGACATCGCTGGCCGTCCTGTTCATGAACGTTTTCGTGATCCTGGGATCCTTTGCGGGCGGCGCTGCGCTCGACGCATGGGGTCCGCGCCGCCATTTCTTGCTTAGCATCATCGGCGCTCTTGCAACTGGCGCGGCAATCATCGCCTTTGGTAGCGCGACCGGCGTCGTCCTGCTCGGCGCGGTGTTTCTGGGCTTTACGATGGGATTCGCCCAGCCCATCGCCACATCCTATCCGGCTTACCTCACCGACGATCCTGTCGAGCTCAAAGACATCAACTCCGCCATCGCCATGTTTTCAAACGTGAGTATCATCGTTGGTCCCACGCTGGGCGGCTTTGTCGCGGCGGCTGCATCGTCGCGCGCGGTGTTCGTGCTCATGATGCTCTTTACCGTGCTGGCGCTCATCGCCGGCTGGGGCTTTAGGCCGCAGACCAGCCATGTCGCCGGGCATGCGGATGCCGATTCGGCAGAGGAAGGGGAGCGTGCGGGGCAAAGCTCCAACCCCAGCGCATCCACTCGCGCCACCTTCGCGACTAGCATCAAGACGGTCTTCACCAACAGCGTCCTCGCGCTACTTTTCTGCATCATTTTTCTTTCGAACTTTGGCTACGGTGCCTTCGATCCGCTCGAGTCGTTTTTCTATCGCGATGTTCTGCACGTTGGCGTTGAGTGGATGGGCTGGCTCTCGTCGGCCTCGGGCGTGGGCGCGGTGCTGGGTGCCGTGCTCGCGCTCCGCTTGCCGCCGCACTTGGTAAACCTAAAAACGCTGCTCGTGGCACTTATGTCCGTGGGCCTGGGAAGTCTGCTCTATGTGGGGACGCCGTACGTGGGCGTGGCCCTCGTCGGCCAGATCGCCCTGGGCATAGCTTGGGGTGTCGTCAACCCGCTCCACAACACCATTGTGCAGACGACGGCACCGCTCGAGCAGCTTGGCCGTGTGAACTCGGTCATGGGCTTTGGCAATATGTTCGCCGGCGTGGCCCCTCTGGCGATTGCCCCGTGGCTGGCGGCAACATTTGGCGTACAACGGACACTCGTGGGAGCGGGCATGGTCGTGACGGCGGTTCCCGCGGCGCTGCTGCTGTTTGGACGTCGGCATCTGGATCGTGCCGCAAAGCAGTAAAAACCATCACAACATTCGATGAAAATCGCGATTTTGCCGAATAACGTCGAATGTTGTGATGGTTTGCGCCCCGGGCCAGGCCACCCTGCGGGTCCGGCCACCACAAAGGAGCCAGGCACCTTTGTGGTGGTTTTTGCTTTAACGGGCCGCGCCTGCGCCTTGGTATAGCATGTACGCCGTTCACGACCACACCCCACACCGCCGCGCAACCCAGAAAGGCCCCCATGGACACCACCTTCAGCCACATCAAAGCCGTGTTCTGCGATATCGACGGTACGCTGCTCACGAGCCAGCATACGGTGTCCCCGCGCACCGTGGCGGCGATCCGCGCCCTGCGCGACCGCGGCGTGCTTTTTGGCCTGTGCACCGGGCGCGACGCCCACGCGACCGAGGCCATGTACGAGTTCTGGGGCATCGAAGGCCTGGTGGACGTGCTCGTGGGCTGCGGTGGCGCCGAGGTCATCGATCGCGCGCACGCCATCAACGAGCTGAGCTTTCCGCTGCCGGGCGAGACCATCGCGCGCATCTGCAAGCACATGGCGGACCTTCCGGCAACACCCGTCTGCCCCCGAGACGGCGTGTTCTACGTGCCCGAGAGCAACGCGTGCGTCGAGCACCTGTCGCGCGTCGACGGCGTGCCCTACCAGGTGGTCGATTTTGCCGAGTTTTTGCGCGAGCCGCAGCCCAAGGTGATGTTTACCATGGCGCCCGAGGTAATGCCGCGGGTGATTGAGCGGGCGTCGACGTTTGCCGATGACACTGTTAAGGCGGCGGCCCTGCAGACCACGCAGCGGCTCTACGAGTTCATGGATCCGCGCGTGTCCAAGACGCGCGGCCTTGTGCGCGTGGCGGAGCTCAACGGCATGGAGCTTCAGAACATCTGCGTGTTTGGCGATGCCGATAACGATACCTGCATGGTGGCCGACGCCGGCGTGGGTGTGGCCATGGCAAATGGCAGCGACGCCACCCGTGCCGCCGCCGACTATGTAACCGCGAGCAACGACGAAGACGGCATCGCAATCTTTATCGAGGAGCATCTGCTGTAGCGCCGGGGCAGAATCACCACAAAAGGGGACAGGCACCTCTGTGGTGGCCTCAGGCGATTTGGGCGAATTGATGCCTAAAATCTGCGCATAAATTCAAATATGGCTGTCTGAACATTACGCTTCTAACCACCGATGGGTTAAAGATATTCTCATCAATTTGATAGGGTATTCATCCCGGTTGATGGCCTACCGCTCACGGTCGATTTTCGACCGTTCACAGGATGTTTGCTCTTGAGCAAAATGTTGTGCAAATAAATAAAATGCTATTAAAAAACTGATAGCTGGCTTAATTACCAGTAGAAATAGATATTTCATAGCGAATAAACGAAGGTTAATCCGAGCAAATGTCAAGAGAATTGAGAATTCGCTACAAAACTATCGGTATTTTTGCCTAGATGTTCAAACAATCGTTATAATTGCATCACTTAGCGAGCGCAATTACAGATTGCGCAGATACGTTTGATAGTGAAAGAGCAAGATCGCGGTCTCTTGGGGAGGAGACATCGATGAAAGCGAATTCAGAAAAAACTAAGCAGAGCAATAAAGCGACGCGCCGTGTACTGGCAGGCGTTTTGTGCGGAGCATCCGTTTTGAGCCTGGTGCTGTCGCTCGTCATGCCCCCGATCTCGCAGGCCATTGCCAACGATGCCCAGGCAGTTTCTGCCGAGAAAACTGTGATGGGGGGGTTCCTCAAGTGAGTCTACTGATGTAGACAACACTACTGGCAGGGATGCCGAGAACCAGGATAATGACGATGCTGAGGGCGACGACGAAATCCAGCAGGAGGAGCAGCCCAAGGACGAGTCGCAGGCAGAAGAAAATGAAGCGATTGACGATGCCGCTGGTTCGTCAGCCGAGGAGGCTGTGGCGAGCGAAGAGGTAGCCACGGACATCAAAAATGCCGATGATTTGCAGAAAAAGCTTCTAGGCGTTGAGGAAAATCAAACCGCCAGCTTTACGCTTGCGGCTGATATTGACTATGCTGATGAAATCACGCTTGGACATAGTAACAGTAAGATTACGCTGGACCTAAAAGGTCATAAAATCACGCATACAGGCAACAATTCAAACAAGCCGCTTTTCAGCGTGTGCAATGGTGCCGAGTTTACAATCACGGATACTGAACCGGTTGAGGATAAGATTACTAAAACTCAGCCGCTGAAGGGTCAAGGCCAGGAACTGGTAACTGATAATTATGGCAAGACGGAAAAAATGCTCTATGAAAAAGACGTTCCGACTAAGCTTACCTATTACGTGACTAAATCCAGCGTGGATACTACGGACAGCACTCGTACAAACGAGATCACCGACAAGCACGAGGTTACCATCAATGGCGCCATCGTGGGAACCCAAGCTGACTCTACGATGAGGCTCATCAACGTCTATGCGGGCGGTACGTTTAACCTTCAGAAGGGCGTGCTGACCACGACTCAGAACGCGAAGGTCGGCAGCCTCATCTATGCCGAGAACGGCTCTACCGTCAATATGAGCGGTGGCTACGTTTGCGGTGCAACCTCTAATAGCCGTGGCGCAGGCATCGAACTTGGCGTCAAGGAAGGCAATGGTGCCACCCTCAACCTCACCAATGGCGTGATCGCAGGTAACTGCGCTGGCGCTGGCGGCGGTGTGTACGCTAGCGGTGTCGGTGTGCCCGCTAACGACCCTAACAAAACCATGACCAAAATCAACATGACCGGTGGCGTAATCTCCGGCAACAGCACGCTTGCTTCTGGTGCCGGTCTCGGCGGCGGCATTATGGCCGAGGGCGGCATCGTGACCGTTTCTGGTGGCTATATCACGAATAATAGAATGGCTAAATTTTGCGGCCACGATGGCTGGGGTTGTCATGGCGGCGCTGGTCTTGCTGCCAATAACGGCGCCCATGTTGCCATTTCCGGTGGCCAGATTACCGGCAACTACTCCGAGGAAGCCGGCGGTGGCGTTTATGTCACGGATGTCAACCGTAATAACCAATCCCGTACGGGTATGGCGTGGCTGAATATCACGGGAGGAATTATTGCCTCTAACGTGAGCTACCGATCTGAAGGTGCTGGCATTCGAGTGGGCCAGATGGTTGACGCGATGATAAATGGATCGTCAAACGATAGCCCAGTCTACATCACAAATAATCACTGCATGTCTCGCTTTGACTGGGGCGGTGGCGGTATCTTCGTCCAGGGAAACTCGAATGAGGGTATGGAAAAGACCGCTGGTAGATTATTTGTATACAACTCGTACATTAGCAGCAATACCGCTGGTGGCTATGGTGGTGGCGTTGCAGTCTGCCCGACGGGCAAGACGTTGGTAACGAACACTAAGGGCACGGCAATCTTTGGCAATAAGTCTGCTGGCAGTGAGCAAGAAGCCACCGAGTACAATTCGGCAGAAAACAAGGGTAATGATGGTACGCCCCATCTTTCAGCTGGTGGTGCTGATGGTTTTGATAAGACTGAAGATCAAGATGCATACGGATCGAAGGTGTTTCGCGAGAGAGGTCACGCCGACTTCTTCCTTGTGGCAAAGGCTGGCCATACTGATCCGATTGCGGCAGTAATCGGCAAGATGCTCGGCGGCGGAGATGCCAAGTATTCGGGAAGCAAAGAACGCAGTGAAAACAAAGAACCCAGTGAAAACAAAGAACTCTATGAGGCTATCGATATCCCTGCCAATGGCGGCGTGAAGATTTATCGGAGCGTCGGTCTGACTTCGGGTGTCCAAGTTGGAAGTGAAGAAGCGAATAATGCGCAGAATGCTGCGACAACTTTCATCACGGGCAACTATTCTTGGGATCATGGCGGCGGTATCATGTCGAACGGCGACCTGTACCTAGGCGTGCCTGCGGATACGTACGTCTACCCGAGCCTTAAGCTCAAGGCGACCAAGGCGCTGAAAATGAAAAATAAGCAGACCGAGGAAAGCATAGCGCTCGCCAAAGACCAGTTCTCCTTCTCGGTCTACCGTAAGGATTCGGATGGCGCGAAGGAGCCCTCTTGGAATGACAAGACATTCAACAGTGGCGGCTGCACCTTGGTCGGAACCGCCAAGAATGATGCGGACGGTAACATCACCTTTGACCTTGGCGAACAGTTCATTGATAAGACTGTTGAGGCTAACAAGATTACATACTACTTGGTCGAAAATGCTGGCAATGATCTCGACATCACGTACGACCCAGCCGTGTACAAGATTGTGGTGACGGTTCAGGACAACCAAACGCTACTCATGAAGGTGCCGAGCAGGGAAAATCCAAACTCGGACGTTCCTCTTTACGTTCACAACTACACGATCAAAAGCGTGAGTCCGAGAGATTCAACTAACTCGCTGGAAAAGGACGACCAAGGCTATTATTCGATTAACGGCCCCGACGGGGAAAAGACCTTCACCAACAAGTACACTCCGTACACCTCTACCGGCACCTGGACTCCTAAGGTGACCAAGGTCGTAAAGGGCGGCGAGATGAAGGAGTTTACGCTCGAGTTTGCGGATAACGCGGACTTCAAAAATGCCAAGACGGTTGTGACCAACCCCAAGGGCGAGATTATCACCACTGCCGACGGCGGCAAGTCCCAGACCCTGGGCTTCGGCGAGATTAAGTACAATCTTGCCAGTCTGAAGCAGAGTGATTCTGATGTTCCGGGCCGCGGTGCTTCCAAGACCTTCACGTACTATATGTGCGAGAAGAACGATAGCTCGATTTTCTCGCATTACAAGTTCGATAATTCGGTCTACAAGTTCACGGTTGTTGCAACGGACGATACCAATGGGAACATCAGCTGTAAGGTGACCTATAGGAAGGGGACCGTTGACTCCGACGGTAAATGGGCAGGCGACGATACCACTGACCACGACCTCACCGACGACTCCACCCCCACCTTCACCAACACCTACTCCACCTCTTTGCCCCTTTCTGGTATGTCGGGCGTCACTCTGACGTACCTTGCCGGCGCGGCGGTGCTTTGCGCTGCTGCGGCCTGGATGCACGTTCGTCGCAAGGCGAATGCGAAGGGAGGCGAGCGTCGTGAATAAGAAAGTTTGCTCCTTCCCGATCTTGTTTGCGCTGCTTGCCCTCCTGATCGGCACCTGCGCGGTTGTGTTCCCCGCTTCCGCGCAGGCCGCGCCGACCTCGACCGGTTCCATCACGGTGAGCGGCACCGTGGCGAGCAGCTACGACGCCTACCAGATCTTTAGCGCCAACGTCGTCGACGGCGACAGCGACGCCAAGATCGCCACCGACCTCGCCTGGGCAAGCGACGCCGTGCGCGACGCCGCGCTGCCCGTGCTGCACAGCGCCGGCATGCCCAATTCCCAGACCACCGCGCAGGAAGCTGCCGAGTGGCTCAACACCGATTCCCACCTTACGAGCGCGCTGAGCGCACAGCTCGCTCGTTCCCTCCAGAGCTCTGGCGCCGAGCCCGTGGCCCTTAACGCGGGCACGGCGGCCGAGCTGCCCTGCGGCTACTGGCTCATCGTCGCCGACGACGACGCCATCGCCCAGGGCGAGGCCGGCACCGCGCCGATCATGGCCCTGGTCGGCGGCAGCGCCGTCACCGTCAAGCCCAAGGCGGCGACCCCCAAGGTCGCCAAGCACGTGCTGGAGGACGGCACCGCCGCCTGGCAGAAGGCCGCCGACGCCACGGTCGCCGACGACCTGTACTGGCGCCTCTCGGTTACGGTCCCGGCGGGGCTCACTGCCTACGACGCCTACGCGGTGCAGTTCGTCGACACCATGGGCGCGGGGCTCGACCCCTCCAAGGTGGCCGCGAGCATGCGCGTGTACGTGGCGGCGGGCGCGGACGGCGGCTTCGACGCCGTCTCGGCCGACAAGGACGGCCGCGTCGGCACCGAGCCCGCGAAGGGTTGGACCGACATCACGGCCCAGTGCGCCACCAAGATAGCGGCGGACGGAACCTTCACCGTGCGCACCGGCGACCTGATCGCCGCGCTCGGCGGGGCCGACGCCTTCACCGCGGGCGCCCGCGTGGTCGCCGTGTACAACGCGCCGCTCAACAGCGCATGCAACCACGGCATCGCGAAGGGCAACCCCAACGAGGCCTACCTGTGCTACCCGCGCTCTCCCTTTGCCGACCAGTCCGGCGACGCCGGCTTTACCCGCACGCCGAGCGACGACGCGTGCGCCTACACCTGGGATCTCGCGCTCACCAAGCGCAGCAGCGACGGCGACAAGCCGCTTGCCGGGGCGGTCCTGAGCATCGCCGACGACCGCGGTCGCACGCTGGCGGCCGACGGCACGTGGGATGCGGAGGGCAAGGCCACCGTCACCACGGGCGAGGACGGCCGCGTGACCGTCTCGGGCGTGGACTCGGGCAAGCTGGAGGTCTGCGAGCTCAAGGCGCCCAAGGGCTACACCGCCTTTGAGGGCACGCGCTGCGTGACGGTCAAGGCCGAGAGCCTGGACGTCGACCAGGTGGCCGCCGCCAAGCCCAAACTCACCATTACGGCCGAGTCGCCCCTGCGCGCCGACAGCGCGGACGGGTCGACGGGCAGCCTGGAGGCGTCGCTCATCAACACGCCCACCGGCACACCCCCTAGCATTACCACCGGAGGCTTTATGCCCTCGACTGGCGATATGGCAATGTACGCCGCGGCCGCTGCAGCGGTCGCCGGAGCTGCACTGATCGTGGTCGCGCTCCTGGTCAAGCGGGGAGGTGGCAGCCATAAAGAGTAGCTGGCAGCCCCACAGAGAGCGGGGCGAGACGTAGCGAAGTAGATGCTAAGACACAGACAGATGATGATCGATCGAATGAGAATCAAACGGAAAACGGAGGAAAAGAAGATGAGCATGAGCAAGAACATCGCACGCCTGGCAGTAACCGCCGGCCTCACGGCAGCGCTGAGCTTCGGCGGAGTTATGGCGCCGGTGACCATGGCGTTTGCGGCGGAGGGCGGCAATAGCATCATAATCAGCCAGGTCGAGGGTAACGAGAGCACCAAGTTCAAGGCATACCAGATCTTTAAGGCTACGGTGACCGACGCTGAAAACGGCGGCAAGACCGCTCAGAACATCACGTGGGCAAGCGATACGGTTGGCGAGAAGGTGATTGATGCCATTACGAAAGACTGGAAGGGTTATGGCAGCTTGGAGGCTAAGGACCAGCTGTCTGACAGTCCTACGGCCCAGGAAGTAGCCGACTTCCTCATGGCACATGCGGGTTCCACTACTGCAGGATCAACATCGACTGATGGAACGCGAATCGCTACCAACAATGTTCTCTACGCAGTTGCGAATGCCGTTAAGAGTGAGAAACCTGCCGCGACCAACATCCCTACTGGTAATTCTTGGACTCCTGATCAGGCGCATGGCAACGGTTACTACCTGTTTGTGACCAGCGATCTCGATTCGACCAAGCCGAACACTGGCACGTCCCCGATCTTTGCAGTCGTGGGCGGTAGCGCCGTAACTGTCCATGAGAAGACCAGCATCCCCACGGTTGAGAAAAAGATCCTCGATGATTCTAAGGTGAAGGGCGGTGACATTACCGGCGAGACTGACTGGGTGGACGCTGCCGACTCCCAAGTTGGCCAGGAAGTGAACTATAGGCTTACCGGTACGATTGCAGATAACTACGCCAGCTATGACTCCTATTCCTACAAGTTCACGGATCAGCTGTCGGCCGGTCTCGACTACATCGAGGGCTCGCTCAGCGTTTATGCACTGAATAATGGTGTATATACCAAGATCGATTCGACTAGCTACAATGTGACTAACCCCTCTGGCTCTAGTCGTGACCTGGTAGTCAATTTTAATAAGGGCGAAAAGGGCTTGAAGTCGGCCACTGCGAAAAATGGCGAAGAGCTTACGATTGATGGGAAGACTGAAATCGTCGTTTTCTACAGGGCGAGGCTCAACGCAAGCGCGATTATTGCGGGTGCAAACAACCAGCTGAATGGCAACCCCAACACCGTTACGCTCGAGTATTCTAACAACCCCATGTCAGGTGGCACTGGCACCTCGGAGTCCGATACGGTCAAGGACTACACCTACGGTCTCAAGATCAACAAGGTTGACCTTGGCACTGAGAAGGCGCTGAAAGGTGCTAAGTTCACCATCGCAGCTGGTGACACAACTAACGGTGACGAGAACAGCGCAAACGTTAAATATGTCAATAGTGACGGCACTTTGAGCGACAGCAAGGTTGAGCTTTCGATGGACCCCGATGGTGTCATTACGCTTACCGGTCTCGATGCTGGCGTCTATACGGTCACGGAAACTTCTGCTCCCGATGGTTACACCAAGGTCGAACCCTTCACCTTCGAGATCAAGCCGACCATGAACGCCAATGATCCGGACGCTGGTCTTACTGCGCTCTCTGGCACGCTTGATAGCAAGAACCAGAGTGACAAGATCATCGCTGGCCTTACCGATAGGAATGTCGGTGATAACAAGCTAGCGGCGCAGACCGGCTCGGAGAAGGACACCGATGGCTACTTCAACATCACCGTTGGCGATACCAAGCAGGTTGGCCTTCCCCTCACCGGCCTTAACGGCGTGACGTTCACTTGGATCGCTGGTGGCGCGGTGCTGTGCATCGGCGTGGCGCACCTCATCCGCAGCCGTAAGCAGGCTGAGGAGTCCGAGCAGGAGTAACGCTCGCTCACCCATCCCTTTGGCAGGTGGGATGTGATGCCCATGAGACTTGCGGACACTTTTCTCGTCCATCCACGTTCTTGCTTTGCCATTCTCTTTTCGGGGCAGACTCCGCACTGGAGTCTGCCCCGTTTTTTTGGATAACGCGGTCAGCCTCCATCGTCCGATGCGGGCACGTTCGTCATCGCGTTTCTTGACTCGTATGAGGTTCGGTTTAAGGTCCGTGGGCGCACGCGCGGTGCGGACGGTAGAAGACATTTGCGCCGCGCGTGCAAATTAAAATGCCCGGGGTTAGAGGCCCGGGCATTTAACAACGTCGGAAACTGGTCGCCCGCGCTCCTAAGTACTTACGCGGGGTGCGTCGTTTCCTGTAGCAATTGTATCCCGAATCGCCCAGCCGATCCGGGATATTCTGAAAACGCAAACACGTCGGGCAAACCCGGACAATGCGGCCAGGCTCCGCTGGATGAGGAATTGTGTTTATAACTATCGAACAAATGTTTGCAATTATTGCGTTTACCAGCTGCGGGTGCATGCACTCGCAGTAAAATGGCTTTGCGACGCATTCCGTGCGCGGGCGGCCGACGACTCGATCGGAGGTCACCATATGCTGAAATTCCTTAACGCGCTCGCCGCCCTCGCGGCGGTGGGCTCGTTCGTCATCGCGTTTCTTGACTCGTATGAGGTTCGGTTTAAGGTCCGTAGGCGCACGCGCGGTGCGGACGGTAGAAGGCAGTTGCGCCGCAAGCGCAAATAAGAATGCCCGGGGGTCGGATCCCGGGCATTTAACAAAAGCTGAAAACTAGGCCACCCGCGCTCCCAAACATTTACGCGGGATGCGTCGTTTTCTATTGACATTGTATCCCGAATCGCCCAGCCGATCTGGGACATTTTGAAAACTCAAATATGGGCTTAGGCGCGAACGGAATCTCGTTAATTCCGAAAATTATGTATAATTCCAATATAAACTGGAATCGAACGAAAATAATGGAAATGAACGAAGCGCTAATCTACTTACAAGAAGCACTAGGCCTCTCCGCCAAGGCCAGAACTTGGCCTGGATCCGCACGCTTGCCGCTGTATCTGCGGGCGATTGAGGTCCGCGCTGTTGACGCAAACGGGTTTTCGTTTTTGCTTGCAAGTTTGCCTACTGGCGTCGGGCTTCCCGAGGCTAAGAGGGTCTATAGTCAGCTAGCCTTGCGTGCGGAGACTCCTGTTGTCGTTTCGTTTCCTGATGCCGATGCACGTCAGCGCAAAGCATTGGTCGCACAAGGGATTCCGTTTGTTTGCCCCGGCAGACAGGCTTTTCTTCCATTTATGGGCACGGCCTGTACGGAGAGGGGCAGTGTCCGGTTTCGCAATCACGCGACCAAGATGTCACCCAACGCGCAGGCTGCCGCAATCTGGGGAGCAGCCCAGGAGCCATATCGTCCCTATGACCTTTGTCGTGCGCTTGGGATCTCGGCAAGCCGCGCGAGTGAGGCCATAACCGAGCTTGTTGACAGGGGGCTCGCGAGACGCGAGCGTCGCGAGCGACGTGTCTTCGTGTTCCCTGTTGCCGTTGATCTTCTGCTCAGCGAGCACATGGCAGAGCTCTCCTCGCCTGTCTCGAAGGTCTTTTTTACAAGGAAGACGCAGCAGATCGACTATCTTGTTGACGCCGGGGAGACGGCGCTCGCTGCGCGTTCGATGCTCGCTGCGCCGGGCATGGAACAAAAGGCCGTCTTAAGAAGTGCATGGCGTCAACTGAGCGACCTCGAAGTCGCAGACGGGGAGTTGCCGGATAACGAGACGGCGATGATCCAAGTGTGGCGCTATGCACCCGTGTTTGCCGACTCCTCCCGTGTCGACAACATTTCGCTTGCGCTATCTTTGGCGGCAATCGACGATGAGCGAATTCAGCTCGAAGTCGATCGCATGTTTGGAAAGGAATATCCATGGCAAGAAGCGCTGTAGAAGGTCTCCAAGAATTTCAGCAGCATATGCAAGAAGCTGAAGGATCGTATGCCCTTATCGGCGGCACGGCATGCGACATTTTGCTCGCGGAGGCGGGGCTTTCATTCAGGGCGACTCACGATTTTGATGTGGTAATTGTCGCCGATGATCGGTTGCCTCAGACGGCAGAAGCCATATGGACTTTGGTGCGTGATGGCGGCTACCGCTGCGGCTGGGGCGAAGGTAAAGGCTCATGTTTTTATCGGTTTACAGAGCCAAAGAGGCCGGGTTACCCCCATATGATCGAGCTCTTCGCGAAGTGCCCCGACTTTCTAAAGGGTCGTGAGGGGATTGATGTGGCGCCAATTCACGTTGATGAAAACATAAGCAGTCTTTCGGCAATTTTGTTAGACGATGCTTACTACAGCTTGTTCCTTCAGGGAATTCGGACCGTAGGCGGCGTTTCGGTCCTGGGCACGGAATACATTGTCCCGTTCAAAGCGAAGGCGTATCTCGACCTAAAAGCTAGAAGGGAAGCGGGGGAGAACGTTGATTCGAAGAAGGTAAAAAAGCATAAACGCGATGCGCTGAGGCTTGCTCAGCTGCTTGGCGAGTCGGAAGGTGTCGACCTGGGCGGAGAACTGAAGGACGATATGCTTGCGTTTGTTAAAGATTGCGAGGTGGGCGACGTCAATCTGAAACAGATTGGGGTTGCGGGCGTAACGATGGCGCAGTTGCTCGAGACGATGAAAGCAACATATGGCTTGATTGGTTGAGTGGGGCTACGTGGCCCGGACGGTGCAGTCAAGCTGCGTTGTCCGGCGCGGAGGCTCGCTAATCGGCTATTATTTGTTTAGACAACCTGAGTTGTAGAGGAGTGACCGGCGATGGTGCAGGGCGCCAAACATATGAAGAGCAATAACGCCGCGGCCAACGGTGGCTCAAGCCCTCAGCCCAAACCTCAACCAAAGCCCAAGCGCCGTCGCAAGCGACTGCCGCGCTGGGCCGACCGGCTCATCACCATCGTCATCATCCTTATTGGCGTGGGCCTTATGACCTGGCCGTGGATCTTGGACCGGCTCGAGGCCTCGGGCGTGTTCAACCAGATCAGCACCGTGTCCAGCACCGTGGACGCGCTATCTGCCGAGGAGCGCGAGCGCATCCTGCTCCAGGCGCGCTCCTTTAACGAGCAGCTGGCGGGCGAGGCCACCGAGCTCCCCGCCGACCAGATCGAGCCCTACGCTCAGCAGCTCATTTTTGACCGCGACCCCATGATGAGCTGGGTCGAGATCCCCTCCATCGACGTGAGTATGCCCATCTACCACGGCACGAGCGAAGAAGTCCTTATGGCGGGCGTCGGCCACCTGGAGGGCACGAGCCTGCCGGTGGGCGGCACCTCGACGCATTGCGTGCTTACCGCGCACTCGGGCATGCGCAACCTGAGCATGTTCGACGACATTCACTCGCTGGAGCCCGGCGACCTGGTGCTGCTGCACACCATGAACAAGACGCTTGCCTACAAGATGGTGGATTCCGAGGTGGTGCTGCCCGAGGAGATGGAGTCGCTGACCATCGAGCCCGGCGCCGACAAGGTGACGCTCGTCACCTGCACGCCCTACGGCGTGAACGACCATCGCCTGCTGGTGCATTGCGTGCGCACCAAGTACAACAAGAAGGATGTCGACAAGCAAAAGTCGCTGGCCGGCCGCCACTGGGGCAAGCGCGAGTTTGCCGTGCTCATCGTGGTCGTAGCCATTGTGCTGTTGCTGCTGGACATCGTGATCCACGCGATCCGCAAGCGCCGCAAGACCAAGGCCTCGGCATAAGGCATTCTTCAGAACCACCACAAAGGGGACAGGCACTTTTGTGGTGCTCGTGGCTTTCAAACCATCACAACATTCGATGAAAATCTCGATTTTGGCGAAAAGCGTCGAATGTTGTGATGGTTTTCGTTGTGGACGAGATGGTTTTCGCTATGGACGGTGCGGTTTCGCTGCAGAACCGCCAGCCCGCCGCCTGCCAACCCGCCGTCCTCGTTACGTTTTCGCTGCATTTGGGTAAAGCACCTGCTCCAAGCGGCGTTGCCTTGTATACTAGAGCGGTTTATCTGTTATGCGGAAGGGAGCGCCTATGGCACTCAGCGAGAAAGACGTGCGCGACATCGCCGAGTACGCAAAGATCGCACTGACCGATGACGAGCTCACCCAGATGACGTCCTACATGAACGACGCCGTCCAGATGCTCGAGCCTGTCTTGCAATATGACTTACCCGACGTGGAGCCCACGTTCCATCCCATCGGAAGCCTGTCCAACGTGATGGGCGATGACCTGCGCGAGCCCGAGCGCGACCTGCCGCTCGACATTGCGCTCGAAAACGCCGGCAGCGCGCGCGACCGCTACTTCCGCGTGCCGTCCATTTTGGGAGAGGGGGAGAGCGAGTAATGGCGCAGAGCTTCGATTTCTTTACCGCCGCCCAGATCGCCGCAGGCGTTGCCGCCGGCGACTTTACCGCTACCGAGGTGGCCCAGGCCTCCCTTGCCGCCATCGAGGCGCGCGAGGGCGGGGTCCAGGCATTCCTGCAGGTGGCGCCCGAGCTTGCGCTCGAGGCCGCCGCGCGCGTGGATGCCGACCGTGTCGCAGGCAAGCCGCTGCCCCCGCTCGCGGGCGTGCCGCTGGCCATCAAGGACAACATGAACCTCGTGGGCACGCGCACCACCTGCGCTTCCCTCATGCTCGAGGACTACCAGAGCGTCTACACCGCCACCTGCGTCCAGCGCATGCTGGATGCCGGCTGCCTGCCCATGGGCAAGGCCAACATGGACGAGTTTGCCTTTGGCAGCTCCACCGAGAGCTCGGCGTTCCACCGCACCAACAACCCCTGGGATACCGAGCGTGTGCCCGGCGGCTCCTCGGGCGGCTCCGCTGCAGCCGTCGCCGCGGGCGAGGTCGCGCTCTCGCTGGGCTCGGACACCGGCGGCTCCATTCGCCAGCCGGCGTCGCTGTGCGGCGTGGTGGGCTTTAAGCCCACGTATGGCGCCGTGAGCCGTTACGGCGTGGTTGCCTTTGGCTCGTCGCTCGACCAGGTGGGTCCCTTTGGCCGCACGGTCGAGGATGTCGCGCTGGCCATGAACGCGCTTACCGGCGCGGGGCACGATCCGTACGACTGCACCAGCCAGGACTGCGCCGTCGACTTTACCGAGCATCTCAACGACAGCATCGAGGGCAAGCGCGTGGGCATCATCCCCGCGTTTATGGAGGCCGAGGGCCTGACGCCCGAGGTCAAGGCCGCTGTTCAGCGCGCCGCCCAGGAGCTGCAGAACCAGGGTGCCGAGCTGGTCGAGGTCGACCTGCCGCACCTGGACGCCGCCATCGCCGCCTACTACGTCATCGGCCCGGCCGAGGCATTCTCCAACCTGGCCCGTTTCGACGGCATTCGCTACGGCTACCAGGAGGAGGGCTGCGCCAACCTGTCCGACCAGAGTTCGCTTTCGCGCGCCCACGGTTTTGGCGCCGAGGCCAAGCGCCGTCAGATGCTCGGCGCCTACCTGCTGAGCTCGGGCGTGTACGACAAGTACTACTACGCTGCGCAAAAGGCCCGCACGCTCATCACGCAGGACTACGACGCCGCGTATGCCAAGGTGGACACCATCCTCATGCCCGCCTCGCCGCGCACGGCCTTTAAGTTTGGCGAGATCAGCGACCCCACGCAGATGTACCTCTCCGACCTGTACACCATCTCGCTCAACATTTGCGGCAACGGCGGTATCTCGGTGCCTCTGGGCCTGGGCGAGGACAGCAAGCTGCCCGTTTCTGCCCAGCTGGTTGGCCCGGCCTTTAAGGACCGTCAGCTGCTCACGTTTGCCCGCGCCCTTGAGCGCGGCTTTGCCGATGCCGCCACGGGTGCGCCCGCGCTTTCCGTCGCGCCCGATTTTGCCGGGAAGGGAGGCGAGCTGTAATGAAGGAGCTTTCCGAGGTCCTGCAGGATTGGGAGGCCGTGATCGGCCTGGAGATCCATACCGAGCTCACCGCACTCGATACCAAGATGTTCTGCAACTGCAAGCTTAGCCACGATGACGAGCCCAACGCCAACGTGTGCCCGGTGTGCCTGGGCCTGCCCGGTGCGCTGCCGGTGCCCAACAAGCGCGCCATCGAGAGCATCGTCAAGGCCGGTCTCGCCACCAACTGCGAGATCCAGCGCCACTCGATGTTCTACCGCAAGCACTACTTCTATCCCGATATGGCCAAGAACTTCCAGACTACGCAGGGTCCGGTCGCCTTTGCCATGTACGGTCACCTCGATCTGGATGTGACCGGTCGCGGTGCCGCCGAGCGCCCCGATTGCGCGTTTGGCGAGGCCGAGGCCCAGAGTCTGGCGAGCGCTTCGGCCAACGCCGAGGGCTTGTCCACGTCCATGACGTCGACCATGCGCGAGGGCAACCAGCGTGCCGGCCATCTGGCCAGCTACGATGCGTCCAACCTGCAGATGCCCGAGCGCCGCGAGGACGGTTCCTACACGGTGCCCATTCGCATCCTGCGCATCCACATGGAGGAGGACGCCGCCAAGATGGTGCACGTGGGCGGCGCCGAGGGCCGCATTACCGCCGCGGCCGAGTCGCTCGTCGACTACAACCGCTGCGGCACGCCGCTCATCGAGCTTGTAACTGAGCCCGACTTGCGTACGCCCGAGGAGGCTCGCCTGTTTATGGAGAAGCTCCGTCGCATCTTTGTGACGCTTGGCATTTCCGACTGCTCCATGGAGAAGGGTTCCATGCGCTGCGACGGCAACGTGTCGCTGCGCCGCCGCGGCGAGACCAAGCTGGGCACCAAGACCGAGCTCAAGAACCTCAACTCGTTTAAGAGCCTGCACGACGGCCTTGCCTACGAGATTTGCCGTCAGGCCGAGGTGCTCGAGGAGGGCGGAATCATCTATCAGGAGACCCGCCACTGGGAGCCCAGCCGTAAGCGCACCGTGGTTATGCGTGTGAAGGAGACGGCCGACGACTATCGCCTGTTCCCCGATCCCGATCTGGCGCCGTTCGATCTGGACGACGAGTTCATCGACCGCTGCCGTGGCGAGATTCCCGAGCTGCCCGATGCCAAGCGCGCCCGTTTTGAGACCGACTTTGGTATTAAGGCGGCCGATGCCGAGCAGATCGCGGGCGACCCCGAGTTTGCCGAGTTCTTTGAGGCTGCCGCTGCCGGTATGGCTGGCAAGGAGGCCCAGACGGTCGCAAACCTGCTGGTCAACGAGATGATCGCCTACCTTAAGAGCGCAGGCGTGTCGCTCGCCGAGTCCGGCATCGCGCCGGCTCAGGTAGCAGCGCTGGCCAAGCTGCTGGTGACCGATGCCATCAGCTCCAACCAGGCGCACGAGGTCTTTGAGGCCATGGCCCAGACCGGTGACGACCCCAACAAGATCGTCGACGAGCGTGGTATGCGTCAGGTGAGCGATGCCGGTGCGTTGCAGCCGATCGTGGACGAGGTGCTGGCTAACTGTGCCGATCAGGCGCAGCAGTACCGCGACGGCAACCAGAAGGTCATCGGCTTTTTGGTGGGCCAGTGCATGAAGGCGAGCCGCGGCAAGGGCAACCCGAAGCTCTTCAACGAGTTGCTGAGAACGTCGCTCTCGTAAACGGGAACCGAGGGGCCCCGGCAGGGCGGGCGCTTCCTCAAAATTTCGAACAGTCCTGCGCAAGACGAAGGCCACATTAAGTGGCCTTCTTTGCGTGCGGAACTTATTTTGAGCAAGCACCCGCCCTGCCGGGGCTCCCGGGTTCTGCAACGACTCGGCCGTTCGGGTCAGGCGGGGCTGATAGGAATAGAGTGAATGGGCGTGCCGTCGGCACGCCCATTTTTGTGGATGTGACAAAGGGACTGTCCCTTTGTCACATTGTGAGGGGTGGTGGAAAACGAAGGTGAATACTTTTCCGCGAAGTGAACGACCTATTTTTGACCCCTGAAACATCAATGCTTTTTTGGCTCGGTTTCCTGCGGTTTTGCTGGTGAAAAATGCAGATGTTTCGGGGGTCCGATTTCACTCGTTCACTTCGCGGAAAAGTATTAGACCTCGATTTGTTGGGTCGGGGGAGAGCCTTTCTTGGATGCCGGAGATGTACGTTGCGGCAGGCGGATCGCCAGAAGTCGGCTGTTCCGCGCCTCAAGATTTCCAAAAAGTTAACCTTTGTTGAACTTAATAGTTAGATAAACTAAACTATTTTCCAAAAGTGTGCTCGAGCAAACTTGTTTACTCGGGTGCTGAGGCACCGTGCCGCGTCCAATGCGGCAAAAGGGAGAAGCAACATGAAGAAGTCGACGTTCAATACCCTGCTTGTCGGTGGCGGTTTTCTGCTCGGTACGGCCGGCATCAAGCTGCTCACCAGCGCTCCGGTAAAGAATGCCTGCGTGCAGGGTATCGCGTGCGGCATGCGCATCAAGAACGGCTACCAGGACATGGTCGAGCAGGCCAAGGCCAATGTCGATGACATGGTTGCCGAGGCGGCCTACATCACCCAGAGCGAGGCCGCTGCTGACGAGGCAGCCGAGTAACGCTCCCAGGCGCAAACTATGAGATTCTCGATTATTAGCGAGATCCCCGGCAGGACCCGTCTTCAATTGGCGGGTCCTGTGCCAGAGAGCGATCTCGATGCACTTCTTAAGCTTGGCGGCGACATCGATGGCGTGCGCAAGGTGTGCGTCTACGGCCGCATCGGCCAGATGGCGCTCGAATACGACGAGCCACGTCGCGATGCCGTGCTGGCCGCCGTCGGTGCGCTCGACGCTCAGGCCATTGCCGACGCAAAGACGGGTTACGTGATGCAGCTTGAGCCGCGCAAGCACAAACTCGTTATGGACCTGGCGACACTCGTCGGTGCCCATTACGCACGCCGCTGGTTTTTGCCCACGCCACTGCGTGCGGTGTTTGTCGTGGCCGGTTACATGGCATTTTTGCGCGCCGCCCTCCGTGAGCTCGCGCAGCCGCGCCTGACCGTTCCCGTGCTCGACGCTTCGGCCATCGGTATCTCGTTTGTCAAACGTGACGTCGACACCGCGGGCCAGACGATGTTCCTGCTCAACGTGGGCGAGCTGCTCGAGGACTACACCCGCGCCATGAGCGAAAACGAGCTCATCAACTCGCTGCTCGATGTGCCCGACAAGGCGCAAAAAGTGGTTGGCGACACCGAGGTAAGCGTTGCCGCGACCGAGCTTGAGCCTGGCGATCTGGTCGCCGTGCGCACCGGCATGTCCATCTGCATCGACGGTGTTGTCGAGCAGGGGAGCGCCATGGTCAACCAGGCGACCCTGACCGGCGAGCCGCTTGCCGTCGAGCGCAGCGTGGGCGACGACGTATTCGCCGGCACCGTCGTGGAAGACGGCGGCATCTTGGTACGCGTGCGCGCCAACACGGCGCAGACCAAGCTGCGCTCGATCGTCTCGCTCGTGCAGACGGCCGACTCGCTCAAGTCCGAGGGCCAGTCGCATATGGAGGACCTCGCCAACAAGATCGTCCCGTGGAACTTCCTGCTCGCGGGTCTGGTCGCGCTTACCACGCGCAGCCTTATCAAGACCTCGGCGGCACTGATGGTCGACTACTCGTGCGCGCTCAAGCTCACGGGTTCCGTTGCCGTCATGACCGCCATGAGCGATGCTGCCAAGATGGGCGTCATGGTCAAGGGCGCAAAGTACTTTGAGTCGTTTGCCAAGGCCGACACCATTGTGTTTGATAAGACCGGCACGCTCACCGAGGCACAGCCGCGTCTAGCTTGCGTGCTCACGACCGATGGCTGGAGCGAGGACGAGATCCTGCGCCTTTCCGCTTGCTTGGAGGAGCATTTCCCGCATCCGGTGGCACGCGCCGTGGTCAATGCGGCACGCGAGCGCGGGCTCGAGCACCGCGAGCGCCATGCCGCCGTCGAGTACATCGTGGCGCACGGCATCGCTTCGTCCATCGAAGGGCGTCGCGCCATCATCGGTTCCGCGCACTTTGTATTTGAGGACGAGGGTGCGCAGCTCGATTCCGACATTAAGGAGCGCATTGAGTCCCAGATGCAGGGCCTGTCGCCGCTGTATCTGGCGGTCGACGGCAAGGTCGTCGGCGTGCTCGGTATCGAGGACCCGCTCAAGTCCGGGGTCCGCGAGGCCATCGCCGACCTGCACGCGTTGGGCGTTAAGCACGTGGTCATGCTCACGGGCGACTCGGAACGCACGGCCGAGCGCATTGCTCGCGAAGCAGGTGTCGATGAGTTTAAGGCCGAGCTGCTGCCCGAGGACAAGTACGCCTATGTGGAACGCATTAAGGGCGAGGGGCGCCACGTTGCCATGGTGGGCGACGGTGTCAACGATTCGCCGGCGCTCGGTTTGGCCGACGTGGGCTTGGCGATGGGTGGCGGAAGCGACATCGCCAAGGAGGTTGCCGACATCATCCTGACCGATACGGATCTTGCCGCGATCGTGCGCCTGCGCCGTATGAGTCAGGGGCTTATCGATCGTCTGACGAGTTCGTATTCCAAGGTGATGCTCACCAACTCGGCGCTCCTGGCGCTGGGCATTACCGGCATGATCACTCCGCAGACGTCGTCACTGCTGCACAACGGCTCGACGATTGCCTACAGCCTGAGCAACGCCAAGGCATATCTGCGTTAGCAGACGTGTTCACCCACGTTATCTGGCCTGCGCCCGGACGGCATCGGCGTCGTCCGGGCGCAGGCCTTTTTAGACAAGTGCAGCTTTGATGGTGGGACTTTCTGCGAGCTGCTCGGCTGCCTTTTCGTTGGAGCTGTCGAGTGCTGCCAGACTGCGGTAGACCCACTCGTTGACCTGGGTGTTCTTGACGCCTGCGGTCTGCATAAGGGCGCCTACCTCGCGGATTGCTGCGAACAGATCGGCCTTGGGACCCGCGAGCTCGACCTCGATACCGTGGTAGGCGGCCACGCCGCGGTTCTCACTCACGTGGTCGATAAAGCCCTCGACGGTCTCAAGCTGCTGGGCGAGAGTTGCATCATCGTCAACGTCCAGCGCGACGAGTGCGTTCGATACCGTGAGGGCGGGATGTCCGCAGGGGACAAAGCCCTCGATGACATCCATAGCTTCGGTAATGGTTGAGCCCAGGCCTGCGAGGGCATTGACGAGTTGCTGCTTGGTATCCATAACGGTCCTTTCGACGGGTCAATTTTGCTTGGCGAAAATATACGTGACGCGATCGGTAGCAAAAGTGCGAAGTGTGGCGCACATTGGGGTCTTCACAGCTCGTGCATAGAACAGCTGTCCGCTTTCAGAACGTGGTAAGATAACACTCCACAAGCGGGGCTCGCCCCGCATGTTCCTTGAAAAGTCGACGGTTATCGGGTGTTTGCAGGCCCGATACCATCCAGACTTTCCCAACATTCGGGGGCGACTGGTTTCGACACGATAGCTCTGAGAGAGGAAGCAAGCCGAGGTCTCCTCGCCTCGTTAAACAGGGGTACCGTCAAATTGAATTGACAACAACTCTTCTTTTGAGCCTATGGCTCTCGCTGCTTAATTTATAGCGGCGCGTCAACCCGGTGATTTCCCCGACACCGGTGCGACGTCATGTTAGGGGAATGCTCCTGCGCACGTAATCGGTATGGCGCAGGCTAAGATCGAACCGGTTGGGATGCTGCGAGCGTGTCGCTGCGCGCAAAGCGTCCGAGACTAAACCAGCGACTGAGCTTGGAGATGCCAATCAGGGGGCTTTCGTGGACCGGAGTTCGATTCTCCGCGCCTCCACCAATTGTTCAGTAGGCGAACACATACGCGTGTTCGTCGTTAGGCGGGCGTTCGTATTGCTCGTCAGATAGAAAGAAGCCGCTCCATACGGGGCGGCTTCTTTGCGTTCTAGGCCTGCGGCATGATCTCCTGCTCGCCGTCCTCGTCCATGTACGGCATGAGGAACACGCCGCCCTGCTCGGTGGTAAGCAGCAGGTACTCGCGGTTGTGCTCGTCGCACACGATTTCCTGGCCGATGCCCTCGGGCAGGTCGTATATGGGGCCGTCCGTGCGGGCTTGCCTCACGGTCACGTCTTGCGCTCCCATGGCCTGCGACGCGCAGCTGGCGGCGGCCAGGACGATGAACAGCAGGACGACCGCCGCGAGGATGGGGCCGCACCCGCCGTTGCGCTCCTCGTCTGCGGGGCTCGGGTACGGCATGGCCTATCCCACCTTCACCAGATAGTCGTCGGCCTCTGGCTTGCCCGTGGCCTTGCCCACGGCGATGTAGCGCGTTGCGCCGCTGTAGCCCGTGTATCGGCCCCACACGTAGCCGTCGGCGATCTTGTACCAGTTATCCAGCGTCACGGTCTCGCCGCTGGAATAGTGTGCCACCTCGGTGCCGCCCAGGCCGGGGGCGTCGCGCACGCGCAGGTAGTCCACAGTGCAGCGGTAGGTGCCGCCGAAGTTCTCGGGCGTTTCCTGCTGCGCAGGCTGCGGCTGCGGGACGGCTGCGGGGGCGCTTCCAGCAGTGATGCCGAAGCATTCCAGGTAGATGCGCGCCAGCTCGTCCAGGTTGCCGTTGAACTTCTCGCGGTCGCCGTCGTTGTCGATGAAGCCGTTCTCGCACAGGCGGTAGTTGATGCCGCGCGCGGCGGCTCGGTTCGGGTTCGCGAGGTCGGAACGGCGCACCAGCTTCTCGGAGCGCCCGGGCATGAACGCCGCCAGCTTGTCGGCCAGCGCATTGTCGTACTCGTCAGGCTCAAAGCCCTCCTTGATGATGACGTGCGCGCCGTGGGCCGTGGCGATGCCGCTGGCGTCCATGTGCAGCTCCACCACTGGCGCATCGGTGCTCAGGCGGTTAAGCCCGCCGTCGGCGTACCAGTTGCGGGACGTATCGCCCAGCTCGACCTCGGAACCGCCCAGTTCCTTGATTCGCTGGCCCAGGGCGCGAACGCGCTCGGCCTCGGTGCAGCCGCCTGCGCAGCAGCCGGGGTCGCCAGCGCCGTGGCCGCAGATGATGAACAGTTTAGCCATTGCCTACTCCTTCCCGCCTACGGTCACGCCCAGCAGGGCGTCGAGCCACTTGGATGTGATGCCTACCGACTTGAACAGCGTGTAGGCCGCCTGCACGCCGCCTACCACGGCGAAGGCGCACGTGACCCATGCGCCCGGGTCTGCGGGCACGCCGCCCACGAAGCCGGTCACGACGCCCGCCAGGAGCGAGCAGCCCAGCGCCAGGATGCGCGCGGCCTTGCCGGTCATGGCCTCGGTCTTGATCAGCTGCACCGCGAACGGCACGGCGAAAGACAGCACGATGGCTGCGATTGCTTGCATTTCTGTCATTTCGGATTCCTTTCTATCGAGCCGATTCCTTGTAGAGCAGGTCAACGCGGTCGGCGATGTGGTCGACCTTCGCCGCCATGCCCTGGCTGCGCGCCTGGCTGTTCGCCAGGTCGGCGTGCAGCACCTCATTGGAGGTCACGACGGACTCCATGAGCGCCTTCATAGCCTCCATCAGCGCATTGCTGCGCTCCATCTGCGCGGCGATGCGGCCCTCCATCTGGCTGCGCTCGCGGTCGCGCTGCGCCCGCTCGTTCACCTCGCCTTGCTTTCGCTCTTCACGCTTGAGGTCGATGTTCGCCTTGCGCTCGTTCTGGGCCTTGAACTCTTCGAGGAACTGCTTGCCGAAGTACAGGACCACCAGGACGAGCAGTGCGCCGAAAAGCGACCCGGGGCCGTACGGCGCGAAGATTTCCAGCACGTCGGTCATTCGTTTTCTCACCTCCTCGAATCGCTGCCGCGATTGTCCGCGAGGTGTCGCCGGGCAAAAGAAAAGCGCCCCCGAAGGGGCGCTCGCTACTCCTGCGGCGCTTCCGGCTGGTCGGGCTCCATGGCTTCCAGCTCGTTGATGCGGTCGCGCCACGTCTGGCGCTGCGAGATGATCTCGGCCACCTCCTTGGCAGCTGCGGCGATGGCCGAGAGCAGGTCGGTGATGGACGATGCGGAGAAGATGCGCTCCACCGCCTTCATGACCTTGTAGTCGCTCTGCTCAAGCTGCCGTTTGTAGCCGTTGATCTCCCCGGCGATTTCCTGTTCCGTCATGGGTCGCTCCTTCCGTTGCTAGGGTAGGGGCATGTTCCCATCCGTGTCGCCTCCAGGTTTGGATTGCATTGAGCAACCCCCCCCGCTGGATTTCCGAACAGGCTGCGGTACAGCGCGTCCATGGCCCGCACGCTGCGGTGCGCGTCCAGCCGCTTCATGCCTCCGCGCCAGCTCTGGTAGCTCTGCTCCACCTGCTCGGGGGTCATGATGCCATCGGCGACCATGCGGGCCATCTTCTTGAGCTTGCGGCGCTCCCGCGTTATGGAGTCTCGGCACGGCTTCACGACTATGCGGCCCGTCTCCGTGTAGAAGATGCGCTTCTTCAGCCACGTGAACCCGCGCGTGAGCTTCACCACGCGCGTCTTGCGCGGGTTCAGTTCGATGCCCAGCTCGGCGCATTTGCCCTCTATCAGCAGCAGGCACACCTGCAAGTAGTCCTTGGACTCGTGTATCAGGTAGAAGTCGTCCATGTAGCGCCCGTAAGACTCGGGGCGCAGCATCTCGGTCACATAGTGGTCGATGCGATTGGGGTGGGCCACGGCGCATATCTGGTTCGGCTCGCTGCCAAGCCCCAGGCCCACATCGCCCTGCGCGTCTATCAGGTGGTGCTCCAAGGCGACCACGCGCGGATCTAGCAGCGCGGAGGCCACCTGGCCTTTGACGGGTTGGTGCGCTATGCGCGCGAAGTAGTCGGAGAAGTCGCCCAGGAGGATGTAGCCCTCGCGGCCGTGCCGCCTCCAGTGGTCGGCCAGGTGGCGCTTGAGCAGCCTCAGGGCGTAGTCGGTGCCGCGCCCCTTGATGTTCGCGGAGTTCGCGGCTATGAGGGTGGGCACGATCGCTGGCACGAGCGCGTTCTGAGACAGCGACTTCTGCACCACGCGCTCGGGAAAGTGCACGGCGCTGATATGGCGCAGCTTGCCGCGCTCCCACAAGTCGAAGCGGATGAAGCCCCGGCATATGTCGCGACCCTCCAAAAGGTCGCGGCGGGACAGGACGGCGTTGCGCAGGTAGCTTCTCATGTACCGCTGCGTGGACGACTTCCACATGACGCCCCGCGCGGCCTGCTTGGAAGCCTTGCACAGGCTGTTGAGGTCGGCCACCGTCTCAAGGGTGCACGCCTTGACGCGCTCGGCCTTTGCCTTGGCCCGCTTCTCCTCGCGGCGCTTGCGGCGCGCCGCCTGCCTTTGCTCTGAGTTCATTGTAGAAGGCACCCCGCACGGCTTGCAATGTGGCTCTGACAGCCGCTTGAGGTATGGCCATGAAACGCGGCGAAGCCACGGAGCGCCGCGCCATGCAAGCAGCGTCCGGCCACCCTCGCGGGGTGCGTATTTACGGGCTCGCGCCCGATGGTCGCGCCTTCCTTCCTCTCCGCGCTCTGCTTTCGGCCCGCTGGCCTACTCGGTCTGGCAGTAAGGGAATCCGGGGCGGGGGCGAACCCAGACGTTCGTCGCCGAATTGTAGTTGGCATTGCCGTTGTTGTTGACGTAGCACACGTTGGACGAGGAGCCACCCATGACGGAACGCAGCCACCAATTGTACCGATATACAAGGCGGGACCGCCGCCCATTATAGCGAACGCAGGCGCTCTAGCTCGGCCTCGGCCTCGGCTATGCGCTCGTCGGTCGTCTTCTTGCCGGTGACGCGTACGTTCTTGCGCGCGCCCTTGAGCAGTTTGATCTCCTCCTCGACCATGCCCGCCAGCGCCTCGAAGCGGTTGGCGTTCACGGGCAGGCCGATGTCCATGAGGCATTGCATGTCGAGCATCAGCTGCTCGCAGTCCGCTATGGCCAGCGTCAGGTAGCGTTTCCTCTCCAGCGCGTTGAACGAGCTGTTGTGGTAGAAGCAGTCGGCGCGGTTGACGTTGTATACGATGCTGCGCGCGGTCTCCACCGTGGGGACTGCGTTCAGCAGCCTGTAGGCTTTCGGCACGACCGACGAGGAGGCCATGAGCTTGTTGACCTCCACGCGGATGGCGATGGCCTGCGTGAAGAACTTGTACTCGGACACCTCGCGGTTTCGCTGGTAGACGCCGCTCATGGCACCTCCCGGAAATAGTGGCGAAAAAAACGGCCCGCTGCGCGGGCAGGGATGCGACCGCGCAAGGCGGTCGCATCGAAAGAGAAGTATAGAGCACTCGGCTGGCTAGCCGACGAGGAAGCCGGGGCGGGGGCGAACCCAGACGTGCGTCGCCGAAGCGTAGGTGGCATTGCCGTTGGTGTAGACGTAGCACACGTTGGACGAGGAGCCACCCATGACGGAACGCAGCCACCAATTGTACCGAGTTCCGTTCAAGCGGTGCGCGGTATCGCGGAACAGGTCGAACTGGCAGTCGAAGCCCACGCTGTAGCCCTTGGTGCCCCACACTGGGCAGCCGTACACCTCCATCTCGGACAGCGAGAACACCTTGCCGATATCCTGCCAGCTCCACGAGTTGGACTCGTTGAGCGCGCCGCTGGCGCTGTAACGCTCCTCAAGCAGGACGCGCTGGGTCAGCAGGTACTTGGTCAGGCCCTCGGGCAGGCACGCCTCGAAGGCCGTCTCCCACGCCTTGAGGTTGCTGTTGGGGTAGGGGCATTTCTGGTCGGCGGTGCCCTGGTTCGTGTTGGTCGTGTTCCACATCAGGAAGCTGTCGTTGGCAACGCCGGTCACGGTCTTGGCCACGGCGATGGGCGCGGAGGCCACGAAGGCGATGTGGTGGCCTTTGGAGCTGTCGCCGCAGCAGTAGTACGGGTCGAAGTGCGCCAGGAGGAAGCGCACGGACTGCTGGGCCGCCACGCCCGACGCGCTTACCAGCGGCACGTCGATGTAGTCTCCCACGCGCAGACCTGCGAAGTTCGCGGCGGCGATGCGCTTATGCAGCGCGTCGTACACGCTGCCGCTGCCGATTTCTCCCGCCAGGATCGCGGCGATGTTCTGCCCGCCGTACTTGCCGATGAGGCTCTGGCGGGTGTATTCGGCGTTGTTGAGCGCCGTCTGCGCGTTGCTGCGCGCGGTATCGTCGATGACCTCGTAGCCGATGCCGCCCACCGACAGGCTTTTCGCTTGTGCCATTTCGTTGCCTTTCTACTTGAGGTTGAGGGTTGTGCCGGACGCCGTGCAGGTGCTCCCGAACGTGATGGTGCTGCCAGATGCACTGGCCTTGGAGGCGGGGCAGTACACGGTGCCGTCGTCGTAGATGAACGCGCCCGTGGCGTCGGCCAGCTTGCCGTACAGGTCGGCTATCTGCTGCTTCTGCTTGGCCATGTCCGAGCTGCCCGCGCTGCCCTGCGCCACGCTGTTGGCTATCTGCAGGGCGATGTTTGCCGCCGCGTCGGCGTTCGAGGCCGCGCCGTTTGCCGCAGCCGTGGCGGCTTGCGAGGCCGTCTTCAGCTGCGACGCCTCGGTCACGCGGTCGCTTTCCGCCTCGGCTCGCTTCTTCTCGGCCTCTGCGCGCTTGGTTTCGGTGGTCTGGCGTGCCTTCTCGTTCGTGGCGCGCTGGTTTTCCGCGCTCGCGCGGGAGGCCTCGGCCTTCTGCATCTGCGCGTTCAGCGCGCTCACGTCGGCTAGCTGCCCTTCGAGGTTCGCGATGATCGCCTCCACCGCATCGACGTACGGGCCGGATATCTCGCCCGACGCGCTCGCCGAGGGCAGCACGTTCACCAGGACGTTCTCGGTGGTGGCGTCCAGCCCTGCCGCGTTCCGCACGCGCACGTAGCACACCTTGAGCAGCCCGGCCACGCCGAAGACGGCGGGGTCGACCGTCACGGTGGCCACGTTGTCGCTGATGCCAGTGAACTGCTGCTCCACGTAGGTGTGGTCGGGCTTCGCAGCCATGAGGTGCACCTTGCAGCCCGTCAGGGCCGCCTTCTTGTCGCCGTCGTAGATGGCGGCCTTCAGGACCTCGGCGCTGTCGCCCTGGTGCACGGTGATGACGGGCGGCGCTACGTTGGTCTTCTTGAGGTTGAGCGTAAGCTCGTGCGTTGCCATGCCTCATTCCTTTCCTTCGGCCGCAAGTGTCCGCGATATGTCGCCGGGCTGCGCTCTGTGGACCCCGCATATCTCCTCGTCGGTGAGCGCCGAGAAGTCCACGGCGTTGGCCTCGCCGCCTTCCGCGTCCATGACGGCCACGGGGCTGGACACGAGCGTGAAGCCGCCCTTGCCGTCGAACTCGAACACGTCTTCCGATTCCACGATGGCCCGCGCCGTGGCCGGGTCGCTGATGCACTCGAACACCGGAAGCGCCTCGGGCGGCTTCGGCGCGCCGTCGAGCGCCTGCGGCGCTTCGGGCTGCTGCACAAGGTGGTAGAACATTCCGTTTCCTCTCTCGCTGGTCTAGTTTCCCGTGATGCTGCTCATGCCGGTGATGATTCCGTTCACCACGTTGATGGTGCCCCACGTCCAGTTGTTGCCGTTGTTGGTGATGCACCCGATGAACTGCGTGGAGCCCGTGTACCCGTAGGTGCCGCCGCTGCTCGGACTGGTTCCTATGGCGAACTTCGGGGCGAGTATCCTGGCGGTGCCCGACGACCCAATGTCTGCGCGGCTGCTATCCAGGTACACGTAGTTGTTGGAGTTCTCCTGCAGCTTCACGTACGCCGAGCCGCCCGCGTTGCTGTTGCCGCTCCTCATGTACAGCTGCTCGTCGGGATGGCTCATGTAGCCCACGTAGTAGGGGGTCGTCAGCCACGTCTGGCGGTAGTAGCGGTTGACTGCCAGGAAGCCGTAGCCGCAGGCGGATATGCCCACGCCGTCGGTCGAGCTCGCCGTGGGGCTGTCCTTCGCGTGGACGGCCTCGATGGTGCAGTACTCGGTCGAGCCGTTCACGAACGACGCTCCCGGGTGGTTGCTCGTCGTCGTGCCGGTGGTGATGTAGTTGGTTGACGACGTGCCGACCATGTTGCAGCGGAACATGGAGGTACTGCCCACCAGCACGGTGCCCGCGATGATGGAGCCGTTCTTGTCGTATATCTGGAAGCCGTTGGTGGCGTTGATATAGACCCTGTTGCCGTTGCTGTCGGTCATGAAGATGGAGCCGTCGCGCAGGTAGAAGGCCCCGCTGTCGAGGTCCCAGTACGAGTTCCCGCCTTTGATGCGGCCCGTGGTCAGCTCGTCGGCGGTCACGCCGTCGCCGGTTATGGCCGTGCGCCACTTCCACGCGCCGCTGGAGTACTTGGAGTTGGCCACGCCGATGATTCCGCCGCCTATCTTGACGCACTTGGTGGCGCTCTCGGGCTTTTTGTCGTACACCAGGATGCCTTGGCCGGGCTCCTCGTACACCCAGCCACCCGTGGTGTTCACCTCGCTGTTGAGCATGTCAACGATCTTCTTGCGGATATCCGTCGGCAGCTGGTCGAGCTGTTTCTGCAGCCCATCCACCTCGCCCTCGGCGCTCGTCAGCCGCTCGTCCAACTTGCCCGTGACGCCTTCCAGGTACTCCTTGTTGGCCTCGTCTATCTGCTTGAGCACGCTCTCGCTTTGCTCTATCGACGTGTCGGTGTACAGGCGCAGCACCTCGTCCAGGGTCAGGTTGCCGTTGTCGGCGTACTCCTTCAGCGCCTCCTCCAGTGTGGTGTCCCCGTTGTCGGCGTACTCCTTGAGGGCCTTGTCCAGCTCGTCCCTTATCTGGTCGGTGTAGTCCTGGGCGGCGCCGCCGACCTCCTTGGCGTACGCCTTCTGGCGCTCCTCGGCGGCCGCCAGGCTCTCGCCCCATTTGCCGGTCGATGCCTTGTTCGAGGCGTTCACGGCCTCGGTCACGGTCGCCCGGATGGTCGAGGCGGTGGACTTGGCGGCCGACTTCTGCGCGGCCATCAGCTCGGCGACCGTCTGGTAGTTGCCGAACGTGTAGGTGACCTCGCCGGGGCGCAGCTGGTCCTCCACCACCTTGGTGATGCGCGTGCGCACGCGCAGCGGCGGGTCGTACACCTTGTCCACCACGGTCACCAGGTCGCCCTCGTCCGCGCCCTCGAAGCCCTCGCCGGCGCGCGCAAGCGCCACGGCGTCCACAGTGTAGGACACGGTGGGCACGCACGACTTCGCCAGCTGCGCCTCGGTGAGCTTCTTCAGCTCGGCGGCGTCCTCGCAGTCGGAGAACTCCACGTCGCCGAACACGTGCGCCTTGCCGCCCTTGCCGTCGGGCCGTCCCCAGCGCGCCAGCGCGTCGGCCGACCCCACCCAGTTCTGCCCGCCGTTCACGCCGCCGAAGGTCAGCTTGCGATCGTAGCCGCCCGTCAGGTTGCCGTCCTCGTCGGCGGTCTGCAGGGACTTGCCGTAGCCGTACAGGGCGGTACACACGTTGCCCTCGTCCACGCTGCGCTTGACGCTCACGAGGTCCTTGGCGTAGGTGAAACGCTTGCCGTTGTCCTCGCCGACCTGCTTGGCCATGCACACGCGGCGTGCGGTCACCTTGGTGCCGCTCACCTGGATTTCGAACGACAGCTCGCCGCCCCAAGTGTCTGCCACGTCGTGGATGGCCGCCCATGCGTTGGTGTGGTAGAAGTTCGCGCCGGCCTGCCCGAGGTCGGCCACGGTTCCGACCTGCCAGCGCGAGGAGGACAGCGCCGAGGCCAGCGCGGCGTAGGCGCTCACGTCGTAGGGGCGCTTGTCCTCCAGGTAGTCGCCCAGGAGCTCGATTTGCGCCGAGGTCGGGCAGTAGTACGTGTAGAGGATGCCCGCGCTTGCGCGCTCCTCCTCCACGCCGTCCACGATGTTCTCGTGCCAGCGGCCCTTGAGGTCGCGCCACACCAGGCGGTCGCCCTTGTCCAGGCGCGCCAGCGTTGTGATGCTCAGGGCGTTCTCGCCGTTGACCTCGCGCGTGTCCTCGCACTCGAACAGCGTCTTGATGGGTCCCTTGTACGCCTCCCAGCGGTCGCATGCCCACAGAATCATCAGCCCACGTACCTTTCCGTCCACTGTACCGTCGCGGTGCCGCTGGACAGCTTGAGGCTGTTGGCCCCCGGCTTCAGCGGGAAGAAGTCACTCTCGAAGGTCACGGGCGCGGGGCTGCCGTCCACCGTGGCCTGCGGGGCGGCCATGTCGATGACCACCGCGCTCGATGCCGTCACCGCCTTGTCGATCTGCACGAACTCGCCCGTGCCCATGTTCGTCAGCCGCAGCGCCGACGTGCTGCCGCCGGGCCTGACGGTCACGGTGGGGTAGGTGCGGAACGTCCCGCCCACCTGCACGCCCGAGGTGCCCGACACGGTTGCGCGCCCCTCGGCCCCGTAGGCCACGGGGTCGTATACCGTGAACGTCAGCGTGGCCTCGCCGGTGTGCCACAACGTGTCGAGCGCGCCCGGCGAGGTCAGCACGGCCATGTAGCGCAGGCCCAGGTGCCTCTCGTCGTCCAGCCACAGCTCGGCCTCCTTGAGGCACAGCAGGCGCGAGGCCATGAGGCGGCGAAGGGCCGCCATGTCGTCGGCGGGGCGTGCCCTCCAGGCCGCCGCCACGTCTATCGTCAGGGGTTTCAGCTCTGCGCGCATGAAGCGCGAGCCGGGCTGCCCGGGCACGTCGCGCGTGGCGATTTCGTACTCGGGCAGCAGCGAGCGGGTTATGAGCCGGGTGTCGAACCACGGCGCGAAGTCGAAGCCGTTGTATATCATGCGAAGCACTCCTGCCGTTTGATTTCCTTGGCTATCTGGCGGGAGATTTTCTCGATGTCGGCCTCCTCCCGCACGGTCGCGTACAGGTTGATTGTCACGTTCGTGTCGCCATGGGCCGCGCCGCCCTTGCCGTCGAGCAGCTTGGCGATGCCCTCGGCCAGCGGGCGCGCGCCGCGCTCGTTGAACGGCACCACGCCCTCGGGGCCCGCCTCGCCGACGCCGATGACGCTGGGGCCGTTGAACACGCCACCCTTGGCGTACCAGTCGATGCCGAAATGCGGCACGCTCGGCGGGTTGATGCTGAACCCGCCCGAGATGGACAGGTGGGGCAGCTTCAGGTGGGGAAGCGACCAAGAGAAGTTGAAGAACCCCTTGATGGAGTCGATTACGTTTCGCACGGTGTCGCGGGCGCTGTTTATCGGCGTCTCGATGGCGCTCTTGATGGAGTTCCATATGCCGGCCACGGTGTCGCGGGCGGCGTTGAACACGCTGGAGATGGTGTCGCGGATGCTGTTGACGATGCCGGATATGGTCGAGCTGATGCCGTTCCACACGTTCGACGCCGTGGTGCTCACGGCACCCCAAACGGAGTCCCACACGGCCTGTATCGCCGACAGCACCGCCGATATGGTGGAGCTGATGGCGTCGATGGCCGCGCCTATCGCCGAGGTGATGGCATCCCACACGCTGGAAGCTGTTGAGCTGACGGCACCCCACACCGTATCCCACACGCCCTGAATCACCTCAAGGGCCGCGCTTATCACGTCGCTCACGTATTGGATGTACGTGCCGACCGCACCGCATATGAGGTCCCACGCCGCCGTGATCACGCCGCTGAAGTTCTCCCAGACGAAGTTCCAGGGTATGAGCAGCGTCTCGATGGCTAGGTTGAGTATTTCCGCGAGCAGCATCACGGCCACCTGCACAACGTTGCAGATGCCGTCCCACACGCCCGCGAGCGTCGCGCCCAGCCCGGAGAAGAACGCGCCTATCGACTCGGCGACCCCGCCGGCAACGCCGACGGCCACCTGGAACGCGGCGCACACGGCATCCCACACGGCGGTCACGGCGTCGCGGAACTCCTCGCAGTTGTTCCACAGCAGCACCACTGCGGCGATGATGGCCGCTATTGCCGTTATCACGGGGTGCGCGGCTATAAGCCCCAGCGCGGCAGTGCCCGCCTTGCCTACGGCGGAGAAGGCAGCACCGATTTGCGGCACCACGCTGATGATGGTGCCGGCGGTGGACAGCACCGGCCCGATGGCCGCCACTATGGCCGCTATGGCCAGCACGGCGGTCTGGCCGCCCTCGCCGATGCCGGCGAACCACTCGGAGAACGACTTGACGACGCCCGCCACGTTGGTGGCGATGTTGAGCAGCGGCTCGCCAAGCGGCTCGATGGAGCCCTGCAGCTCGCGCATGGCCTCCTGCGATTTCACGGCGAAGCTGTCGGAGGCGGCCTCCTGGGCCTGCTGCGCAGCGCCCGCCACGTCGCCGAAGCTGTCCTGCACGCCCGCCAGGGACTCGATCATGCCCATGGCATTGTCCTCGCCCAGCGAGGACCACAGGGTGGAGGCCAGCGCGGCCTTGTCGTACTCGTTTGGCATCTGCGTGAGGTCGCCCAGCACCGCCTGCAGCATGTCCTCGGCGGTGGCGCTGCCGTTCTTGAAGTTCTCGAAGACCTCCTGCGTGCCCTCGCTGAACGAGCCGATGGATTCCTCCATGCGGCCGTCGGACAGCGCCGTCAGGAACTCGTTGAGGTAGTCGCCCACCTTGTCCAGGTTGTACGCGCCGTTGGACGTGCCCGCTTCTAGCAGCGAGAAGTACTCGCTGGCGCTCATTCCCGCCTCGCCCCATCGCACGGAGTATTCGCTCAGGTTGTCGCCCAGCTCGTCGGTGTAGTTCAGGCCGCGCTGCATGCCCGCCGTCAGCAGGTCGCTGGCCTCGGTGGCGGACAGCCCGAAGCCCTCCATGAGGGCGTTGGTGCCGCGTATGGACTCGTTCACGTCTGCGCCGAAGGTGTCCGACAGCATGAGTGCGTTGGTGGTGACGGTCTGCAGGTCCACGTCGGACACGTCGCGAAGGGTGGACTTGCACTGGATCAGCGCATCGTTGACCTCGTCCAGGGACTGGCCCCAGCCACCCTCGTATATGCGCTTGCCTATGCCGCTGAAACGCTCGGCCTCCTCGCCGGACACGCCGAACGCGGCGGCTATGCGGGCGTTGGCCTGCTCGTAGTCGCTGGCCACGCCGAATACGGCCTTGCCGGCGGCCACCACGGGCGCGGTCAGCGTCACCGTGGCGGCCGTGCCGGCCTTCTTGAACGAGGACGACAGCTTCGCGGCCTTCTCGTCGCCCTCGGTTATGTTCTTCCAGGAGATGCCCTGGAGGTCGCGCTCCAGGGCCTTGATGTTCTTGGATACGTCAACGGTGTCGAGCACCGCTTTGATGATGACGTTGCCGTCCATGCTCACCTCGTCGCTCTCTTGAGCGCGGCGAACACATCGCGCATCGCCGCGTCGCTTCCTTCCTCAGAGCCGTGTGAGCTGCGGCCTTTGCCGAGTTCGAACGCCTTGTGGGCGGCGTTCCAGGCCTCGACCTCCTGCCTGTTGTATTTGGTTGGCTTCGGCTTGGTCGCCGGGTTGCGGTAGTGGATGGCCGCGCCGAGCGGCGTGTCCTGCGGGCAGCCGCCCACGAGTGCCACGAACTCGGCGAAGCTGATGCGACCGCGCACCTCGTCCCACTCGATGCCGTAGGCCTGGCGGAAGCTGGTGCGTATGCGCGCCGCGTCCTCCTCCAAGTCCCACAGCGGGGTCTCGTGCGGGCGGTCGCCGCTCAGGTCGAGTCCGCACATGTCCCATACCGCCGCGTCGCGCATCCGCACGAACTCGGCGGCGTCGTAGTCGCATGCGCACCACGCGTCCGTCCAATCCACGAAGAACAGCGCCAGGAACTCGTCCCGGCGCTGGTCGTCGGACTTGCCCTCGTCGGTCAGCACCTCGATGACGCGGATGATCGTGAGCGCGTCGTCGCGCACCAGCACCTCCTCGCCGTTCCACGGGTAGCGCGTGGCGCTCGTGCCATCGGGCAGCCGCACCCGCTCGGCCGTGAGCGCGGCTGGCAGCATTACTTGCCGCCCTTCTTCTTGCGCTTGGCCTTGGCGCGGCGCTGGGCGCGGTTGAGCGCCTGGACCTGATCGGCGCGCTCGCTGTATGCAAGGCCGCACGCCATCAGCTGCTCGCTGGTCGCGTGGCGCGCCAACATGTTGAGGAACGTGGCGAAGACCTCGCCCAGGATGCGGATGTTCTCCTCGGGCGCGATGGGGCCCTCGTCGCCGCCCATCCACGCGAGCAGCTGCTCCCAGCCCTCGGTGCCGATGAACGCCGAGATGGTGCGCTTCATGAGGCGGGCCTGCGCGGCGTTGGCCTCGGCCGCCTTCTCGGGGGTGTCGGCCTCGCGGGCCATCTGCTCGTTGGCCTGCGCGCGGTCGATGGCGTTGCCGACCTTGGCCAGGTACTCCTCGATGTGCTTGTCGTCGAACCACACGCGGAAGCGCGGCGTGTCGGGGTTCTCCTCGGGGTCCTCGAAGAACACGTCCTCGTACGCGCGGATGTTTTTCAGAAGTTCCATTTGTTGCCCCTTTCGTGAGCGGTGAGCGTCGGGCATAGAAAAGGGGCGCGGGCCGCTCACTAGCCCGCGCCCCCATGTCCAGGAGGTTATGTCTGGTGTCGCCTGCGGCTACTTCGCCGCCACGGTGACCTTCACCTGCGTGCAGATGCTCGGCTTGGACGCGCAGCGCACGGTGATGACCGCCTCGCCTGCGGCCACGCCCGTCACGTTGCCGTCGCTGTCGACGGTGGCCACGTCGGTGTTGCCCGATGCGAAGAAGCACTTGGCGTTCGCCTCGGCGGGCGTGACGGTCGGCGCGAGCTTCATGGACTTGCCCACGGCCGGGCCGGTCGGCGCGGTGCAGGTGACGTCCGTGGGCTGCTTGAGCTTGTTGGCGGGGATGTAGCGCATAGCGCCAGCGCCCGAGATTGTGCAGGAGAACGCGCCGGGGTCGGACGCCGCGCCCTGCTGCGAGCCGACGGTCAGGCCCAGGTAGGTGCAGTCGCCCTCCACCACGTCGCCGTTGGGGTCGGTGTGGCGGAAGTGGCCCGTGCGGCCCTCGCCGGTCTCAAGCGCCAGGCTGGCAACGAAGTCCTGCGCGGGGTCGCCGTAGCAGCGGTCGCCTGTGACCTCGTACTGCGGCTGCACGCTCTTCACCTTGTCGGTGGGAGTGCCGTAGCCGTCGTAGTAGTCCTTGGTCTCGGTGGTCTCGTTGGTGGTCGGCTTCACCTCGGTGATGCCGCGCGAGAAGATGACCCACGTGGGGCTGGCCGCGTCTGGCGTGGTGTCGATCTCCAGCGCGCTCATGTAGTTGGGCGCGAAGCCCAGGTCTTGGTTCTTTGCCATCGTTATCCCTTCTCTATGGTTATGGTCGCTTTGATTCGGAACTCCCACAGGTACGGCCCGCCCTCCGGCGGCGTTATCTCCTGCGGCTCTGTGTACAGCGCCGCGCTGGTGAAGCCGTAGGAGCCGGTGGGCGAGGACAGGTCGGCCCCGTCCAGCGCGTCGGCCAGGTCGTAGGCATCGCCCATGGCCTTGGCCTCGGAGGTGTCCTTCACGATGACCTGCAGCACGTATCCGACACGGCGGGTGCCGTCCATGTGGCGCACCACGTCGGTGGTGGGCATGGGCCTCAGCACCACCGCGTCGTCGTGGCCGCGCGATGCTGCCAGGCGGGTGAGGAGCACCGGGCCGTAGCCCAGGGCCTCTATGGCGGCCTTCGCCGCCTCCATCACGTCCGGGGCCATGTCACGCCCCCTCGGTCAGGAGGTCGACGGCCAGGCGCTCCCAGTCCTCGCCATGCGCTTCCTTCGCGGCCTTCGGCCAGTCGGCCTTGGCCCTCGGGTTCTTGCCGTGCTTGATGGAGCTGTCGGGCAGGTCGCGCACGTAGGCGGCGTAGTCGGCGTCCCATATGACGAGGCCCTGCCTGAAGTCGGAGGCGGCCTGCATGGAGTTGTGCATGCGCTTGGTGTCCTCTGGCGTGAACGCGTTCATGTCCTCGGCCACGCTCATGGCGAACTTCACCTGCTTGGCCTCCAGCTCCTTCGCGCTGAAACGCTTCATGAGCTTGGTCAGGTCGACCGTAACTGCTGCGGGCATGGCTACCTCACCTCCAGTTCCCAGTGGTGGGGACGGGTGCCGAACGCGCGGCGGGGCGTGCACCTCGCCACGTTCATCCACTCGCCCCCGTCGATGCTCACGCGGCTGCCCACTGGCACGTCGAACATGCCGGGGCTGTCCGCGCCGTCCGCTATCACGAGGCCCTGCGCGCCGTCGCCCAGGGCGTACTCGCGCACGAGCCACGCCGAGACGGGCTCGAAGCGCACGCGGCGCACCTCGACGGGCTGCTCGAACTCGCCGCCGTAGCCGCCCTCCCTGGGCACCTTGACGGACATGGTGGAGGGCCGCGCCGAGCGCGGCACCCGCATCATCTGGTACCCCCGATGCCCGCGTAGAGCAGCGGCGTTCCAAGCAGCTCGCGGCGGACGGCGGCCTCCATGTCGCTGCGGTAGGTGCTGGCCCCTTCGGTACCGGGGTTCCACGAGAACGAGCCGACGGTGAAGCCGCCGCCCTCCATGATGCCGCCCGAGCATCCGTACGCGGCGTCGACCTCGCAGGCCGCCATGACCGCGCGCGCCCACTCCTCGGAGCCGTCCGGCTCGTTGGGGAAGATCAGGTCGCGCACGGCTGCCGTGGCGTGGGGGAGCGCCGCCTTGAACTCCTCGGCGGACAGCTCCCCGCGCCCGGCTGCCAGGTAGTCCTCGTGGGTCGGGGCTCTAGTTTCCATCGTCCTCGGCCGCCTCGGGCTTTTCCGCCTTGCCCTTGGCGGGCTGCTCGTCTGCGGCCTTCGCCTCGGGCTTTTCCGCCTTGCCCTTGGCGGGCTTGGTCTTCTTCGGGGCCTCCTTCTCGAAGGCCAGTCCAACGGTGCGCATGTCGCGCCTCCTTTCTACGCGGCCTTCATGCCTGCGGTGATGTAGTGCGCCAGGTTCTCGCGCACGCCGCACACGCCGTACTTGCGGTACTTGAACAGGTGGCCGAAGCCCTGCTGGTTGTCTTCGGCGTCGATGACCTTGCCGTGCGCGAAGTTCCAGCGCAGCACCACGGCGTCCTTGTGGACGATGAGGAAGTTCATGTCCACCGCGCCGGTGCCCTTCTTGTAGTGGCCGATCTCCTCGTCCTTGGTGGTGCCGTCCAAGAGGTCGATGGCGCTGTAGAAGCGGGACTGCGGCACCTTCACGATGGAGGAGAAGCCGTCCAGCGCCTCGCGGGACTTGGTGGTGTCCAGGTCCTTCACCATACCCAGCAGGGTGGGGGTGATGAACAGCACGCGGCCCTCTTCCGGCACCTCTTTCTCGTCCATGTCGCACATGGCGGCGTTCAAGCCCTTGAGCATGTCCGCGCCGTCGGCGTAGGTCTTCTGCTCCTTGGTGATGCCGGTGCCTGCGCACAGCGTGGAGAACACGAACGCGTCTCCCTCGGGCACCACCTTGGTGCGGTTGAAGTGCGCGGCGGCGTTGCCGAACGCCAGGTTGAAGGACTGGGCGTCCACTTTCTGGTCGATTTCCAGGATGGTGCCGCGGTCGTAGTTGGCGCTGATGGGCTTCCAAGTCAGGGACGCGCCGCTGTTCTGCGGCAGTCGCCCGTTGGCCTGCACGTCGCCCAGGCCGCCCATGGAGTAGACGGGGTAGTAGAACTCGCCCAGCTGCTCCATCTGCGCGATGTTGCCCTGCGGCGCGGCGCTCTCAAGCACTGCGGTCAGGGATTCCTTGCGGTACGCCTCCATGAGCACGTTCTCGTAGCCCTTGGGCAGTTCGATGTTGTTTGGCATGATTTACTCCTTTGAAGGTTCGTCGGTGAGTCCGAAAGCTGCGCGGAAGTCGGCCAGGCCGTCGGAGCCTGCGCCGCCCTTGGGGTCGCCGCCCGCGCTCTCGCGGGGCTGGTCGGTGAACATGTAGGCGTTGTCCTTCTTCAGGGCCTCGAAGTCGATGCCCGTTAGGTTGCCCTGCTCGTCCAGCTTCGCGTCGGCGATGTTCGGGATGATCGCGCGCGCCGCCTTGGCGTTGCGCACCCCCATCTGCGCCAGCTTGGTGTCGATGGCGAAGTCGCGGCGCATGTCGGCCTCGCGCTTCTCGGCGTCGGCCTTGTACGCCTCGTTGTCGGCCTTGGCCTTGTCGAGCGCGGCCTGCAGCTCCTCGGCGTTGCCCGCCTTGGAGGTGAACTCATCGATCTGCTTGTCGCGCTGCTCCAGCTCGGCCTTGAGGGCCTTCACCTGCTCCTGGTACTCGTCGGTCTCGCGCTTGTACTTCGCGTAGGACACGACCTCCTTCTGGGGCTCGGTCTGCTGGCCTTCGCCGCCCTCGTTTCCCTGGGGCTTGTTGTCTTCAGCCATCGCTTGCTCCTTCCGTGTTTGGTTGTCGCGCTTCCCTGCGCGCTTGGATGGCCCACCGTTGTCGCCGTGGTCGCGTGCGGGGCATGTTGTCGCCGCCCCATCGCGTGCCTGCATCTTCCCCGAGGTGTCGCCAGGCAAAAGAAAAGGCCGCCCGTTCGTGGGCGGCCTTGATGCCGTGCGTCTACTCGGTTGTCGCTTGGTCTACTTCATCAGCCCCGCGTCGCGCAGAACCTTGCGGGACTTGGCGAAAAGCTCCTCGCGCTCTTCTTTGGTCAGCTTTTCGGCGGCTTTCGACTCGGAGGCGCTGTCATCTATGACGAGCACCCAGTCCTCTGGCGTCACTTCTTTTTTGTCAGCCTGAACCATTTCGCTTCCTCGTTTCGCTCGTAGAGCATTTCGGTGGCAAGCTGGTCGATAACATCGCCGCCCGCGTTCGGGCACTCTCTTTTCGCCAGCTCTCGCAGCTCCTCGTACGCTTGTACGACGCTGCGGTCGTTCACCTTGATTTCGTAGATTGTACCATCGTGGCACGCCACCACCGAGCTGCGCACCCAGTCGTTTTCCGCCACCGTTCGAATGTCGGTCCACGACGGCGGCGAGCTCATGGGGTGGTTGTGGATCAGCACTACGCCGCCCTTGGTGCGCCTGCACGCCTCCACCTGCTTGGCGGTCAGGCCGCACGCCTGGCTCTTCAGGCCGTGCCCGAAGGTATCGGTGACGCGCTCGCCCTTCTTCCACGACACGACGGACATGCGTTCGTAGCCCGTGCCGTCGCGGTCGCGCAGGATGCGGCGGCTCTCGGCGTACACGGCCTCGCTTGCGCGCTTCGGGATGGGAAGGGACGCCACCTTGTCGTGGTAGGCCCTGCCGTTCACGGCGCGGCGGCTCACGTCTGCGGCGGTGCCCGCGCCCTTGCCCGGCATGAACTTCTCGCGCACCCAGGTCTTGTCCGTGGCAAGCGGGTAGATGCGCCCCTTCGATTCCACGGCGGCCTCGCGCGTGCGCTCGCGGGACAGGTAGGGATGGGCGGCTATGTGCTCGCGCTGGCGCTTCTGCAGCTTGCCCAGGCGCAGGCGCTCCTTGGTGTTGTCGAGCCCGGCGGCCTCCAGGGCCGTTGCCTCGCGCTTGGCGGCGCGTATGCCGCGCTCAAGCTCGCGCTGCTTCTGCTCTGCCTGGTATCGCTCCTCGCGCTTCTCGTCGCCGCCATCGGGATCGCGCTCGTACCGCAGCTGCTGGCCCTCCACGTAGATGCCGAAGTCGTGCTTGCAGTTCGCGCCGCACAGGCCATCGACAGAGCCGTAGCCCGTCTCGCGGTAGAACGGCGGGTACTTCTTGGACTTGCCCGACAGGCTGAACACGCGGCCCTGCCACTTGGCGTGGCTCTCGCGCGCCCCGCCGTGCGAGGAGGTCTGCACGAGGTCGTGCCCGGTTTCTTCAAGCAGCTCCAGCGTGTTGCGGCTGCCGGCCTGCACCGCCTGCGTGCGAATGTGGCGGCGCATGGCCACGTCGGGCTGCGCCCACGCCCCGCTCTTGTAGTCCACGACGGACACGCCGCGCCGCGCCAGCTTCAGCACGGCCTCGCGGGTGGCCTGCTCGTAGCCCGCCATGCCCGAGTTCACCCGAGCCACGGCCTGCGCCACGACTTCGAGGTAGGCGCGCTGCACGTTGGCGGGCATCTTCAGGTTGTCGCGGCTCACGACGTCCTGCACTCCCGCCGCCGTGGCCCGCGCTGAGTTGTGCAGCCTCCACTGCATCGTCTTGGACAGCGCGCCCATGGCCGTGCCCAGCGTGGCCAGGTCGGCCTCGGCGCTCTTGGCCACGGCCTCGGCCGCAGCCTTGGCAGCCTCGCGCGCGGCTCTGCGGCCCTCCTCGTTCATGGCCTTCTGCACGTCCTTGGCGGCAAGCGCCGCCTTGCGGGCGGCCTGCGAGTAGGCGCTGTCGCCCTCGAAGTCGATGGAGCCTATGAGCGCGGCGTAGATGCACACCAGGCGCAGGGTGTATTCGTCCATGGCCCCCTGCGCTGCGTCGGTGAAGTGCTCTATGTAGTCCGGCCCCAGCATCAGGCGAGCCCGTCGCCCAGCATGTCGAACGCGCCGCCCTGCTGCTCGGGCACGTTGGCCTTGGCCTCGTTGCTGGTCTCGCCGTAGAAGCGGCGGCGGTACTCCCACGGGGCCATGATGCCCGCGCCGACCTCGCTCATGGCCATCTCGCGCGCGCTCTGCGTGTCGCTGATGATGGAGTCGTCGAAGTCCACGGTGACGTCGCCGTAGGGCACGGCCTCGCCCTTGATGCTGCGGCACGCGTCGGCCATGCCGTTCACGAGGCGCACGATGGACTTGCGCAGGGCGTTCTCGTGCCGGTGGATGGATCGCATCAGCTGCGAGTTGTCGGCCGCCACCTCCTTGGCGGTCTTCAGGCCCGTGTGCGACTCCCAGGAGAAGTAGCCGTTGCCGAAGCCGCACGCCGCCGACAGCAGGCGCAGGCCCGTGTTGATGGCGCTGGCGTTCTCGTCGGCCTTGAGGTCGCTCTGAACGGTCTGAATCTTGGCCGACCCCTCGTCGCCGGGGTTCATGCTGAAGATGGTGTCGTCGGCCTCGCCGAAGGCGTAGTAGGTCTTCGTGAGGCTGCCGTCCGGCCCCTTGTCGGTCTTGGACTCTATGAGGGTCTTGTCCACGAACGTGCGCGGGCGGCCCACGCGAATGTGGTCGAGCAGGGAGGTGGCGGCCTCGTCGACCACCTTCATGGCCCCCACGGCGTTGCAGTACACGCTCGCGCCCATCGCGCAGTAGTCGTAGAAGCGGTTCGACACGGCGGGGCGCACCAGCGCGAAAAGCGGGCGGGTGCAGCGCGTGTCCATGTCGGCGCTGATGCCCTCGACCGTCACCTGCTTGTGCGTGCGGGTGTCGAACAGCTGCGTGAGGATGTGGTAGGTGCCGCCCTTGAGCACGTGGGCCTGGCACTGGTCGTAGTCGCGCCCGGCGACCTCCACGCGGCCCACGAACGCGCACTGCGTGCAGTCGTCGGCGCTCCACGTGAGCGGGACTATCTGCGTGGCGTCGTAGCGCACGATGCGCAGCTCGGCGTCGGGCGTGTAGGCTCTGTCGGTCACGCCCCGCGGCTCGATGACCCACGCGCCCGTGCCCATGGCGAACGCGCGGGCTATGAAGTCGGCGTTGTCCATGGCGAACGATGTGGGCGCGTCGCCGTCCTCTGTCGGCTGCGGAGCGGCCCGGCCGTCCTCGTGCCCCTCGTCGTCGACGCCGCCCGTCGCCGTGGGGTTGGCGAAGTAGCGCGCCATCCAGGCGCGGCGCTCGTCGCTCGTGCTGGAGATGATCGTGCTCTCGTTCATGAGCAGACTGGCCCACTCGTCGGCCACGAGCGCCGCCGGGTGCAGGCTGGCGCGCTCGCGCTTGTACACGCGGAAGCCGCGCCGCTCGCTGTAGTGGTACCAGCCGTTGTTCGCCGCGAACCAGCCGAACCAGACGCCCACCATGTCCTGCATGCGGGTGTCCGGCTGGTATCCCATGCGGCGCAGCCACGCCTCGGCGTAGCCCGTGTTGCCTCGCTTCTCCATCAGAGGTTGCTCCTTATCCACAGTCCTGCGGCGTAGCCCGCCGCGTCTATCGCGTCGTCGTTCACCTTCGGCAGTGTCTCGGTTATGTCGCCCTGCCCGTTCGACACGTACTCGAACTCGGGGAACTCCTTGGCGGCGAGCGGGCAGCGGTCGGGGTCGATGACTATGCGCGTAAGGTTCTGCATCCACCTGATGCGGCTCTTGGGCGCGTTCAGGCCCTGCTTGAGCGACTTCTGCGCGCCGATGCCCTGCTCCTGGTAGTAGAGGATCATGCCGCGCGCCGCGCTGTCGCACCACACGTCGGCGGCGGGGTCCTCGGCCGCCTGCAGCTTGGCCGCCACCAGCTCGGCGGTCTTGACGTCGATGGCCTCGGTTCCCTGGCGGCTCTCCTCGTCCAGCAGGTACAGCACGCGCTCGTTCTCGTCGTAGCCCGCCTCCATGAACACCCAGGGGTGCACGCTGCCCGCGTCCACGCCGAACGAGCGCAGGGCGATGGACGCGCGCTCCTCCGCGGTGATGGGGCGTATGTCCAGCAGCTCGTCGGGGAACACCTCGGAGCCCGTGCCGATGACCTCGCCGAGCCATTGCCAGCGGTAGGAGTCGGGCGTCTTGCGGCGGCTGCGCTCGGCCTCCGCCAGCGCCGCGGCGCTTATCCACTCGGGGTGCTCGTCTATGACGTCCAGGTACGTGGTGTGGCATATGAAGCGCCCGTCCTCGCCCGGGTGGGCCTCCAGGTCGCGCGCCTCCTTGTTCACCCAGTTGCGAGCCGAGCGGGGAGGGTTGTAGCTGTAGAACACCCAGAACATGTCGCCGCCGCGCAGGAACGTGGCCAGCACGCTGCGCACCTCGTCCATGCCGTCGAACTCGTCTACCTCCTCGAACCACACCACGGCGCAGTAGCCGGTGCGGAACTTCGCGGACTTCAGCTTCTTCGGCTTGTCGCATCCCACAAAGCGTATGACCTGCCCGGTGGGGCGGTACGTCACCTCCATGGGGGACAGGCCGAAGTCGAACAGGTGCGCCACGCCCAGCACGTCGCACGCCCAGCCTATCTGCTCGTACACGGACGTGCGCAGCGTGTTGCCGACCTTGCGCAGCACGACGGCGTTGGCCTCCGGGTTGAGCATGATCAGCAGCACGATGGCGATGGATATGAACGACGACTTGGTGGAGTTGCGCCCGCCCTTGAACCAGTAGTGCGTGAACTCGTGCGCCTTGATGGAGCGCCACACGCCGGCGAACACGGAGGCCACGACGTCCGAGAGCCTAACCGAGGTCGTCAACGATAGTCACCCCCGCCTCCGCCATGGCGGCCTTCGCGCCGTCCACGCCGAACATGTCGTTGAGCAGCTTCACGCTCTCGGTTATGGCCAGGCGCGCGTCGCCGTTGATGCTGCCCTCGGCCGCCTGGCGGCGGAAGATGGGCAGCGCGCCGTCCAGCACCTCGAACAGCGGGGCGGCCGCGTCCTGCAGCTCCCAGCGGCAGTCCTTGGCGGCCGCGTCGCGGATTTCCTGGATTCTGTGCGCGATTCGTGGGTCGCGCATCAGCTTGGAGGCGGCGCAGCTTATCGAGTTGTAGTTCATGCGCTTGCAGTCGTAGGCCGCGCGGTACGCGTCCTGCTGCTTGGCGCGGGGCTTGGCCATCTCGCGGGCGAACGCTTCCTGCTTCGCCGTGAGCGGCTTGTCCTTCTTGGGCACCTGCGGCCTCCTTCCCTTATCTCTCGGCCCATATGGTCGCAAGCGTGTCGCCGGACACGGAAAAGGCCGCCCCGAAGGACGGCTCTCTGCCTGTTTCCGTATTCGGTCGCCCCTATCCGCACGCCGCCACGGCCATGGCCATGAGCCCGAGCGCCAGCGCCCTTATGGCGTAGATGGCCGCCGCGTCTATGGCGATTGCCGCCGCTATGAACAGCAGGCACCCCCAGTTGCATCCCGGGCGGTTCATTCGCCGCACCGCTCGGACTTGAGCCATGCCAGGTACTCCTCGCGCGAGTCGAAGCGGGCCACGAGCCTGAGCGTGGCGGCGTCGCCTGCCTTCTCCTCGCGCTTCACGGCGACCATCGCCGGGATGGCGTAGAACTCCACGTCCATCAGCGCGGCCCTCTCCGGCGTGCCGAAGAAATGCTCCCAGTTCGTCATCGAGCGTCCTCCTCCCATTTGATGGTCCCGTCGTCGTATTCGGCATTGAGCCAGTCCTGGTACTCGCCCCACGAGGCGAAGTCCCGCACCCAGCGCGATTCGAACGCGCATGAGGTGAAGGGATTGCACTCGCTCACCGCGATGCGGAACCGCCGTCCGTCGCGCATCATGCGCACCTCCATGCGCACCGCGGCCTCTGGCGTGCCGAAGTACCGCTCCCAGTTCTTCATCGCGCGTCCTCTTTCGCTCCCGGCCCGACCTTGCGGTAGGTGAAGTCCTCGAACAGGTGACCGCACCAGCGGCAGCGGTCGCCGCCCTTGGGCAGGTGGTGCCAGATCTCGCGTATGCCGCACTTCGGGCAGCGCACCTCGATACTGGGTCGGCGCTTCGGCTTCTCGGTCTGCTGCTCCATGGCTACTCCACCGCCATCCGCATGGCCGGCTTCATGGCCTCGCGCAGGCTCTTGGCCAGCTCCTCGGCCGTTACCTCGGCCTTCACCTCCACGTTCACGTCGGGCATCGCGAAACCGCGCGCCTCTTCGGCCTTGAGGCAAGGCATGGCGGCGTCCTGGGCCGCGCCCTTGAGCGTCGGTGACGCTGCCACCCTCAGCTCGCAGCGCCCCAGCCACAACTCGCACTCGTCCAGCTTCGTGAGCGCCAGGGCGCGCTCGCGGCTCGCCTCGTAGGCCGTCTCGATGCCCTTGCGCAGGTTCCGCACGGCCGTCTCCTCGGTCCCGGCGTCCAGCTTTTCGCGCAGTCGGGCGTTCTCGAACCTCAGGTTGCGAGCCTCGCGACGCGGCACTGCTACCGTATGGCTTTGCTGCTCGCCCCAGCAGTCCTCGCACAGCGGCGCGTCTACGCCCATGTTGTCCTGCCCCAGGGCGTCGATATCGCGCCCGCAGGTATCGCAGATGATTCCCATGGCTACTCCCTTCCTTCCGGCTTCACCGCGCCTGCGAGGAACCACGCCCGCAGGCTCTCGGCGCACTCCTGGCACAAGGCCCTTGCCTTGCCGTCGATTCGCGCGCTGTCCCTCAGCACCATCTTGGCGTAACCCGCCAGGGTCGCCGGCACCTCCTTGCCGCAGCGTTCGCATGCGCACATGTACAGCCTCATGCCTGCTCGCCTCCCTTCGGCAGAGCGTCGGCGATTCGGTCCCAGTCGGTGGCCGGCTTCTCGCTGGGGTACTCGTAGGCCCCCACGCACGGCACCGGCAGCACCGCCATGCCGTCGTGCTCGCCTGCGTACTCGTCCGCGTCCGATCTGCTCTCGAACGCCAGCACCACGTCGCTCTCCGTGGCCACCGCGTAGATCTTCTTCATCGTTTCGTCTCCTATTCGAACTCGAAGCACTCGCATGCCTCGCTTGTCTCGTCTACCGCCTCCACGTCGGGGCCGCCGCCCGTCATGGCGTCGCGGGCGCACACGGCCTCGCCGCCAGCGCCCTGCACGCGGCCGCAGAAGCGGCACTCCCGGCACGTGCGGCCCTCCCACGGGTCGGGCCGGTTCCACGGTGCCCTGGGGTCGGACTCGAAGCACCCGGGCGGGAGGTTCCACCCGCTTGAAGGCTCGTACCCGCTCACATGCACCGCCTGCCCCTCGGCAGCCGACCCCAGCCGTCCATGGCCAGGGCATCCGCGTACTTGGTCGGTTCCGGCAGCAGCAGGTACTCCCAGTGCCCCGAGCCCGGCGGGGCGGGGCGGTTGAACCTCTGCTCGGCCCTGACCCAGCGGAAGTGCAGCCGGTTGGCGTGCGCCAGCCCGTGGCAGCCGCTGCCGTTGCCGCTGCCGCACAGCATCACCGTGGGCTTGGGAACCTCGCGCCCGTCGCGGAACAGCTTGCCCGCCCCGCGCCTCACGATGTGGTGGCGGTTGAGCGGCCACGGCGCGCCGCACACGGCGCACCTGGGCGTCTCGATGCTCGGCCCCTCCATGAGGGGGCGCAGGATCTCGGGCAGCGTGTCAACGTTTGCCATTCGATAGCCTCCTGTCCTTGCCTTGCAGCTCGTACTTGTCGCACATCTCCGACAAGCGGCTCACGATGGCCACCGCCGTCTCCTCGTCGCCGTTCTTGGCCAGGCGGCGTATGAGGTCGCCCTTGCCGTACTGCGTGGTCACGACCACGGGCCTCATGTTCTCGTACCTGTCGTTCACGACGCGGAACACCTGCCCCAGCGTCCAGTCGGTGGGGGACTCCTTGCCCAGGTCGTCCAGCACCAGGCACCCCACGCGGGAGAGCCTGGACAGCACGCCGTCCTCGGTGCCGTCGCCGCCGTAGGTGCCCTTGATGGCGGCCAGCACGCCCAGCATGTCGGTCACCCTCACGCTGGTGCCGCCGTCCACCAGGAGCCGCGCCACGGCGCTCGCCAGGTGGGTCTTGCCGGTTCCCACGGGGCCGCAGATGTACGCCCCGCGCCCTTGCTCAACCTTCGCGGCGATGCCCTCGGCCATGGGGGAGGCGGCCGTCATGAAGCGGGGCTTGATTCCGGCCCGCTCGTAGGCCCGGCGGCGTTTGGCTGCGGCCTCCTCGGCCTTGGCCCTGGCCTCAAGGCGCGAACGCTCGTCGCGCTCCGCCACGGCACCCGGACAGCCGCACGGCTTCCAGCCGCAGAAGGTGCGGCGGCCAGCCAGCACCACGTAGCGGACCTCCAGCTGCGCCCCGCAGTGGGGGCACTCAGTCGTACTCGGCATAGCCGTCGGCCTCCTTCCGGGTCCTCGGGCCGCGGTTCACGTAGTCCTCGAACTTCGGCGAGAACAGCGTGGAGGGCCGCAGGTACTTGGCCATCTTCGGGTCGCCCGCCCACTCGGCTGCCATCGTGTCGATGACGGCCAGGAAGTCGGGGAGGCGGTAGCCCTCGGCCCAGCGGGCGTGTATCAGCCTGCGGGTCTTGGCGCTGCTTGAGCGGTAGCGGGTGCCGGCTGCCTCGTTGAGCGCATGCACGATTTCGTCAAAGGGGATTAAGGGGTTATCTATATACTCAACCTCAACCTCAACCTCTGCATTGCCGCAACTCGATGCGCCTGCATGTGCATCCGCATCTGCTTGCGCATGTGCGACTGCATCTGTATCCGCATATGCTCCCGCATGTGCTTGCGCATCGGCTTGCGCCCGTGCCGCCGCATCGTCCACCGCGTCTTCCTTCCCCGGCCTGTTGCCCCAGCGGGCGTTGGCCGCCTTCCTTGCGCGCTCGCTCTTCTCGTCGCCCATGTCGAGCCTGCCCTTGAGCACCAGGAAGGTAGGCAGCCACGCGGGGCTGCCCTTCGGCTCCTTGCCCGTGAACCGGTACTCGACGATGGCGTAGATGAACGGCGCGCGCTGCTTCTCGGGCATGGCCTGCGCGGCCGCCCAGAAGTCGTCGTGTATAACCATGCCCATAGTGTCGCCGTCGCCTTCCCTAAAACGGGATATCCTCGTCGTACAGATCGGGCATGGCCTGCTGCTGCGGCATGGCCTGCTGCTGCGGCATGGCCTGCTGCTGCGGCATGGCCTGCTGCTGCGGCGCGGGCTGCTGTGGCGCGTACGCCTGCTGAGCGGCCGGCTGCGGCGCGTAGGCGGGCTGCTGCGGCGCAGGTGCCGGGGCGGGGCGTCCCTGGCCGTACGTGCGGGCCTGCGGCGCTTGCGGGGCCGCCTGGGGCGCGTACTGCTGCGGCGCGTAGCCCTGCTGCTGTTGCTGGCCGCTCATGAACTCCAGCTCGTCCACCACGACCTCCAGCGCGCTGCGCTTCTGGCCGGTCTGCTGGTCGTTCCAGCTGCGGTAGCGCAGCTTGCCCTCGACGGCCACCTTGCTGCCCTTGGCGAGGTACTGCGCCAGCTTCTCGCCGCGGGTGCCGAACAGCGTGCAGTCCACGAAGTTCGGGTAGTCCTCCCACTGCCCGGTCTGCTGGTTCTTGCGGCGGTCGTTGACGGCCACGCCCATGGACAGCACGGACATGCCGCCAGACGTGGAGCGCAGCACGGGGTCGCGGGTCAGGTTGCCGGATATGCACACGCGGTTGATGCTCATAGATACCCTCCTTGGGTTACGTCCCCGCTGTTCCAGATGCGGGTGATCTGCGCGTCTACCATGCGGATGCGCAGCTTGATTACGTTGATGGCCTCCTGCGAGGCCTTGTAGATGGCCTCGGAGCAGTCGCGGCGGCGCTTGGCCTCCGCTATCTGCTCCTGGCCCCGGCACACGTCGCCGATGATGGTGACGGGCGTGCCCTTCTGGCGCTCGTTCAGGATGGCGATGCGCAGGGCCTTGCGGTACTCGGCCTCGTTCTCGGCGTACTGGCAGCCCGACTCCTTGCAGGTCTTCAGCTCGGCCTCCAGCCTGTCGGTCAGCTCGTCCAGCTCCTCGGTGAGCGCCTGCATCTACTCCACCTGCCAGTCGGGGCGCGGGCAGCACGGGCTGTTGGCCACGAACTCCATGTACTGCGGCATGCTGGCGAACTGGTAGCGCGCCCCGCAGCTGCGGCAGTGGGCCGTGAAGGGGCCGTCTGCGGGCGGCTGCTTCTCCTCGGGCGTGGGCTGCTCCTCCATGGCGTCGGGATCGCTCTGCCCGTCGATGGCGAACGCGCCGCACAGCGCGTACTTGCGGGCGTAGCTCGACGCCATGCCGGTCACCTGGGCGTCGTCCGAGCCCTTCTTGTGCTCGTCCTCGCGGGCGTAGGCGCTCACCTGCAGCAGGCCCTCGCCGCCCTCGGCGGGGAACACGCACGCCGTGGACTTCACGTAGTAGCGGTCGCCTATCTGCACCAGCTCGTCGGTCATGAAGAACGCCAGGCCCTCCTTGGCGCACGGCTCCTTCAGCGCGGCCACTATGTCCTCGTAGCTGCGGTAGCTGAACTTGCCGAAAGCGTTGTACTTGGCCTTGGGCACAACCACGGCGCGCTGCACGCGGGCAACGGCCGCCATGAGGTCGATGGGCTGCTGTTCCTGGGTCATGCTAGTAGCCTCCGTTCATCCGCTCGTAAACCTGGCCCACCGTGCCGTGCATGATGGTGCCCACGACGCCCTGCGCCTTGAGGGCCGCCGCGACGCCCTGCATCTGCTCGCGCGTGGCGCACGGCACCACGACCGTCCACGGGTCGCCCGCCATGGCCACGGGTGCCGGTGCGGGCGGCGCTGGCGGCACCGGGGCGGGCATGGGCGCGGGCTGCGGCTCGGGCATCTGCTCGGGCGGCTGCGGGAACTCTGCGGGCTGGCATTCCGCGGGCTCGGGCACCGCTTCGGGTTCGGGTTCGGGCTCTTCCACGGGTTCCGGCTCCATGGCCGCCTTCAGCTCGGCGATGCGCCGGCGCTCCTCCTCGGCCTTGTGCGCCGCCGTTATGGCCGCGCCCAGGTCCAGGGTGGCGAACAGCTCGCGCTCGGCCTCGTCGTAGAACGGCTCGCCCTGGAACTGCGCCTTGAGGGTTTCCCAGTCCTGGGCCAGGCGCTCCACCTTGGCCTCCAGGGCCTTGAATGCCTTCACCTCGCCGAAGGTCTTGTTGGTCCACTGCTTCTCGTGGAAACGCTCATAGGGCACGACGGGGGCCAGCAGCCCGGCGAACTCCTCGTAGTGCTCCCGCAGCTTGGCGTACGCGCGCAGCTGGCGCTCCTCCTCGGCCTCGTCCAGCTGCGCCTTGATGCCGTCGGCTGCCTGCTTCGCGATGCCCGCCACGGCCTTGCACCTGTCCTCGAACGCGGCCAGGGGCTTCGTGTACTCGCGGCTCACGGCCTTGCGGCGCTCGTCTATCTCCTTGGCGATGCCGTTGAGGTAGGCGCGGTCGCGCTTGGCGGCCTTCACGTTCTCGTCCTTGCCCATGTCGTAGGTCGCGCCCTCGTAGTCGGCCACCAGCCTGCGCACGTGCGCCTCCAGGGCGTCGAAGTTGGCCTCGATCACGGCGGGGGAGTACGCCACGGTCAGCTCTGACGCCTCCTCGGGCTCGATGATCTCGGCCTCAACTGCTTCGCTCATTTACTCCTCGCTTCCCAGGCGCGCCATGCACGCCTCGTAGGTTTCCGTCTCGGCCGCGTTCGGCTCGTAGCCGTCGGCCTTCATGGCCTCGTAGGTGATGGTCACGTTCTCGACCGTCGCTCGGTCGAAGTACACGGAGCTGCCGCCTTCCATGAGGTTCCAGGCCGTCCAGCCGCTCATGTTCCACGCTGCCCGCCAGCCCATGGCCACGGCCAGCTCGGTGGGCGTGCGGTCGATGGGTCGGCCCAGCAGCTCCTCGAACGATTCCACGGCCTCGGCCTCCATGACGAACGCGGTCAGCGCCAGAGCCGTGCGGCGCATCGACTTGAGGTCGCCCGCGTGGGCGGCAAGCCACTCGCGGCGGGCCTTCGCGCCGTCCTCGTAGGCGGCCTGGAAGTCGGCCTTGCGCTGGGCTGCGGCCTGTGCGGCCTCGTCGGCCCCCTCGGCCACCGGCGCCAGCAGGGTCACGCCGAACGACGTCTCCTCGGCCAGAAGCCCCGCGCCCGCGTTGTCGGCCACGTAGGCGTCCAGCGCCGCCAGGTCGGGGCGGTAGTCGGAAAACGTGCGGCATGCGGCGAAGCCCTCGGGGCATTCGTCGACGAACTCGACGCCCGCGTCGGCAAGCACCGCCACCACCTCGGCGCGGTTGCGCCTCTGCTCGGCCTCGGCCTTCAGGCCCGCGTACACGCGCTGCCATTCGGACTGCTTGCAGTCGCGCAGCTCGGCCACGGCCTCGTCGTCGCCCTCGAACTCGGCGATGGCGGCCAGGCGGTCGAGCGTCATGTCGTAGGCGGCGTCCTGCACCCTGCGGGCGGCGCGGCGCGCCTTGGCCACGGTGCCCGCGTCGGTGCGGGCGGCCACGGCCACCTCCTCGTCGGGAATGTCGAGCGCCAGCATGGTCTGCACGCCGCGCGACTTCTCCTCGGCGGTCAGCCCCAGCTTGGCGTCGGTCTCCACCATGGCCTTGGCGGCCTCCACGCGCGCCAGCTCGGCGTCGTCCAGGTCGTCGTAGACCTCGGCCAGGAACCGCTCGGTGCCGATGGCCCTCATGGCGCGCACGCGGCACTCGCCGTCGATGATCCAGTAGATGCCGCCCTCTTTGTACAGGATGGGCTTCATGACGGGCTGGCCGGGGTTGAGGCGGTTGGCCTTGAACTGCGCGGCCAGGCCCGCGATGTGCTCGGCGCTCTCCCTGGTGGTGAAGTCGCGCGGGTTCATCGGCTCGCCGTCGGCGCGTTCGTAGGGGTACACGTCGCAGATCGCGACCTCCTCTAGCGATTGCATGCGCGGGCCTCCTCGTCTACGACCACGCGGCACTCCATGCCCACCAGGCGGGCGCGGCACGCCACGCGGGCCACCTCGCCCATGAGCGCGATGCGCTTGGTGGGCACGGGGCCGTTCTTGATTTGCGCGGCCATGCAGGCGGCCCCCATGTTGAACGCCTGGCGCATGGCGGCGTCGAAGCCGCCGTCGCCCGGCTCGGGCACGGGGACGGCGCGCTCGATGCGCTTCAGGATGCTGTCCACCGTCTTGTCCGCGACGGTCTTGCTGATGATTTCCGTGAGCATTTGGGTCTCCTAACTGGGAAAACTAAAAGTGATAAAAACTTTTCAGGGTTTCGGAACTTTTTTCTCTATGCGCTCCTTGCGCTTCTGCGCCGCCTTGACCCTGCGGTACAGGTAACGGCACAGCCACCGCTCCATGGCCTCGTCGTGCGCCTCTGCTGCCTTGTCGGCGGCGTAGCGGCTCATGCCCGAGGTGTCCGGGGCCTGCGGCATGGGGTCGGCGCGGCTCTCTCGGCCGCACTCGGTGCGCTCGTAGGTGCGGCGCTCCTCTGCGGTCAGCCTCGGCAGCAGCTCGGCTATGCGGGCCTCTATGGCCTCAAGCTGCTGCTGGCGTCTGCACGGTTCGCAGATGCCGTCCTTGCCGAGGGTCGCCCTGCGGCACCCGCACGACGGGCACAGCTCCAGGCGGTGGCGGTAGCAGCGCAGGGACACGTGGCCGCCGCTGGCGTTGATCACGCGCCGCGCGTTATCCAACTGGTTCTTGGACAGCCGCAGCTCGCGGCGAATCTCGCGGGCGGGCACCTTTCCCGCCAGCTCGGCTATGCGGTCGAGGTCGGCCTTGCGCCACGCCCTGTGTGGCCTGCCCTTGTCTCGGCGGGTCACTCGTCGCTCACCTCCACGACCACGCGGGGGCGCGCCCTGTCGGTGAGCACCCTGTCGGGGCACTGCTCCACGTACTTGCGGGAGTCGTCCTTGATTACGCCCGCCGCCACCAGGCCGTCGAGCACGAACTTGCGCGCGAAGCCCACGTTGTCGGCGTCGCGGCGCATGTCGGGCTCGTAGAACGTGGTGCACACGGTCACCCGGCGCTCGAAGCGCGGCGCGCGCTGCTGCATGGCCGCCGCCCTCACGCGCGCCGTCTCGCGCTTCTTCATGGCCGCCGCCTTGTAGCGGTTGGCGCGCTCGGCGCTGATGTAGTCGTTCAGGCTCGGCATTCGGCCCTCGACCGCGACGGTGCACCTCATTGCGCGCCCCTGTCGTAGATGCCCTGCGCCTCGGTTAGCGTGGAGGCGGCGAAAACGGCTGGGCCCACGATGGCCTCCCACGTGCCCACCAGGTCCACGGAGTCCACCGGCGTGCGGCGGAAGCTCACGGCGGCCAGCATGGAGGGGCGCTGCAGCACCATGTAGCGGGACAGCACGCTCCACAGGTTGTGGTCGCGCTTGAACTCGCTGGCCTCGCTCACGGTCATGCCGTTCTGGCACGCCAGGGTGTACACGTTGTCGCGCTGGATGACGTGGCCCTCCAGCATCAGGCGGTAGCAGATGCGGCGCAGCTTCGCCCATGTATCGGGGTTCGAGGCAACCCAGCCGCACGCCTTGGCCACGAGGGCCTGGGCCTTGGCGTCTACCTCGGCCATACTGTTGCCTCCAGCGCCCATGTGGCGGCGATGCACGCGCAGACGAACAGGGCGGCGAAAACGGCCTGCAGCCTCTCGCGGCGCTGCTCGGGTGTTACACTGGTCTCGGTTCGAAAGTGAACCGTTGCGGTGCGCGTCTTTCGCTTGCCGGCTGCGACGCGCACCCTCTTTCCCTTGATCTTTTCCATTCCTGGAACTTCCTCTCGTTCTCTGGGTCCTTGTAGAACTCGCGCATCATGGCGGCGCACTCGTCGCACATGGCGCGCTGTATCGGGGTCATTCGCCCGCGACGCCCGGCAGAAGCAGCGGGGCGTCCTCGTAGGCGACCTCACCGGTGTCCCTATCCACGAACATCACCTCCTGGTCGTCGTACACGTGGATGTTGAGCATCTGCCCCGTGAACTCCACCAGCTTGGGGATGAAGTCACGGAACTTCGGGTCCAGCTCAAACTGCAGCACGCACTTGCCGCTCTTCACGTTGAGGGCGGTGAACCCCCCCCGTACGGTCACCTCGTTCAGCATGGCCGCCTCCTAGTCCTCTCGGTCGTCGAAGGCATCGTCGCGCGCGATGCTGCTGAAGTCGGTGCTCCAGCCCTTGCCGTTGACGCTGAACCGCACCGAGTCGTAGACGCTGAACTGCACGCCGCCCATCTCGAAGCACGTCATCATGTCGGCCTCCATCAGCTTGATGGCCTCGAACTCGAAGCCCCATGCGTGCGCGATGCGGCACTTCAGGCTTCCCTTCGTCTCCTCCATGCAGCCGTTCTCCGCCTTCTCGAAGTTGACGGTGATGCGGTCCTTGCTGTTCGCGACGATGGCCAGCAGCTCGCTGGCGGTATTCGCGTCGATGGCGGGCATCTTGCTTTCGTTGGTCATGGCTTCTCTCCTATCTATAGGTTTAACTATCGTTGCTGCCGAAAAAAATATCAGCCACACGCACGCCGAAAAGTTTTGCCAGTTTTTTGGCGTCCTCGATAGTCACGCTATCGGGGTTGCTTTCCATCTTTGCGTACGTGGGCCGCGAGATGCCGAGAAGGCCAGCCACGGCCTCCTGTGAGTACCGTGCCTTCTTGCGCGCATCAACCAATTCCATCGAATCACCTCCTTGCTTGGTATGCCTAAGACTATAACCAAACATATAGTGACTGTAAAGAAGATTTGTCATATTCTGTAAAAAGATTTTAACGGTCGCAGCGGAAGGAGGACACGTGAGCATAGCCGAGAACATCCGAAGGATTAGGACGCAGCACGACATGACGCAGGAGGAGTTCGGCAAAGTTGCCGCCGTCTCCGCTATGGCCGTATCTCAGTGGGAAAACGGGCGAGCAGTGCCTCGTATGGGCGCAGTTCAGCGTATTGCGGATTATTTCAATATCAGTAAAGGCGAGGTTATTGACGAGGGAACAGATGGCGTTGTTTTGCCCGCCGGTGCCATGCCCGTGGTGGCCAGCAGCGCCACCGTGCCGCTGCTCACGCTCGGGCGCGTGCACGCCGGCTCGCTCGCCGACGAGGAGGAGGTCGCGCACCGCGTTGAGGTTCCCGCCTCCGTGTGCGCCGGGCACCCGCGCGCTTTCGCCCTGGAGGTCGAGGGCGACTGCATGGACCGCGTCATACCCGAGGGCAGCCACGTGCTGGTCGACCCCGACCGCCAGCCCGCCAACGGGTCCATCGCCGTGGTGGAGACCGAGGACTACCGCGCGGTCATGCGCCGCTGGTACAGGGGCAGCACCAAGCTGATGCTGTCGGCGGATAGCTTCGAGGACTACGAGGACATGATTTTCGGCATGGACGACGGCCCCGTGCGCGTGATCGGCACGGTGGTGTGGTTCCAGGCCGCCGACGAGATGGAGTAGCCGTGGGCGGGCGCGCGGCGATATACGCCCGCTTCTCGAGCCACAACCAGCGCGGCGAGTCCATAGAGATACAGGTGGAGAAGTCCCGCGCCTACTGCGCCGAGAACGACCTGCGCGTGGTGGCCACGTACTGCGACTTCGCGCAGACGGGCACCAACACCGACCGCGCCGAGTTCCAGCGCATGATGGCCGACGCCAAGCGAGGGCTGTTCGATTTCGTGGTCATATATAAAGTTACCCGAATCATGCGCAACCGCGACGAGATGGCCATGGCGCGCATCATGCTGCGCCGCTGCCGCGTCGAGATACTGTACGCGGGCGAGGACATTTCGGACGGCTCGGCGGGCGTGCTGCAGCTGGGCATGCTGGAGGTGCTGGCGGAGTACGAGAGCGCGCTCGACGGCGAGCGCATACGCGACGGCATACAGAAGAACGCCGAGCGGTGCATGGCCAACGGCTGCGTGCGCTACGGCTGGGACATAGTGGACGGGCGCTACGTGGTCAACGAGGAGGAGGCCGCCGCCATCCGCCTGGGCGTGCGCATGGTCTTGTCGGGCAAGTCGGTGGCCGACGTGGTGCGCGCCTGGGAGCCGTACCGCACCAAGCGCGGCGGCAAGTGGCGCTTCCAGACGGTGCGCCGCATACTGATGCGGCGGGAGAATGGCGGGGAGTACCGCTACGCGGGCGTGGTCGTGCCCGGCGGCATGCCCGCCATCGTTCCCATGGATGACGAGGAGAGGGTGATACGGATGCTTGAGGACTCGCACAGGCCCCGCGCCAAGACCGAAGCGTGGGACTTCCCGCTCACGGGCAAGCTCTACGACGGGCGAGACGGCGGGCTGATGACCGGCACCAGCGGAACGGGCAAGTCGGGCAGGCCCTATCACTACTACCGCTGCCGCAGCTGCGGGCGCACCGTGCGCCGCGATGTCGTGGAGAAGCGCGTGGCCGACGCCGTGCGCGAGGCCCTGGGCAGCGCCGACAGCCGCGAGCGCATCGCTCGCATGCTGGCCGACGCCGAGGAGGAGCGCGCCGACGAGAAGCCCTTGAGCGAGACCATAAAGGGCGAGCTGGCCAAGATCGAGACGGCGTTCTCCAACATATGGACGGCCATCGAGTCGGGCATCGCGCCGCCGGGCGGCAAGGAGCGCATAGACGCGCTGAAGCAGCGGCAGGCGCTCCTCAAGGACGAGCTGCGCACGGCCGAGGCCCTTGAGGCCGCCCGCCTTGACTACGACCGCGCTCTGTTCTGGCTTGAGGGCATGGCCGCCGCCGAGGTGGACGACGCGCGGCTCCTGCGCACGTTCGTGGCGCGTGTGGTGCTGGGCGGCCCCGACGATGACGACGGCCTGCGCGTGGCGTTCACGTTTGACGATTCTGCCGGCTTGGGCGATAATCCGTCGCTGCCTGGCGCTATAGGTCCAGGTGGCGAGGTGTTCGACCGAATGAACGCCAGCTCCACCAATAGTTACAGGCAGGTAGATATTCGTATCTACCTGCCTTTTCATTTCTAGTCCGTACCGCGGAGAATCGAACTCTGTGCAGGGCGCGAGCGTAAAGAAAACGCGTAAGCGTTTTTAGCCCGCGGGCGAGGACGCCGGCAGGCGGCCGAAGCCGGTGCGTGTTCGCGAAGCAAACACGCGGATTCTCCGCGCAAAGCCCCAACCCAAAACAGATGTGCTGCCGATGGTATTTCAGCTAGCCATGCCCAGCACCAACGGATTCCCCCACCCGCGGAGAACCGAACTCTATGCAGGGCGCGGGCGTAAAGAAAACGCCTCAGTGACGCAGAGTGGGACGCGCTTTCCCAATGGCAGCCCAGGCGGAAAGCCCATCCCGGAATCCGCGCTCAGACTGGGACGTAGTTTCCGGATGACGTTTCAAGCGGAAACTGCATCCCGGAATCGACGTTCGGAATGGGATTCATTTTCCGGAAGACGCCTCAAGCGGATAGTTCATCCCGGAATCCGCGCTCAGAACGGGACGCGCTTTCCCAACGGCGGTCCAAGCGGAAAGCGCATCCCGTAATCCCGCCTCAAACTGGGACGCACTTTCCGCTGCACCTGCCGCCTCGAAAAACCTGCGCGCCCTCCATTCCAAAACTGGGTAGAAGAAAGCCAAAACGCAATCGCAGGAGGTCAATATGACTGCAGAAGATAAGGCAAAGAACGCCGGCAAGGTCGCGCTCGTCTTGGAGGGTGGCAGTTTTCGTGGGCAATTTACCGCGGGCGTGCTCGACGTTCTCATGGAGGCCGGCGTCGAGATTCCGGCTGTCTACGGCGTATCGGCCGGCGCCCTCAACGGCGTGAACTACAAGTCGCACCAGATCGGCCGTGCCAACCGCATCAACCTGGCTTTCTGCAACGACAACCGCTTTATGGGCGCCGCATCGTTTGCATCCACGGGCTCCATCGTGGGTTACGACTTTATCTTCAACGATGTCCAGGACCGCCTGGATCCCTTTGACAACGAGACGTTCGACGCGAGCTCCATCGAGATGTACGCCGTCGCGACGGACATGCTCTTTGGAACCGCCGCGTACCTGCCGGTCAAAAGCGCCGTACTTGACCTCGACGCCGTGCGCGCATCGACGTCGCTGCCGCTGGTGACGCCGCCGGTCGAGATTGACGGGCACAAATACGTCGACGGCGGCGTAGCCGATTCGGTCCCCATCGAGCACGTGCTGGAGGAGGCGGGCTTCGATCGCGCGGTTGTTATTGTCACGCAGGACCGCTCATACGAGAAAAAGCCCTACGAGTTTATGCCCGCCGCGCGCGCCCGCTATGTCGACTACCCCTACCTGCTCGAGGCTATCGAGACGCGCCACGACCGCTATAACCTCCAGCGCATGCATCTGTGGAAGTATGAGCGCGAGGGCCGCGCGCTGGTCGTTGCTCCGCAAAAGCCGGTCGAGGTCGGCCACGTTGAGCACGATCCGGCAAAGCTCCTCGACCTGTATATTCAGGGCCGCCAGGAGGCAAAGCGCCTACTGAGTGATATCGAGGCATTTGTCGAGCGCTAGTGTCGCGACGTCATGACCCATGGATGACATGTGCAGAAAGTCTGGTCGGAGCCAAAATACCTGTTGACTCGTACGGCGAGCGGGGTAATATGGACGGGTTACTTGCAGAGCCCCGTGAATCTCTGTAACAACACGTACTGTACATGGAGGAGTCTAAGTGATTTCGAAATCGACTCACTACGCCAAGCAGGGCGAGGTCCAGCGCAACTGGGTTCTCGTCGACGCCGATGGTGCTGTCCTGGGCCGTCTTGCCACCCAGATCGCAATGATCCTGCGCGGTAAGAACAAGCCCCAGTTCACGCCCAACAGCGACTGCGGCGACTTCGTTGTCGTCATCAACGCCGATAAGGTCCAGCTTACCGGTAACAAGGCCGACACGAAGACCTATTATCGCCACAGCGGCTACAACGGCGGCCTCAAGGCTGAGAGCTTCCGCCAGGCTATGGAGAAGCACCCGGAGAAGGTCATCGAGCGCGCCGTTCGCGGCATGCTGCCCAAGACCACCCTCGGCCGTGCCCAGATGACCAAGCTTAAGGTCTACGCTGGTGCCGAGCATCCGCACGCTGCCCAGAACCCCACGAAGATTGAGCTGGAGGCTTAAAGATGGCTGAGAACACCGTTGTCTACCAGGGTACCGGCCGTCGTAAGAACGCCGTCGCCCGCGTCCGTCTCGTCCCCGGCACCGGCAAGGTGACCATCAACAAGCGTGACGCCGAGCAGTATTTCGGCCGTCATCAGCTCGTTGAGAACGCCCTTGCTCCCTTCAAGGTGACCGACACCGCCGGTCAGTTCGACGTTATCGCTCTGTGCGATGGCGGCGGCATCTCCGGTCAGTCCGGCGCTCTGCGCCTGGGCATCGCTCGCGCTCTTCTGAACGCTGGCGACTACCGTGCTGACCTCAAGAAGGCCGGTTTCCTTACGCGCGATGCTCGCGTGGTCGAGCGCAAGAAGTACGGCCTCAAGAAGGCCCGCCGCGCTCCCCAGTTCTCCAAGCGCTAAGGTTTTATCTCCTTACGAGATACAATGTACAAGCGGGGCCTGCCGATTGCTCGGCGGGTCCCGCTTTTCATTTTCGACTAGAGTGGGCGACTGTGTTTTGCCTACTTGGGAAGGAGCGATCCTATGCCCCAGAACATCTTCGGTACCGACGGCGTCCGTGGCGTCGCCAACGCCGACCTCTCGTGTGACCTCGCGTTTCGCCTTGGCCGTGCGGCGACCAAGTTCCTTGGTCCGGACATTTGCATCGGTCGCGACACGCGTCTTTCGGGCACTATGCTCGAGAGTGCTCTGACCGCCGGCATTATGGCCGAGGGCGGCCGCCCGCATTGCTGCGGCGTTATCCCTACGCCGGCCGTGGCGCTGCTCACCGTTCAGAACGAGCTCGACGGCGGCATCGTCATCTCCGCTTCGCACAATCCGCCGGAGTTCAACGGCATCAAGTTCTTTAGCCGCAAGGGCATGAAGCTTCCCGACGCGGTCGAGGAAGAGATCAGCGCCTGGGTCATGTCCGAGGAGGCCATGGCTGCCGATACGCTGCCGACCGGCGCCGGCGTGGGCCACATCATTAAGATGAAGGACGCTCGCAAGGCATACGTCGACCACGCCATCGATACGCTTGATGGCCTGAGGCTCGATGGTCTGGTCGTTGCCGTCGACTGCGGTCACGGTGCTTCCTGCCAGACTACGCCCGCCGCGCTGCAGCGCCTAGGTGCCACGGTCCATGCCATCAACACCGATTATTGCGGCACCGACATCAATGTCGAGTGCGGCTCCACTCACCTTGAGCCCCTGCGCGAGCTCGTGCTGCGCACCCATGCTGACATCGGTCTGGCCCACGACGGCGACGCCGACCGCGTGCTGTTCGTGGACAGCGAGGGCAACGAGATCGACGGTGACTACATCCTGGCTATCTGCGGTTCTGACCTCGCCGCTCGCGGCAAGCTCGCCAACTCCGAGATCGTCTCGACCGTCATGTGCAATCTTGGCTTCTCCATCGCTATGAAGGAGCAGGGCTTCGAGATGGTTCAGACTGCCGTGGGCGACCGCTACGTTCTGGAGCGCATGCTCGCGGACGGCGCCGTCATCGGCGGCGAACAGTCCGGCCACATCATCTTCCTGGAGCACAACACCACCGGTGACGGTCTGGTGACGGCTCTGCAGCTGCTGGCCGTGCTCAAGCGCACCGGTCGTACCCTCACCGATCTTGCTGGCATCATGAAGAAGTATCCGCAGGTGCTTGTCAACGTGCATTCCGACAACAAGGCTGGTCTGGACGATTGCCAGCCCATCTGGGATGCCGTCGCTGCTGCCGAGAAGGAGCTTGACGGCCGCGGCCGCATTCTGGTGCGCCCGAGCGGTACCGAGCCGCTGGTCCGCGTGATGGCTGAGGCCGAGACACACGAGCTGACCCAGCGCGTTGTCGACGACATCGTCGAGGTTGTCAAGCGCGAACTTCCCTAATGGTCAAAAACGGGTGCCAAGTGGTAAACTGTTAAGGTTATTTTGGTTGATCGGTATGTCCGAGGGGGAGCATGTTCACTAAAGTCCTAAGGTCTTTTGGTATGCGTGGTCGAGTCCTTACGTTGGATGCTCCCATCTCGGGTGACGTCATTCCGCTCTCCGAGGTAAACGATCAGACGTTTGCTACCGGCCTTTTGGGCCAGGGCGTGGCGATTCAGCCCACCGGAACGCGCGTGATCGCGCCGGCTGATGCCAAGGTCGAGGCTATTTTTCCCACGGGACACGCCGTTGCGCTTAACACGGTTGATGGCTTGGACGTGCTCATCCACGTTGGTTTGGACACTGTTCAGCTCGAGGGCAAGCACTTTACCGTATATGCGCAAGTGGGTGACATCGTCCATAAGGGCGATGTACTCATTGAGTTCGATCGCGAGGCAATTGCTGCCGAGGGCTACGATGTGACGGTTCCCATCTTGGTATGCAACTCCGTTGAGTTCTCGAGCATCAAGGGCTCCGTTGGCGTGCATGTCGAAGAGATGGACCAGCTCATCGTTGCTCGCGAGCGCTAGCAAGTGCACGTGGCCATTAGCCTACAATTCAAACACGTTTACGGAGGGCGCCCTTGAAAGAGGACGCCCCCCGTGGCAAGATGGGATTTGTCCGAAGCTAAAAGGCTTTGGGTCACCGTGGACGGGCAGGGGCCTCGACGCGGTTAGACACGAGACACATACATTACGCGACCTCGCCCTGGTGGCCGCACACGTTGGTTGCGGCCGACGCGGGCCGCGGGCAAGTGCTTGTAAGGGAGCCTTGCCTCTCTTGTACGAGAAAGGACGCGTAATGAAGATCATTAAAGCTAAAGACTACGAGGATATGAGCCGCAAGGCCGCCAATATTATCTCGGCGCAGGTTATCCTCAAGCCCGACTGCGTGTTGGGTCTTGCCACCGGCTCCACCCCGATCGGTGCCTACAAGCAGCTCGCTGCTTGGTACGAGAAGGGCGACGTCGACTTTGCCGAGGTCAGCACCTACAACCTGGACGAGTATCGCGGCCTTTCGCACGACGATCCCCAGAGCTATCACTACTTCATGCGTGAGAACTTCTTCGATCACATCAACATCGACCTGAACAACACGCATGTGCCCGACGGTTCCAACCCCGACGCCGCCGCTGCCTGCTCTGAGTACGACAAGATCGTCGCCGCCGCCGGCTATCCCGATCTGCAGCTGCTCGGCATTGGCAACAACGGTCATATCGGCTTCAACGAGCCCGATGACCACTTCTCCAAGGGTACGCACTGCGTCGACCTCACCGAGAGCACCATTCAGGCCAACAGCCGTCTGTTCGACAGCATCGACGATGTTCCCCGTCAGGCCTACACCATGGGTACCCAGACCATCATGTATGCCCGCATGATCCTGGTCGTCGCCAACGGCGAGGCCAAGGCTCAGGCCGTGCACGATATGTGCTATGGTCCGGTTACGCCCGAGTGCCCGGCTTCGATCCTGCAGCTGCACACCAACTGCGTTGTCGTTGCCGACGAGGCTGCCCTTTCGCTCTGCGAGTAGCGCGAATCCTGCACCTCGACATAGCCTTGCCTAAGGCCTCCGCTTTGCGGGGGCCTTTTTGCTATCCCTTTCTGTCCACTTGACCAAAATCTTGCCGCAAGCTTGACGAATGCCGGATGCCCAACAGCTTGATTCATTCCATATCAGATTCTATGCAAAAATGCCACTAAAAGGTCGTAGACGGTAGCGGGTGCTAGGCGAGCTGAATGACATAGCTGAACCTTGTTCATTTGCGTTACACTGCCGCTTAGATGGGACAAGCTGACAAGCTCATTTACCTGCTTAAAGACCGATTAGTCGGGGGATTAATAACAATCGGCCCTCGCTGTACAAAAGCTTGCCGCTTGCGTACCAAAAGACAACCTAGAACACAAGGTCGCTCTATTCATGGCGCGGCTTGTATGGTCTTGCGGTTACAGTGTCCATACGGTCGAGTTGAGGAGCGGGCATGGTAAACGATTTGAGCAGTATAGACGACCTCGAGCTGATGCCGCTGGGCGGTGGCTATATGGTGCGACGCGAACGCTTGATGAATGAGCTTCTCGCCAAGGGCCGAAAGGCCGGCATCGTGGTTCTTTATGCGCCCGACGGGTTTGGGAAGACCTCGGTGCTGCTGCAGTACACCCATGAGGTTAAATGCGACCCGACGCGAGGCCCCGTGCGGATTATCGAGGCCGATCGCGCCATTGGGCGCGAGGTGTTTATGCAGCTCGAGGTGGTTACCGAAGAACTCAAAGACAAACCGCACTCCCTTATCGCGATTGATAATGTGCCAAACCTCGATCAGCACGATACCGAAGACCTTATCGACAGGATTCGCGGCCTGCGCGCTATGGGGGTAGGGGTCTTTATCTCCTGCCGTCCTTCAAATCGTCAACTGATTCATGGGCTGGGCGATTCGGTTAAGATCAATGCGCAGATGCTCAAGGTACATGCCTATGAGTATTCGGCGTGGGCATCGGCGTTTTCGATCAGCACATCGCTCGACTTTTATCAGCTTACGCAGGGCGTGCCCGAGCTCGTTTCGGCATTGCAGACGGGTCTGTATGGCCAAGGCGACGTAGCCGGTCTGCTCGAAAACGAGATTGTCAACGTATATGGCGCGGCACTTGTCGATCTGGCTTCGCTCGACAATAATGCACTGTTTTGCGTGGCATGTTTCATGATTTTGATGGGCGAGGGCAATATCGCAGAACTCGAGGCTTGCGGGGTGAGGCTATCGATGGTCGACCAGTCCTACTTTGTACGCGACTACCCGATCTTTGGCTTGGACCCCGCCGAGCGGAGTTTTACGTGTCTGGGCACGGAGGATAACGGACGCTTGCGTTTGCGTAAGTTGGTGGCCGAGGTTCGCCCCGAACTTGTTCCGAGGGCGGCCCGGATTTTGCTTAAAGCGGGCCGATGCGATGCGGCGATGGGCCTGGCGGACGCCTTTTTGGACCGTGGAGCGGTCCTTGAACTTGCTGGGCAGTATGGGGTCGATCTTGCTCTGACGGGGCACGGGGCCGATATCTGCCGAGCAGCGCTGGGTACGATCGATGCCGACGATCCGGCTCCAGAGCCAACGCCTGCCGAGGCGCTCGGCGTGTATTTGGCAGCGGTCAGCGTGTCCAATACAAAGCTCGCTCGCTATATGGCATCGGTCATCGAGCGCGGGGGCGAACGGGCGGCCTGCGAAATAGACCCTGTTTCATGGAGAGTGGCCCAGACACTGACGGCTGTTTGCTATGGGGACAACGGGCTTGGGCTTCCTACGAACCTGGCCGTGCCAGAAATCGAGACATCCCATACCGCACTCGATATGTTGTCCGCGCATATCGAGGTCAAGCGCTGCCTGACCGAGCGGGGAGATGACGGCGGCGTTCTACAGCAGCTCAAAACGAGCAAGGCCTACGACTGTGAGCTCGACATCGCGGGGATTGTTATACGGGCCGATAGCATGCTGGTGGAGCTCTTTGACGGGTCGTTTACGGGAACCGACGAGCGCGACGACGAGATGACGGTGGTGCGGGAGGCGCTCGACGTGCGTGGGCTTAAGGCGATGGCTATCTGGGTGCGCATGGTGTTGGCGGCACGGCGGCTCCTTTCCGGCCTGCCGGTAACCGACGACGCGGCGTTCAACGAGCTCGATCGTTTTGCCGTGCGCATGCGCGACAACCAGATTCAGCTGTTTGGCCTGTTGCTAGAAGGCTGGCAGTCGCTGGCAGAGGGACGGCCGGTTAATGCAAAGTTCCGTGCGGTCCAAGTGCTCAAACTTGCCGAGGAGTCGATTGCGTACATGCGCGATAACGCATTGCTGCTGGAGCGCGCGGCGTATCTGCGTAACACCTCGATGGTTTCGGTACGCGAGGAAGCGGAGTTGCTCGATATAAGCCAGACGCAGGTTGGTGGTGCAGAAGCCTGGATGGTGGCGCTGCATTTGGCTTGCGCGGGGCGAGACAGCGATCTTGCGGCCTGGATGTCCATGAATCGCGCGGGGATTCTGGAACCATCGTATCGGCTCTTTGCGCGCCTTGCCATGCATTGTCTGGGCGAGCCGGCGACCAGGATTCGCAAGAAGCTTCCCGTGCGCGAGCTGTCGCGGTACTCGCTGCGCGACGATTTGGAAGGGGAGGGCGAGCGCCTGTTCCAGGCTGGCGAGGTTGAAGCCGTTGATACCATCGACCATATCGAGATTCGCATGTTTGCTGCGTTCCGCGCCGAGCGCGACGGGTTTCCCATCACGGACAAAATGTGGCGCCGCAAGAAGGCGGCGACGCTTGCCGAGCGGCTTGCACTGGGCATGGATGCGCTCGTCGACCGCGAGACGCTGGCAATGGAGTTGTGGCCCCATGCCGAGTTCAATAGCGCCCGCAACAACCTGTACTCGACGATATCGCGCTTGCGGTCGGCTTTGGGACCGACGCCGGATGGCAAGTCGTGTGTGCTCATCCAAAATGAATGCATCGGACTCAACGGTGACTACGTCAAGACCGATGTACGGCTGTTTGACCAGATAAGCCGCGAGGTTTTGGGAAATCGCATGGGTGCGCGCGGGCCCCATCTGGTCGAGTTGTGCCTTAAGATTGAGCAACTTTATGCCGGACCGCTGCATGTGCCCAATGGCTGTAACCCCACCTACTTTTTGCGTATGCGACGCATTATGGAATCGAAGTATATCGACTGCATGATTCGGGGCGCGAATGCCGCCCTAGAAGAAAACGACCTGCAGTCGGCGGTATGGCTGGTGGAGTCGGGGCTGCGGCAAGAGACGGCGCGTGAGGATATGGTGCGCTGCGCCATGCGCGTCTACAGTGCGGCGGGGCGGCGGCGCGATATCGTCGAGCTGTACAGCGGGCATATGCATCATCTGAGGGAGCAGGTCAATGGCGTGCCCGAGCCCGAGACGCGGCGTCTATACGAGCGCTTGGTGGAGGGGCGGCTCAATCGCGTGCTGGTCGAGCGATAAAAAACGGGCGTCCGAAGTACTTGGGCACCCGTAAGCTTGCTATGTGTTCGCTCGCCGGATCATTGGCTCTTAGACGAGCTTGATCTTCTCAATGTCCTTGCGCGAGGACTCGCGATACAGCGAGAACTTGCGGCCGATGACCTGGACGACCTCGGCGTGGCAACGCTCAGCGAGCTCTTCGGCGGCCTCGCGGGCGGAAAGACTGGAGCCATCGAGCACGGAGCACTTAACGAGCTCGTGCTTCTCCAGGTAGGCGACCGTCTGCTCGACGGTGCCCTCGTTGACATCGGACTTACCGATGATGATGGCGGGGTTGAGGTGATGGGCCATGCTGCGAAGCTGCTTGACCTGGGCTCCTGTCAGTGCCATGGGTTCTCGCTTTCTATGTATGGGGCGCCCCGCGACGGGGCCTTAATCTACGTGAGCTGTCCCACGATAGCGCAGGAACGGCGCGGTGTGGGGCGCGTTTGCCCAGTTCAAAAAGAATGCGGATGCCGAGTGAGTGGGCGGCGTGGGCTGCGAACAAGCTATGAGCTGGGCGCAGAGACCGGTTCCCATGCAATAAATGCCCAACGGACCTTGCGGATGTGGTCGAGCATGTAGCGTCCCTGCGGCACACCCTTGGAGCCCGGCTCACCGGCATGGGGGTTCTCGATCATGTGCTGGGCGATGTAATCGCGCAGGCGGTCGATCTTATCCTCGTTGCCATGTTCGAGCATACGGGAAAAATCCGCTACGCCTGCTTCAAGGCTATCGAAGGTATCGCGACGAGGCGATTCAAAGTACGTAACCTGCGGCAGGGCACCCATCTGAATGAGGACATTAAAAGCATACACAAAGCCATTACTGCAGGTAACCGAGGCACCGATGGCGTTCATCAGGTGCAGATCATAGCGCGGGCTGGAGTTAGCGACCATCGTGACAGCACAACGCCGACGAGCCGTTCGATCAAGCTTTGCAAGCGCATCTTTTAGGTTGGTCGTGGTGACAGAGCGACTGGCAAAGGCAGCATCTACCGCTTTCGCGACCGGTCCAACCAAATCCCAATCATCATCCCAAGCAAGCTCAAGCGGCGTTATGCGCCCCTCGAGCCCGTAATACTCAATGCCGGCATCAAGGGTGCCCAACATAGCGGGGGAGAAGTCGGCTGCAATCACAGGATGCCCAGCCTGAGCAAGCGGAATAGCAATCGACCCAGCCCCACACCCCATATCAAGCACGGATTCACCAGGCTTTAACGCCAACAGCTTAATAAAGTCCCGGGCATACGGAGCAGTCTCAAGCGGCCGAAAATGCCGAGCCCGCTTATCCCACTCAAAAGAGTCATCAGCCCGCCGCCGACCAGCCTGCAAGCGCATCCATTCGCCATTCCAATCAGCAGAAAGCAGCTCAGAACGATTCTCCCCATCAGCCACGGGCCAACCTCCTAGCAACAAAAAAGCGACTCCTCCCAAAAGAAGAGCCGCAACCAGCATATATCAGAAAGAACCGATCCAACGCCAAACCGTCATACCAGCAAAGTGGAGCAGAAGCGAAGCGACTGCAACCGGGATAGAACCCAACCGAGGTCCCGTTGTGCGGGAGCCCCGGGGAGGGCAAATATATAAGGTCGATCGCGAGTTCCGCACGAGCCGGAGAGCACTTAATGTGCTCTCCGTGCGAGTCAGGACTGTCCGAGCAGGCGACCTTATATGTCTGCCGCCCGGCGGCGGGGCTCCTCGCCAGTCCCCCTCAGCTAGTTCTTCAGCGAGTTCAGCGGCGCCGGGAAACGTCCACCGCGATGGGCAAGCACGGTGCCGGCGTTGGGGTTCACCGGCATGATGGGTGCACGGCCGAACAGGCCGCCGTACTCGACGCAGTCACCCACGCCCTTGCCGATGGCGGGAATCACGCGGACGGCCGTGGTCTTGTTGTTGATGACGCCGATGGCCATCTCGTCGGCGATGATGCCGGCGATGGTCTCGACCGGGGTGTCGCCGGGGATGGCGATCATGTCCAGGCCAACGGAGCACACGCAGGTCATGGCCTCGAGCTTCTCGAGCGAAAGCGCACCGGCCTCGACGGCGGCGATCATGCCGGCGTCCTCGGACACGGGGATAAAGGCGCCGGAAAGACCGCCCACGCTGGAGCTGGCCATGACGCCGCCCTTCTTGACGGCATCGTTGAGCATGGCGAGCGCGCAGGTCGTGCCCGGGCCACCGCAGGTGCCCACGCCGATGATCTCGAGGATGCGCGCGACGGAGTCACCGATGGCAGGCGTGGGGGCCAGCGACAGGTCGACAATGCCCTTCTCGACCCCCAGGCGATGGGCGGCCTCGCGGCTCATGAGCTCGCCGGCGCGGGTGATCTTAAAGGCGGTCTGCTTAATCTTTTCGGCGACTTCCATCATCGAGGCGGAATCGGGCAGCGTCTCCAGGGCTGCGGCCATAACGCCGGGGCCCGAGACGCCTACGTTGATGACGGCGTCGGCCTCGCCACCGCCGTGGACGGCGCCCGCCATAAACGGGGAGTCCTCGACCATGTTGGCAAAGCAGACAAACTTGGAAGCGCCGACGGAATCCTGGTCGGCCGTGAGTCTAGCGGCATCGATGATGGTCTGGGCCGCCATAAGCACGGCGTCCATGTTGATGCCAGCGCGCAGGCTAGCAACATTGACGCTGGAGCAGACGCGGCTGGTGGTAGCGAGCGCCTGGGGGATGGACTGGATAACGCGGCGATCGGCGTCGCCGATGCCCTTCTGGACGAGTGCGGAGAAGCCGCCCAGGTAGTCGATGCCGAGCGTCTCGGCCGCGCGGTCGAGGGCGTGCGCGATAGGGGTGAGGTCCTCATCCTTGCAGCAAGCGGCGATCTGCGCCACCGGGGTAACGGAGACGCGCTTGTTGACGATGGGGATACCGTACTCGCGCTCGAGGTTCTCGGCGGTCTCGACCAGATGCTCAGCCGTGTGCGTCACGTGGTCGTAGATCTTCGTGCACATGCGGTCGAGGTTCTCGTCACCGCAACCCATGAGCGAAACACCCATGGTGATGGTCCTGATGTCGAGGTTCTGCTCCTCAACCATGCCGCGGGTTTCCGCGATTTCTGCGGGCGTGATCGCCATCCTTGCGCTCCTATCTGCCAAAACGAGCATAGTCTTTTCTATTCTAACGTGCCGCACGTGCCAAGTGGCGCATGCGGCACGTTTTGGTGCTCGGTTGTTTCCGTTGTGTTACTGCCCAAAGACCTCTTCGGCGATGCGCGCGCTTTCGGCGGCATCCTTGGCGTAGTAGTCCGCGCCGATCTGCTTGGCGTATTCGGGGGTGAGCACGGCGCCGCCTACGATGATCTTGACGCCCGGCACCTCGGCATGGAGCAACTTGATGGTCTCCTCCATGGCGACGACGGTGGTGGTCATAAGCGCCGAGAGGCCGACGAGTTTGATATCGCGCTCCTTGACGGTCTTGAGCACCTCCTGTGGATCGACGTCGCGGCCTAGGTCAAAGACGGTGTAGCCGTAGTTGTCGAGCAGCATTTTGACGATATTCTTGCCGATATCGTGGATGTCGCCCTTGACGGTGGCCACGCAGATCTTACCCTTGTCGGCAATCTCGCCGGCGGGCATCAGGCGTTTGATGGTATCGAAGCCCACGCGCGCGGCCTCGGCCGAGGCCATGAGCTGCGGCAAGAAGAACTTGCCCTGGTCAAAGAGGACTCCGACCTCGTCGAGGGCGGGGATAAAGTGATTGTTGATGAGGTCCATGGCGTCGTGGTCTGCCAGCAGACGCTCGGTCTCGGCAGCGATCTCTCCCTTGCGGCCCGAGACGACCATGTGGCGGATGGGGTCGTCGTTGCCGTCGGTGCTGGTGACACCAGCGGCGGGCACGGTGTCGGTCGATGCGGCCTGAGCTGCTGCCGGGTTGGCGGCGATCTTGTACGGATCGGTCCAGCCGGCATAGCGCTCGATGTATCCGGTCGAGCCCTCGTCCTCAACGCTCAGGACGCGATAGCTGTAGACGGTGTCCATAAAGCGCTTGGAGCCCGGGTTCATGATGGGGGCGTCCAGGCCCGCGCCGAAGGCGGCAGCCAAAAAGACCGAGCCCAGCAGCGGGCGGGCAGGCAGGCCAAAGCTGATGTTCGAAACGCCGAGCGCGCATTTGACGCCCAGGCGCTCCTTGCACAGGGACATGGCGCGCAGGATCTGCTCAGCCTGGCGCTGGTTGGTCGAGGCGGTCATGACCAGGCAGTCGATGAGGATGCGGTTCGGGCCGATGCCGTAGCGGGCGGCCTCGGCCACGATGCGCTCGGCGATGGCGAAGCGGGCCTCGGCGGTATCAGGGATGCCGCCTTCGTCGAGCGTAAGGCCGACAACGTTGGTGCCGTAGTGGGCGACCAGCGGAAAGATCTCATCCATGATCTGCTGCTTGCCGTTGACCGAGTTGATGATGGGCTTGCCGGCGTAGCGGCGCACGGCGGCCTCGACAGCGGCGGGATCGGTGGAGTCGATCTGCAGCGGCAACAGCGTGGAGCCTTGGAGCTGCTCGGTCGCCTGCTGGATAATCTTGACCTCGTCGATCTCGGGCAGGCCCACGTTGACGTCCAGGATATCGGCGCCCTGCTCCTGCTGGCTGATGCCTTGGCTCACGACGTAGTCCAGATCGCCGTCGCGCAGGGCCTGCTGCAGGCGCTTTTTGCCGGTGGGATTGATGCGCTCGCCGATGACGGCAATCTTGTGGCCGTCGCAGGGAAGGTCCACCACAGTCTGGGCACTTGTGACCGACATGCTGGGCTTGCGGTGGCGCGGACTGGGCGTGTGGTTATCGATAAGCGTGCGCAAGGCGGCCATGTGCGCCGGCGTGGTGCCGCAGCAGCCGCCCACGACGCTCACGCCGTCCTCAATCATGCCGGCGACGGCTTTGGCGTATTCGGGGGCCTGGATGTCAAAGACGGTATTACCGTCGTCGTCCACGTGGGGCAGTCCCGCATTGGCCTGCACCATAACGGGTTTGTCCGTAACGGTGAGCATACGTGCGGCGAGCCCTCGGAGCTCGGCCGGTCCCTGGCTGCAGTTGATGCCCAAAACGTCGGCGCCGATGGCGTCGAGCGTGATGGCGGCCACCTCGGGACTCGTGCCCAGGAACGTGCGACCGTCTTCCTCAAAGGTCATGGTGGCAAAGACGGGCAGGTCGGAGTTCTCTCGGCAGGCGAGGACGGCCGCCTTGATCTCGGCAAGGTCGGTCATGGTCTCGATAATAAAGAGGTCCACGCCCGCATCGACGCCGGCGCGCACTTCCTCGGCAAAGAGGTCGCAGGCCTCGTCGAAGCTGAGGGTACCCAAGGGGCGCAGCAGCGCGCCGATGGGGCCGATATCGCCGGCGACGTAGTGGGCACCGGCTGCGCGGGCGCAGGCGACAGCGGCGGCAAAGACATCTGCCACGGTGGCGGTACCGTCGAGCTTGTGGGCGTTGGCGCCAAAGGTGTTGGCGGTGATCACGTCGCAGCCGGCCTCGACGTACTGTCGCTGAATGTCGGTAATGACCTGGGGCTCCTCAAAGTTGAGCAGCTCGGGCAGGGCGCCTGCCTTCATACCAGCGGCCTGCAACATGGTGCCCATGCCGCCGTCGAACAGCAAGTGCCCCGTGCCCTCGATGGCCGCACGCAGGCGATCGTCCTTAATGCGCAGATCGTCGATCGTGCGCGTCTTGTACGCGGCGCCGTTGCAGCGCGCGGCATTGACAGGTGCCGCCAGCGCAGCACCGTCCAGATCATGAGTGATAAGCGGAGTAAACATCGAGGGCTCCTAATGGCTGGAATAGCAGGTGGTGTGGGCGGCACGGAAGCGACAGTGCTCGCGCATGCGGCAGATATTGCAGGTGGGGCGGCTCTGGGCGTCGTGGACTTCGCCGTCAAACAGACCAATCACCGCGGTCACGCTCTTGGTGGGCATGAGCAGGCTGGTGGGCGTGACGGTAAGCCCGATGAGCCGCGTGGCGTTGAGCGCATTCACGATCGAGCGCTGGGCCGAGAGCGGGCAGTCGCCATAGCCGGGACTAAAGCGCCAGTTGCCGGCGAGCCCATGAACGGCGGCGTCCGTCTTGACCTGCTGGTCCATTTGCTCAACGGCGGCTTCTACATAGGCAGAGCATGCGGCGTCGAGCACGGCTCCCTCTAGGGGCTGCTGAGCTCCCGTGGTGCGCAGACGACGCTCGGCGTCCATGCCGAGGGTGCATGCCATGAGCGCGGCCATGCGGGCGTCCTTGAGATGTCGATAGATGTCGCGACCGCGCAGCTCAACGTTGGTGCCAACCAGACGGATGCAAGGCTCTCCCTGCTCGTCCACGCCCGTGGCATCGACGGTAAACACGCGCCGCACGCCGCGGGGCTCAATGTCCAGCTCAAGGCGCTCGACCACAAGCTCAATACGTCGTGACAGCTCGGGCTCAATCTGCTGGCCGCCGTAGCCCAGATACCGCAGCATCTCGGCACGGTCGACACGGGGATGGTGCGCAGCATCGACACGGTAAAGCGCCGGCGACGCAAGGTCGGCCGGCACTTCGACAGCGGTTGTATCGATGTGCGGTTTTTCCATTACCCCAGGCGCTCCATAATGGTCGCGGCGATCGCAGGACGATTCATAGTGTACAGGTGCAGACCGGCGGCACCGTGCTCCTTAAGGTCGCAAAGCTGACGGGCGGCATAATCTACACCGGCTGCCTGCAGGCTCTCGGGGTCGTTCTCGTACTTGGCGAGAATCTTGATGACGGGGGAGGGCAGCGATGCGCCGCACATAAAGACCATGCGGCTGATCTGGGACTTGCCCATAAACGGCATGATGCCCGCGGTGATGGGCACCGTGATGCCCGCCTTGTCGGCAAGCTCGCGGAAGCGGTAGAAGCACTCGTTGTCAAAGAAGAGCTGCGTCACAAAGAAGCTCGCGCCGGCGTCCTGTTTTTGCTTGAGGTATTCGACCGAAGCGTTGAGGTCCTCACAGGCAATGTGGCCCTCGGGGTAGGCCGCGGCGCCCACGCAAAAGCCGGCGTCGACGAGCTCGGGGATGAGGTCGCGGGCGTAGGCGTAGTCCGAGGCGGGCTTGTCGTCCTCGGTCGCGCCAGCAGGAAGATCACCGCGCAGGGCCAGCACATTTTCTACGCCGGCGGAGCGGTATTCGTCGATCTTGGCGGCGATGTCGGCATGCGTGCGGCCAACGCAGGTAAGGTGCGCCACCGAGGGCGTATTGAATTCGCTCGTAATCATATGCGCGATGGGGGCGGTGGTGGCGCCGTTGCCCGAGCCGCCGGCAGAGCAGGTGACCGAGACAAAGCTCGGCGAAAGCTTGCACAGATTGCCTGCCACTTCGCGAGCCGTGTCGAGGGTCAGCTCGCCCTTGGGCGGGAACATCTCAAACGAAACGGGTGCGGTGCCCTGGGATGCTGCCTGCTTAAAAACCTCGTCGACGCGCATATCGTGCTCCTTTAGATACGTAATAGTGTGATGTGTTGTAAGGATTCTACAGCACCACTGTGTCACGGTGGAGTTTCACTCGCTATTCGGGGATACCAATCAAAGATGCCTTGCTATCGACATTCCCTATAGCAGAGCGGTCAATCTAGGATGGGGCTATAAAGACTGGTATCTGATGCGAAATACCAGTTAATAGAGCCCCATCCCAAATTGACTACCCTTAAACCATGGGGAGAGGTCTGCAATTTATACAGTTGATTGGCTGTTGAGGGCGGCAACGCCGCCGCGATGCGGTAACCTCATTGATTGGTTTCGTGACAGCAACATAACGGTAATGTTGCGGAAACACGACGAGCCTAATCTATGACTCGTTCGTTAGTAATCAACACCGCTTCTCACGCGGTGCCGATACGAAGGGAGTTCCGTATGGCCGAACTTACTGACCGCTTCGGGACCATGGTGTTCTCTGAGGAAGTCATGAAGGACTACCTCCCCAAGGACATTTGGAAGCGCCTTGCTGCAACCCTCGAGGACGGTGAGCCGCTCGACCTGGATGTGGCCAACGCCGTTGCCCACGCCATGAAGGTCTGGGCCATCTCCAAGGGCGCGACGCACTACGCGCACTGGTTCCAGCCGCTTTCGGGCATTACTTCCGAGAAGCACGACAGCTTCCTCGAGCCCAACCACGACGGCACCGCCATTACCAAGTTTACGGGCAAGAACCTCATCCAGGGCGAGCCGGACGCCTCCAGCTTCCCCAACGGCGGCCTGCGTGCCACCTTCGAGGCCCGTGGCTACACCGCTTGGGATCCCACCAGCCCCGCATTCATTAAGGACGATGTCCTGTGCATCCCCACGGCTTTCTGCTCCTACACGGGCGAGGCCCTGGACAAGAAGACCCCGCTGCTGCGCTCCATGACCGCGCTCTCGCGTGAGTCCAAGCGCGTTTTGGCGTTGTTTGGCAAGACCCCCAAGAAGGTCGTTCCTTCCGTGGGCGATGAGCAGGAGTACTTCCTGATCAAGAAGGACGCTTACCGCAAGCGCAGGGACCTGGTCATCACCGGTCGCACTCTCTTTGGCGCTGCTCCCTGCAAGGGCCAGGAGCTCGAGGAGCACTACTTTGGCGCTATCCGCCCCACCGTCTCGGCCTATATGAAGGACCTGGACGATGAACTGTGGGCGCTTGGCATTCCTGCCAAGACCAAGCACAACGAGGTCGCTCCCTGCCAGCATGAGCTCGCTCCTGTCTATGGCGAGGTGAACGAGGCCATCGACCAGAACCTGGTCATGATGGAGAAGATGAAGCTTATCGCTTCCCGCCATGACCTGGTCTGCCTGCTGCACGAGAAGCCGTTCGAGGGCATCAATGGTTCGGGCAAGCACAACAACTGGTCGCTTGGCACCGAGTCCGAGAACCTGCTCGATCCGGGCGACACCCCGCTCGACAACCTGCAGTTCATCGTCTTCCTCACCGCGGTGATCGAGGCCGTCGATAACTATCAGGAGCTCCTGCGCGCTTCCGTCGCCTCGGCCGGCAACGATCATCGTCTGGGCGCCAACGAGGCTCCTCCGGCGATTATGTCCATCTTCCTGGGCGACCAGCTCACCGAGGTTGTCGAGAAGATCATCGATGGCAAAGCTTCCGTCCATGCCACGCGCGGCGTGCTCGACTTGGGCGCCGATACCCTGCCCAAACTGATGCAGGACAACACCGACCGCAACCGCACCTCCCCGTTCGCCTTCACCGGCAACAAGTTCGAGTTCCGTGCCTGCGGCTCCGAGCAGAACGTCTCCGACTCCAACCTGGTGCTCGATGCCGCCGTGGCCAAGTCGCTCAAGTCCTTCGCCGACGCACTCGAGGGTACGCCCGAGGATAAGTTCCAGGACGCCGCGCTCGAGTACTGCAAGAAGGTGCTGACCGATCACCAGCGCATCCTGTTCTCCGGCGACGGTTACTCCGACGAGTGGCCCATCGAGGCCGAGAAGCGCGGCCTTGCCAACAACAAGACCACGGCCGACGCTCTTCCCGCCTTTGTTTCCGATGAGGCTATCGCGCTCTTTGAGGAGACGGGCGTCCTGACCAAGGCCGAGGCTCAGTGCCGCTATGACTGCAAGCTCGAGAAGTACAACAAGCTCATGAACATCGAGGCTACCACGATGGTTCGCGAGGCGCGTCGTACCTATCGCCCGGTCATTACCGCCTATGCCACCAAGGTCGCTAAGGGCCTTGAGACTATTCGTGCCGCCGGTGCTGAGGCCGCCATGCAGTGCGAGCAGAACACGCTCAACAAGCTCTGCAACGGTATCACCGCCATCAACGACTCCATCAAGGCGCTCGACGCCGTACATCAGAAGGCCGAGGCTCTCGATGGCCAGGAGCAGGCCAACGTGTACGCGCACGAGGTCGTTCCCGCTATGGATACGCTGCGTGCCGCCGTGGACGCCATGGAGGAGATCGTGGCCGCCGACTACTGGCCGGTTCCGACCTACGACGACATCCTGTTCTACGTGTAGGGCGTAACTGACATATCGTCACGGTATTGAGCCGGGGTCCGCATCGCGCGGGCCCCGGCTATTTGTTTGCGAAGGACGCTTTGGATCCCGCTTTGCAACTGATTCGCCCACGCAATAAGGGGTCGTGGGCAAAAAACGTCAAATATGAGTACTGTCACAAGCCCTGTAGCATTATCTTTTTGCAAAATATGCAGTGTTACGCAACATATGTCCAAGTACTTAGCTGATAAATGCCTGCAATTCTTCCGCCGTAGGACGCCTTGTGTCCAAATCGCCTTCTGATGGCATGAAATCGCTGTTACTAAATTGGTAACAGTACTCATATTTGCTATTTTTTGTCCACGGGCCCTTGGATGACAGTGTGATTTAATGCCTTCGGGGTTCGAATCCCGGCGTATGGGTAGCAAAAAGCCCGTCACCGAATTGGTAACGGGCTTCTCAGATTCTGTGGTGCCCCCAGCGGGATGTCCGCGTGCGGCTGGCGCCGCCCGCTTTCGCTGCGTCGCTCCGCTCCTTGCGTGCTGCGCTGGAAAACGCTTACGCGTTTCCTCAGCTCCGCACCCTGTCGGGTTCGAATCCCGGCGTTGGAGAAGAAAAAAGCCCGTCACCACAAGGGTAACGGGCTTTGCATTTCAAATGGTGCCCCCAGCGGGATTCGAACCCGCGATATCCACCTTGAAAGGGTGGCGTCCTTGGCCGCTAGACGATGGGGACAGCGGGAAAGAGTATAGCAGACTTTTTTGCCGGCGCGTATATCGTTGGCAAACTGGAAAACCACCACAAAGGTACCTGTCCCCTTTGTGGTGGTGGGGTGCTAGGGGAGGAGCTTCATGGCGGCGTCGTGGGCGGCGCGCTCGTAGGTGTCGTCGAGGGGCTTGAGCGGCAGCAGGGCTGTGGCCTGCGCATCGCCGCGGCGCTCGAGGGCGTGCGCGATCAGCCAGTCGGCGAGTTCGGGGTTCTTGGGCAGTGCCGGCCCGTGTAAGTACGTGCCGATCACGCCCTTGTAGACGAGGCCCTCAAAGCCATCGTCGCCGTTGTTGCCGGTGCCCGTGACGATGGACGTTCCGAGCGGCGTGGCCGCTGTATCGAGCAGGGTGCGGCCGCCGTGGTTCTCGAATCCCACAAAGGGCTCGGGTGCCAGATTGGTTTCGACGGCTACGTTGCCGATCAGGCGGTCGGAGCCGCGTACGGTTTCGGCGGCAATGACCCCCAGACCCTCGATGCGATCCTCGCCCATATAGTACGAACGGCCGAGCAGCTGATAGCCGCCACAGATGGCAAGCAGCGAGCCGCCATCCTCAACATAGGCCGCGACCTTGTCTTTTTGAGCGAGCAGTTCATGTGCAACCGCCAGCTGGTCGCGATCGGAGCCACCGCCCATCATAACGATGTCGGCGTCGGTCAGGTCGAGCGTCTCGCCCATGTGGACTTCGTCCACACGCACGGGAATGCCGCGCCAGGCGCAGCGGCGTTCGAGCGCGATAACGTTGCCGCCGTCGGCGTAGAGGTTGAGCGCATCGGGATACAGGTAGACGATGCGCAACGGGCGCGAAAGCTCGACCGGCGCAATATCGGTGGGGACAGCGCTACCACCGGCGGCCGTTACGGCGCAGGAGACAACCGAGCTCGCATCGGCGCCCTTAAGCTCGTCGAGCTCTTTGACCAGCGGCGGGAAGGCCGTGTAGTTGGCGACGGCGTAGAAGGTGTCATCGGCGGCCTCGTCTGCCACGGCGCCAATTGCTTGCGCGACATCCGAGATAATGGCGGCATCGATGCCGGCGTACTTGAGGCGTACCTGCATGTCGTGCGCACGCGTGCCTCCGGCAAAGGCGACAAGACCCGGCGTGTCGGCGATGCGCTCGAAGTCGACATCGTAGATCCACGAGACATCGTGGCCGTCGGCATCGTTATCGTTTAGGAAGAAGGCACAGAGCCTGCCACCTGCCGTTTTAATGGACTGGATCTGGCGATCGAAGCCCACGGGATTCTTGGCCAGGTTGGCCTCGACGGTGCGGCCGGCAATATCCCAGCGGCCCATGCGTCCGCCGGCGGGCACGTAGGCATTAAGCGTGGGCTGCAGGTGCGCCGCGTCCACGCCCAGCTCGTGCGCCGCAAAGAAGGCGGCGGCGACGTTATAGACCATGTACAGGCCGTTGTAGCGCGTGGCGATGTGCACGGCGGGCGCGTTGGCCTCGGGTCCAAAGGCCAGGTCAAAGCCGTAGCCGTCGCAGCCGAGCTCAACGCCCGTCACGCGGCGGAGCAGCGCGGGGCGACCCCAGCCGCACGAAGGGCAATGATAGGCGCCGAGCTGGCCGTATTGCACGTAGTCATACTCCAGCGGCGCGTTGCACTGCGAGCAAAAACGCGAGTCGCTAATGCGATCGGACTCGGTGCCCGTGGCGCCATCGATGCCAAAGGCGATGCTCGTGTTGGGGACGCGCGCGGCGATCGAGGCGCACAGCGGATCGTCGGCGTTGTAGATGAGCGTTGTCGTCGGAGAGAGCTCCAACGCATGGGCGATGACGTCTTGGGTATGGTCGATCTCGCCGTAGCGGTCTAGCTGGTCGCGGAACAGGTTGAGCAGCACAAAGTACGTCGGTTTGAGCTTGGGCAGAACGCGTACGGTGTAGAGCTCGTCGCACTCAAAAACGCCCACGCGCTTGCCGCTGCTGGTGTGCTTAAGGCTGCCGCGGGCCTCGAGCAGAGCACCCACCACACCAGGCTCCATATTGTTGCCGGCACGGTTGCACACCACGGTAGCGCCGCTGGCAGCAACGGCGTCAGCGATGAGGTTGGAGGTGGTGGTCTTGCCATTAGTACCGGTAATCACCACGCTGCGGTCGACCAGGCTCGCGAGGTCGCTTAGCAGCTCGGGGTCGATCTTCATGGCGATGCGGCCGGGAAGCACGCCACCCTGGCGTTTGAGGACAGAGCGCAGTCCCCAGCGGGCGATATCGCTCGAGGTGCAGGCGAGAGATGAGCGGAGGTTCATGAAGCCGTTCCTAACATAGATGACATGGTCGGGGCGATCGCGTCGCTAAAAGCCGTAGCGGCGCGCAAATTCCTGGGCGAGCTGCGATACATCTTCGCAGGCGTTGGCCCAGGGGGCAAAGTCGGGGGTGTCCGAGATAATGCCGTCGGCCTCCCAAACTGCCTGGTGCGAAAGGTCCCAGGGGTCGCGCGGCTCGGGTCGGCAGGGAAGATACGGCGTCTGGTATATGGGATTCAGCAAGAAGAACGCGCCGCCCTCGCAGCGGTTAGCGAACTCACGCAGCGCACGCACCGCCGGGCGCATCTTGTTTGTTTTGAACAGCAAGATCGTGCGGGCGAGCAGGTACCAAGGAGAGTTTTCGAGTGCGTCTGCCCCCATCTGTTCCTCGAGCTGATGCGCCAGGGCAAAAAAGCCGTCCTGGTCTTCCAAGCGGGCGAGGGCAAGCAATACGGTGCCGGCGGCCCGGGTGGGATAGCCCTCCGCCTTAAGGACACGGCGAGCATAGTTGGCGGCGGCGCGGTAACGAGCGCTCGCCATGCACAGCTGCGAGATGGCCTCGAGTGTGTGAAGCCACCCGATAAGGGCCGGCTCGCTCACGGTAAGGTCCGCTGCGGTGACACCGTCGGCCAAAACATTATTGGCCCAATAGTGCGGGGCCTCCATATCAAACCCGGGCACGCTCTGTTGCAGGTAGTCGGCCGTGCTCGCCTCGAGCTTCATCAGGTCGCCCAGGCAGGCGTCAACGGGCGTGTCCGCCAAAATGATGGCGAGCAGCTGGGCATCGACGGCCAGCGCATCGATGCGGACGATCTTGAGCAGCTCATCACGCATATCGTCGAACAGGCGGTTGCGCGTCTGCTCAAACTCCTCGTCGCTGCCCATGTCCTCGATGCGATGGAGCTCGTCGAGCAGGTGGCGATGAACACCGGCATAGGACAGCAGTGCCTGAGCATGCTCGGACTGCGCATACTTTTGGGGATTCGCGCTAATGTCGTTATGGACAAGCTCGCGTGCTGCATCGGTGAGCTCGGGGTGCGACGCAACGTAGGCGCGCTCCAGGTAGGCGGGGATGTAGACGCTCGGATCCATTAGAGGTCTCCTCCCTTAAACGGCAAGCCCTGCTCGGCCGCCCGCAGTATGCGCTCATCGATTTGGGAACGCACGATATCGTTGGTGGCGACCCAGGCGGCAAAGCTGGCGTTGTCGGGGGCGCCCAGGCCCTCCTGCAGTACCGGCGTCGCCTCGGACAGCGCAAGGACAAGCTCGTCGGTGGAGCCCACGCCTACGTTGACGCGGGCATAGACGCCATCGGGAAACTCGGTTTGGAAGTAGAGCGCCTCGGCTGCGTGCGGACACGAGCGCGCAAGGATGCGCAAGTAGTGCTCGGCGCCCTCGAAGTCCAGTTCGCGCCAAGCCGCGCTCATCAGCGCGATGAGCGTCCACGGGTCCAAGTCACGCTCCGCATCTTTGGGGCGGCGGCGCAGCGGGGTATTCGCGAGATAGGGTACGGAGTGAGCAGAGCGAAATCGCTTGAGCTCCTCGGCGGGGTATTCGAGCTTTGCCATGGCGAGCATCGCGGTGTGGCGGACACCAGCGGGGTCGTTGGGCGCAAAGTCCAAGCTGCGGTTTGCGGCTTCGAGCGACACGCGATAGCGGCCGCTAATGAGGGCGCGTGACGCAAGGGCGGCAAGCCAGCGCAGGTAGGGTCGGCGGGCCAGGTCGCCTGCGGCCTCACGCTCGTAGGGGTCCTGCGCCGAGGCGATCTTGAGTGCCAGGTCGTGTTCCACCTCGTCGCACTTGGACGCCAGATACTGCACGTATTCCTCGTTGGAGCTGGCGGTGAGCGCCGTCAGCATGCGCTGAGCGTCCCAGTTGGCCGGATCGAGCGCGGCTGCCTCGCGGAGCATGTTCTCGGCTGCGGCTTCTTCTTGCTCTGCCTGGGTATCGTCGGGGATAAAGGGAATGCGGTAGTCGACAGCCTCGACCACCTTGGCAATGAGGTGCCCGGCGCGGTCGCGGTCGTGCACGATGAGCGGTGCGGGGTTGCGGGTGAATTGTTCCATCAGACGCTCTACGGCGGCAGCGTCGGTGAGCGGGATATTATCGCGGCGCAAGGCCTCAAGAACGAGGCGATGGCAATCCTCTTGAATGGGATCGAATGCCATGGAGCCTCCTTTGCTGCGGTTAGGGTTCAAATATCTCTATATAAGGTTCTAGTTTACTCGCATGTGGCACACCGGGGGTGCCGCACTTGGACTTGCACCTTTGCACCACGAAGACGGATGTCGCACAAATGTCGGCACCTTGGACGACCGAGTGGTATCACGGTGCCGCAAACGGTCGATTTTTGGCGGCGAACGGTGCATATTTTGGAGGGGCACCGTCCTGCCCGGGATATGTAGTCAACCTTGATAAAACGTTTGCCCAGCTTGGGAGTATGGATGCCGCACAAGGGTCTTCAGGGATAGAAAAAACGTTTCATCATTGGCGGCTTTAGGTGAATAACTGACCAACCAGAACGGTAAAATAGTGTTTGTCTGAGCGTTGAGACGTTTAGACATCGCGCATTGTCATCGCCGGCAACGCGCAAACCGGTCCTAACGGAGCCAATTGGGTGCTCCGTTATATACGCAAGTCTAAGAGGGGCTTGTTTAGGAGGCACAGTATGGGACGTTTTACCAATCCTCGCGATCTGTACTTTGGTGAGGGCGCTCGCCACGAGGTGAAGAACCTCAAGGGCAAGAAGGCCATCATCGTTTCTGGCGGCAGCTCTATGCGCCGTGGCGGGTTCCTGCAGGACGTTGAGGCCGACCTCAAAGAGGGCGGTTTCGAGGTCAAGCTGTTCGAGGGCGTCGAGTCCGACCCGTCCATTGAGACGGTCATGAAGGGCGCCGAGGCCATGCGCGAGTTCGAGCCCGACTGGATTATCGCCATCGGTGGCGGCTCGCCCATCGATGCCGCTAAGGCCATGTGGGTCTTCTACGAGTATCCCGAGGAGTCCTTCGATAACATCATCCAGCCGTTCAGCTTCCCGGAGCTGCGTCAGAAGGCTCATTTCTGCGCCATCTCCTCTACCTCCGGCACCGCTACCGAGGTCACCGCGTTCTCCGTCATTACCGACTACGCCAAGGGCATCAAGTACCCGCTGGCCGACTTCAACATCACCCCTGATGTCGCCATCGTCGACCCCGAGCTCACCTACACCATGCCCGCCAAGCTGTGCGCTCACACCGGCATGGATGCTCTGACCCACTGCATGGAGGCCTACGTTTCCACCTGCGCCTCTATGTTCACCGACGCCAACGCCCTGCACGGCATCCGCGAGATCGTCGAGTGGCTGCCCAAGTCCTATGCTGGCGACCATGAGGCCCGTCAGCACATGCACGAGGCTCAGTGCATCGCCGGTATCGCCTTCTCCTCGGGCCTGCTCGGCATCGTTCACTCCATGGCTCACAAGACCGGTGCTGCCTTCGAGAACGGCCACATCATCCACGGTGCCGCTAACGCCATGTACCTGGGCAAGGTTATCCAGTGGAACTCTAAGGACCCGCGTGCTGCTGAGCGTTACGCTTACGTGGCCAAGGAGATCCTGCACCTTCCCGGCGAGACCAACGAGGAGCTCATCGCTGCGCTCGTCCAGAAGATTCGCGACCTCAATGACCAGCTCAACATTCCGCAGTCCATCAAGGATTACGCGAATGGTGGCGTGAAGGTCGACGCCGAGAACCCGCAGATGGTTTCCGAGGAGGAGTTCCTCGCCAAGCTGCCCGAGATCGCTGCGAACGCCGAGACCGACGCCTGCACGCCCGAGAACCCGCGTGAGACCAAGGCTGCCGACTTCGAGAAGATCCTCAAGGCCTGCTACTACGACACCGACATCGATTTCTAATCGACTCTTGTTATCGTAACGAGGGGCTCCGCACGTATCCGTACGGAGCCCCTTTCTTTTTTCTTTTAGAGAATGGGATAGTTATGGCTGCAATTTTCAATAGCCCCAGCAAGTACATCCAGGGCCCGGACGAGCTGGCCAAGCTCGGCTCTTATGTTGAGCCGCTTGGCGCTAAGGCCCTCGTCATCGTGACGCCTTCGGGCAAGAAGCGCGTCGGTGCCAAGATCGAGGGCGGCTTTGCCGAGGCTAAGGCCGAGCTGCTGTTTGAGGACTTTAACGGTGAGTGCTCCAAGGGCGAGGTCGATCGCCTGGTTGCGCTCGCTCGCGACAACGGTTGCGACATCATCGTCGGCGTCGGTGGCGGCAAGATCCTCGACACCGCGAAGGCCGTCGCCTATTACCTGGAGTCCCCGGTTATCATTTGCCCCACCATTGCTTCGACCGATGCCCCGTGTTCGGCGCTTTCGGTGCTCTATACCGATGACGGCCAGTTCGACAAGTATCTCTTCCTTAAGGCAAACCCCAATATTGTCCTTATGGACACGACGGTTATCGCGGCGAGCCCGGTGCGCCTGACGGTTTCCGGTATGGGCGATGCGCTCGCAACCTATTTCGAGGCCCAGGCAACGCACGATGCCGACGGTGGCACTTGCGCTGGCGGCAAGGGCGGCATGGCCGGCCTGGCGCTCGCCAAGCTCTGCTACGAGACGCTTATGGCCGACGGCGTCAAGGCCAAGGTTGCGCTGGAGAAGGGAGCGTTGACGCCTGCCGTCGAGCATATCATCGAGGCCAATACGCTGCTTTCGGGCATTGGCTTTGAGAGCTCGGGCCTTGCTGCTGCTCATGCCATCCACAATGGCCTGACGATGCTGCCCGAGTGCCACGGCATGTATCACGGCGAGAAGGTCGCCTTTGGCACTATCGTCCAGCTGGTACTCGAGGATGCCCCGACTGAGAAACTCGAGGAAGTCTTGGGCTTCTGCATTGAGCTGGGCCTGCCGGTCACGATGAAGGAACTTGGCGTTGCCGAGCTTACGCGCGAGCAGGCCATGATTGTTGCCGAGGCCGCCTGCGCGCCCGATGACACCATGTGCAACATGCCGTTTGAGGTGACGCCCGAGATGGTCGCCAACGCCATTCTGGGTGCAGACGCACTGGGCCACTACTATCTCATGGATGAGTAAATCAAGCTAAGGAAGGGGCAAAGCCAGCAGATGGCTTTGCCCCTTTTTTGCTAAGGTGCAAAGGGGTCAGGTTACTTTGCACCAATCGTTGTTTGATGAAGGGTGGATTCTCGTATGGCGCTTCCTATGGTTTACGGCGGTCCCGGCCGGTATGTTCAGGGGCCGGGGGAGCTTTCGCGCCAGGGCAGGTATTTGTCATGGTTGGGCTGCGCTGCCTATGTCTTGTTTGACCAGAGCACCGAGGATCGGCTGTGCAGGCAGATCGTCGATGGATTTCTGGACGACGATCTAAGCGAGCCGTTCTTTAAGATTTATGACGGTCCGTGTACGGAAGAGGCCGTTGTAAAAATGGCTAAGGAAGCCCAGGCCGAGTATTGCGACATGGTGGTGGGTATTGGCGGCGGCAAAATGCTCGATATCGCCAAGGCCGTTGCGTTTTATGCCGAGTTGCCGTTGTGCGTATGCCCCACGGCGGCTTCGATGGACGGTCCGTGCAGCGCGATTTCGGTGCTGTATCACGAGGATGGGTCGTTCGACCGCTATCTGATGCTCGAGAAGAATCCAGACCTAGTCGTGGTCGATACCAACGTGGTCGCGGCGGCCCCGCTGCGTATGACGGTCGCTGGTATGGGCGATGCGCTGGCAACGTACTTCGAGGCGCGTTCGTGCGCCGCGGCGCACGGCACCAACGAGCACGGTGGCGCGTCGGGGCACTTGGCTCTGGTTGCGGCTCGCGCCTGCTACGACACGCTCATGGAGTGCGGCGTCGCTGCCAAGCGCGATCTCAGAAAGGGACGTATATCGCCGGCGGTTGAGCGTCTGATCGAGTGCAATATTCTGCTCTCGGGTGTTGGCTTTGAGAGTGGCGGCCTAGCGCTCGCCCATGCCATCGCCAACGGTCTGACGATTCTGCCCGAGTGCAAGGCCATGCATGGCGAGGCCGTGGCATTTGGCCTGGTGGTCCAGCTGCGCCTGGAGCGTGCGCCCGAGCTTGATCAGGTGCTCGAGTTTTGCCAGCGCGTTGGTCTGCCGACGACGCTCGAGGAGCTGGGTCTTGGCGAGATTTCCGATGCCGATCTGCAGGGTGTTGCAAATGCGGTCTTTAGAAACGCGCGCAATATGGCTAACGAACAGGCCAAGGTGACCAAACAAAAACTCGTGCAGCTCATGTGCGAGGCATAGTTTGGCGCTTGATTGCCCTTGATCAATCGAGGCGGCGATAGGCCATGGGCTATTTGCTTCAAAGGTGCTCCGCGTGTAATTTGCCCGAGGCGTGGGCCGATAGCGTATCATTATCTCTTGCTTGTTTGCACTGCTCAGGGAGGGGCCGCGCATGGCGCAGGAACACGATCTGTTTGATGACATTATCGAGATCAGCAAGGGTTTCGACTTTCTTAAAAACCCGCTTGGCGGCGTGACCGATGCACTCGATCCGTCGGCGCCGCAGTGGAATCCTGCTGACTACAAGGAGCGTCCGCGCGGCAACACCATTCCGTGCTTGACCTGCAAAAACGAAAAGAGCGGCTGCACCGCGTGCATGGACGTGTGCCCGGTCAACGCTATCGAGGTCGAGGAAGACTCCATCGAGATCCTCGACTCCTGTCGCAAGTGCGGCCTGTGCGCCGCTGCCTGTCCGACCGAGGCGATCATCTCGCCGCGCCTGGCGCCCAAAAACCTGTATGACGATATCGTCTCTGCTGCTACGAGCCACGAGACCGCCTACGTCACCTGCACGCGCGCCCTCAAGCGCATGCCGCGTGAGAACGAAGTCGTCGTTGCCTGCGTGGGCGATATTACGGCCGAGACCTGGTTCTCGGTACTGGCGGACTATCCCAACGTGAGCGTCTACCTGCCACTGGGCGTGTGCGATAAGTGCCGTAACACCGGCGGTGAGGACATTCTGGGCGAGGCAATCGCTACTGCCGAGGAGTGGGCCGGTACGGGCATGGGCCTGGAGGTCGACCCTAAGAGCCTCAAATGCCATAAGCGCCGCGAGTACGAGCGCAAGGAGTACATGGAAAAGATCGCCCGCACCACGGGCCTGACGGTGACCAAGCTCAATCCGGCGACGGCGGCGCTGGCCTCGGTGACGCAGAAGTTGAAGGCCCATCGCCATCAGATTACCCAGTTGGAGCGCACGCTCAACACCATGTGCGGCACCACGACGACCAAGCGCCGCCGTACGCTTACGCACGGGCGGCAGCTGGTGCTCTCGACGCTGCAAAACCATCCCGAGCTTGCCCAGAACATGCAGGTGAGCACGCCGGAGTGCGATTTTGACAAGTGCACGTCGTGCGGCGAGTGCGTCAACGTGTGCCCCACGTTTGCCTGCGATCTGGTGGGAAGCGGCCGCTTTGCGTTGGAGTCCACGTATTGCTTGGGCTGCGGTGCCTGCGTCAAGGTGTGCCCCGAGCATGCGCTCAAGTTGGTTGAGCACGACGCGTCCAATCTGGTCGTCGTCGATCCCGAAGCCGAGGAAAAGGCCGCCCAGAAGGCGAAGGCTCACGAAGAAGCTGAGAAGGTCAAGGCCGAAGCAAAGGCCAAGCTCGACAAGATGCTCGATCAGGTGGAGAAGCTCGCGGACTAGCTAAAAGAGCGTAAATGATGGCCGGTGGGACAGGTACTGCCCCACCGGCCAAAAAAGTTGCGGTGGAATAGTTCCTGTTTTGCCCTTAAGCTGGCCATTCTAGGAGCTATTCCACCGCAACTAATAGATGGTTAGTTCATGCTGCTTTGGTGGCCGGTTCGACCGGTACCGTTGCGCGTCACGGTTTCATGGAGCAAAAAGAACCCGGGGACCTGTTTGGTCTCGGTGTATTCCATAAGGATGCCGTCGGCGTTGTAGGTCTGCCCGCGTATAACGGCGAGTGCGTTAAAGTCGTCGAGATCGAGCACGCGCGTATCCTCGGGCGTGGGATGCTCGATCGTTACATCGCGTTTGCCCGTGGCAATCTTAATGCCAAGATCTTCTTCGAGGTAACGATAGATCGAGTCGTTGACAATCTCGGGTGTCAGCCCCGGTACTTGTGAACTTAGGTAATAGGAGTCGTCGGAGCACACGGCTTGTCCGTCTGCATAACGGATGCGTTTGGCGCGCGTAAGCTCGCAGCCTTCGGGAAACCCGGTAATCCTGGAGAGTGCCTTGCTACAGACGAGGAGCTCAAAGACGGTGGTGACAGTCTTGAGCTCAAAGCCTCGGCTGGTCGCGATTTCCTTAAAGGTCTCGAGTCCGCCGCCGCCACGACTCTTCTCGTCACTGATGTTGCGAATGACGCGCATGCCTTTGCCTTGCTGGGGGAGCACGTAACCATCTGCCGCAAGCATCGAGATGGCGCGACGGACCGTCATGCGCGAACAGTCAAACAGCTGCGTGAGCTCAGTCTCCGAAGGCAGATAACTCTGATAGGCGTATGTGCCGTCGTCAATCGACTGCTTCACGTTGTCATAAATAGTTTGGAAGATGGCTCGCGCCATGACGGTCTCCTAGAGTTGGGTGCGTGAACGGCGGATGAGGGCCGTCCGCGCAGGTGTCAATCGATTTACTTGCTGGGATCGATTATATATTTGCCCATGGCACGCAGGGCCGGGTCTGACAGGATGGCGCCGAGTTCGTCGAGGGAAGCCACCTTGGCGACCATCGAAGAAACGTCGATTCTGCCCGAGTCGATGAGCTCGAGTGCGCGACGCTGCGTATAAGGGTTGATGAAGGACGAGGTGAGCACAAGCTCCTTCTGGAAGACCTCGAAGGGCTTGACGGTGATCGTCTCATCGGGCTTGGTAAGTCCGAACATCATAACCGTGGCCTTATGGCCGGCGATTCTAATGGCCTGCTCAATGGTGACGGGCTTACCGACACATTCGATTACAACGTCGACGTTGCCGACGCCCTCCTGCTTCAGGCGGGCTGGGACGTCCTCGTGGATGGAATCAATTGCCAGATCGGCGCCGAGTTTGAGCGCAACCTCGCGTTTGCCCTCGACGGGCTCGAGCAAAACGACTTTGGTAGCACCAGCGTTTTTGGCAAGCTGCATCATGAGCAGGCCGATCATGCCACCGCCGATAACGACAACCGTGCTGCCGGGCTTGATGTTGCACATATCGATGCCGTGCAGACAGCACGCCACGGGCTCGGTCATGGCGCCCTGCTCAAAGCTGGTGTGATCCCCCAGTTTGTAGACTTGCTGCATATCGACGGAGCAGTACTCCGCAAAGCCGCCGTTAACGGTGGTGCCGTAGCCGGTCATATGCTCGCAGTAGTGGTTGATTCCGTCACGGCAGGGTTCGCAGCAGCCGCAGGGATGGTTTGGGTCGATGCACACGCGATCGCCCGGCTTAAAGCCGGTGACATCGCAGCCCACGGCCTCGATAACGCCAGCGAACTCATGACCAAGGATTGTGGGCGGGGTAACGTCGGCTGCGCCCTTGTCGCCTTCATAGATATGCACGTCGGTGCCGCAGACGCCGCAAGCTTTGACGTTGATCAGAACGTCACGCTTGCCCACGGCCGGTTTTGTCGAATCCTCGACCCTGAGATCGTGCTTTCCATAGAAGACCGCGCTTTTCATGGTGACTCCTTAACGTGGCGGTGAATGTTGTAATGAAGTATAGGTATGCAAACATCCTTATACAAGCCTATCTAGACAAGTTGATAAATATTTTGTTTAAGAAGTTTTAGACAAACAGGCAATAACAGGCAAAACCTTTGAAATAAACCGTTCACCGTCAATTATCGACCGTTGACCGAACATAGAAATCGTATTAACTTGTCTAGATAAGTGATATGATAAAAATAGAAGCGCAAGAAGTCAGGGAAGCGGGCCCACCCGTCCTATTGCACGAGGTACACGCAAACGGCGCGTCTGCGGTCTCGAGTGAAGCCAAAACCGCAGTCGCTCCGAATGAAGAGAGGGGGATTCCCCGTCATGATGCAAAAGATACAACGTTTCGGCGGTGCAATGTACACGCCTGCAATTCTTTTCGCATTTTCCGGAATCGTCGTCGGCCTGGGTACGTTGTTTACCACCGAGGCGATCTTTGGCGAGATGGCCACTGCGGGTCATCTTTGGTTTGATTGCTGGAATGTGCTGCTCCAGGGTGGTTGGACGCTCTTTAACCAGATGCCGTTGCTGTTTTGCGTAGCGTTGCCAATCTCGCTCGCGAACAAGCAGAACGCTCGCTGCTGCATGGAGACTTTGGCCATCTACCTTACCTTCAACTACTTTGTAAGCACAATCTTGGGGCAGTGGGGCCCTGTCTTTGGTGTTGACTACTCTGTCGAGGCGGGCAGTGGTACTGGTCTTGCCACTATCGCAAGCATCAAAACGCTTGACATGGGCATCATGGGCGCGCTCATTATCTCTGGTATCGCCACGATGCTGCATAACAAGTTCTTCGACACCGAACTTCCTGAGTGGCTGGGCGTGTTCTCGGGCTCCGTGTTCATCTATATGATCGGTTTCTTCGTTATGGTTCCGGTCGCTCTTATCGCCTGCCTGGTGTGGCCGCATGTTCAGGCTGCTATCGCCGCCTTCCAGGGATTCATCCTTTCCGCCGGTACGTTTGGCGTGGGCGTCTTTGCTTTCTTCGAGCGCGTGCTGATCCCTACAGGCCTTCACCACTTTATCTATACGCCGTTCTATTACGACAACGCGGCGGTCAATGGCGGCATCTTTGCCGCTTGGGCTAACATCCTGCCCCAACTGGCTGCCGATCCGAGCATTGCTCTTAAGGATGCCGCACCCTGGGCTGCCTATACCTGCCCTGGTTGGACTAAAGTCTTCGGCTCGCTTGGCGTCGCCATTGCGTTTTATATGACCGCCAAACCCGAGCGCAAGCAGCGCGTCAAGGCTCTGCTCATTCCCGTCACCCTTACCGCTATGCTTTGCGGTATTACCGAGCCGCTTGACTTCACCTTCCTGTTCATCGCGCCCGGCCTGTTCGTCGTCCACTGCGTGCTCGGAGCGCTTGGCTGCATGGCTCAAAACCTCCTTGGCGTCGTGGGCATCTTCGACGGCGGCATCATCTCGATGCTTTCGTGGGACTGGCTGCCCCTTTGGGCCGCACACGGTCTGCAGTACACCATCTCCATCCTTGTCGGTCTGTGCTTTACCGCCCTTTGGGTCGTGGTCTTCCGTTTCCTGATCGTCAAGTTCGACTTTAAGACCCCCGGTCGCGAGGATGACGATGTTGAGGTCGAGCTCAAGTCCAAGGCCGACTACAAGCAAAAGCAGAGCGGTGCTGCTGCTGGCAAATCGGTCGCCCAGAGTAAAGATGATGAGCGCTTGGTGCTTGCCGAGAACATCCTCGATCTGCTCGGTGGCACGGATAACATCGTCGATGTAACTAACTGCGCTACCCGTCTGCGCGTTAACGTCAAGGACAAGAGCGTCGTTGCACCCGAGGCTTCCTTCAAGGCGATCGGTACGCATGGCTTGGTGGTCCAAGGTCAGTCAATCCAGGTCATCATCGGCCTTACCGTCCCGCAGGTTCGCGAGAAGTTCGAGAGTCTTCTGAAGTTCGAGAGTCTTCTGTAAACCATCGTCCATCGAAAAAATGGCCTTGTAGAGCCGGTATGCACCGCAAGGTCGATTCTAGAGATAAAAAACTCCACTTCTAGGTAACAATTCCAAACCGTACAGGCCGCGTGCGGGGATGGATTGAGCAAGCGGCCAGAATGAGGAGGACATCATGTCCAAGAAAAACTATGCCGTGACCATTGCCGGCGGTGGCTCTACCTTCACTCCGGGCATTGCCCTGATGCTGCTTGAGGAGCGCGACCGCTTCCCGGTCAACAAGGTGACCTTCTACGACAACAACGCCGAGCGCCAGGAGATCGTGGCAAAGGCCTGCGAGATCTACTTCCACGAGAACGCTCCCGAGGTTGAGTTCAACTACACCACCGACCCCGAAACCGCTTTTACCGGTACTGACTTCGTCCTCGCTCACATCCGCGTTGGCCTGTACGCTATGCGCGAGCTCGACGAGAAGATTCCTCTCAAGTACGGCTGCGTTGGCCAAGAGACCTGCGGTGCCGGCGGTATCGCCTACGGCATGCGCTCCATCGGCGGCGTCATCGAGATTCTCGACTACATGGAGAAGTACAGCCCCAACGCCTGGATGCTCAACTACTCCAACCCCGCGGCCATCGTCGCCGAGGCCTGCCGCGTGCTGCGCCCCAACAGCCGCATCATCAACATCTGCGACATGCCGATCGACCTTATGGACAAGATGAGCCGTATGTGCGGCATCAAGGATCGTCGCGAGCTGCAGTATAGCTACTACGGCCTCAACCACTTTGGCTGGTGGAGCAAAATCTACGACAAGGAGGGCAACGACCTCATGCCGCAGATTAAGGAGCACATGGCTAAGAACGGCTACCTGGACGGCATCGAGCACGAGGCCGGTAAGGAGCAGCATGTCGAGGAGAGCTGGATTCACACCTTCGGCAAGGCCAAGGATGTCTATGCTGTCGATCCCGAGACGATTCCCAATACCTACCTCAAGTATTACCTGTACCCGGACTATGTCGTCGAGACGTCTGACCCCAACTACACTCGCGCCAATGAGGTTATGGACGGCCGCGAGAAGAAGGTCTTTGGCGCTTGCCGCGATATCATTGCCAAGGGTACGGCTAAAGACGGCGGCTTTGAGCCAGATGTACATGCCAACTACATCGTCGACCTTGCCTGCGCACTGGCCGAGAACACGCTCGAGCGCTTCCTGCTGATCGTCCCCAACGATGGCGCTGTGCCCAACTTCGACCCGACGGCCATGGTCGAGGTGCCTTGCATCGTCGGTTCCAACGGCTTTGAGAAGATCTGCCAGGGCCCGATTCCGCAGTTCCAGAAGGGCCTGATGGAGCAGCAGGTTTCCGTCGAGAAGCTCGTTGTCCAGGCTTGGGTCGAGGGCAGCTACCAGAAGCTCTGGCAGGCACTCACGCTCTCCAAGACCATTCCTTCGGCGAGCGTTGCCAAGCAGATCCTGGACGAGCTCATCGAGGCCAACAAGGATTTCTGGCCCGAGCTTAAGTAAGGACTGCTGTCTCGAACTCTCACGCATCTCTGCTTCATTTGCGCCGCCGTGGTGTCCGGATTCGCCCGGATGCTGCGGCGGCGCTATACTTATGCAGTTCGAAGTACCTGTACCAAAAGGAGCTGTCGTGTCCCTTTCCATCGGTATCGTGGGCCTGCCCAACGTGGGCAAGTCGACGCTGTTCACCGCGCTTACCAAAAAGACCGGCCTTGCCGCCAACTACCCGTTCGCCACGATCGACCCCAACGTGGGTATCGTCGATGTGCCCGATAGCCGCCTGCAAAAGCTTGCCGACATCGTCAACCCGGGCCGCATTGTGCCGGCGACGGTCGAGTTCGTCGACATCGCAGGCCTGGTGAAGGGCGCCAACGAGGGCGAGGGCCTGGGCAACCAGTTTTTGGCAAACATTCGCGAGACCGATGCCATCTGCGAGGTCGTGCGCTACTTTAAGGACCCCAACGTCATGCGTGAGGTGGGCCGCACGGGCGAGTTCGTCGATCCCGCCGGCGATGCCGACACCATCATGACCGAGCTCATCCTGGCCGACATGGGCACGCTCGAGAAGCAGCTGCCCAAGCTCGAGAAGGAGGCCAAGCGCGACAAGGAGCTCATGCCCAAGTTTGAGGTCGCCAAGCGTCTGCTTGCCTGGCTCAACGAGGGCAAGCGCGCCGCATCCATGGAGATGACTGACGAGGAGCGCGCCGCCGCCAAGGGCCTGTTCCTGCTCACCATGAAGCCCATCCTGTATGTGGCCAACGTGGACGAGGATATGCTCAACGAGGACCTGGCGCCCATCGATGGCGTCAAGCCGCTGCCGATCTGCGCCAAGATCGAGGCCGAGCTTTCCGAGCTCGATCCCGAGGACGCTGCCGACTACCTGGAGAGCCTGGGCCTGGAGCAGCCCGGCCTGGACGTGCTCGCGCAGGCCGCCTACAAGCTGCTTGGCCTGCAGTCGTTCTTTACGGCTGGTGAGATGGAGGTCAAGGCCTGGACGGTTCGTCAGGGCGCAACCGCTCCGCAGGCCGCCGGCGTCATCCACACCGACTTTGAGCGCGGCTTTATTAAGGCCGAGGTCATTGGCTACGACGATTACATCGAGCTCGGTGGCGAGCAGGGCGCCAAGGCCGCCGGCAAGCTGCGTATCGAGGGCAAAGAGTATGTCATGGCCGATGGCGACGTCGTGCACTTCCGCTTTAACGTGTAAGGACGACGCATATGTTTAAATATGGCAAAAAAGCTGGCTACATGGGTATTGCGTTGCTCGTACTTGCGGTGATTCCGCTGGTGGTTGCAGCGTGTGTTATCCCCAACATTGGTCCCGAGGTGGCAACGAAGTTTAACGCGGCCGGTGAGGTGACGCGCTGGGGCAAGAGCTACGAGCTGCTGGCACTGCCGGTGCTCAACCTGCTGCTGAGCGTGGCGACGTACTTTACGGCAGGACGTCAGGCTAAAAACAATGATGACTCCGCCGCCATGGCGCGCATCGTGTGCGAGCGCTACCTGCGCAACGGCTGCATCACGGGTGTGTTTCTCAACGTAATCAACGTCTACTTTATGTACTCGGCGATTACCGGAACGGGCTTTGGTTTTGGTTTCTAGCTTGTCCTTTTAGGCAACGAGCCTGCACGCATATTCAATGGCTGCTGCGAGGCCGCCGCTCGATCGTGGTTTAAAGACCATGTCGGCGGCGGCCTCGTTTTCGTATCCGGCGCCGCGAAGGGTGAGCGCGGTACCGGCTTCCAGGAGAAGGGGCAGACCGCGTTGGCTGGTTGCGATTACGGCAGCCTGATTGAGCGAGCAGCTGTGCGCTTGGCATTGGATGGCAAGTTCGCCTTGCGCCGGGCAAGGGACCAGAACGGCGGCGACGCGACTTGATAGCAATGCAAATGCTGTGCGCTCATCGGGCGAAAGACATTCTGCTTCAACGACGACGAGCTTGGGCGGTGCGCTGTTTGTGCGAAGCGTGGCTCGGTACGTGCGGACCGAAGAACCCGACATAGAAAACTCCTGTGTATTCGGCAAAACGTAAACTATAGTTTACGTTTATGTTCGGCTCCATTTCAAACTCGTCTGCATGGACGAACGTGCTAAACAGATTCTTGGCAGGCGGGTCGAAGAGACGCGCAGGGACCTTGGTATCTCCAAGGTCGATTTTTGTGTGGCGACAGGAATCAGCCGACCCTACCTCGACCGAATCGAAGATGGGACGGCAAATTTCACGCTCAAGGTTCTATTTAAGATCGCGCCCGCACTCGGCATGACGGTGTCAGAGCTTCTCGAGGGGATCGAATAGGGGATACCCGTCGATAACTGAATTACGCCATCGGGATGCGGTCGTGGTTGACCTGGCTGTAGAACAAGTGCTGGATTTCGGCTGCATCGCGTGACTGGCCGAGTGCCCACATGGTTTTGGCCACGAGCGTCTCGGTTGTCATATCGTCGCCGCGCAGAATGCCCGGATGATCGGCGTAAGCACGGCCGACCTCATAAACGCCCAGATCGAGGCCCTCTTCGGGGACCTGCGTGGTCATAACGACGGTGCGGCCCGAATCGACCCAGCGGAAAATTGCCTCTTGGAACGACTCGCCCGACTCACCAAACTCGGGGATACCGCCAATGCCAAAGGTCTCCAGAATCACGGCGTCGTAGCTATCGGCAAGGGCGTCGAGGATGCCCGGGTTTACGCCGGGCGTAAGCTTGAGTACAAATACGCGCGGGTCGATGTTGTCGTAGAAACGAACCGGGTTCTCGTTCTGGTGAGTGCCATGGAGTCCGTTGCGAACGATGCGGTCGTTGCGGATATAGGCAATGGGCGGATAGTTGACGCTAATGAACGCGTTAAAGCTCATGGTACGCTGCTTGCGGGCGCGCGTGCCGGCAATGGCGACGCCGCCAAACACAATCGAGACATCGTGCGAGTGCTCGTCGAGCGCATAGAGCAGGCTCTGGTACAGGTTGAGCTTGGCGTCGGTAAAGGGATTGCCCATGGGCTTTTGCGAGCCGGTGAGCACGATGGGCTTGGGGCTGTCCTGAATCAGGTAGGAAAGCGCTGCCGCGGTGTAGCTCATGGTGTCGGTGCCGTGCAGAATCACGAAGCCGTCGTGGTCGGCATAACCCTCGACGATGACGTCGCGGATACGCATCCAGTCACTGGGGCGCATATTGGTGCTGTCGATGTTCATGGGCTGCACGACGTCGAGCTCGCAGAGGCCCGAGATTTCGGGGACGCTCTGGGCGAGCTCCTCACCGGTCAGGGCGGGGGAGAGGCCGTTGCCGTCCTCGGTCGATGCGATGGTGCCGCCCGTGGCGATGAGAAGGATGCGCTTCATGCTGGTATTCCTATCGTATTTGCCGCCGCAGAGGCGGAGTCGTTCGGCAGTATTGTGGCACAGGGCGTCCAATGTTCAAACGTATTACATCATCTGTAGCGTTTGGTAACACTTCAATCGCCGTCAAATAGGGCTCCGGTCGTGCGTTTGCCGTGCGCTGATGGCTGCGAGGGACGAGAAACCCCATATAACGTGTACACTATGAAAGTTATTTTCGTTCATTCACGCGGGTGGGCACCGGCTCCCCGCCAACAAGAGGGGGAAACCATGGATCAAAAGGCTTCCGCAAAGGTCCTCGTACTCGACTTTGGTGCGCAGTACGGTCAGCTCATTGCCCGTCGCGTCCGCGACCTCAACGTGTATTCCGAGATCGTTCCCTGCGACATCTCGGCCGACGAGATTCGCGAGATGAACGCCTCTGCGCTCATCCTTTCTGGCGGCCCGGCCTCCGTGTATGCTGAGGACGCTCCATCCATCGATCCTGCCATCTTTGACCTGGGCCTTCCCGTCTTGGGCTTTTGCTACGGCCATCAGATCACGGCCGTGACGCTCGGCGGCAAGGTCGGCCACTCCGAGGTGGGCGAGTACGGCCGCGCCACCATCACGCGCACGGCCGGCGCCAAGCTCTTTAACTCCACGCCTATGGAGCAGACCGTGTGGATGAGCCACCGCGACGCCGTGTCCGAGGTGCCCGAGGGCTTTACCGTTACCGCCAGCACCGACGTGTGCCCGGTTGCCGCCATGGAGTGCGTCGAGCGCAAGATTTTCACCACGCAGTTCCACCCCGAGGTCAAGCACTCCGAGTACGGTCAGCAGCTGCTGAGCAACTTCCTGTTTGAGATCTGCGGCCTGGAGCCCAACTGGAGCATGGACAACCTGGTCGAGACCATGACGGCCGAGTTCCGCGAGAAGGTCGGCGACGACCGCGTGATTCTGGCCCTGTCCGGTGGCGTCGACTCCTCCGTCGTGGCTGCGCTGGGCGCTCGCGCCGTGGGCAAGCAGATGACCTGCGTGTTCATCAACCACGGTCTGCTGCGCAAGGGCGAGCCCGAGCAGGTGGAGGAGGTCTTCACCAAACAGTTTGACGTCGACTTTATCCACGTCCACGCCGAGGACCGTTATGCCGAGCTTCTGGCCGGCGTGACCGAGCCCGAGGAGAAGCGCCGCATCATCGGTACGCAGTTCTGGAAAGAGTTCTTCGCCGTGGCGCAGCAGCTCGAGACCGATGGCAAGCCGGTCAAGTACCTGGCTCAGGGCACCATCTACCCCGACATCATCGAGTCCGGCGCTCGCAAGACGGGCGGCAAGACGGCCACCATCAAGAGCCACCACAACCTGATTCCGTTCCCCGAGGGCGTGCACTTCGACCTTATCGAGCCGCTCGATCACTTCTTTAAGGACGAGGTCCGCGCGCTTGGCCTGGCGCTGGGCCTGCCGGGTCACATCGTGTTCCGTCAGCCCTTCCCGGGCCCGGGCCTGGCCATCCGCATCATCGGTGCGGTCGACAAGGAGAAGCTCGAGATCCTCAAGAATGCCGACGCCATCGTGCGCGAGGAGCTCGACGCCTATAACCAGCGTCTGTTTGAGCAGACCGGCGAGCGCAACTCCGAGCACAGCTGCTGGCAGTATTTTGCGGTCCTGCCCGACATCAAGTCCGTTGGCGTTATGGGCGACGAGCGCACCTATCAGCGCCCGATCATCTTGCGCGCCGTGGAGTCCAGCGACGCCATGACCGCCGACTGGGCCAAGCTGCCCTACGACGTCCTGGCCCGCATCTCCGGCCGCATCGTTGCCGAGGTCCCTGGCGCCAACCGCGTATGCTACGACATTACGTCCAAGCCGCCCGCGACCATCGAGTGGGAATAGAACAGGCGTTCGATAAAATAATATAGTATTAGATAGCGGGCACGGTTTCAATCGAATCCGTGTCCGCTGCTGTATGTGTGTCCTTGCACGCCCAATATGTGCCGTAAAAGCCGTCTTCTTCAACGTCAAAGTGAATGGGCTTCATTTTTGCCTTTTAAAATCTAATTTTCACGATTTGCATTTTCATCCCGTTGTCACCGACCCTTGCGAGAAACCGGAAAAAGCCGCTGACAGAAGGGTCTCTCAAATCGTTGTAACCCAGCATATAGCCGCGACTTGTGACCTGTAGACGGCTGTTCCACGTGCCGATTTCCTTGGCGGCATCCGAAACCGCAAAATATGCCCCCACATCCTTGATTTTTGCAGTCTTAAGCCATGTTTTTGCGATCATCTTTACTGCCGTCCGATTGGCAGCATCAAAGACCAGCACACAGCCGGGGAAAGCGTCCGCCATCCCCCGCACCAGTTTCCGGACCTGCTGGGTCAGAAAGTAATAGAACACTCCGGAGGCGAAGAACACCGCCCCGCCGGAGGCATCGATTTTGCCAAACCATGCGGTGTCTTTCAGGTCGCAGGGGATATTTTGTTCTCGATCCCCGGCGGGCAGCAGCTGCTGCCGCAAGGCAATCACATCCGGGAAGTCCAGATTGTAGATCTTGCATCTACCGTTGTCGCAGGTTCTGCCGGTGTTGTCCAGCCCGCAGCCCAGATTGACCACCGCCGCATTGGGGTGGTCTTTCAGGTAATCCCGCACCTCGAAAGCAAGATCACCCTGCCGCATGGCCACCTCCAGCGCACCAAAGCGCTGCATCAGGCTGCGGGAGTTTTTCTCTGCCTCTGAAAAGTCGTAGTCGATCTGGCCGAGCAGACGAACCGCTGTTTCATCCTTGTAAAGGTTCGGGTACAGCTCCGTACACAGCTTCCGGGAATACAGCGGGAGGATCAGCGTCTCCTGCACGGTGTTTTTCTCAATTTTACATTTCATAGGTTTCTTCCTCAGTGAATAAAAACTGTCATAATTGCCGCCAGCACAGCCGCTATGACCGGCATGCCTAACTCATGTGCAGGATGGATGCAAAAATGCCCGTGCTTGATGCCCTTACTTCCGCGCCGTGATGCAGAGCCACTTTTTCTTTTTGCGTATCTGCACCTCATGAAAACCCGCCTGCTCCAGATACGCCTTTAATTCAATGTCCTTGTAGATGGTCATGCCGCCGATGATCTGCGTCCACCTCTCGTCCTTGTCCGTATCGCCATTGCTCTCGTTGCAGATAAGAATTGTCCCGCCTGGCTTCAGCGTCCGCCAGACCTCGCGGAAGCATCGGGGCAAATCAGGCCAAAAATAGACGGTCTCAAAGGCCGTGGCGGCATCGAAGTAGCTATCCTCAAACACCATATCCGCCACACTGCCTTGCAGAACGGCGCAACGCCCCTCCTGAATTGCAATTCGGTTGAGCTTTCTAGTCTTCTCCACGCTGACGGGCGAATAGTCGACGCCCTTGACGACGCCATGCGGGCATTTTTTCAGCAGCCGTTTTATGTTCGCCCCACCGCCGCAGCCGCAATCCAGCACCTTGGCATTTGGCGCAAGTCGTAGAAATCGAAGTCCCCACCGCGCCACAGGGCTGTGGCCCAGGTTCATCATGGCAACCATAAGTTTTCCGCCGAGGCCCACGGGCTTGCGGGTGTTTTCAAAGAACGACATCTGGCCCCTCCGATTTCGTGCATTCCGCATAAGTCAACGGGAACGAGGCCTTCAGCACCGCGCTTTTCTGCACCGCCCAGCCGTTTTGACGCAGGAAACGTAGGTATTCCTCGCTTGTCCACCTGCTGTGGAGGGGGAATCCCGCCATACTCATGAAAAAGGCTTTTGCCTTGCCGGAAACCGAGTTCCCCGCGTGGGTGAAAGTTGGAGCGATGAGCACGCCGTCGTCCTTCAGCACCCGCCTGATTTCTTGCAGGGCCTTTTCCGGATGCGGCACTATGTGAAGCGCGTTGGACACGACCACCACTTCGAAGGACTTCTGTGCATAGGGCAGGCGGAACATATCTTGTACGGAAAAGTGCAGCTTTGCGGATTGATTGTCCCGCTTTGCTTCAAGGATCATCTTTGCAGAGGCGTCCGTAGCCTCGATGTGCGCCGCCGCATTCACGATGCTCTTTGCGATAAGCCCCGTGCCGGTGGCGACCTCCAGTACGGTTTTTGCTTTCACTACCGGCCGGATCAGCCCATACATCTTCTCATACGCCGCCCGGTCGTTTCGCATAAAACGGTCATACCGACCGGCGTTCTTGTCCCAGAAACCCTTGCGTTCATGCATGGCTGTCGCCCCCAAACAGTTAGATCCATCTAACTATAACACACGAATCATGAAGTAAGATAAGGCTAACCTTATTTTCTTGGCTAAGACGCATCTCTTCGGTTTTCGCTTATAACGGCGCGAGTCAGATACTAGGCTGAAGCTGAAGAAGGAGCTTGGCGGACAGGTAGGTCGATACCGGTTCCCGGAACGGTGATCCAGCCAATTACACCAGGGCTCTAGTCATCGAGTGGGAATAGATAATTCCTTAGTTATGGGGGTATAAAATTGATTCCCTTTAGGATAAACCCCCATGACTATATGAATTGACCTGCTGACTTCAATGAAGATTGGAGGGTAACGGCCAGGGGTGACGGCCCAGCGAGCGCTATTTTGCGAGCTATGCGCATTGAAAGCGACCTCTCGTGGTATAAACTGCTTGCCGGAAGCCGCGGCTTTCAGAGTACGGCTTACGTGTACGTTTAACCTCCGTGGGCGACGGGGTGCCGCAAGGCGTAGAATATCGCCCACCTGTAGGGGCCCGCAGCGATGCGGGCCCCGCTTCGTATGAAGGGGGCGTAACCGATGAAGATTGTATCCACCCCCAGGACTTCTTCGACCACGCCGAGGGCGACCGCGAGCTCATGCTTAAGCACAATCGTCCCTTCATCGTAGTGGTGAGGCTGCGTTTCCGCGGGAAGCGCAGGGACTTCGCCGTGCCGCTGCGTTCCAACATCGCCCCTAACGTGCCCAAAGACCAGTACTTTGCGTTGCCACCCCGCCCCACGACGCGCCCCAACTGCCGCCACGGCATCCACTACATCAAGATGTTCCCCATAACCAGGCCTACCAGCGCCGCTTCAGGACCGAGGGCTCGGCCTACTACGAGACGCTCCAACGCATCATCGACGGCAGCACCAAGCGCATTGTCTCAGAGTGCCAGGCATACCTCGACCGTTACGAGCACGAGGGAAGGCCTCGCTTTGCCGTCGACATCGACCGCATCGTGGTGCTGCTGGAGGGCGAGAAGTAGGGCACTTCGGCTCAGTCTCGAGCCATGTGGAGTCGCTCCGCATTTTTGAACGCCGCGTGTGCGTCCCAAATACTTGAGAAACAAGCTGTGAAGTGCAGTGGCTCGCCCGTGCCCGTGCATAGCCGTCACCATTAGCGTCTACGCGGCGTCGGCTTCAAGTGGAACTGGCCCCACTGCTGTATATGGTTTGCCTTGCTGCACATGGCGATCAATGCCCACGATGCCTCTGCTTGCGCTTCAGCTTCCGCTGCTCGAAGCGCGCCTCCGCCTCATCCGCGCGACGCTGGCTTCTTGCTTGAGCCGACTCCCGCTTCATCGCTTCCCGCTGTGCTGCGAGCGCCTGTTGTGCCTTGGTGCTCACCGCGGGCCGCTTAAGGGCTTTCGCTGCCTCGCGAGCGCGTCGCTTGGGATTCTTCGCGGGCTTGCTTGTTTCCGTGGCCTCGTCACCGAAGAACGCGAGCTTCGCCCATTTGCTTGTAACGAATTGCAGGATTTCCTCATCGGACGGTTCCGCGCCGAAGACGATGCGGGCGGCGCCGTATCTGCCGTCCTCGACATGCTCCGCCAGCCCGACCCAGAATTGGCCGTCATGATATACGGTCAGGGTGGATGACACGCTGATCTGCATGGTTGGTTCCTCCTTTATGTAGATGACCATGCAGAGAAGGGACAACCAAGGAGGCAGGTTACTGATGCGGACTCCCGCACGCCCACGACTACCCGACGGGGACTGTGTTTTCATCTCTGGTGGTTGGATTGTAGCATGAGCGAATGCGCATTGACCTCGCTGCCGGCATGCTGTGACTGGTCGAGGGTTTTACCAGGAATGGGGAAAGCCGGCACAGGAGCTGCGCCCGGGCGATGTGGTCAACATCGCCCCGGGGGTGAAGCATTGACACGGAGCCGCGCCCGACGGCTGGTTCTCCCATCTCGCGCTGGAGGTTCCGGGCGAGGAGACCTCCAACGAGTGGTTGGAGCCTGTGAACGACGAGGATTATCTCAAAGCGACTAACAAAGAGGCTTAAGCACCGTCGCCCACCCGCGCCGCCGAGAGCAGTGCGCCCAAATCGGCCTGGATTGCCTCCGCCTTGCTTCCGAGCTGCAAGGGGGCTGAGTCGCCCGAGATGTTTACGCTCAACAGATGCGCATCCGGCAGCTTTGCGGCCATGCTCCAGAACGGGAGCGTGATGATGCCGGGGGTCATCTCGCCCACGCCAAGCTCCAGCAGCAGCACGCGGCCAGCTCCGCGCTCGTGCACGAAGCGCTCGTATCGTCCGAGGCTCTCGCGCCATGTCGCACCCTGCAGAAACGTGTCGTCGCGCACCCACGGTACAAGATACTGGTTTTCCGTGCGAAAACGCTCATGCCGCTAAATTGAGCGACCGCCTGTACTGCAGCGGGATTATCCGCCCGAGCGATCCCTTAATCCGTCGCCCGTTGCGCCAATCGGCAGAAGCCACGCGTGGACGCTAATCGCTCGAGCGAATCGTCGTCGGTTTCCGTTTAACGATTTCTTTTTCCGCTATTATCTGACCCTCGGACTTCCTCGTGATAGAAGTAGTCCACGATCACCGGATGCCCCTGGGGGACTCTGCCATAAGGCATTTCGTTGTCCACAAAGGGGCAATCGTACTTCTTGGCCATTTCCTCGGCTTTTACTTCAAGCGCTTCAAAATAGCTACGGTTGCGCTTGTTATAGATCTCATCGTAAAGCGGTACGAGATTGGGATGTTTCTCGGCGATATAATCCAGGATCGCTTTTTTGAAACCACCCCGAAGATTGAGATTTTCGAGCCAAAACAAATCGCACCGATCCTTTACTCGCTCAAAAATCATCTCAAAATCCGTGATGCCGGGAAATACCGGGGACACGAAGCAGACCGTACGGATACCTTCGTCATACACCTGCTTCATAGCAGCGATACGACGCTCGATGCTCGACGCGGAGTCCATATCGTTCTTGAAGTTCTCATCCAGCGTGTTGATCGACCATGAAACGGTCACTCGTCCAAGCCTCTTCAGCAGATCGATATCCCGTACCACAAGATCGGACTTTGTGCAGATCAGAATATCTGCATCGCTGCCAATCAGCTGCTCCAGGAGTTTCCTGGTATTCCCGAATCGCTCCTCCTGTGGATTGTAGCCATCCGTCACAGAACCGATAACCACCCGCTGTCCAGCGTATTTCTTCGGATTCTTGATTTCCGGCCAATGCTTCACATCAAGAAAGGTGCCCCATTCCTCCTTGTGTCCGGTAAAGCGCTTCATAAAGGAGGCATAGCAATACTTGCAGGCATGCGTGCAGCCTACATAGGGATTGACCGAGTAGCCGCCTACCGGCAGGCTGGACTTGGTCATGATGTTCTTTGCTTCCACCTCATTGATGAGGATTCCATCGATCACTTCCGCCATGTTCTCTGCACCTCCAGCACTCTTTCGAATTCTTCCGGCAATTCCTGAATCATGTATTCGTCCCCTATGACAGAGACGAGGTCTTCCTTCATAAACATTGGAATGCCAAGCGCGTGCGCCTGGTCCGTCAAAGACCATGCCCACTCCGGTTCCGTATGAACCTTCCTGCTCTGCGCCCCGGTCATGGTACCGACGACGATCCAGTTGATTCCGGAAAGGTCGACCGTACCGGGATCGTCGAATAGCGGCTCAAAAGTAACGAAGAAGTGATTTGCTTTGACGTTTTTCCGAAGGGCGTCGATACGCCACAGCTCCGCTTTCCTCGTCACCGTAACGCCGAACCATGCGTTTTCCAGGTCGGTATCTAAATCCAGCAAATCGGGTCTCTTGGTCAGGAACAGGAACTGATGCTGTGGATTCTCATGGATCTTTGCAAATACCTCGTCTCGCCATTCCAGCTTCCACCCGGAGAGATCGCTCATGCCGGTAAGGAGAAAGTTCTGCGGGCGTTTCTTTTCCATCATCTTGAGCTTGCTCGGGAAGAACGCAGGATCAGCGAAGTCGTCAATCATATGCCAACGTTTCACATTGTTACGGGCATAGCAATATGGACACCCCACCGTGCAGCCGATGACGATATTCATATTCTGAATCTGATTTTTGATGCAGATGCTCATAACGCCTGCCTACCTGCCTCTCCCGTAAACACGCAATCAGCCTCCCCCACCTTGCGGGCAAAAGCCTCGATATCTTGCTTGCAAGCAGCAGGCTCGCAATCGCTCAAATCGTATGACGTGCCGCCGTTTCGATAGACGGCCCGATGGGAAAACGATCGGCTGACAAGCCCGATGCCGAGCTTCTCGCACAGGGTCATTCGTGCTCCCTTTCAGCTATAAAAAACAGGTGTCTATAAACAGTATCCTTGTTGATTTTCGCAGGGGCAATGAACAAACGCGTGCACCTGTCGATAAACGAACAGCTACTGGACATTGTCAAACGACTCAGATTGGAGAGGCGATGGGAGAAACCAAGATCGACCGCCGGCGACGCTACACCCTCTCGGTCATACAGGAGGCGTTCTTCGCGCTGCTGGCCGAGGTCGGCTTCGCGAAGATGACGGTGGCGGACATCTGCCGCCGCGCCGAGATCAACCGGGGAACGTTCTATCTGCATTACGAGGATAAGTACGCGCTGCTCGATGCGCTTATCGACGAGGCATTGGCAGCGGCTCCCCCGCTTGAGGGGGTTGAATCGGCAACGCTTTGCCAGCGTCCGCCGGCAGACGACGATTATCGCCTGCTTTATTCGGACAGCGACGCATACGCTCGCGTAGCCCAGCGCGTCATAGAACGCGGAGCGGAGCAGATGGTTCCCTGGGTCATGGAGAAAACAGGGCTTTCACGCGAAGACGCCTTCCTGCTCTTCGTCCACAACGTCCAGGGCAATCTGGCCGTCAACCGCCTGCTCGGCTGGAGACGAGGCCCCGAGTTCGCCCATGCCCAGGAGCTGCTCAACGCCTATTCCGAAGGGGGCTTACTGGCGGTATCCGCTCTTCGCGATTCCGATAACCCATCGTGACCTGCGATTCAGGAATACCAGCCTCCGAGCCCTCTCGTTCGGAGGCTGCGGCTAAAACCTCATTGCGCGTCTACCGCTCCGCGTTACTCGCCACCTGCCCGCGCCACCGAGAGCAGGGCGCCCAAATCGGCCTGGATCGCCCCTGCCTTGCTTCCAAGCTGCAACGGAGCCGAGCCGCCCGAGATGTTTACGCTCAAAAGGTGCGCATCCGGCAGCTTCGCGGTCATGCTCCAGAACGGGAGCGTGATGATGCCGGGGGTCATCTCGCCCACGCCGAGCTCCAGCAACAGCACGCGGCGATCGCTGCGCTCGCGCACGAAGCGCTCGTATCGTCCGAGGCTCTCGCGCCATACCGCACCCTGCAGAAACGTGTCGTCGCGCACCCACGGCACAAGCTGCCAGCCGCAGTGCGGGCATCGGGGGACATCCTCGCTGCGGATCTCGAACCCCGCCATGCCCGCGAGCATGCGCTCGACGTAGGGGCTCGCCTCGAAGAGCTCGTCGCAGCATGGCTGCTTGCATTGAAGGTGCGCGAAGCTTCCCTGATAGTTGCAGATCCTCTCGGTGGGAAACGTCTTCTCGACTTGGGTGTCTACATTGGTGCTCAGGATGAAGTAGTCCTTATGGCCGATGAGGGACCGTAGGTCGAGATAGGGCTGCGAGGTCGGCTCGCGCAGCATGAAATCGATGTATCGCGCATAGTATGCCCACTGCTGCTCGAGGCTGGGGTAGAGGTGGTAGAAGCCGTCGAAAAGGCTCTTGAAGCCAAAGGCTTGCTGCCAGTCCGCCATTCCTGCGCGCGCCATGCCCGCGCGGTTGTAATGGTTGAACCCGGCGGCGCTCGACATGCCCGAGCCGATGCCGACGATGATGGCGTCGGCATCGTCGATAAGGCTTCGAAGCCTACGCGCTTCTCTTTCTAGGGGTGGCATCGGGCGATCTCCTCGAAAGCCGGGGCCATATCGCCGTCAACGAGAATCGTCTCGCACGAAGCGTCGGGCGCCATGGCCTGGCCGTAGTTGAACACGATGTAGGTGGCGTGCTCGCAGGCGTTCGCGATCTGGGCGAGCATGCGCTTTATGACGCCGTTGTGCAGTCCCACGCCAAGTTCGAGGATGGCGACCCTGCCGTTGCGATGGGCTTGCACAAGACGCGCGAGCTCGTCGAGCTGGGTCATGGCGAGGGCGTCTGGATGGGCGAGGCGCCGCTCGTCAACCGACGTGCGCGTGCTCCCCTCAGTCTCGAGCACGCGGTTCACATCGAACCCTGCGCGCGCAAAATGCCCGTCGATGTTGCATGTGACCACGAAGGTGTCGGCGTGCTCCGTAAGACGCCGCAGCCCGTTCATGAGCGAGCCGGGCTCATATTCGAGATACTCCTTTTGATGGAACCGCTCGGCCCATCGGCGTCGCACGCTGGCATCCGGGGAAGCGAGCCCCTGCAGTATGCAGCCGATGCCGTCTGCCTGGGCGAGGTCCCCGTACGCCTCTTGGAAATGAGCATCGGCGCAGAAAAGGTTGAGCCCCTCCGCCATGTCGAGTCCGTTGCTAGCGCCGATGATGACAAGATCCGCTTCGGCTAGCGCCCTGCCTATGCGAACTGCTTTCGCCGTCTCCATGCGCTACCTCCCCAGCGTCTTGCGCGCGTCGGCGAGCACGTCGGCGATGTCGGCGCGAACGGCGAGCCCCCGATCCTCGATCGCGCGGGGGAGAAACTGCGTCTTGTTGTTTACGGCGATGTAGCTGGCCTGCGGTAACTGCGCCGTGAGGGCCCAGAACGGCTCCTGGATAAACGCGGGCGTCATGCGGCCCACACCCAGCTCGAGGAAGAGGATCCTCTGCCGTGCGTGCGCGTCGAGCCATTCGGACACCTTGCGGTACTGCTCCTCGTAGAGTTCGCCCTGCAGGAAGTTGCCGTAGCCGCGAACCCAGGGGAACGCCTCTGCTCCGCAGTGCGGGCAGCGCGGCACGAGCTCTGTCGGAACCTCAAGGCCGTCTCCCATGGCCTCTACCATGTTGGAGACCGGCTCGACCGTATCCCACACCGCGTCGGTGCAACAGCGGGAGCACTGAAAGAAGCGGTGGTCGCCTTGGATCTCTGCCACTTTCTCCCAGGGATAGAGCTTCACAAACTGCGTGTCCTGGTTGGTGGTGAGCACGAAGAAATCCTTCTCGGCGAGAATGGCGTCGAGGTCCTTGTAGGGCTTGCGCAGCGGGGCGTTGAGCGTGGTGTCGAGGAAGGTGGCAAGGTAGCCCCAGCGCGCCTCGGCAGTGGGCCAGCGGTAAGACGACCCCTCAAAAGCGCCCCTGAAACCGTAGCGCTCGGCGTATTTGCCGAAATGTCTGCGATAGGTCGCGTTGTCCTCGTAGTAGAAGTCGCCGCCGCCTGCCGCGGAGAGTCCGGAAGCCCCGCCTACCAGCACGCAATCGGCTTCTTCGATCATGCGGGCAAACGTTTCGATTTGCTGGTTGTAGGGCTCTGGTTCGCGGTCGCTCAGCTCATATGGTGTGCCGCCGGCGCGGTAGGCGGCCTGATGGGAAAACGATCGGTTGGTGAGTTCGATAACGAGCTGTTCGTATAGAGTCACTTGATACTCTCTTTCAACTACAATGAACAGGTGTCTATAAAAAGTATCAATGTTGATTTGCATCAGAGCAATGAACAGCTTCGGCCTGCTGTCGATAAACGAGCGTTTGCCGGGCATTGTCGAGCGTTGCAATTGGAGGGGTATTGGAAGCGGGGAAGATCGATCGTCGCCGACGCTATACACTCTCGGTCATACGGGAGGCGTTCTTCGCGCTGCTGGCCGAGGTCGGCTTCGCGAAGATGACGGTAGCGGATATCTGCCGCCGCGCCGATATCAACCGTGGCACGTTCTATCTGCACTACGAGGACAAGTTCGCCCTGCTCGACGCGCTTATCGACGAGGCCTTGGCGGCGGTGCCGCCGCTCGAGGGAACGGAGGCGGGTGCCCTCTGCCAGCGTCCGCCGGCAAACGATGACTATTATCTGCTCTACTCGGATGACGACGCGTACGCCCGGGTGGCACAGCGCGTCGTCGAGCGCGGCGCCGAGCAGATGGTTCCCTCGATCATGGAGGAGACTGGGCTTTCGCGCGAGGACGCCTATCTGCTCTTCGTCCACAACGTCCAGGGAAATCTCGCGGTCAACCGCCTGCTCGGTTGGAGGCGAGGGCCCGAGTTTGCCCACGCTCAGGAGCTGCTCAGCGCCTATTCCGAAGGGGGCATGCGGGCGGTATCGGCTCGTCACGATCCCCGTAGTTGATCTTGACAGCGTGCCATTTCAGGCAGGCGACGTTGCTATGGCCCCTCTTTGGTTTTCGATGTTGCATAAGGCAATCGCAATCGCCTTGAGCTTCTTTAGGGAACTTGAGCAAGAGATATGGCCTGCTGGCGATTGATTAACCCCATTTGTTTTGGTTACAAGAAAAAATGCTGCGCGCCTGCAGCATGAAGGAGAGGGAATCCTATGAATATCGTTGTATTGAGCGGCAGCCCGCGTAAGGGCGCCAATACCGATACCATGGTCGAGGCGTTTGCCGAGACCGCGCGTGAGGGCGGCAATACGGTCGAGGTCGTCCGCGTTGCCAGCAAGAAGATCGCCGGCTGCTTGGGATGCCAGTACTGCTTCGCCCATGAGGGCGTCTGCGTGCAGAAGGATGACATGGCCAACGTGATTGAGTCGCTGAAAGACGCCGACATGGTCGTCTTCGCTTCGCCTATCTACTGGTTTGATATCACCGCACAGGAGAAGGCTGTCATCGACCGCCTGTACGCCTTCGGTGCTACGGGCTTCCCGTTCACCAAGACGGCCCTTTTACTCGATAGCCACAGCGAGGGTGTCTATGATGCGGCGATCGCTATGTACAAGTCAACCTGCGCGTACTGCAAGTGGGAGGACCAGGGCATTATCACCATCAGCGGTATGACCGAGCGCGACAGCATGGCATCGTCGCCCAAGTTGGAAGAGGTGCGAGAGCTCGCTCGCAAGCTCGCCTAAGGACAAGAAGAACGCATGGCAATCAGCGTTGGTGGAAATGCTTGCTATCCTTACCAAGAGATAGGGGTGTATTCCCTCAAGTGCCGTATAGAACAATTTTTAAACGCAGAAAAATAACTGAAAACAAATTAATCCGCGTTAAAATATTGTCAAACAGAAGTTCATGAGGGAAGGTTGCGTATGCGTCGCAAGGCAGACGAGCTCCTTAGGGAATGGCGAGACAGGGCTGATAGAAAACCTTTGCTGGTCAAAGGCGTGCGCCAGTGTGGCAAGACCTATCTGCTCAGAACGTACGCTCAGGATCTTTTCGAATCGGTTGTCTACGTTAATCTTGAGAACGACCGGTCGGCGCGAGCGGATTTTTCGGGCGGTCTTGACCCTCATTCGATCGTACGCGCGATTGAGGCTCGTACGGGACAGCGTATCGTGCCTGGCAAAACCTTACTGTTCATTGACGAGATCCAGGCATGCGAGGAAGCGCTCACTTCCCTTAAATACTTTTGCGAAGATGCTCCCGAGTATTACGTTGCGGCTGCTGGGTCGCTTCTTGGGGTTGCCATTAACCATCAGTCGTATTCGTTCCCCGTCGGAAAGACCGACTTGATTGAGATGACTCCACTCGATTTCGAGGAGTTTCTCTGGGCGATGGGGCACGATCAGCTGGTCGATGAGATACGCTCATCATTCGAGTTTATGGGTCCTCTTGCGCCAAGCCTTCATGAAAAGGCGCTTGGGCTCTATCGGCAGTATCTTGTTGTTGGCGGAATGCCCGAGGCGGTCCAAACGTACATCGATGATCAGTCAATCATTGATGTGGCCGAAAAGCATCGGATTATTCTCGACGGATATTCCGCCGACACCAATAAATATGCTGATGAACGCTTGAGCGCAAAGACGCGTGCGTGCTTCGATTCCATTCCACAGCAGCTTGCCAAAGAGAATCGTAAATTTCAATACAAGGTAGTGCGAGCGGGGGGCAATGCGTCTCTCTTTGGAGATGCTCTCGACTGGCTTGTATTGTCGGGTACGGTGGCGCGCTGCAGCCTGGTTGGGAAGATCGAAAGCCCTTTAGAGGCCTTCGTTAACCCTTCTGCTTTTAAAATCTATCAGGCGGATACAGGGCTGCTCGTCTCCAAGGCCGGTGCTCAACGCGCCGATATTCTTGCCGGCATCGGCGGCACATTCATGGGTGCACTTACCGAAAACTACGTCGCCCAACAGCTTTCAGCCATGGGCTATCCGCTGCATTATTGGGCGCGAGATAATCGTGCGGAAATCGACTTTGTAGTAGAGAAGCAGGGATGCTTGTCTGCGATTGAAGTCAAGGCGGGAGAGAACACAAGATCTCGAAGCCTGTCCTCACTTAAAAAGACCCATCCGGGCGTGCGCCTTATCAGGCTATCGACTAAGCCCTTTGGAATGAATGATGGGCTTATGTCTGTTCCACTTTATGCGGCATTTTGTCTATAGGGATGATGCTGCTGTAATGCATGGGGACTGGGGCGCAGTATTTACTGCGCCCCAGTCCCCGCCGTTTTGAGAGCTTATGGCGGTTCTGCCGTCGTCCTAGTCAAACAGACTTGGCATGTCGTTTTCTTTCATGAGGGCACCGACGGAGGGCAGGCTTTGCGCCGTGAACTTCTCGGCCGAGACGCCGGCGCCAAGGATCTCCTCGGTCGTGCCGACGGTGGTGACCGAGCGGCCCTTCTTGGCCGTAAAGGCCTGGACGCCCTGCGTGTTGGTGGTCGTCTTGGTCTTGAGCAGCGACGTGTTGAAGTTCATCAGGCGGTAGTCGCTCGAGACCAGCGCGATGTCGCGATCTTCCTTGAGCACCTGGGCATACAGCAGCTTGCTGCCACCGTAGATGGCGTTCTTGAGGCGCTTGCGGTTGGTCTTGGTGACGTATCCGGCAAGTGCGACGCGCGCCACGCGGCCGTTTTCAAAGACAAACAGCACGTCGGCCTTGTAGTCCTCGGGGTCGATGACCCAGATGACGCTCTCGTCGGGTTCCATCTCAAGATCGGTCGGCAGGTACGAGCCCAGCTGGGCCGACTTGGTGTCCTCAAACGCCGCGACCTTGCACTTGTACACCTGGCTCTTATTGGTAAAGACCAGCAGCTCGTGCGTGTTGGAGGACGGGAACTCGATAAAGGGCTTGTCGCCGTCCTTGTACTTGAGCGTGGTCGCCTTCTTGAGCACGCGGTCCGTCATCTTCTTAAGGTAGCCATCGCGCGAGAGCATGATGGTGACCGGGTACTCCTCGACCTCGGGCTCCAAGCTTACCTCGATAACCTCATGGGGCTCGATCCTGCCCGTGCGGCGCGGCATCACGTACTTCTTGTTGACCGCGGCCAGCTCGTCGCTGATGACCTTCTTGATGTTCTCTTCGCTCGAAAGGATCTCCTCAAGCTCGGCAATCTCACCCTCGAGCTTAGCGATGTCCTTGGTGCGGTTGAGGATGTACTCCTCGTTGATGTTGCGGAGCTTGAGCTCAGCGACAAACTCGGCCTGGGTCTCGTCGATGTCGAAACCCTTCATAAGGTTGGGCACGACCTCGGCCTCGAGTTTGGTGCCGCGGATGATGGCGATCGCCTTGTCGATGTCGAGCAGGATCGCCTCAAGGCCGTGCAGCAGGTGCAGGCGCTCGGACTTTTTGCCCAGGTCAAAGTTAATGCGGCGACGCGTGGACTCAATACGCCACTTGACCCACTCGTGCAGAATCTGGCGCACGCCCATAACACGGGGATAGCCGTCGACGAGCACGTTGAAGTTGCACGAGAACGAATCCTGCAGCGTGGTCGAGCGATAGAGCTTGGTCATGAGCTTGTCGGGGTCGACACCGCGCTTAAGGTCGATGGCGATACGCAGGCCCGAAAGGTCGGTTTCATCGCGGATGTCTGCGATCTCCTTGACCTTGCCCTCCTTGGAGAGCTTGACGATGCGCTCGATGATGACATCGGTTTTGGTGGTGTAGGGGATCTCGTAGACCTCGATGATGCGCTCTTCGGGAATCCAGCGCCAGCGGGAGCGAATCTGGAAGCTGCCAAGGCCGGTCTCGACGATCTTTTCCATCTCCTCGCGGCGGTAGATTATTTCGCCGCCGGTCGAGAAGTCGGGCATGGGCATGTACTCGAGGAGGTCGCAGTCGGGATCCTGCAAGTAGTGCATCGTGGCGGTGCAGACCTCGTTGAGGTTGAAGCCGCAGATGTCGGACGCCATGGCGACGCCGATGCCCTTGTTGGCCGAGACGAGGATGTTGGGGAACGTGGTGGGCAGCAGACGCGGCTCCTTCATGGCACCGTCGTAGCTGTCAACGAAGTCGACCGGGTCCTTGTCGATGTCTTTGAAGATCTCGGCGCTGATGGGGGAGAGCTTGGCCTCGGTATAACGCGAGGCGGCGTAGCTCAGGTCGCCCGAATAGTACTTGCCAAAGTTGCCCTTCGACTCCACGAAAGGAGCAAGCAGCGCCTCGTTGCCCGTGGCCAGGCGCACCATCGTCTCGTAGATGGCGGCGTCGCCGTGTGGGTTGAGCTTCATGGTCTGGCCCACGATGTTGGCGCTTTTTTGGCGCTCGCCCTTGAGCAGGCCCATCTTGTACATAGTGTAGAGCAGCTTGCGGTGCGAGGGCTTAAAGCCGTCGATCTCGGGGAATGCACGCGAGACGTTGACGCTCATAGCGTAGGGCATGTAGTTGACCTCGAGCGTCTGCGTAATCGGCTGGTCGGTGACCTCGGAGTGCAGGCCGATGACGTTCTCGGCGTTGACCTGCTTTTTCTTGGGCTGGTTCTTCGTCTTCTTCTTTGCCACGATATCCTCTTGAACTATTTGTGGGCCGTCGTTATCGATTTGCTGCTACTGCAGGTCCAGCTGGTCCAGGTATTCTTTGCCGTGCTCGGAGATATGGCGCTTGCGGCCCGCCTCGTCGTTGCCCAGCAGCAGGTTGAACATGGTCTCCATTTTGGTGACGTCCTCGGGCTCCACCTTGATCAGGCGGCGCGTCTCGGGGTTCATGGTGGTGAGCCACATCATGTCCGGGTCGTTCTCACCAAGACCCTTGGAGCGGTTGATGGAGCACTTCTGGTCGCCGATCTCCTTAAGGATGCCGTTCTTCTCGAGCTCGGTGTAGGCAAAGTAGGTTTTTTCTTTGCAGTTGATCTCGTAGAGCGGCGATTCGGCGATATACACGTAGCCCTCGTCGATAAGTGTGGGCACTAGGCGGTAGAGCATGGTGAGCACGAGTGTTCGGATGTGATAACCGTCGACGTCGGCGTCCGTACAGATGATGACCTTGTTCCAGTTGAGGTTGTCCAGGTCGAAGGCACCCAGGTTCTTGATGCGCTTGTCCTTAATCTCCACGCCGCAGCCCAGCACGCGCATAAGGTCCATGATGATGTCGGACTTAAAGATGCGCGGGTAGTCCTCCTTGAGGCAGTTGAGGATCTTGCCGCGGACGGGCATGACGCCCTGGAACTCGGCATCGCGCGAGGTGCGAATGGCGCCTGCTGCCGAGTCGCCCTCTACGATGTAGATCTCACGACGGTTCTTGTCCTTGGAGCGGCAATCGATGAACTTTTGCACGCGGTTGGCCATGTCGGTCTTCTGCTGCAGGTTGGTCTTGATGCTCTGGCGGGTCTTCTCGGCATTCTCGCGCGAGCGCTTGTTGATGAGCACCTGCTCCATGATCTTATTGGCGGCGTCTTTGTTCTCGATCAGGTAGGTCGAAAGGCGCTCCTTAAAGAATGCCGTCATGGCCTGCTGGATAAAGCGGTTGTTGATGGCCTTCTTAGTCTGGTTTTCGTAGGACGTCTGGGTGGAGAAGCAGTTGGTCACCAGCACCAGGCAGTCCTGGACGTCCTGCCATTTGATACCGCTCTCGTTTTTGTTGTACTTGCCCTGTTGCTTAATGTAAGCATCGATGGCGCTGGTCAGAGCACTGCGGGCCGCCTTCTCGGGCGAGCCGCCGTTCTCGAGCCATGACGAGTTGTGGTAGTACTCCTGCATCATGAAGGTGCGCGAGAAGCACATGCACGCGGTGATCTTTACGTTGTAGTCGGGCAGGTCTTCGCGGTCGCGACCGCGGCGGTCGGCCTCGATAAAGAAGGGCTCGGTGAGGTAGTCGGCACCGACCTTCTCGAGCACGTAGTCCTCGATACCCTTGGGGTAGCAAAAATCCTCTTCGGAAAACTCGCCGTCGTCGCCCTCGATGCGCAGGCGGAAGGTCACGTTGGCGTTAACCACGGCCTGGCGGCGCATGGTCTCGCGATACCAGTCGTGGGGAATGCTGATCGAGGTAAAGACCTCAAGATCGGGGCGCCACTTGATGGTGGTACCGGTGCGGTCCTCGTCGCTGGGCTCGATCTCGAGCGCCTTCTTTTTGGCGCCGACGACCTTGCCTTTCTTAAAGTGCAGAGAGTACTTGTTACCGTCGCGCCAAACGGTGACGTCCATGTACTCGGAAGCGTACTGGGTCGCGCACGAGCCCAGGCCGTTGGTGCCGAGCGAGAAGTCGTAGTCGCCGCCCTGGTTGTTGTTGTACTTGCCGCCGGCGTAGAGCTCGCAAAAGACGAGCTCCCAGTTAAAGCGCTTCTCAGAAGGGTTCCAGTCGAGTGGGCAGCCGCGGCCGTTGTCCTCTACCTGAATGGAGCCATCGCGAAAGGCGGTAAGGATGATGAGCTTGCCGTAGCCCTGGCGCGCCTCGTCAACGGCGTTGGACAGGATCTCGAAGGCGGCATGCGCACAACCGTCGAGTCCGTCCGAGCCAAAGATGACGGCGGGGCGCAGTCGTACGCGCTCCTCGTCCTTGAGCTGGCGGATACTGTCGTTACCATAGTTTGCGGTGTTTTTTGCCATACTCGCTCTCTCGGTGCTCCTTTGCTGCGTTTAAGTCATATAGATAGTCAAGGTAGCATAGCCCGGGCCTCGGGCGATTCTACCTAACACGAAATCCATCGAACAATCGTTCGCAGTAGAAGTGAAATGTTGAGTTATGGCGCGGTATTGTTAAACACATTTAGATACAGATGAGTTTTGTTTAATAGCGACTTAAATTTACTAAACAAAATTGAACGATTATGGGTGACACGATTCAGAAATTCGATGAGTTCGCGGATGCCCAGTCTTATTCGGACAAAACCGAGTCGGTTCTGTCCGAGTAAGTTTGAATAGCGAATCGAAATTGTTATGTCCACATGGCGATGGCGAACATGGTTTCCATAATGACAGATATAGTTGACATCTTGTGAAGAATGCAATATATTTCTGTCATGTTGCAACGGATATCTGTCCACATTTACGAAAGGAACTCCATGCCGGGCAAAAAGAACCTACGCATGAAGGCGGCACGCGCGGCGGCTGGCCTTTCGCAAGCTGACTTAGCCCAAGCCGTGGGCGTTGCGCGCCAAACCATCGGCCTTATCGAGGCGGGCGGCTACAATCCCACGCTCAATTTGTGCGTGGCAATCTGTAAGGCGCTGCGCGTTACGTTGAACGACTTGTTTTGGGAAGACGAAACCGACGCCGACCCTAATACTCTTTAGGAGTTCGCTATGAAATTTGAAGATTTAAAACTCGTGCAAAAGTGGCGTGAATATGCCGGCCCAAAGGATGAGCGCCTGGAGGCTGAGAGCGCGAAGATCTACAAGATTGGTTTCGTGCTGCTTTCGTTTGGCATGTTGATGATCTTTTTCTACCAGTTTATAGCTCGACAGGTTGCGTGGGTTCACAGCGACGCCAGTGAAATGCCGCATGGCTTTGCAACGCCGTTCGAGGCAGCCATGTATTTGTGGCTCATTCTCGTGATGTTGATTTGCGCAGGACTGCAAACGCGGAAGGGCTATGTCGATACCAATCGTTTTGGGCAAACCGAGCATCTTCCTGTTGGATATTTCCTGCTTGTCAGCGGTCTTAGCGGCACCGCGTTCGCGCTTGTTATTGCCGCAATGCGCTGTGTCGCTGAGGCGCAGATCGTACCGCTCGAAAGCGTCTTTTGGTTGGCGAACCTGGCCACGGGCGTGTTCTGCGGTGCGACGATTTTCGCGGCCACGTTTGCTGTCCTGTGCGCAACGTTTTTCACGGCGAAAAGACGCCGTGCCAAGCTCGAGGCAGAACTCGACTCCTCAGACGACATTTAATGCGCAATGGGCTGGCTCTGGGTATCCAGAACCAGCCCATTTTGATGTTCGATGAGCCGAGTCGACGTCTCTCACAAAAGTAACTAGGAGCTAGCGAGGCCTATCCGATTTGACCTCATTGGCGGTGTCGGTTTCGAGCGCCGTGCGGCGGGCGCTGTAGGCGACGAGGCCGGCGCCTGCCACGGCGAGTGCTGCAGCGGCTGCCGTAAGGGGAGCGTTGACATCGCCCGTGCCCGCAAGTGCGCCCGCTTTTCCGGAGCGCTTGTTATTGCCGTGGTCCTTGCCGCTGCCGGAGCTGCTTCCGCCGGAGCCGCCGCCCTCGTCAGCACCGCCGCCACTCGAGCCACCATCGCCGCCCGCTGTCATCGGGGCGTCGTGAAGTCCTGTCGTATCCGCGCTGTCGCAGACGCCGACCTGAACTTCTGAGCGTTCGCATGCCGCGTCGGACACATGAAGTTCGTGCAGTACGGCACCCAGCGCCGAGTTTGCGCCGGGTCGGATTTCCTCGAGCGTCACGGGGTCGAGCGCCACCAGATTACGTGCCTTCGCATACAGCGTTACGCGTTTGCCCACTTCGTCGCTCCAACTCTCGGGGATGGCGAAGCTCATGCGGAACTGTGCCGTGCAACCCGGTGCCAGCACGGCGTTGCCGTTGTCGGCTACCAGCGGGTGCGTCGCAAAACGTGCGCCCAGCGTCTCGAGTGCGTACTTCACGTGTGACATGTCGTTGGCCGAAGCGTCCTCGGCAAGCTCTGGATCGTAGATCGATGCCATACGTGCGTTCACTCCGAATCCGATGGATGCGCTGGAGAACGGCTGGCTGGAGCCCTCTCGATACAGATCGATCGTGCCGGCGGTCAGCAAGGTGTTGCCGTCGTTTCGCACCGTGACCATGAAGGATTCGCCTGCTGCTCCGGGCACCACCGCGCCCGAGGTGGCGACCGCCCCCGTCGGAGTGGCGCACGCCACCAAGGGCACTTCGATGCCGTGTAGCTCTGCCTCGCTCTTCTCTGCGCTCACAATGTGCGTGGCGAGCGTGGAGAGCATGCCTCCCGACGTCAAAAATGTCGTTATCTGATCGACGGGATGGTCCAGCTCGCACATCACGAACGGCTCCGTGAACAGATCGCCTGCCAAGGTGCTGGCGAAGATGCGGAAGTGCTTGCCCATCACTGCTACCGGGTTGCCTTCTTCGTCGTAGGTCTGTCCTACCTTGCCATCGGTGTTCTCTACATAGAGCACGCACCTGCCGTTGTTGCTTACGCTAAACGATGCCGGGCCACAGCCTGCGGCACCCACAGGCTGCGTTGCAAATGCCGATGCGCCTCGCGTCCAAGTAATATGCTGCAGTTGCTCGTTGACGGTTGCCAAAAAGCCCGTGTGCTGCGGCCACGGCACCGCATGGGGCACCACGGCGTCCGGCGGCATAACGCCCCAGCCCGCGATAGACTGGCCGATCACGGCGTACGATGCGCAGCCGCAACCGTTTGCGGTCTCGTACGCAACAGGCACCACCATTTTGCCGTTGATATTCTCCGGTGCGCCCAGCTCGATGCTCGACGGTGCTTGTGGAAAGCGGAGAACTTGGCGGAACGTCAGGCTGTCGCCCAAATCGTCCGACCACAGGGTAAAGCACTCCAGCGCAACCTCAGCCTCGCTGCCGAGCGCCTTTTCTGCGGTGGTTCCGCGGCGGTGGAGGTAGGCACCCGACAGGCGTCCGTCGACCAGCGTCTTGCCCACCGTGATACGCGGGCACTGCAGGCAATGGTAGCCATCCTCTTGCAGGCGGCCGCGCGAGATGCTGCGCCATGACGTATGCGACACCACGCGGATCTCGTCATTACTTATGCGCAGGCGCACGACGGACAGTATGCCGGATGTGCTTGCCGTATCGAAAAGGGTGTTGTCGCCGTCGGGGCGCTCGCCCGAGACCAGCAGCACGTAAGCGTCCTGGTTTCCTCTTCCGTCCGTATATTCCACTACGTCGAAGTCGTAATCGAATATGCCGTCGCGCTCCACGTCGCCCTCGCCAAAGCCCAGGGGGAAGTCCACGGGCATGGGGGCAGACCACGTGCCGTTTGCCTTTGTGTGCACCACTAGGCGCGAGCGGCCATTGTCGCCGTAGCGCACCGAGGCGATACGGAACAGGCATTCTACGCCGGCAATCATTGCCAGCTTCATGTGGGCTTCGCTGAGCACGCCGGAAAACAGCACGTTGTCGCTCGAGGGCTTGATGCCGCCACGCTCGTCCTCCGATACACCAGCAGAATTGGCGTTGGGGTCCGCAACGGCGTTCGTTGCCTGACCGATGTAGGTGTACTCATACATCGGCGCGGCGTTTTCGTCGTTCTCTACCAGTGCATGGACGAAATGCTCGATCTGTCCCGTGTCGTCGCTTTCTGCATCCGCCTCGAGCTCAATGTGCGTGACCGCTTGATCCCAATCGCGCACGACAGACGCGACGTTTACGGCAGTGGCCTTAACCTCGGCGCGTGCGAGCAGCTCGGCGTTGGTGACAATGGTGGCCGATGCGATAAATTGCGGCACGCCGCCCGCCTCAATGTTGCCGGCCGAGCCGAAGCAGGCATCCAGCGTATAAGGCGTATCTCCACCCAATGCAAGCTCAGAGCGCTGGAGCACATACTGGTCGCCATTGTTCACCGACATATTCCACGAATCGAGGAGTGTGGGCCACGATCCCGACCAAGCCTTGGTGGTCCACTTGAACATGACGAACTGGAGTATCACATCGACATCGACGTCTGCACCTACGCGCAGTCGCGGAAGCTGGTGTCCATCTGCCTTCTCGTACCCAATGAACAGCGTGAGGGATGCGGCGCCGCGCACGGCGGACGAAGCGACGCCTGCAACGCCGGCGCCAAAGGTGACGGCAAGCCCGATCTGGATGGTGAACGAGCCCGAGGTGTTTGAATAGTCGAGCGATATGTTTTTGAAAAACGCCGCGCCGCTACCGTGCGTGTGGGCGCCTACGGCGAGCGCCAGTTTTGCCAGCACCCAGGGGTTGACGTTTAGGAAAAACGGCACCGGTCCTAGGGTAAACTGCTCGGTCCAATTGAGGTCGGTTCTTACCTGGAAGAGGGCCTTAATATTGCCGTATGCGGGGTCGTTGTTGTTACCCCAGGTTTTGCCCACCCAATCGTAGGCGAGCGAGCCGTACAGCTGTGTGGCGATATCCATCGTGAACAGCGGCGTGCAATGGTGACGAAGGAGCTTGGTGTTTCTTGGATCGGTGCCCGAACCGGCACTCATACTTTTGTACTGATTCCACTTCCCCTCCATCTCGTCGAGGTAGCGGTTTGCCTGCTTGGCGCCCGACTCACGCGGTGACTTCTTCCAGTATTCCGGATCAGGGTTGCCCGAATCGTTCATATAGCTGGCTGGTTTGTATCCTCCGCCAAACAGCACGTATCCAGCAAACGAGAAATCGAAGAGAATCGGAAATGTGGGCATCCAACACGTGAACTTATTGCCGCCGATGCCGGGAAACGCTGCGGGGAAATCAAACGGAGTGATCTCTTGGTCCATAGTGGTGGGGACGATAGTGGTCGATCCGGATTCCGCCTTTGCCGCCGGCGCGGTAACAACGGCCATGGGGGAGGAGAGCGTGTAGGTTTTGCCCTGGTAGTCGAGGACAAAGCGCAGCTTGCATCCTTCTTCCAGAAGGCTCGACGCTGCATCGAGGAACTTGTCTTCGAGCGCGAACGTCGCCAGATTATCCGCGCCCGATGCGCTGGCCTTGACTTGGCCAATCTGCGTGACGGTTTCGGATGAGCTGCCCGCAGCGGGCATCACTTTATTGATATGCAACGTTGCCTGCCCGCCCTGCGGCAGATGGGCCTGCACGGTAAAAGCGTGCGTGTCGGGCTGATCGTTGGCTGCTTCGTCCGCTGGCATTGCCATGAACGTGGCGTCGGCGTACTGGATGTCCCATTCGTCGAACGTGAGCTGTCGAAAGTACGGCTCGCCATCGGAGAGCGGACGTGTGGGTGCGGTAATGGCGGTGCCGCCTTGGACACGCGCGAGGGGAATCTCGACGTCGCGGTAGCCCGCCATGCTAATGGAGATGCCGCCGTTAAAGTCGTACGCGTCGAGAAGCGTCGCCTCGTCCACGTAGCCTTCCGAAAGAGGGGCGACCTCAAAGATGGCCGTGCCTTCGTCATTGGTCGTGGCGGTGAGCTGCTTGCCTGCGGCATAGCGCGATGTGAGCGTGACCTGGGCACCTGTGATGGGCGTATTCTTGTTGGCGACGTCGACCACGACCACACCGAACATGGTGCGCGAGAGAACGAGCACCCTGAAGGGGTCTTCTTCGTCGGCATAGGCCGTGGTGGGCGCGAACGGCAGCAGAAAGGCATTTTCGCTTCCCGGCACGCGGGGCAACATAATGCTCGCTAGCGAGGACGCTCCGGCAACAAGTAACGAACGGCGATCAAGCATCTTGGGCTCCCATCCCGCAAATATCGGTGGAAATAATCCAATTTTGCGAGAAGACGCTTCGTGGCGGTAGTGCCGTTCAAGGGTCAAAATGTCCAAATTGAGCGCGCGAAAGCGCCAGGCGCCCGAAGTGCTTTCGATACGCCGGGCAGTCTGGCCGCTAGCGCAACATGTGGGCAACCAGCTCGGCGCGAGTTCCGATACCAAGCTTGGCATACACTCCTGATAGGCGGTTTTTAACGGTGCCCGGCGACACACCCATATGACGAGCGATTTCGGCGTTGGTCCACCCACGACAGGCGAGCATGGCCATGGTGAATTCTGTGGTCGTTAGATCGTCGGCCACGTCCTCGCCCGAATCGGGGTTGTGGATGCGCCGCCAGCCGTAGCTGAAGCGGTACGTGATCTCGATGATGCGCGCGAAGTCGTCAGGGTATTGCGTTTTTAGGCACGCCTCGATGAGCCCCTGCAAAAGGCCGTGGTGCTCGCCAATGAGCTCGATAAGGCCGTCGGGACGCGCAATGTCCCAAGCGGCTCCGAAGTGTGCCTTTGCGGCGTCGACGTCTTTGAGACTCATGCATGCCATGGAAGCTGCCAGGTGCAGGAACAGTTCCGAGATGGGATAGCTTCCCTGTTTCATGATCAGGGCGTTTTCCGCCATGCCCAGACTGCGGCCATATTCGCCGCGCAGGTACAGAGCATGCGCCATCACGTAGCTGGCGAACAGGCGCAGGCCTTCGGGCAGATGCGCTGCAAGCGGATAAAACTCTTCGGCGGAATACGGGGAAGGCAAGTGCAACAGGACGCTCGCGGCTGAGGCGAACAGGATATGCATGGCGTGGACGGCGGGCGATTCCCCGTCGGTGGGCGTATCGAGGATGCCCGCAAGGCAACGGCGGGCGTCGGCGATACGGTTGAGCGACAGACTGGCGTATCCGCAGATAAAGCAGGCAGAATAGCGCAGTGCGGGATCGGTGGCGTCAAGATAGGGACGCGCCGTCTTGGCGGCGAGTGCGGCCTGTCCGCGAAAGTACAGCGCTTCTGCCGTGGCGATGGCGCGTGAATCGGGGTCGGAAATGCCTGCAACCGCAGCGTCAATCTGCCCCGGCACAAAGGCGGTGCACATCAACGGCATGGGAACGCATGGGTAGCCATCGCAGTCCATCTTCCATCTCCCAACAGCTGGCAACACTAGCAGCAATTGTACTCTTGTTGCTCGGGACTGGAATTTGTGGGTATCGCCTACGATTGTGCCGAACGTATAAAGGAAGAGTCTATTGGCGATGCTCCCAAGGTGGCTACCGAAGTCTAGCTGACCTTGGGATATAGAAAAACTGCCGCCCCTGCAAAAAGCTCTGTCGCAGCGATGGGAAACGTATCTCGTTCTGCATATAATGAGGTCATATGACGGTGCGTCTGCATACGCGCGGCGCATTTCCATCGAACCGAGAAGGAGCTCTGCATGGATCCCAACAAGCGTCCCGACGACATGGTACGTATCACCACTCCCGAACTTGCCCAGGCGTTCATCGAAGAGCAGGTCGCTGCAATCCGCGAGCAGATCGGCGACAAAAAGGTCCTGCTGGCTCTTTCCGGTGGTGTCGACAGTTCGGTTGTCGCGGCCCTGCTCATCAAGGCCATCGGCAAGCAGCTCATTTGCGTGCATGTTAACCACGGCCTGATGCGCAAGGGCGAGAGCGAGCAGGTCGTCGACGTCTTCAAGAATCAGATGGATGCCAACCTGGTTTACGTTGACGCCACAGATCGCTTCCTGGACAAGCTCGTGGACGTCGAGGATCCCGAGGCCAAGCGTAAGATTATCGGCGCCGAGTTCATTCGCGTGTTCGAGGAGGAGGCCCGCAAGGTTGGCGATGAGGTCAGCTTCCTCGCCCAGGGCACCATCTATCCCGACATCCTGGAGTCCCAAGACGGCGTGAAGGCTCACCACAACGTGGGCGGTCTGCCCGAGGATCTGCAGTTTGAGCTCTGCGAGCCCGTCAAACTGCTGTACAAGGACGAGGTCCGCGTCGTGGGTCGCGAGCTCGGCCTGCCCGAGAATATGGTTGAGCGCCAGCCGTTCCCCGGTCCCGGCCTGGGCGTCCGCTGCCTTGGTGCCATCACCCGCGACCGTCTTGAGGCGCTGCGCGAAGCCGACGCCATCGTGCGCGAGGAGATCGACAAGGCCGGTCTGACCATCTGGCAGTATTTTGCCGTCGTGCCCGACTTCCGCGCAACCGGTGTGCGCGAGGGCAAGCGCGCCTACGATTGGCCCTGCATCATCCGCTGCATCAACACCGTCGATGTCATGACTGCCGAGGTTCCCGAGCTCGACTGGGCGCTACTCAAGCGCATTACCGCCCGCGTCACCGCCGAGGTCCCCGGTATTTGCCGCGTTTGCTACGACCTCACGCCGAAGCCCGTTGGCACGGTCGAGTGGGAGTAAGCTAACTCAGCTGGTAGGCGACGAGAACTAGCAGATGTGACAAAGGGACAGTCCCTTTGTCACATCCTCGATATTATGTGCGGGATGGTACGCCACGCGGCGTGCCATCCCGTTCGTTATTTTAATGAGCCGAGTGCGCGAGTGGGAAGAGTCACGAGCATGGTCGTTCCGCGCTCCGAGCTCTCTTCGACCTCGATGGAGCCGCCGTGGAGCGCGGCGATCTCCCAGACCAGCGCAAGCCCCAGCCCCACGCCGCCGTATGCCCTGCTGCGCGATTTGTCGACGCGAAAGAAGGGCTGAAAGATGCTCGTCTGGTATTGCTCGGGAATGCCCGGCCCCTGGTCGCGCACGCGTAGCAGCACGCGGTCGCCTTCGGCGCAGGCGTTGATTTGCACGGTCGAGTTGGGCGCGCTATAGCGTATGGCGTTTTCGGTCAAGTTGAACAGCAACCGATAGATCAGCGTGTCGCTGCCGATCATTTGCGCGTCGCCCTCACTTGTAAGCGTGATGTCTTTTTGCTCGGCAAGGGGTGCCAGGTCCGTGAGCACTTCTTCGATCATCGGCGCTAGGTCAATCACATCGTTGCAAGGGACACTGCGCAGCTCGCTCATCTCGAGCAGGGTCTTTGTCATGTGCGTCATCCGCTCGGTCTGCTCCTGCAGCAGCCCGAGCAGGCTCGCTGTATCGGCGTCGACGTCGGGGTGCTCGGCGCAAAACAGCTCGACCTGGGCCTGCATGAGCGCAAGTGGCGTGCGCAGCTCGTGCGCCGCATTGCCCGTAAACTGTCTTTGTGCGGAAAATCCCTCGTCAAGGCGGGCAATCATGTCGTTAAACGACGCGCTGCAGCGCCTGAGTTCAGAGGGCACGTCCTCGCTGATTTTTGTGTCGGCGAGGTTGTCGGGCCGCACGCTCTCGACTTGCGTCGCAAAGAAGCGCAACGGCCGCAGCGCATGTCCGCTTACAAAGTAGGCCAGCACGCCGCCGAGCAGCGTCACCGCCGCAGTTATATACCAGCTCGTCGCGCCAAACGATTCTTGGGCGTCGTTCACGACGATGGTCAGCGCGTCGTCGAGCTCTTTGTTTGTCGGGTCAAATGAGCTGGGCGAGGCCGCCTCCACCTTGCTGTGCGCCGATAGTTCATTGCCGATCGAGTCCATGTAGCGCATGCCGGAGTAGCCAACCAGGCAATTCATAAGTACGCAGGTTGAACATATCAGCAGTGCCGTCATCAACGTGATGCGCCACTGCAGCGACAGCCGCTTCATTTGCCGTCCTCCATAACGTAGCCTTCGCCGATTCGGTTGCGGATGGGGTCGTGCCCCAACGCGCCGCGCAGCTTTTTGCGCAGCGACGAGATGTGCACGCGGGTTGCGTTGCTAAAGCTGTTGACGCTGCTGTCCCATACATGCTCGATAAGCTCTTCCTGGCTCACCGGCCGCCCCTGGTTAAGCATCAGGTATTCCAAGATGCCGGTCTCCTTGCGCGTGAGGGATAGGGTCTCGCCGCCCACGGAGGCGAGGCGCGCTTTGGTGTCAAAGCTCAGCGATCCACAGGTTAGAACAACGTCGCTTTGCGTAAAGCGCCTGAGCGTGAGGCTGCGTATACGTGCCGCCAGCTCGTCAAGATGGAACGGCTTGGTGAGGTAGTCGTTGGCGCCCGCATCGAGCCCCGCTACCTTGTCGGAGACCTCGCCACGTGCCGAGAGCACAAGCACCTTGGTCTCACAATCAGTTGTCCTGAGTTGCCTGAGCACGGTCATGCCGTCGACATGGGGGAGATTGAGGTCGAGCACGACAAGATCAAAGGTCTCGACATCGAGTAGATCGAGGGCCTGCTGCCCGTCGTAGCAGCAGTCGACGCTATAGGCCAAGTTGCGCAGGCTGCGTGCGATCGCATCGCACAGCGCCCGCTCGTCCTCGACGACCAAGATGCGCATAACGTTCTCCTTGCATAGTCATTCACGCTTAACACGGATTTTATAGTCGGTATGGTCCAATGGGTCGCGAAACGAAAGGAGTGGTCAGATTGTTCAAAGCGATTAAGCCTGTGGCGCAGGTGGCTTTGCTGATCGTTGGGGTAGCCATGGTTGGCTTTGGAATTATGCGCGGCGAGGCAGATGCCGTGCTGGCCAAGGCAATCAGGCTGTGCTTGGAGTGTATCGGAATTGGATAAAAGAAAAAACACTGCATCGCATCTTTTGGCGAGATTCCGCGGATTGATTCAGGCGGCGGCGACGCTTGCGACCAATATTCACCTGCCTAACTTTGCCAAGGGCGGTATCTACCAGGGAGCCGGCAAAGCCGTCTGCGTGCCGGGGCTTAACTGCTACTCGTGTCCAGCGGCCTCGGGTGCGTGCCCCATCGGGTCGTTTCAGTCGGTGGTGGGATCGTCTAAGTTCAGCTTTTCGTATTACGTCACCGGAACGCTCATTCTGATCGGCGTGCTACTGGGACGTTTTGTATGCGGCTTTTTGTGTCCGTTTGGATGGCTGCAAGAGCTTCTGCATAAGATTCCCAGCAAAAAGCTCTCCACGAAAAAGCTCAAGCCGCTCACGTACATCAAGTATGCCGTGCTACTGTTTGCCGTGGTGCTGCTGCCCGTCTTGGTGGTTAACGATGTGGGTATGGGCGACCCGTTCTTTTGCAAGTACATTTGCCCGCAGGGTGTGCTCGAGGGCGCGATTCCGCTGTCCATCATGAATACGGGAATCCGCTCCGCGCTGGGAAAGCTCTTTTCCTGGAAGCTCGCGATCCTCATTGCGGTTGCGGTGCTGAGCGTGCTGTTCTACCGCCCCTTCTGTAAATTGATTTGCCCCCTCGGCGCATTTTATGCACTCATGAACAAGGTGTCGTTGCTGGGGATTCAGGTCGATCATTGTAAATGCGTCTCGTGCGGCAAGTGCGCCAAGGTGTGCCAGATGGACGTGGACGTTACGCGTACGCCCGACCATGCCGAGTGCATTCGTTGCGGCAAATGCGTGGGCGCGTGCCCCGTCGATGCTATTAGCTTTCGCTACGGGCTGGGTGTGACTGGCGACAAACCCGCGCAGTCCACGCAAGCCTGCGAAAACAAATAGGTACCTATATAAGTTTCGATATAAACGGAGGAACCATGAAACTGTCAAAAATTGCGGCTCTGTTGATGCTGCCCGTGCTGGCGCTGACTCTCGCGGCGTGCTCTGCCCCCAAGGGCGACGCGAAGGATGCCACGAGCGGCGATGCGCAGATTGCCGAGCTTGTGGCACAAAAGCCGTCGAGCGCCGAGGAGGCGGCCAAGCTGTACCAGCAGCTGCTGCAAAAGGAAAACGAGATCTTTGCGAGCGATAACGCCCTATGGGAAAAGGTGTTCCTTGCGGCCAACAAAGACACTCCCATGATTGAGGACGGCAAGAACTACGGTGACTTCTTGCTCGATACCATCGAGGGCGCCAAGGATCAGTTTGCGGCTGACGAGCTTAAGACGCTTAAGGCCGGCGCGCAGCAGGTCAAGGAGATCGAGGACAAGCTCATGGCGCTGGAGAAGGAGTTCCCCGGATGCGGCAGCACGCCCGGCGAGGGGGAGAGCGTCGATGCCTCGACCGCAGGCATGACCAACGGCGAGAGCGGGGAGACGAAGTTCCCCAGCTTTAAGGGCAAGGACTTGGACGGCAACGATGTAAACAGCGACGAGCTGTTCTCCAAGAACAAGGTCACCGTCATGAACTTCTGGTTTACCACCTGCAAGCCGTGCGTGGGAGAGCTGGGTGATCTGGAGAAGCTCAACAAGGAGCTTGCCGAGAAGGGCGGCCAGGTCGTGGGCGTTAATTCCTTTACGCTCGATGGCAATAAAGACGAGGTGGCTGATGCCAAGGACGTGCTTTCCAAGAAGGGCGTGACGTATAAGAACATCTGGTTTAAGTCGGACAGCGAGGCCGGAAAGTTCACCTCCAACCTGTACTCGTTCCCGACCACCTACGTGATCGACCAGAACGGTAACATTGTGGGAGAGCCGATCATGGGCGGCATCAACTCCGCTGAGCAGCGCGAGGCGCTCAACAAACTGATCGATCAGGCACTCGCGAAGAGCGAACAGTAAGTCTGTGGGACAGACAACTGAAGGGGAGTCGCTGGAAACAGCGACTCTTTTTCTGCTTCGGGGTAGCATCATGGGTATACGTCGAAAGGGCACGCAGCTTTTCGTGCATTGCCTGAGCGGTGCGCGAAGCAACCAAGCTGTGAGTTTTCTTAAGCGTTCTGGGTATGGCAGTGTCAAGAATATCGGCGGCATAAGCGGCTACACGGGAAAGGTGGTGCGTTAGCTATGAAGGTGGTTATCGTTGGAGGCGTCGCGGGCGGCGCATCGGCGGCGGCACGTTTGCGCAGACTCGACGAGCAGGCCCAAATTGTCATCTTTGAGCGCACGGGTTTTGTATCGTATGCCAATTGTGGGCTTCCGTACTACATTGGCGGCGTGATAGAAGAAGAGAGCGCATTGACGCTGCAGTCTCCCAAGGGCTTTTGGGATCGCTTTCGCATTGCGGTCAAGACGAGTCACGAGGTGTTTGCCATCCATCCCGATTCGCATACGGTCGAGGTTCGCAATATGCTGACGGGCGAGGAATTTGTCGAGACGTATGACAAGCTCATCCTGTCGCCGGGTGCAAAGCCGATTCGCCCTGCGTTGCCGGGCATCGACTCGGATAAAATCTTTAGCCTACGCACCGTTGAGGACACGCTGCGTATTCACAGCTATGTTCGAGAGCGGCGACCGAGCAGTGCCGTCGTGATCGGCGGCGGCTTCATTGGCGTCGAGACGGCGGAGAATCTGTGCGAGCTGGGGCTCCAGGTGACCCTTCTGCAGCGTCCCGTCCAGCTTATGAACAACCTGGATTACGACATGGCGACCCTTTTGCATACCGAGGTGCGTGAGCACGGTATCGATCTGCGCCTCAAGGCCGATGTGACAGGTTTTGAGGAAGTTGATGGCCGCGTTGTCACCCATGTTGCGGGCGATGGCCCTATCGGAGCCGATATGGTACTGCTTGCCATTGGCGTGGCACCTGAGAGCCATCTGGCGCAAGAGGCGGGGCTCGAACTGGGCATCAAGGGGGCTATTGTGGTCAACGACCGCATGGAGACCTCTGCTGCCGACGTGTATGCCGTGGGCGATGCCGTGCAGGTCACGCATCAGGTGACCGGCGAGGACGCGGTCATTTCGCTCGCCGGCCCCGCCAACAAGCAGGGGCGTGTCGTCGCCGATGTCATAGCCGGCATGGACAGCTGCTACCTCGGATCGTTGGGCTCATCGGTTATCAAGGTATTCGACTTGACGGCGGCAAGCACGGGACTATCCGAAAAGGCAGCACACGCGGCGGGAATTGACTGCGACAGCGTGGTCCTGTCGCCCGGTTCGCATGCGGGTTATTATCCGGGTGCAACGCCCATGACCATGAAGGTTGTCTTCGAGAAGCAGGGATTGCGCCTGCTGGGTGCGCAAATCGTGGGCATCGATGGTGTGGACAAGCGTATCGACGTTCTGGCGACTGCCATCCAGGCAGGCATGCGCGGCGATAGGCTTAAGGATTTGGACCTAGCATACGCGCCGCCGTATTCATCGGCGAAGGATCCCGTCAATATGGCGGGCTTTATGATCGAGAACCTCAATCGCGGCATACTGGCGCAGTGGCATTGGGAGGATGAGCCCAACTTGCCACGCGATGGCAGCGTGCAGCTGCTCGATGTTCGTACGGAAGGGGAGTATGAGCGCGGGCATATCGATGGTTTCGTAAACATTCCCGTCGATGATCTGCGCAATCGCCTGGGCGAGCTCGACCGGGCCAAGCCGGTTTACGTGATTTGCCAGAGCGGCATTCGCAGCTACATTGCTTGCCGCATTTTGGCGCAGCATGGCTTTGAGTGCTTTAACTTCTCGGGCGGCTATCGCTTCTTTGCAGCCGTGACTGAGGCTCGCCGCGGCAGCGCTAACGTTATGCCGTGCGGGCTCGAAAAGTAGCGCGCATTGGAATGTGACAAAGTGACAGCCTCTTTGTCGCATCGGGGATGTTATATGCGGGATGGTGCGCCATGCGGCGTGCTGTCCCGTTCGTTTTTTGGCGCGGTTCGTTACATTCCTCACTGGTATCGGCCAAAAATGAGGATAGAGTAGGACAAACGCGCCGAACGTGAACGGCGGGGGAGCGGGCGAGCGCGCCCGCGCGAGAGAGGTTGCCGTCCATGCTGGATCTCAGGGTTATTTGCAAAAGGTACGTTACGCAGTCGTTTACGCAGGTAGCGCTCGACAGCGTAAGCCTGTCTTTTCGCGATAACGAGTTCGTAGCCATTCTGGGTCCCTCGGGTTCGGGTAAGACTACGATGCTCAACGTCATCGGTGGACTCGATCATTTTGATTCGGGCGATCTGCTGATCGACGGCATCTCGACCAAGGACTTCAACGACCGCGATTGGGATGCCTATCGCAATAATCGCATCGGCTTTGTGTTCCAGAGCTATAACCTCATTCCGCATCAGAGCATTTTGGAAAACGTGGAGTTGGCGCTTACGCTCACGGGCGTGGGGCATGCCGAGCGCCGCCAACGTGCACGCAAGGCGCTCGAGGCAGTCGGTCTGGGCGAGCACGTTGACAAGCGCCCGAGCCAGCTTTCGGGCGGGCAGATGCAGCGCGTGGCCATCGCCCGCGCCCTGATCAACGACCCCGAGATCGTGCTGGCAGACGAGCCGACCGGCGCCCTAGACTCAACGACATCCGTGCAGGTCATGGATTTGCTCAAGGACGTGGCGCGCGACCGTCTGGTCATTATGGTCACGCACAATCCCGAGCTGGCGTACAAGTACGCTACGCGCATCGTCAACCTGGCGGACGGCAAGATCACCGACGATTCCGACCCCTTTGATGTTTCCAAGGCCGCGCGCCGCGAGGCCAAGCCTACGCGCAAAACCTCGATGAGCTTTGTGACGGCGCTGGGGCTTTCTGCCCGAAACCTTATGACCAAAAAGGGCCGTACGGCTATGACTGCCTTTGCGGGCTCGATTGGCATTATCGGCATTGCGGCGATCCTGGCACTCTCCAATGGCGTAAACGGCTACATCAAAAAGGTTGAGGAGGACACGCTCTCGAGCTACCCACTCACCATTTCCAAGCAGGATTACGACCTGTCGTCCATGATGGGCGGAGAGGGGGCCACGGATGATGACTCGCCTGAAAACGTGGATTCGTCCGACGACAGTGCCGGCGGCAAGGCTAAGGGAACCGATAAGATTCCTGTGGTCACGGCCGTAAAGGATATGTTTGCGAGCGTTAAGTCCAACGACATGACGAGCTTTAAGGCATGGCTCGATGCCGGTGGCGACGGCATCGATAAAGAGGTCAACGCCATTCAGTACGGCTACGGTGTATCGCCGGTTGTCTATCGTGCCGGCAAGGGCGATGAGAAGCCTGTCCGGCTGGTGCCCAACGCCATGACCGAGGCCATGAGCGGAGGCGCGAGCTCGGCGGCAACAGTGAGCATGGAATCCATGGGAACCTCGGTCTTTAACGAGATGATTGACGACCAGAGCCTGCTCGACAGCCAGTACGATGTCGTCGCCGGTCATTGGCCCACGTCTGCTAACGAAGCCGTGATGGTGCTTTCGAGCCGCGGCACGGTGGGCGACTATACGCTCTATAGCATCGGTGCGCTGGATATCGATGAGCTCAACGATCTGGTAAACAGCGCTATGACGGCTGACGGTGGGGTCGAAACGCCCGAGACCGGCACCGACTTTACCTACGACGATGCGCTGTCTACCACGTTTAAGGTGTTGTCGCCGGCCGATGCCTATCGCAAAAACGAAGAGACCGGCATGTGGACTGACATGTCTGGCGATGCCGACTTTATGACGGCCAAGGTTGCCGACGGTATTGACGTGCGCATCGTGGGCGTGGTGCGACCTAACGAGACGGCCAACGCGAGCGCATTGACCCCGGGCATTGCCTACACGCATGCGCTGACTCGCCAGCTTATGGAGCGCGCTGCCGATTCGCAGATCGTGCAGGAGCAGCTTGCCCACCCCGAGACGGATGTCTTTACGGGCAAAACTTTCGATGAACTGCAGGGCGAGGCCAAGCAAGGCGTGGATCTGGGCAGCATGTTTAGTGTGGACGAGGCGGCGCTGAAGAGTGCGTTTTCGTTCGATACATCTGTGCTCTCGGGTGCAGCCGGCGGTATGGACCTGTCGGGCCTTGATTTGTCCGGGTTGGATATTGACCTTTCGGGCGTAGGCAAGGATATCGACTTCAGCGACATCATGGCCAAAGCGCCGGCTCCAGATTTCTCGGGCGTCTTTGACGGTCTGGAGCTCACGCCCGAGCAAATGCAGCAGGTGGGAACGCTTGCCAACCAGCTGTTTGAGGGCTTTTTGCAGTCTGATCAGTTTAAGGCACTGTCGTCCGAAGATCTTAAGGACGCATCAAAGCTCGCTGCCGCATTCTCGACGTATCTTGAGCATGATGCCGCGGCGCAGCAATGCCTGGCTCAATTGAAGGCGCTCGGCGGCGATGCCCTGGCAGAGCGTCTCCAGCAGGCGATGACCGACTATGTGCAAAAACAGCTGGCTCCGTATCTGCAGCAGGCTATGGATCAGGTGATGAAGTCGATCAGCAATCAGATTGCGTCGACGGTATCATCCCAGCTCAAGGCGGGCGCGGCGGGGCTCATGGGCCAGATGGCGACGCAGATGTCTTCGAGTTTTGCCAACCTGGCGAGCGCTATGCGTGTGGATGCGAGCGCCTTTGCTCGTGCTATCCATTTCAACATGGATGCCGAGGACCTGAGTTCGCTCATGATGAGCTATGCCAAGGCTTCGAAGCTCACCTACGACAACAATCTGACCACGTTGGGCTATGCGGATGAGGCGGACCCCATCTCGGTTAAGAGTTTCCCGCGCGACTTTGAGGCCAAGGAGCGCGTGCTCGATCACATCGATGCGTACAACAAGCAGGTCAAAGCCGCTGGCCACGATGATCGGGCAATTACGTACACAGACTACATGGGCATCATCATGGGTTCGGTGACCGATATCGTGAACACCATCAGCTTGGTGCTCATCGCATTTGTGAGCATCAGCCTGGTGGTGAGCTCCATCATGATCGGCATCATCACCTACATCAGCGTACTGGAGCGCAAAAAGGAGATTGGCATCCTGCGCGCGATCGGCGCGTCGAAGCGCAACGTGGCAAACGTATTCAATGCCGAGACATGTATCGAGGGCCTCATTGCCGGCGTCTTTGCTATTGTCGTCGTGGTGGCCGTGAGCTTCCCGGTCAATGCCTGGGCGCTTGCGGCCAAACAGGTCCCCAACCTAATGAGTCTGCCCGTGCAGGATGCGTTGGTGCTCATTGCAATTTCGGTGCTGCTGACGGTCGTTGCCGGTCTACTGCCTGCCCGCAGCGCATCCAAAAAAGACCCCGTGGAAGCCCTGCGCTCCGAATAATGTGACAAAGGGACAGTCCCTTTGTCACATTTGCGCCTAGCTCGTTTTGCCCACCAACGTGATACGGATGCTTGGATGGGTGTACTCGTCAAACTCGTCCTCGGGATCCGTATCAAACGAGTAATACGTTTTGATGAGGTCGTCACTCGTCCTGATAGAGATTCTCTCGTAGAGTGAGCCGTTCAAAAATGTCTGCCTAAACTCTTCGGGGAGTTTCTGCGGTGCCAAGAGCTCGGGGCTCACCGTCTTGACGTCAACGGTTTGAACGGCAGAGGAAAGTTCGTCCAAGTCGAGCTCGATGCGGGCGAGGTTGTCCTCAAGGCTCGCGTCGGGGTCGATCTCTGCTATGTAACTCACTTCCTTGAGCGTTCCCTTGTTGTCGAAATCCAGGTACGTATAGGTCTTCTGGGTATCGGAGTCGCCGTCGTGAAGGTAGCCGCGGACGTGATAGCCGTAATCTTGATATCGCTCGTAAGGGTCATCGGCGGACACGTACTCGCATGCGGGTTCTAGCGTCTTGCGGGCGATGGCGATCTGCTCGGCCGCGGCCGCGGCGTTCTGTTGCATCTCGATGTTTCCCTGCGCCAGCTGCGGGATATAGGCACCGCACACGATTGCGAGGGGCAGTGCCACAAGCGCGACGATCCACTTTTTTGCACGGGGGATAGGCACGCCACAGGCCTCTGCCATGGCCTTTGCGTTGGCAAAGCTTTCGGCAAGCACGTCTGCCGCGGTGGCGACGGCGCCTACGGCAGCGGCGACTTCTGCCGCGCCGCCCAGGTTGCGTGCGGTCTCGTTGTCGCTGTTCTTGAGCAGGCGCGCGGCGGCCTGCGTACCGATAACACCTGCGATTTGTGCCGAGCGGTCTTTCTCAGCCTGCTCGACGACGAGTCGGTGCTGCATTTCTTTCCACTGCTTGCCGCGCATGCCAAAGCGCGGCGCGAGCGCGCAGTAGCAGAAGATGGCGAGCTCGACGGCGGTGAGCGCCAAGGCGGTCATCATGCCCGTCTCCTGGAAGCCTTCGTGATGGAAGACGATGTCGTCAATCATTTCGAAGGGAATGATCAAAAAAGGCAGCACAAACGCCATGGCAAGCGCCGCGCCGGCAACCTTGGGACAGATGCAGTATCGCTGGATACGCTTGCGTTCTTGTTCGGAAAGTGTTGCCATGGCTGATCCTTGGTGTCGTAACGGTCGTTGCGGCGCATGGGGCGCGGGGCGCATCAGTTTGAGCTAGCGCTGGATAAGAACATAGAGCAAGATGCTCATCGCGATGAGCAAGAAGCCTGCGATGTTAAACATCAGTGTGGCAAAGTTGCCCACGACGGGGCGTTCGACATAGCTTTTGTCTGGGTTGCTGGGGTTGTAGTACACGGTCATTTGGCTACCGAGGGGCCAAAGCTGCTCCGCGAGGGTGCCTAGGCGGGCGATGGGGCCTGTCTGCACGTGCAGCCAGCCCTTGGCGTCTTCGTAGGCGGTGGCTTGCGTGCGGATGGGGAGTCCCGACAAGCTTTTGGTCTTTATGCCACGGAATTGTTTTTTCGCGCGGTATTGCGTGCCGTCGACGGCGTATTCCAAAACGGGATACATCCTGCCTTCGCCCATAAAGCGATGGTCGATGACCGTTCCCATGGTCACGGCGGTACAGGCCTTGACTTTCTTGCGAGCGGCGGCTTTCATGAGCGCGCTCACTCCGATAAGCAGGATGCCGATGCCCCCAACCAAGATGAGCGCGAGCAGGGATATCTGCGACGTGGTCACGGCGTTCTCCTTTGGCGCGATACCGTCATATGTGACTCAGTATAGAGAACCCCCGCCCTCGGTGGGCGTATTATGTGACAAAGGGACTGTCCCTTTGTCACATTGATTTGAGAGTGGATGTTGATGAATTTATCGCTGGCCCCTATGGAGGGGATTACCGGGCATGTGTTCCGTCGCGTGCACGCGGAGTGTTTTGGCGCACTCGATTGTTATTACACGCCGTTTTTGCCGCCGCCACGGGTAGGCAACCGCTTTGGCGGCAAAGCGTTTAAAGAGGTCGATCCCGCCAATAACCAGGGGCTTAACGTAGTGCCTCAGCTGATGTCCAAGAATGCGGATGAGTTTGTGTGGGCGGCGCAGGTGCTCGCCGACATGGGTTATCACGAGGTCAATCTCAACCTTGGCTGCCCCTCGGGCACGGTTGTCGCCAAGGGGAAGGGCTCGGGCTTTCTGCGCAATCTGGATGAGCTCGAGGTGTTCTTGAGCGACGTGTGCGAACGCTCGCCGTTGCCGGTGTCGGTCAAGACCAGGCTGGGATTGGAGAACGACGACGAATACGAGCGCGTGCTCGATCTGTATTGCCGCATGCCGCTGGCAGAGCTGATTGTGCACCCGCGCGTGCAAAAGGACCGCTATACGGGCTCGCCGCGCAAAGAGTTTTACGGTGAGACGCTGAAGCGGGCGCCGTTTCCGGTGGCCTATAACGGCGACATCTTTGATCTTGAGGACATGGATGCGCTGGTGGAGGCCTATCCCGGAACGCGTCACGTCATGTTGGGGCGCGGCTTGCTTGCGAACCCCGCGCTGGCTCGCATGGTTAAGGGCGGTCCTACTGCCACGGCAACTGAACTGCAGCGCTTCCACGACACGCTGTTTGCGGCCTATGCAGAAGAGATCGGCGGTAACGCGGTCTTTCGCATGAAGGAGTGGTGGTTCTACGCCAAGTGCGCCTTCGCCGATCCCGCGACCGTTCACAAACTCGTACGCAAGACCAAAAAGGTCGATGAATACCGTGCCGCTGTCGACCGTGTCTTTCGCGAGCAGCAGCTTGCGCCCATCGCCCGCTTTTGTGGCTAAATGATCCCTTGGGGACGGAGAAGAACGGATCGCCTGTGCCGGACCCATGCAAAAAACTGTACGCCAGCATCCAAGGATGTCGAAAAATATCGTTTTTGGATGCTGACGTACATGTTTGGTTCGGCAGGGGACTAGGCAATCATTGCATCGAGTGTAATGAGTTCCCTGAGTCGCTCCGTGCGCGTTTGCCCATGGCGCTTTGCCTTTGCGTCAAATGCTTCAAGAACCGATTCGCCCACACGTGCCGATAAAACAACGCTTGGTTCATCGGAAATCGGCGGCCTTCCCAACTTGACGGTGTGGCCCTTCGGCCACTCATCTTTTTCGTATGCCGCTGCGGCTTTTTCTAGCTCACCGGGAGCAAACCCCATCATCTTTTCGAGCTGTTTAGCGTCCATAGCGCCTCCTATCGATCGATTCCGATTTCCCTGAGCACCTTGCGCGTAGGAGGGACAAGGGCGTGGTAAATGATGTAACCATCTCGGTCGGGGCAACATCGAGCAATGAGCTCCATGAGGCGGTTTTTTCCATCAAGTCCAACGAGAACGTAATCGATGCCTCCATTTTCAAGATCACGCCTAAACCATGCGAAAGCGGAGTTCCAAGCGCAGGTAATATCCGTCTCTGTCAGCCCATGTTTGAGGGCATGGGGGTGGATTGCGATGAGCTCCATAGGGACCTCTCTTTATGTATACAGTTTTGTAGACAAAAATACAAGCAGTTAATATGGTTAAGCAGCCTGTTTTGGTTGGACTGTTGGTTGCATAGTTGGCACGAGAGGCTCTACCGCTTCTTCATTTCTTAGTTCGGTATGCGAGCGGCCGTTGAACTCCCAGAGGGGAGTGTTCTCATAGATTATCGAGAGGAGTTTGGAGACCTTGTTTATCTTCGCTTGTTCATAAAAATCGGGCCGTACGACGATCAATAGAAATTCGGCATCTTCGTTAATTTGTTGCACTGTCGGCATGCCGTTGAGACCAATAGAGCGCAAGAGCTTTGCCATAATGAAATCGAATTCGTCCTCTCTTGCGTGAAGGCTCGCGGCACTCAGCTTGGAATCCTTCAAGATATCCAGTTTGAGATTGTTAACAAACCGTGTGTAGGTGGTATATCCGCAGACAACGTCCTCATAATCGAGTTTTTTGATTGGATGCTGTTTATGAGCAGCGAATATGGCCGCCCTCCTGCTCTGAACACGTCGCTCGCGTAACGAACGCATTTCCTCGGTGTACTCGCTATGGCGTTTATATTTTCGATAAGAATATCCGTAGTCGTCGTAGTAATAAGGGTTGTTTTCGACTGTGTCATCAAGTTCCGGCGTTATGAGGTACAGCTCTCCGTCTCTGGATAACATACAGGGGTTGTCGATGCGCCCCGACTCGTCTCTGATTTTCCAAATGGTTTCATTTACTTCGAATATCGAGACTGGTTTGGGAGCGCAAGAATTGTAAAGCTCAACAAACTTCTCAAGCGAGATGATTCCGCAAGCATCTGTATAAGCGCGTGCAAAGCGCCAAACTTCCTGGTTCGCTATGAGCTCGCGGAATTCCCTGTTGCTTGGAGCATCTTATGGGCTTTGGTATCTGGCGTGAAGCGCGACGCGTGATGAGGACCATCTGTTGTCGGCCGCGACGTTCATGAGCTCCAGACGCAGGTACTCGTTTGTAATGCGAGCGAGTGACTCATAGTGAGTTAGGCCAAGCTCTGATCTAGGTGGCACGTCTTTGGGAACGGCGCGAGCGAACTTAATGCAGCGTGTGAGATAGGATTGTCCTAAGCGGGGACCATAATGCTTGTGTAGATGGCCGCCGACAGGGGAGAGCAATCCTTTGAGGTTGGTAACGGGGTATCCGGCGGTCTCTTGTTCGAGGCGGCGCCCGATGAGCAATGCCCCCTCAAGCGAAGTTTCATGATCGATACCCTTTTGATTAAGGCTCTTGGCTTCAACGATTCCGCTGATATCTGAGCAGGCGCTCGAAACGATGTCGGACGTAAAGGTTGGAATCTTTTTTGCCATAACGATGCACTCCTGTGTGACTCACGGATAACGGAAACGTTTGGTTGTGAGTGCCGTTCTTTGATGGCGACGGCGAACAGGAGCGCAGCCTGTCTGAGATGGGCGAGTGCGGTAACCACCGATCTTACTTACCGAGCTCGCTCCAGCGTGTCATTGGGGACCTCCGCAGGAGCTCTCGACTCGTCTCATGCCTTGAGGCGAGTATAGCATAAAAGCAAACGTATGTTCTATAAATTTGAGAAGCTGAATTCCTACCTACTCATTTAAGTACGTCCCCAATGAGTGCTAGAGGAGGTTTTTCTGTGCCCAGGTGATGATGTCGCTCGACTCGTAGAGCGGTTTGCCGTCAATGAACAGGCAGGGAACCTGGCGTTTTCCGCCGACGGCGATGAGCGTCTGCTCGGCATCGGGGTCAGTCGAGATATTGCGTTCGGGAATGGTCACGCCGTTATCGGCCAAAAAGCGCTTGACCTTTATGCAATACGGGCAGCCAGTCATAACGTAGAGCGCGAGTTCATGATCAGTAGCCATGGTGTCTCCAATCGGTTGCGGTTTTGATTGAAATACCCAAAGCCGCCGCAATCTATGCGCGGGCCAGCGACGACTCGATGGCCTGTACCAGAAACGCCGTAGCTCCGGTGCCGCAGGGCTTGTCGTAGTAGTCAACAAAGCGCTGATCGGCAAGATAGCCGTGGGCGAGGCCCAGGTATGCTTCGTCTTGGGGTTCGTGTCCCCAGTTAAGGCCAATCCATCGACGGTGCATTGCGACAAGCTTGCGCGCCTCGCTTCCATCCGGTTCGCCGTCGCCCATGGCGATCGAGAGCTGGCCCAGAATAGCGCGTTCAAGTTCCTTCATGTCGTTCCATGTCTCGGGGTCCATGTCCAGCAGTGCCTCGTTTGCTGCATCGACGGCCTCGTCGCCATAGCGCGCCCGCGCCTCGGCACCGTAGCGCTCCTCGTTTTCCTGCACGGTGCGCCAGCGCTCCAATTGCGGCAGCACGGCGCCCATGAGAGAGACGGCTTCGTCGAGCGACATACCGGTGTTTTGTGCCAGGCGCGGGGCGCAATCCTCAATCATGGCCTCCATCGTGGTCTCGTAGGTGTACTTGCCGTGGTCGTAGCACCACTTGCAGTAATGGTCGGTCGTTGCGCCGTGAGCATCGGTGCCGCAGTCGTCGGGCGTGAGTATCATGCCGCAGCTCTGGCAATAGTGCTCGGGCATTTCGAGCAGGTGGGACAGCGGTTCTCCGGTTATGGCGGCAATGAGCTTCATCATGTCGATGCCCGGCGTGACTTCGCCGCGTTCCCAACGGCTGACGGCTTGGCGTGTGACGAAGAGCTTGGCGGCGAGTTGCTCTTGGGTGAGATTGTTGTCGCGGCGGATGGCGATGAGCTTTTCTGCAAAGGCCATGACGGCTCCTTTCTGCTGTTTGTTGCTTTAAGCATACGCGGCGGCCGGCACCCTTCCAAGCAACCGTTGGTTGCACGACGGGGACCGCGGCGAAGAATTGCGCGCAACACCCCACGCCTCCATGCCGTACAATGACCGGCATGGAACCTATTGCACACATACATACCGACCTGCCGCAGAAGTTCGGCATCCCACGCAACAGCTTTTTGGCGCCCCATCTGCAGGGACGCATCGTCTTTGAGCCGGAATTTGCCTCCAACGCTGCAGTTGAGGGTCTGGACTCCTTCTCTCACCTATGGCTGCTCTGGCGCTTCGAAAACGGAACGCCCGGCGGCACGGCTAAGGACATAGCCGCCGATGCCAAAACGCAGGACAGGTCCGGCACCAACGCAAAATGGTCGAAAACCGTGCGCCCACCGCGTCTGGGTGGAGCCGAACGCGTGGGCGTGTTTGCCACGCGCAGTCCGTTTCGCCCTAATCCCATCGGGCTCACCTGCGTCAAGCTTGATCGTGTCGAGCTCACCGACGATGGTCCCATCATCCATGTGCTGGGGGCCGACCTGCGCGACGGTACGCCCATCTACGACATTAAGCCTTACATTCCGTTTGCGGACTGTCACCCGGATGCGACGGGCGGCTGGATTGAGGACGCGCCATGGCAAGAGCTCGATGTCGAGCTCCCGCAAGCGCTGCGGGACATGGTCCCGGACACAAAGCTCCCCGGCTTGATCGAGGTGCTCCGCCAAGATCCGCGCCGTGCGGGCAGCAAACACGAGCCAAACCGCGTTTACCATTTGGCTTACGCTGGGCTTGACATATCGTTTACGGTCGACGGAACCAGGTTGACGATAACCGCCATCAACGACGCGCGAGACTAACCAGCTACTCGTCCGCACCCGTCAAATTAAGCGCCAAACTCCGCTCCAAAACCGCCCACGCTGGTGGACAATAACGCCTACCGAAACAATCCGCTTTGCACGGGAGCTCAGCATGAAATACGACTTTACCTCGCTTATCGACCGCCACGGTATGGACGCCATCGCCGTTGACTCCTGGGGAGAAATTCCCGACATGGCTCCGAACGCACCCGACGAGGGCTTCGACCGCATCCCCATGTGGGTGGCGGATATGAATTTTGCCACGGTGCCCACGGTTCAGGAACACATCATTCAGCGCGCCCAGCATCCCATGTTTGGCTATTTCAATCCGCGTGACGAGTACTTCGACCGCATCATCGAATGGCAAAGCCGTCGCGACGGCGTTGAGGGCTTGGCGCCGGAGCATATCGGCTACGAAAACGGCGTGCTGGGCGGTGTCGTGTCGACGCTGCGCGCGTATGTCCAGCCGGGCGATGCGGTGCTGGTTCACAGCCCCACCTACATCGGATTCACCAAGTCTATCGAAGCCGCGGGCTATCGCATTGTCCACAGCCCGCTTAAGCTCGACGACCAAGGCGTGTGGCGTATGGACTTTGAGGACATGGAGCGCAAGCTCGCCCAAAACCACATCCATGCCGCGGTGTTCTGCTCGCCGCACAATCCCTGCGGCCGCGTATGGGAGCGCGACGAGATCGAACGTGCCATGGACATCTATCGCCAGCACGATTGCGTGGTGATCTCGGATGAGATTTGGTCCGATATCATCCTGCCGGGTCACAGACATATCCCGACGCAGTCGGTGAGCGAGGATGCCCGCATGCGCACGGTTGCCCTCTACGCGCCCAGCAAGACGTTCAACCTGGCGGGCCTGGTCGGCAGCTACCACATCATCTATAACGAGACGCTGCGCGACCGCGTGTGCGCCGTGTCCAACAAGACTCACTACAACGAGATGAACGTCCTTTCGATGCACGCGCTTATCGGCGCCTACCAGCCGCAGGGCTACGAGTGGGTCGATGAGCTCAATCAGGTCATCCAGGGCAACATTGACTACTTCTGCGATTACGTGGACGAGCATTTTGAGGGCGTGGGCTATTCGCGTCCGCAGGGCACGTACATGGTGTTTCTGGACTGCACCGAGTGGTGCCTCGAGCATGGCCGCGATATTCAGTGGCTGCTCGACGAGGGGGCGCGCGTGGGCGTGGGGTATCAGGACGGCCGCCCGTTCCACGGGCCCTGTCACATCCGCGTGAATCTGGCACTGCCGCTTTCGCGGGTAAAGGAGGCGTGTGAGCGCCTGGACCGCTACGTTTTTGGGGTATAGGGGGCGCTCGATTCGAGTGCTGCCCCATGTGCCCACGCCGTCAAAATGCGTGGGCACATGGGGTGCAGAGGGTAGCGAGCGCGTTTTCCGCATTCGCTACTTTTCATGAATCTGCTTGCCGCAAAGATGTTCAATCGAAATCTCGTAGAGTTGGACGCCCTTTATGTCTTTGGCGATCTCCTCCTCGACTTCTTCGGCAGAAGGGTAGTACTTAAGCGCGAGCTGACGGACTTTGTCCTCGATAAACGCGGGCGCTTCATCTACCAGGCGACAACGACCAAAGACAACGGTACTCATAACGTAGGGAGCCCAGTCGCCGTCCTTGTACCACTCGTTGCCGTAAACGGTAAAGCAGACTTTATCATCATGCTTGAGTGAATCGACCTTGTGGCCAGCCTTGGCGCCATGGAAATAAATCTTGTCGTGCTCGGCGTCAAAGAAGTAGTTGACGGGAATGGCATAGGGGTAGCCATCATCGCCGTTGACGGCAAAGACGCCGCGCTTGCAGGTAGCGAGCAGTTCGCGCGCTTTCTCGTCGGTGATGGCGCGTTTCTTTCGACGTAAGGGCCTAAACATCGTTGGCTTCCTTTCTACTGCGCATGGTGGTTGAGCACAAACTATAGCGAAACAGCCCCATTTTTCTTGATACAGGCGAGTATGTTTTTGAGCTTGCTAAAGTCGAGCGGTTTGGGCAGATGGGCGTTCATGCCGGCGTCGTGTGCCGCCTTGGCGTCTTCGGCAAAGGCGTTGGCGGTGAGCGCGATGATGGGGATGTCGGCCGCATCGGCCTTTTCGCTCAGGCGGATCGCCCGGGTTGCCTCGTAGCCGTCCATGCCCGGCATCATGATGTCCATCAGGATTGCATCGAAGCTGCCGGCGGGACGACCAACATATAGATCGACCGTTTCGTTGCCGTCGGCGGCGCGAGTCACGACGATGCCTTCGCTTTCGAGCAGAGCTTGGGCAATCTCGGCATTGAGTTCGTTATCTTCTGCCAAAAGGACGTTCATGCCGGCGAGTGAGCAGCTGCTTACCTGCGTGTCTGCACATTCTTTTATCTGAGGGTTCTTGTCGATATCGAGCGGAATCCGGACGTCAAACGTACTCCCCACGCCAACCTCACTCGAAATCTCAATCGTGCCGCCCATCATATCGATGAGCGATTTGACGATAGACATGCCAATGCCGGTTCCTTGGAACTTGCTGCGCGCATCGTCGCCTTCCTGGGCAAACGGCTCGTAAATGTGTGCCAAAAACTCGGATGTCATACCAATGCCGGTATCCGAGACGCTAAAGCAAAACACGGCGTGCTCGTCGTCGACCGGTTTGATGGTCGATGAGAACGTGACGGTGCCTCCGTGCTTGTTGTACTTGATGCTGTTGTCGAGCAGGTTGACAAGGATCTGCCGAATATGGGTGGGGCTGCCGATCATATATTGGTCGACAGCGTAGGGCTCGCTGGTGTCGAGCATGGTTATGCCGCGGTCCGATGCGCGGAGCTTGCACAGTACGAGCGCATTGTCGCACAGCTCTTTAAGGTTGAATGATTCGTGCTCGAGCGTCACTTTGCGCTCCTCGATCCTGCCCATCTCGAGGATGTCGTTAATCAGTGACAGCAGGTGATTGGCGGCAACGCGCGCCTTGGCGCGGCTTTCGCGGGCGACCTGCATGTCGCCTTCTCTCAATTCCTCAATTTCGATAAGGCCCAGGATGCCGTTGAGCGGCGTGCGGATGTCGTGGCTCATGCGCGTGAGGAAAGCGGTTTTGGCGGCGTTGGCGGCATCGGCTTTCTGCCGTTCCTCCTGTGCGCGGTAAAGCGACCAGACAAGGATGACGATGCCGGTGAGCAAAATGCAAATGACGACTGCCGCAATGACGATGCGGTTGCGGTAGAGAAGTCGGAACGCATCCGATTCTTGCGCCGAGTACGATGTGGGGAAATAGCTGTTTGCAGAGAGCGATTCACCTGCATTGACGATGCCCTTATTTATGATTCCCAGCAGCTCGGGCTTGCCGCGCGAAATTAAACACGATAGTTGTGCCGTGTTGGTGAGTTCCTGTGTTTCGAAATCCTCGATGTCGTAGATGTCGCGGAGAGTTTCCAGGCGCGTGCTGGGGACAATGATGCAACGTGCCTTCCCCCCATCGAGGGCTTTGAGCACCTCGCCGTCATTCGAATACTCGGTTACCGTTGCGTTCGGAAAGAGACTTTCGAGCTCAAAACGGTTAACGATTGTGCTCTTTGTACAAGCGATGTTCTTAAGGTCGCTGTTCAGGTTTTTGCCACTGTGAATGGCGGTCAGCGAAACCGTTCCCATCGAGTTTGACTGGATGACCCCTGTCTGCTCGGCGAGCCAGTAGTCGCGAAACAACGGCAGGGCGACATCGATGGTCCCGTTGGAAAGGGCTTTGATCATTTGTTTGTTGCTCGAGAGTGCGATTGTTTTGACCGTAATGCCAAACTTGTCGTGCAACGTCGTTGCAAGCGAGGCGAGCGACCCTTCCATCTCGCCGTCGTCATTTTGCGTACAGTAGGGAAGTTGGTTTTTAAGATAGCCGATCGTGATGGTATTGCCGTTTTCTTTGAGCCAGGTGGTCTCGGGGCCGGTGAGCGATGACGAGCCACTGTTTTGGGTCGAGTAACTCGATTTGACTTCCTCGTTATAGCGCGGGTTATCGCGGGCGATGGTCGTCATGGCGGCGTTGATGTCGTTCATCAGATCAGGGCGGCTTTTGGGAACGGCAAAATAGTAGTCGCTCGAGCCTACGTAGAACATGGGTGACGCATCGGGCGACGAAATGGTGTCGTTCATGATGACGGCGTCGACCTCGCCGTCTGCAAGCGCCTCAAAGAGGGCACTGCCGGTGTCGATTTCTTTATAGGTGCAGGTAACGCCTTCGTCGGCGAGCCACTGCTGGCCGACGATAGTTTGCATAACGCCAGAGTTGCAGCCGATGGTGAGGCCTTGGAGCGCCTGGGGGTCACCCTTGGCCAGGTCGTCGCGGTCGGGCCTGGCGTAGATGTAGTAGCGCTCGGTGCCCTCGGGGTTCGAGGAAAAGAGCAGCTTCTGCTCGCGTTCTGCCGAATACGAGATGTTGGGCATGAGGTCGATTTCGCCTGCCTCGAGCATGTCCATAAGCTCGGAGAAGGTGCCGCTAACGTATTCGTATTGCCAGCCCTTTGTGTAATACGAGAGGGTCTGGAGGTACTCGTAGCCCCATCCCGAGAGGCGCTCGCCCGGCGTGCCTTCCTGGAAGCCTTTGTTGTTGACGAGCCAGCCAACGCGGACCGTCTTGACCTGCTGGTCGGAGTCGGCGGCAAAGGCTGGGGTGGGCATGACGGCGCTCAGTAGTGTGAGCGCAGCAAGCGCGACGGCTAGGGTGCGATATAGAGCTAAGCGAAGGACGGCGGAAGGTTTCACAGGCAATCCTATCGAGTCGAGATAATACCGCATAAGGATACCAGCTCAGCTTGCCTAACATCCGGCACTTAGGGACGTTCCCAATCTGTCCGGCAGTTGTAGTAGTCATTGGGGACGTTCTTAAACGACTAGTCGCCGGGGACACTCTTTGCCGGAGTTGGCACTTAGGGACGTTCCTTATGTGCCGGCAGTTGGGGACAGTCCCTTTCTGCCAGCACAAAAGGAGCGTTCTCGAGTGCCGAGTGTGGGACAATACCGAACGAACATGATTGGACGCTTGGGAAAAGGGGTCGCGATGAACAAGTTGAGGACGCTTGCCGACGTGTTGCGCCAGGCTGGCTTTGCGCGCATCACCGGCCTGTTCCTTATCTTCTACCTGCTGTGCTCGACGGCCGTCTGGCTGTCCGACCCTGCGACCCTTACGTTTGGCGATGGCCTCTGGTTTAGCTTTGAGACCGTATCGACGATCGGCTTTGGCGATATCCCGGCCGAAACGCCGGTTGCCCGCGCTATCACCGTCGTTTTGAGCGTCATCAGCATCTTCTACATCGCCATGCTCACGGGCGTGGCGGTGAACTACTGCAATACGCTCATCAAGATGCGCCAAAAGGACACCATGGCGCGCTTTATGGACGATCTTGAGCATCTGGAAGAGCTCGATCGCGATGAGCTCGCCGACCTGTCGCGCCGCGTGCGCGAATATCGCCGACGCCAACGCTAGGGCGGGCGCCGCGCGTCACAACAAGGGGGCTGAATATGAATATCACGGTATACCTGGGCGCCAGCGTCGGTAACGACCCGGCGTTTCTGCCTGCGGTGCAGCAGCTCGGCACATGGATTGGCTCCAACGGCCACGCGCTGGTATACGGCGGGTCCAAGTCGGGGCTGATGGGCGCGCTCGCCGATAGCGTGCTCGATGCTGGCGGACACGTGACCGGTGTGGAGCCGAGCTTTTTTATCGAGGCCGAGTTTCAGCACGATGGTATCGACGACCTGATCGTGACGAGTGATATGGCCGAGCGTAAGGCCAAGATGATCGAGCTCGGCGATGCGTTCATCGCCTTTCCGGGCGGTACGGGCACGCTCGAGGAGATTGCCGAGGTCATGTCGGCCGTGTCGCTGGGCCATCTGAGCGCGCCGTGCATCCTGTACAACTTGGACGGTTACTACAACGACCTTAGGTCGCTGCTCGGGCACATGATCGACAAGGGCCTATCGAGCCCGCAGCGCCAGGCCGGCATCTACTTTGCCGACGACCTGCACCAAATCGCATCGATTATCGGCAGCTAAGCCTTGGGCCCGTCGCGTGTGCGGCACCCAACGGCGCTGTTCGCGGCGTAGATGGTTGGCCCGTCCGCGCTGTGCCCGTCCTACAATAAAACGTATCTTTGCCGATTCTGACCACGGGAGGTCCCGATGGATAACCTTGCAAAACCCAAAAACCGTGCGCTGTTTTTAGTGAGCGTGGCCGTGACCGGTGCGTTTGCAGGCGCTGCGGTCTGGCTGTTCTTCTTTGCGATGGAGCACGGTATCGACTATCTATGGACCGAGATCCCGCACATGCTGGGCGTCGCTTCGCCCGAGCTCGCGAGCGGCCCGTTCGGGTTTTTGCCGTATCCGTTTTTCGTCTGCCTGCTGGGCGGCCTGCTGATCGGTCTGTACGAAAAGATGACGGGCACCAAGACCGACGACCTTAACCAGGTGATGGCCAAGGTTAAACAGGACGGTTGCTACCCGTACGACAACCTGGGCAAGCTTTCGCTTGCGGCATTGCTGCCGCTGCTGTTTGGCGGAAGCATTGGACCGGAGGCCGGCCTGACCGGCGTTATCGCGGGCCTGTGCAGCTGGGTCGGCGACCGCATGCGTCGCTTTGGCGTCGAGTTTAGGCAGCTCACGCTGCTGGGCACCCAGGCCGCCCTGACGGCGCTCTTCACCGCGCCCGTCTTTGGCTTTGTGGCGCCGCTCGCCGGTAGCGCTGACGGCCAGGGCGCCGACGACGATGGAGACTCCGAATCCGACGAGATCACCATCAAACTGCCCAAGGCGCAAAAGACCGTGGTCTACGGCATCGCGATTGCCGGCGGCCTGGGCACCTATCTACTGCTCGGCCAACTCATGGGCGGCGGTATGGGTATGTCGAGGTTCGAGGCTGCCCGGATGGGCAACCTTGAGCTTGCCTGGCTTATTCCCCTGGCACTCATCGGTACGGCCTGCGGCTGGCTGTACTTTGTCTCGGAGCACGCGAGCGAGGCGTTGGCCCACGCCATAGGGGAGCGCCCTGTCGTCAAGGCCATGCTGGCCGGTCTGGCGCTCGCCATCTGTGGCACGGTCCTGCCCTACACCATGTTTGCCGGCGAGACCCAAGCCGACGTGCTCATGGAGACCTATCTGACCATTCCCGCCGGCGTGCTTATCGCGACCGGTCTTGTTAAGGCCATGCTGACGCCCGCCCTCATCAACCTTGGTTGGCGTGGCGGCCACTTCTTCCCGGTTATCTTCTCGGGTGTGAGCCTGGGCTATGGCCTTGCCATCCTCACCGGCGCCGATCCGGTCTTTTGCGTCGCCGTCTGCACGGCCTCGACGATGGGCGCCGTTATGCGTCAGCCGGTCATGGTTGTGGGCTTGCTGCTCATGTGCTTCCCACTCAAGGGCATCGTCTGCATGATCATCGCCGCCGTCATCGCGGCGGGCATTCCGCTGCCCAAGCCGCTGCGCAAGTAGCACGGTAGCGCGCGGGCAATACAAACATCTCAAGCCCGGTGTGGGCGCTGTGTCACGGATTTGCGGGTGGACTGAATCTCGCCTGGCACCGCCGCTACTTCCAAATCGCGAGCGCGGCGGTGCCCAGCACGATGAGGAAAAGGCCGATGGCGCTTCGATGCGACAGCTTTTCGTTGAAGGCCAGTCGTGCGAACAGCACCGATATGACAATCGATAGTTTGTCGATTTGCACGACGACGCTCACCTGGCCTGCAGCGATGGCGTAGTAGTACAGCAGCCACGACGCGCCGGTCGCAATGCCCGATGCCGCAAGAAATGCGAGTTCGCGCGGGTCAATGCGCGCGACCTGCTCCAGCTTTCCCTTGACAGCCACGATTGCCCATGCCATAACAAGTACTACACAGGTGCGGATTGCCGTGGCCAGGTTTGACTCGACACCTTCGATGCCGATCTTGGCGAGGACGGAGGTGAGTGCCGCGAACACGGCGGCGCCGAGGGCGTAAGCGAGCCAGGCTCGGTCTTGCTTTTGCCCTGCGCCGACGGACTGCTTTTTCTCGATCATCAAAAACGTGCCGAGCGTGATAACTGCGGTTCCCACGAGCTTGACCGCCAGGTTGCCTGTCTCACCAAAAAGCACTATGGCGATCAGCACGGCGAGCACGGTGCTCATCTTGTCGACGGGTACAACCTTGTTGACGTCTCCGATGCTGAGCGCCTTAAAGTAACAGATCCACGAGGCGCCGGTGGCGAGTCCCGAGAGGGTGAGGAATAGCCAGGCTTTGGCGGGAATGGTGCCGATTGCTCCGATGGATCCAGAAATGCCCGCCATTGCCCAGGCAAATACGAGCACCACGCAAGTACGGATGGCGGTTGCAACGTCGGAGTCGGTGTGTCTGATGCCGCATTTGGCCAAAATGGATGTGATGCCGGCAAAGAAAGCTGATGCAAATGCTGCTGTAACCCACGACACGGGTTGAGCGCCTCCTCATAAAAGACCGCGCCAGATCTGCGGCGCATGCCCGATGATACCGCGCTTGCCTACAGGTCGCGTGCTCGATAGACCTTGGTACTGATGGCGCAACTCAGTGCAAAGAGCACGAGGGCCAGTACGGCAATTCCTGCGCACAGGCAGCCGAGGACGGCGGGATCGGGGTTTGCCCCAGTAATCGACATGAGCCAGTTGCTGATGGGGTTGGAGGAGCTCAGCGTGGCCATGGCAAGGCATCCGAGCAGGGCAAACAGGCCGACGGAAAGGCGCAGCGCCTCCATGTGTCCAAATCGAAAGAACAGCGGCTGTGCCAGAAACACCATCATGAGGGAGATGAGCATCGATGCGGCGGAGGCTATTGTGGTCTCAAAGACGATCTGTCCCGTCGAGGGCATGCCCGTGTGATCGAAGAACGGAAGAGTGATGGTGCTCAAAAGCACGGTCGCACACGCCATGATGGCCGAGAAGGCAACAATGCAGAGGTAACGTGCGCAGATGATGTCTTTGCGCGAGAGGGGCAGCGTTGCCCGATAGCGCTCCCATCCGTTTTGATTGTCGTAGCCGGCCAGCGAGTTCATGACCACGATGGGCGACATGGCACTGACCGCGCAGGCGCCGGCGCTCATACTGGCATCGCCATCCGATGCGTTGGCGAGGGTCAGTACGACGAAGATGAACAGGCCGACGCCCGCGATGCTCGGGACAAGCGTGCGGACGATGGCGAGCTCAGACATAAAGGCGCGTTTCATTTCGAAGCCCCTTTCAGTATGAGGCGAAGATAGTCATCAATGGTTGCCCGGTCGCAGGGAATCTCGGGGAAGGCCTCGAGCGCCTCGCGACGGTTGGGTACGAGCACGTCCACGCTATAGGCGTGGTGGGCGGCACGGGCGCCTTCGACGCAAGCCATGAGCTCGGAGGCCTGTGCTTGGGTGCAGTGGGCGATGCCGGCTCGGTCGGTAATGTCCTCGCGCGGCAGGTCAAACACAATCGAGCCGTTATCGATGCAGATGACGCGGTCGGCAGTGCGATCGAGGTCGGATGTAATGTGGCTCGAGAGCAGCACGCTGTGCTGGCCGTCGGCGACAAAGGCAAGCAACTCGTCGAGCAGTTCCTCGCGCGCCATGGGATCGAGGCCCGCGGTGGCTTCGTCCAAAACGAGCAGCTTGGCATTGTGGCTGAGCGCACAGGCGAGCTGCAGCTTCATGCCCATGCCGCGGGAGAGGTCCTTGACCTTCGTCTTGGGATCGAGGCCAAATCGGTCGATGAATCCGGCGAACGTTTCGCAGCTCCACGTGGGGTATGCCGGGCCTACGAGCTTCTCGACCTGGCCCACCTTGAGCGTGGAGGGGAAGGGACACGTGTCCAGGACAAGCCCGATGCGGGAGCGCAGGTGGCGCTGCGTCTCGTCGGGCGCGTTGGCGTCGCAGCGCTGTCCAAGCAGATGCACCTCGCCGGCATCGGGCTTTATAAGCCCAAGCGCGGCGCGAATGGTCGTCGTCTTGCCGGCGCCATTTGCGCCCACAAAGCCAACGATCTGGCCGGGCTCCACGGCAAGCGTGACGTCGCGCAGTGAAAAGCGGTCGCTCACGCGGCGCGATACACCTTTAAGTTCTAGCAACTTTTGCATGGTATAGCCTTTCTTGCAGATGGCTACTGCATGGTTTCGGGGGCTACGAGGTCGAGCATCTCGTGCAGCTTGTCGCGCGTGACGCCCAAGGCTTCGGCTTGGCTCGCCGCTTTCGCAAGCAGCTCTTCGATATGGCAGAGCTGGTTTTCGCGCAAGAGTTCTTGGTTGCCCTCGGCGACAAAACAGCCCTTGCCCTGCACGGTGCAGATAAAGCCGAGTTGCTCCAGGTCGGCGTAGGCGCGCTTGGTGGTGATGACACTCACGCCAAGATCGCTCGCGAGTGCACGGATGCTGGGGAGTTTGGCTCCCGCAGCGAGCGCGCCCGAAAGGATCTGAGCTTTGACTTGCGAGGCTATTTGCTCGTAGATGGGCTTGTCGCTCGAATTGGATAGGATGATGTCCACAGCGGCTCCTTAGCTGTTGGGCTACACGTGTATATAACCGGTAAGCACAGTATATATACACTATGTACAGTTACGCAAGAGACAAATTCGGATTGGGCCGGCTACCCAGGCCTCAACTGATGAATTTGTCCTGATAGGCGCCCTAGAGCGGGATTTCGCGGCTACAATAGTGCGGTTACATCGACGTAATGCACTCAATGCAAGAAAGGATCCGCATGGCAAGCCTGTCGGATGAAATCTCGTCGCGCCGCACATTCGCGATCATCAGCCACCCGGACGCCGGTAAGACCACGCTTACCGAGAAGCTGCTGCTCTATACCGGCAGCATCCAGACTGCCGGTTCGGTCAAGGGCAAGAGCTCGGCCAAGCACGCCGTCTCGGACTGGATGGACATCGAGAAGGAGCGCGGCATTTCCGTTACCTCCTCGGTGCTGCAGTTCACCTATAATGGCGCCTGCGTCAACATCCTCGATACCCCCGGCCACCAGGACTTCTCGGAGGATACCTACCGTACCCTTATGGCCGCCGACGCCGCAGTCATGGTCATCGACGGCGCTAAGGGCGTCGAGGCCCAGACCAAAAAGCTCTTTAAGGTCTGTACGCTGCGCCACATTCCCATCTTCACCTTTGTGAATAAGCTCGACCACGAGGCTCGCGATCCGTTTGAGCTCATGGAAGAGATCGAGAGCGTCCTGGGTATCAATACGTATCCCATGAACTGGCCGATCGGCAGTGGTCGCAACTTCCGTGGCGTGTTCGACCGTCAGACTCGTCGCGTTATCGCCTTTGAGGGCGATGGTCACGCCAACGCCACCAAGAAGGTCGCCGAGGTCGAGGCCGAGCTGGGCGACCCCGCCATGGATGAGCTCATCGGCGAGGAGAACCACAAGAACCTGATGGACGACATCGAGCTGCTCGATGGCGCCGGCGACGAGCTCGACTTGGATGCTGTGGCCTGCGGCAAGCTGAGCCCGGCGTTCTTTGGCTCGGCGCTCACCAACTTTGGTGTGGAGCCCTTCCTCAAGGAGTTCCTGCGCCTGGCCCCGACGCCGCGCGCCTATATCGATACGCTCACCAGCGAGCCGGTCGATCCCTGCCGCGACGACTTTAGCGGCTTTGTGTTTAAGATCCAGGCCAATATGGACAAGAACCACCGAGACCGCATCGCCTTTGTGCGCATTTGCTCGGGCAAGTTCGAGCGTGGCATGGACGCCTTCCACGTGCAGGGCAACCGTAAACTCAAGCTTGCCACGGGCACGTCGATGATGGCCGATGACCGCGCCATCGTGGACGAGGCATACGCGGGCGATATCGTGGGCCTGTTCGATCCGGGTATCTTTAGCATCGGTGACACCGTGTGCTCTGGCAAGCGCCATGTGCAGTATCCGCAGATCCCGACGTTTGCCCCCGAGATGTTCGCCCGCATTACGCAGGTCGATACGCTCAAGCGCAAGCAGTTTGTGAAGGGCATGGAGGAGCTTGCCCAGGAGGGCGCCATCCAGATCTTCCGCGAGCTGGGTGCCGGCATGGAGAGCGTCATCGTGGGCGTGGTCGGCGTACTGCAGTTTGAGGTGCTCGAGCGCCGCCTTAAGGCCGAGTACCGTGTTGAGGTCCGTCGCCAGCCGCTGCCCTATACGGACATTCGCTGGATCCAGAACGACCCTGATACCATTGACATTCCGGCTCTTTCGCTCACGCGCGACACCCTGCGCGTCGAGGACATGCGCGGCGGTAAGCTGCTGCTGTTCACGAGCCCGTGGAACGTGGATTGGGCAACTGACCACAACCCCGACCTTATCCTGTCGGAGTTTGGCAACGTGGCCTTTTAGCGCATCGGCGCGGTGGCCCTGCGGGGCTGCCGCGCCGTTTACTTGCCTGATGCCGTATGAGCGGCTATCATACCCACCGTCGTCTCAAGACCGGGGCGTCCGAGCAGTTCGGGTCCGATATCCTGCTCGTTAAACCTAAAACCAAAGGAGTACATAATGATCAAGAAGGTCATGGAGGACTACAAGGTCCTGTTGCGGAGCATTCCCGCGGCAACGGTTTCGCTGTTTTTCGTGAGCGTCATCATGATGAACCTGCTGGCCAACAAAGAGCTTATCAGCCTGCCGTATCTGGCACTCGATTGCGGCTTTGTGGTGAGCTGGGTTTCGTTTTTGTGCCAGGACATGATCTGCAAGCGCTTTGGCGCCAAGGCATCCATCAAAATCTCTATCCTCGCGCTGCTGGTCAACCTGGCCGTGAGCCTGTGCTTTTGGGCATGTTCGCTCACGCCCGGCATGTGGGGCGCCTACTACGACACGGGCATGATCGAGGTCAACACCGCCCTTAACGTCACCATCGGCGGCACCTGGTACGTGGTGCTGGGCTCTTCGCTGGCAATGCTCGTTTCTGCCGTGGTTAACTCCACGCTCAACCAGTCGCTCGGCCGTATGCTCAAGAAGAATAACTTTGCGAGCTTTGCCTTCCGCTCCTATGTGTCCACGGGTGTTGGCCAGTTTATCGACAACCTGGTCTTTGCCATCGTGGTGAGCCACACGTTCTTTGGTTGGACCTGGGTGCAGGTCCTCATGTGCTCGCTGACCGGCGCTGTCGCCGAGCTGCTGTGCGAGGTCTTCCTGAGCCCCGTGGGCTACAAGGTCGTGCGTGGCTGGGAGCGCGAGAATGTGGGCGCCGAGTACCTCGAGCGCCACGCAACCGCCTAAGGAGCAAGTATGCGGGTTTTGATCACGGGCGCTTCGGGCGGTATCGGAGCCGCGTGCGTGCAGCGCTTTTTGGACGAGGGCCACGAGGTCGTGGGCTTTGATCTGCTGCCGGCGGCGATCGAACACGAGCGCTACCGCCATCTGATCGTTGATGTCCGCGAGCCGGACTCGTTTCCAGTTGACCTTGAACCCCAGGTAATCGTGAACGTTGCCGGTGTACAGGATTCGGCTGACGACATCGCCGCCAACCTGTGTGGCACCATCAACGTGACCGAGCGCTACGCCTTTGTGGGGGAGGGGCTTGCTGCCAAGCCGGCGCCGGCCATTACATCCGTGGTCAATGTGGGGTCGGCAAGCGGGCATACGGGGTCGGAGTTTCCTGCCTATGCTGCCAGCAAGGGCGGCGTTATCGCCTATACCAAAAACCTTGCAAACCGCCTGGCGCCGCAGGCCATCGCCAACAGTGTGGACCCGGGCGGCGTTATCACACCGCTCAACCGTTGCGTGATGGAAGACGAACACCTGTGGAACCAGATTATGGAGCTCACGCCGCTTAAACGCTGGGCCACCGCCCAAGAGATCGCCGAGTGGATCTACTTTGTGGGCGTGACCAACCGGTTTATGACCGGGCAGAGCCTGCTGATCGATGGCGGCGAGGCCGGCCGCACACAATTTATTTGGCCCGAATAGGAAACGCGTCCGATGGAAAGCTGTCGGGCGCGTTTTTGATGTATCGATTTTTAGCCGAGGCAAGTCCAGTTGACGGGGGTCGAGCCGCGCTGTTCGAGTAGCCGATTGGCTGCCGAGAAGGGACGCGACCCCATAAAAGCGGGGAGTTCTGCCGTGGCACGGTTGGCCGAAAGCGGCGAGGGGTGCGTGGAGGCAAGGCAGAACTTGCCGCCCGCCTTGCCCGCGCCGGTCGCGGCGAGCTTGCCCTCGACCATCTGCTGGGCAAAGCGGCCCCATGCCAAAAAGACGACCGGCTGGGGCAGCTGACAGCAGCGTTCGATAACGTAGTCGGTGAGCGTGCTCCAGCCCAGCTTGGCGTGCGAGTTCGCGGCATGTTCGCGCACGGTGAGCGTCGTGTTGAGAAGCAGGACGCCCTGTTGTGCCCAGGGGGTTAGGTCTCCCGTGGCGGGAATGGGGCAGCCCAGATCGGCGTTGAGTTCCTTATAGATGTTGCGCAGGCTCGGCGGCAACTTGGTTTGCGTCGCAGGCACCGAGAACGACAGCCCCATGGCCTGGTTGGGCCCGTGATAGGGGTCTTGGCCCAGGATGACGGCCTTGACCTGGTCGGCCGGCGTGTAGGCGAGGGCATTGAGGATGTCGTCTTGTGCCGGGTAGATGGTCTGCTCGGCACGCAGAAGGGCGATGCACTCGAGCAGCTGGTTCGTAGCGTTACGTACCGGCTGCGGCGCATCGCCCAACCAAGTTGCTATGTTGCGGTCGCGAGTTGCAGCGTCCATGGAACTCCTTTAGGGCAGATGCTTTGTCGGCATCTATTGTAAAGGCGTCAGAGACCTTTATGCCGCGGCTGTATGAGGAGTGGGGTCTACGAGACGTGCTCGGGCGCTGCCGCCATATGAGCATGCCCATGTGCGCGAAGGCGCTGAAGCTCGGCAGTTGCCACCATGACGCCGGTGAGGATGAGGGCAGCGCCAAGGAAGGCGATGGGGCTCAGGACCTCGCCGACCAGGAAAAACGAGAAGACGGCGGAGCAGACCGGCTCGAGCGAGAAGGCGAAGCCAGTGGTTTCGGCGGGTACGTGGGGCTGCACGAGCGTCTGGGTGATAAAGCCGTAGGCAGAGCAGATGAGTGCGAGCGCAACGATAACGACGATCTCGCTCGGCGTGCTGGGAAGCGTGAAGCCGCCAAAGGTAAATGCGGCGATACCCGAGAACAAGCCGCCGAAGCCCAGCTGCCAAACGCCCAGAGCCAGCGGATCGACTTCTTCGACAAAGCGCTTGGCGATGATAATGTGGCCGGCATAGATAAAGGCCGAGAGCAGCATGATGATCGCGCCGGGATTCAGGCTGGTAAAGTCGGCGCCCGAGAGCAGCAACATGCCGCAGGTGACGATGGCGGTGCCGATGAGCACCTTGCGCTCGGGGGCGCGACGCAGCAGGGCCGCGTTGGCAAACGGCACGATCACGACCGTCAGGCTCTGCAAAAAGCCGGCGGTGGAGGCGGAGGTGAGGCTGGAGCCCAGGCACATGCAGGTGATCTCGGTTGCCATGATGGCGCCGATGATGGCGGCGCGGACCATCAGGTCACGGTTGATGCGCACCGCGTGCTTGTGGAAGAGCAGCAGGCAGGCCGCAAAGGCGATGATGCAGCGCAGCGCGACGATGCTCGTGGCATTCATGCTGTCCATGCCGATCTTCATGAGGGGGTACGAAAAGCCCCATGCGACGGGAACGGAAAATGAGAGCGCGATTGCTTTTTTGCGATCCATGGGACTCCTTTTGTTACAGAACGGTTTCGCAAAAAGGATTCTGCTCCCAGATATGGATGTAGTAAAGCGAATGTATCTTCAGTATGATTAAGAAGTACTAATGTTGGAAGAAAAAGCCCTGGCAAAACGTTTTACGGCTACATCGATGTGGAGGCACGATGGCATCGCGGTATCAGATTGTATGTATGGTGGTCGATTGCGGCAGCCTGAAACGTGCCGCCGACGAGCTGGGCTATACGCAAAGTGCGGTGAGCCAGGCCGTCAAGGCGCTCGAGCGCGAGCTGGGCACCACGATTATCGAGCGTGGCAAGCAGGGCGTCTCACTGACGCGCGACGGCAAACAGTATCTGCCGTATCTGCGCCAGATCGTTACAGCCGAGGCCGAGCTTGAGGGCAAGCGTCAGGAGTTGCTGGGGCTTTCGTCGACCGACATTCGCATTGCGACGTTTACCAACGTGAGTCGTACTGTGTTGCCGCGTGTGATCCGCGACTTTGGGGCCCTGCATCCGGGCGTGCGCTTTACCCTCAAGCAGGGCGATTACACGCGCAATGCCCAGTGGGTGCACGATGGCATGGTCGACTTTTGCTTTACAGCGCGTGGATTTACCGAGGGGCTCGAGAAACGCGTGGTCTATCACGACGAGCTGGTGGCGCTGTTGCCAGCCGTCCATCCACTGGCGGCAAAGGAAAAGGTGACGCTTGCCGACCTGGCGTCCGAACCGTTTGTGCTGCTGGATGAGGGCGAACAGAGTCTGGTGCTCGATGCGTTTGCCGCGCACGGGCTATCGCCGCATGTGACGAGTGAGGTCACCGATGACTACACCATTATGGCGATGGTGGAGGAGGGCCTCGGTGTGAGCATGCTCTACCGCCGTACCGTCGAGGGCATGCAGGCTGATATTTGCGTGCGTCCCATCGTGCACGCTCCCTCACGCGACGTCGTGGCAGCCTGGCGCAGCTGGGATACCATGCCGATCGCCACGAGGCGCTTTATCGACTACATGAGCTCGCATATTGTCAATTAATGACTGGCGTGGCGTTGAGTGTGGTGATTAGCGGGCTGTCGCTTTGGCTTGCGTCAGACGGTAGGTGTGTGCCGGATGGCAGAGCAATACCGCCACGACCATAAAGAACGCCGTGGTGCCCAGGCTGATGGGGTAGACCATCATGATGTTCGCAAAGGTGCGGAAGTGCGGGAACACGCAGAATACCCAATAGAAGCGGATGCCGCAGACGCAGATCATGGTGATGAGGGCGGGCATGAGCGAGATGCCAAAGCCGCGCAGGTAACCGGACATGTTTTCGTAGAACATGCTAAAGGCGTATGCCGGGAAGATCGAGCACACGCGGATATAGCCGATCGAGACGATGTTGGGATCGCTGTTAAAGAGCGCCAGGATCTCGCGCCCCAGACCGACGATGATGACGATGGTGGTGAGTGCAACGATGCCGCCTTCGACCAGGCAGACCTTGAGCGTCTTGGTGCAACGGTCGATCTGGCGCGCGCCGTGGTTTTGCCCCACAAAGGTAGTGCAAGCCTGGCTAAAGCTGTTGAGCAGGTTGTAACACACATACTCCAGGCTCATGGCAGCGCTGGATGCCGCCATGACCTCGGTGCCCAAGCTGTTGATGGCGGACTGGATGATGATGTTAGCGACGGCAAAGACGGCGCTTTGGATGCCGGCGGGCAGGCCGATCTTAACGATGCGCTTGAGGGCGACGGGGTCGATAGCCAGATCGCGCAGGGTGACGCGGACGACGGAATCGGTCTTGAGCAGACGGATAAAGAGCGTGACTGCGCTGACGGTATAGGCGATGGCGGTGGCGATGGCGACACCCGCGACGCCCCAGTGGAGCACGGGGACAAAGATGAGGTCCAGGCCAATGTTGAGGACGGTGGACACGGCAAGCGCCTGCAGCGGCATGCGGGTGATGCCGACGGAGCGGAAGATTGCGGCCTCAAAGTTGTAGAGCAAGATCGAGGGCATGCTGAGCAAAAAGACGCGCAGGTAGAGCGATGCGAGCGGCATGGTTTCGTCAGGGACGTTGAGCGCGGCGAGCATGGGCTCGGCAAAGATCTCGCCCAGCGCGATGACGACAAAGCCCACGAGTGCCATCAGAATCGAGGTATGGACGGCGCGCTTGACCATGTTCTGATCGTTGCGGCCGATGGCGTTGGCGATGACTACGTTGGAGCCAAGCGACAGCCCAATAAACAGGTTGATCATAAGACTGGTAAGCGGAACATTGGAGCCGACCGCCGCCATGGCGAGGGTTCCCTGGTCGCCCGAGAAGTTACCGATGATGACCGTGGCGATGAGGTTCGACAGCTGCTCAAGGATGCTCGTGGCGGCGACGGGAAAGGCGAACAGGGGAATATTGCGCCACAGCGAGCCGGTGGTCATGTCGATGTGCTTAGATGCGGTGTCTGCCATACGCTCTCAATCTCTAACATGCTCATTCGTGCTTATTTGCGCAGACGATGATACTCCTAATGCAGCCAGCCGGCACTTAGGGACGTTCCTTTTCTGCCGGCAGCTGGGGACACTCCTTGTCTCTTCTATGACTAGGTGGGGAAGGCGTGCGACAATGGTGGGCGTTGTGTTGTTCGCGCTAAGGAGTTGCCATGTTGTTGTGTCCCGTTTGCCATGAACCGTTGGTGGACGACGAGCGCGGTGCTGCATGCGCGGGCGGACACCGGTTTGACCGTGCGCGCGAGGGCTATCTATATCTGCTGCGCTCGTCCAAGAGCGGCGACTCCATGGGCGATCCCAAGTCGCAAGCGCGCAGCCGTCGTGACTTTCTGAACCGTGGATACTACGCGCCGTTGCGCGACGCAATGGTCGAGCTGGTGCGCGAGCGGGCGACTGGGCGTGCTGCGTCTGCGAACGGTCCTATGACCTTGCTCGACATTTGCTGTGGCGAGGGCTACTACACCAGCGCCATGGGCGCGGTATCGGGCGTAGATGCTTACGGGTTCGACTTGGGCAAGGAGATGGTGCGCCTGGCTGCCAAGCGCGGCGATGCGACCTACTTCGTGGCCAACATGAAGGACATCCCCGTGGCGGACGGCGCCTTCGATATGGTGACCGAGCTCTTCGCTCCCTTTAACGAGCGTGAGTTTGCCCGCGTGCTGGCGCCCGAGGGTTCGCTCTACGCCGTGGTGCCGGGTGCTCGGCATCTGTTTGGCCTCAAGGAGGTGCTCTACGACACGCCATATCTCAACGACGAAAAGCTGCCACAGACCACCGAGCTTAAACTGGTCGGAACGCAGCGGGTGACAGCTTCCATCACCCTCCAGACCCAGGCTGACATCGAGGCGGTGTTCCAGATGACGCCCTACTACTACCGCACGCGCCCTGCCGACAAAGAGCGCCTGGCAAACCTCGATACCCTTCAGACCGATATCGACTTTATCATCGCCGAGTACCGCCACTAACCTACCAAAAAGGGACAGGTTTATTTTGGCAGGTTTTATCTGGGCAAACGTAAAGGGCCGACCGCGGAGATGCGCGATCGGCCCTTTTTAGTTGCTTGGCTGCAGGGAGCTGTGGGGGCAGGTGCCTACAGACGATCCTTGTTCTCGGCCTTAACGTCGTGTGCCTGCTGAACAAAGAACAGGTCGTACACCACGATGACAAAGGCGCCATAGTTTATGGCGTCGCCGCCAAACGCGGGAAGCGTGAGCACCGCCTGGGCAAGCGTGGCGACTGCAGCAACGATACCGAGCTTAAACGCGCCGTCAACCTGCGAAGGCTTGTTGGCACCCTTGATGCCCGCAACGCCTGCGGCGAGATCGATGAGGCCCTTGGCGATAATCACGGCCGCGGCGAGCATGGCGTTCGATCCGTAGGTGGACTCGAGCTTGCCGGTCGCGATGCCGGCGATTCCAATGACGAGACTGGCGATGCCCAGAACAAAATAAATCAGGGCAAGGATTTTGAGAGTCTTGCGAGTGAAGCTCATGGCTGGTCCTTTCGATACGAGTACGCCAACCTGGCGCACCCTTTGTGCTGCACATATGGTGAAGCACATTGTAGTTCAACGCGGCGATGCATGCGCCTGAAAGCGACTCTTGCCTGTGCGGCCCAACCTTTCAAAAAGGAAAGCTGGGCGTAAGCAAAATCGATGGCAGCGTATGCGCGGCGCTGCGATGATGGGGCCATGGCAAGAGCTGGACCGAAGGAGGGGCCATGATGTACGGGGCCAAGCAAGTGCGCGAGCCGCGTTCGTTAGGAAGGCGTATGGGCGATTCCGTGATCGCTGCCGTGTGCACGGGATTGATGGCGGTGCTTTGCATTGGGATGCTGTGGACCATGTCGCATGTGGGACAATAACGGACGGTTGGGTGCTGGCATAAACGGCGCTCACGTATTCGTTTTGCTTGTTAAGGAGTGTCCATGGGCGTCGTCGATCCCTTTTCTGTTGCTCGGGCCGCGGGGCTTGAGCTGACCGGGAAGTCCGAGGGCCTCACGCTCACCGACGGCACGATGGAGCTGCGTGCCGATTTTGGCCGCATGCTTCCGCGGCTCAAGCAGGGTCGTCTGCAGCAGGAGCTGCTGGTGAAGGCCGCGCGCGCGAAAGACGTTGAGCATCCGTGGGCAGTCGATGCCACGGCAGGTTTTGGCGAGGATTCGCTGCTGCTGGCGGCCGCGGGCTTTACCGTCGATCTGTATGAACAGGATTGCGTGATCGCGGCGCTCCTCAAGGATGCTTTGGATCGCGCGGCAGATGATCCGGCGCTTGCGGCTGCCGTGGCGCGCATGCGCTTACATGCGGGCGAGGACAGCATTGCCGGCCTTCGCCATACGGCCGAGCTGATCAAGCAAGGCGAGCTCGCGGCTCCCGACGTGGTGTATCTGGACCCCATGTTTCCCGAGCGCACCAAGAGCGCGGCGGTGAAAAAGAAGTTTCAGCTCTTGCACCATCTGGAGCAGCCGTGCGCCGACGAGGAGACGCTGGTCGAAGCTGCGCTTGCGGTGCACCCGCGCAAGGTCGTTATCAAGCGACCGGTGAAGGGGCCGCTGCTTGCCGGCGTTAAGCCGAGCTATCAGCTTGCGGGCAAGGCCGTTCGTTACGATGTTTTGGTGCCGCCGCGCCCGTAGCTTGTGCACGATGGCTGGCGCTTCGCCAGCGCCGTGCCGATGCGGGGTCTATTTCCAAGGGTGCGACGTCAGGTGCCAGCCGCCGCAGTATTCGCATTTGTAGCAGGACAGGCCGCGCCGTCCGCGGTTTTCGCAGTCGGCCATAACGGCCTCTGCCTCGGCGCGCGTGTCGTAACGGTTTTTGCGTTCGCACGACTTGTAGCGCCAGGCTTCATCGCGCTCGGCGTCTAGTGCGTCGCGGCGCTCGTCCTCGCGCGCAAACAGGTCGCCCATATCGCCGCCGGTGGCAGCGCCCAAAAACTCGCTTTTGGCTTTTGACCAGGCGGCTCGCTTTTTGCTCCCCATCTGCTTCGCGCTCCTCTCCAAACGTTGGTATCATTGCTCAATCAAAGTGATACCAATAAACGTGAGGTCGCCGCGTGATGATCAGAAAAACCCTCGATACCGACATTCCCGCCGTCATGGCTATCTATGACGCGGCCCGCGCCTTTATGCGCGCGCATGGCAACGCCACGCAGTGGCCCGAGGGCACGCCTTCGGCCGAGCAGCTGGCTGCCGATATTGCCGCTGGTGGCAGTTACGTGTGCGAAGTCGACGGCCGCGTGGTGGCGACGTTTGCCTTTTTACCGGGTCCGGACGAGTGCTATGACGTGATTGAGGACGGTCAATGGCGCAGCGACACTCCGTATGCCGTGCTGCATCGCGTGGCATCCGACGGCACCGTGCACGGTATCGCGGCGGCGATGTTTGCCTTTGCCAAGGAATGCGCCGACCATCTGCGTATTGACACGCACGAGGACAACTTGCCCATGCAGGGCGCCATCGCCAAGGCGGGGTTCGAGCGTGTCGGTATCGTCTATGTGTCCGACGGCACGGCGCGTGTCGCGTTTGATTGGCTGCGCGAGGCGTAGGAGCCAAGGCACGTATCATCACCCAGCTCAAATAAAAAATGGCCCCGAGTGGGGCCATTTTTGGTAAAACGCGTCGTTGTGGGACTCGCATTGTTACCGCCCCAGATGAACCCGGGCAGACAAAAAGGGGAGGTGCCGGCTTTCGCAAGGCGCGAACCTACGAAAATCGCCGCGCGGCAACGCGGGGCGATGAGCTCGGTCGGGGGATAGGGCCCGCTTCGCCCACCGGCCCGTAAATTGTATCATCCAGTGTGGAGCGTGAACGCCCGTTGCCGCGTGCGATGGGCTTGCAATAAGAGGAGAGCCATGTCGAAGCAAGCGGTCGTTGGAATCTTGGCGCATGTCGATGCCGGCAAGACCACGTTGGCCGAGGCCATGCTGTTCAACGCGGGCCGCATTCGCAAGCGTGGCCGCGTGGACGATGGCGATTCGCATCTGGACACTAACACGATCGAGCGCGAGCGCGGTATCACGATTTTCTCGTCGCAGGCCGTGCTCGACCACGGCGATACCCACGTCATGCTCGTGGATGCTCCCGGCCATGTCGATTTTTCTGCCGAGGCGGAGCGCACACTGCGTGCCCTGGACTACGCGATTCTGGTGGTGGGCGCCAACGATGGCGTGCAGGGGCACACCGAAACCCTGTGGCGCCTGCTTGCACGCTATGACATCCCGACGTTCATCTTCATCAACAAGATCGATTTGGAGAATCCCGGCCGCGATGTTTTGCTGGCACAACTCGGGCAGCGTCTTTCCGAGGGCTGCCTGGATGCCAACGAGCTGCTGGCGGGCGCCGCCGTTCAGGAGGACGCTGCTGCGTTGGACGAAGCGGCGCTCGAGGAGTTTCTTGAAGCGGGCGAGCTTTCCGTCGCAACGCTGTCGCGCATGGTTGTTGAGCGCAAGCTCTTTCCCTGCTTTGCCGGCTCGGCGCTCAAGGACCAGGGTGTGGACAAGCTGTTGGATGGCATATGCGCGCTGATGCGTGAGCAGGCGTGGCTCCCGGAGTTTGCTGCGCGCGTCTATCGTGTCAGCCGCGGGGATCGTGGCGAGCGCTTGGCTTGGGTTAAAGTGACCGGCGGCACGCTGCGCGCAAAACAGATGATCAGCGGGCATTCCAGTGCCGAGGCGTGGGAACAGAAGGTCGATCAGGTACGCATCTATAACGGCGAGAAGTATGAGCTTGCCCAAGAAGTTGCTGCTGGCGGTATTTGCGCCGTGACGGGTCTTGCGCACGTTCGCCCAGGGGACGCCCTGGGCACGGAGCCCGCGGGCGATGCGCCCGTCATCGCTCCGGTCCTCACCTATACGGTGCTGCCGGGCGAACACGACGTTCATGCGGTGTTTAAAGCGCTGAGTGAGTTGGCGGACGAAGATCCCATGCTCGGCGTAAGCTGGAATACGCATCTTGAGCAGATCCATTTGCAGTTGATGGGCGCCGTGCAACTCGAGGTCGTGCAGCGGGTGTTGGCCGATCGCTTTGGCCTTTCGGTTGCGTTTGAGCCCGGCGGCATTCTCTATAAGGAGACTATTTCGCGGCCGGTCGAGGGCGTGGGCCACTTTGAGCCGCTGCGCCACTATGCCGAGGTGCATCTGCGCCTGGAGCCGTTGCCGGCGGGTTCGGGTGTGCAGTTTGGCACCGTGACCTCGACCGACGAGCTCGATCTTAACTGGCAGCGTTTGGCACTCACCAACGCTATGGAGCGCGACCACCTGGGCGTGCTGACGGGCTCGCCCATCACCGATGTGCGCATTACGCTCACGGGCGGCCGCGCGCATGCCAAACACACCGAGGGCGGCGATTTTCGCCAGGCCACGTATCGCGCGATTCGCCAGGGTTTGATGCAGGCGCGCGAGGTCGGCGCAGACGTGTTGCTGGAGCCGTGGTACCACTTTGAGCTCGAGGTGCCGGGGGAGTGCGTGGGCCGGGCGTTGTCAGATGCCACACGCATGGGTGCCGAGTACGAGCCGCCGACGATGGCGGGAGACCGAGCGAAGCTTGTGGGTCGCGTGCCGGCATCCGAGGTGCAGGATTACGCGCTGGAGGTGGCTGCCTACACGAGCGGGCGCGGTCATCTGTACCTGGAGTTCGCCGGTTATGCGGCTTGCCATGATGCCGAGCGCGTAATCGAGACGGCCGCCTATGAGCCCGAGGCCGATCTGCCCAACACGCCCGACTCGGTCTTTTGCTCTCACGGCGCCGGCTACACGGTCAAATGGTATGACGTGCCCGCCGCAGCGCACGTAAAGATCGATCCCGCCACCTTCCGTCCCTGGCGAGCAGCAGACGCCGAGTTTTTCGGCCACATGTGACAAAGGGACAGCCCCTTTGTCACATGCTATTGGTATAACTCAGTATAAGTTGGTATAACTGTTACCAGGGTTTGCCAATCCGAGGAGGCCGATATGAATCCAAATCCCTTTAAGCCCACAGCTGGTAAGCGGCCTCCGATACTCATCGGTCGCGAGTCGGTCATCGAAGATTTTGAGGAAGGGCTCGACAACGGCGCCGGAGCGCCGGGCAGGCTCATGCTCATTACGGGAAACCGCGGCTGTGGCAAAACGGTTCTCCTGCGGGAGCTGCAGCGTCTAGCCAGCGAGCGCGGATGGGCGGTTGTCTCCGATTCCGCTTCGCTTGGTTTGTGCGACCGCTTGGCCGACGCGCTTCGCTCGAATAAACCCGTTGTGACGTCAATGGAGTTTGGTCCTTTGGCCGGATGTCGGTCGAGGCGGCGCGGGCAAAAGGCGAGACATTGCGAGGGCTGGTCAACGAGCGTCTCAAGAAGCTCGGTCCGGGCAAGGGCGTCTTGTTTGCGATTGACGAGGCACAATCGGTGTCTATCGAGGAACTGGCGGCTCTTGCCGTCCTCTATCAGCAGGTGCTCGGAGACCAGGATGCCACGGGCTTGCCCGATAGCGACCAGCGCGGTCTTGCGCTGGCGTTCGCCGGCTTGCCCAGTATGGTTGACGATCTGCTCGAAGAGCCGAGCGTGACGTTTTTGCGGCGTGCCCAGCAGCGTACGTTGGGGGCAATATCTTTGCCCAAAGTGCGCGATTCGTATATCCAGACGGTCAAAGACGCTGGTCTTTACGTTGACGCGGAGACGGCGGACCTTGCGGCGCGCAAGAGCATGGGGCATCCCTATATGGTTCAGCTGGTGGGCTATTACATGTGGCGGTCTGCTGTCCGGCGTGGCTCGCAGGTCATCGAAAGGCGCGATGTCGAGAATGGCCATGCGGATGCCGTCTCCGAGTTCTACGAAGCGGTTGACGCACCTCTGTATTACGGTCTGCGCAGCCCTCAGCGCCTCTTTATCGAGGCTATGGCGGTTGACGAGGACAAGCCGACGCGCACGGCGGATATCATTGAGCGCTGCGACCGTACCCAGAGCTGGGCGAGTAAATATCGCGCAAGCCTGATTCGCGAGCGCGTCATCGAGGCCGCCGGATACGGCCTTGTGCGGTTTACCGTGCCCATGCTGGGCGAGTATATCCGCGACCGCGTTTTATGGCATGAGTAGGGTGATAAAGGTGACGGAACAGAAGATGAGCCCGCAGGCTATCGAGGTGCGCGGTGCACGTGTCCACAATCTCAAGGACATCGATATCGATATTCCGCTGGGGAGGCTCGTGGGCATTGCCGGCGTGTCGGGCTCGGGCAAGAGCTCGCTGGCGCTGGGAGTTCTTTATGCCGAGGGCTCGCGCCGTTACCTGGAGGCGCTCAGCACCTATACTCGACGTCGCCTGACGCAGGCCGAGCACGCCCAGGTGGACGAGGTATTGCACGTACCGGCGGCACTCGCGTTGCATCAGCGTCCCAGTGTGCCAGGCGTGCGCTCGACCTTTGGTACCATGACCGAGCTCAACAACAGTCTGCGTTTGCTCTTTAGCCGCTGTGCCCATCACGTGTGCCCACATTGCGGGGCGCGTGTGGAGCCGAGCCTTAACGTGGCTGCGGGCCTGTCGCTCACGTGCCCCGCATGCGGCCGCGAGTTCTACGCGCCGAGTGCCGAGGACCTTGCCTTTAACAGTGGCGGCGCGTGTCCTACCTGCGGAGGCACCGGCGTCATGCGCGAGGTGGACGAGGCGAGCCTGGTGCCCGACGAGTCAAAGACCATCAACGAGGGTGCGGTGCTTCCCTGGGGCACGCTGATGTGGGATCTGATGAAGCAGGTGGCCGGCGAGATGGGCGTGCGCACCGACGTGCCGTTTAGCCAGCTCACGCCTCAAGAGCGCGACATCGTGTTCCATGGTCCGGCGGTTAAGAAACACATTCTCTACGTTCCCAAAAATGGCGAGGGCGCCACGCCGCTCGACTTTACCTATTACAACGCCGTCTATACCGTCGAGAATGCGCTCGCCAAGGTTAAGGACGATAAGGGGCTTAAGCGCGTTGCGCGCTTTTTGCGCGAGGGGCCGTGCCGCGATTGCGGCGGCACGCGTCTTTCCGACGCCGCGCGCCAGCCCCAGGTGCGCGGCATCAATCTGGCGCAGGCGGCGGCCATGACGCTGGGCGAGGCGATTGAGTGGGTGCGCGGGGTGCCCGCATCCTTGCCGACCGAGATGCGGCCCATGGCGACGGACATCTGCGATTCGTTTTTGAGTACGGCCCGCCGCCTGGTCGATCTGGGTCTCGACTACCTTTCGCTCGACCGCGCCGGCGCCACGCTTTCCACGGGTGAGCGCCAGCGCGTACAGCTTGCCCGCGTGGTGCGCAACCGATCGACGGGCGTGCTGTATGTGCTGGACGAGCCTTCGATCGGCTTGCATCCTGCCAATGTCGACGGTCTGGTGAGCGTGATGCGCGATCTGGTGGTCGACGGCAATACCGTGGTTGTTGTCGACCACGACACGCGCGTGCTGGCAGAAGCCGACTATCTGGTCGAGATGGGCCCCGTTGCGGGAGCAGGCGGCGGCCATGTAATCGCCGCCGGTACGGTAGACGAGGTCGAACAATCGCAGGGCAGCCGCATCGCGCCGTTCTTGCGCTCGGACCCCAAGCGTCTGCGCCCGCAGGTGGCTGACGACGAAATGTTCGACCTAGGCCATATCCGCATGGCGACCGATGCCATCCATACCGTCAAACCACTCGAAGTCGATATCCCGCGCGGCCGCCTTGTCGCGGTGACGGGTGTTTCGGGTTCGGGCAAGACGACACTGGTGCTCGAGACGCTCATCCCGGCGCTCAAGGCACAGGCGGCCGGCGAGCGCCTGCCAAGGCACGTGCGTTGGGTCGATGCCGAGGGCATCGCGCGCGCCAACCTGATTGACGCCACGCCCATCGGCGCCAACGTACGCTCGACGGTAGCGACCTATGCCGACATCCATGATGAGCTGCGCCGCGCCTTCGCCCGTACGCCCGAGGCCAAGGCGGCAGGATATAAAGCGGGTGCCTTTAGCTACAACACTGGCGCTTTGCGTTGCCCCACGTGCGATGGCACGGGCTCGATATCACTTGACGTGCAGTTTTTGCCCGATGTCGAGATCGTCTGTCCTGCATGTCGCGGCTCGCGTTATGCAGACGCAGCCTCGCATATTCATCGCGAGGGCAAGGACGGCAGTCTGCTCACGTTGCCGCAGCTCATGGACATGAGTGTGGACGAGGCCCTCGACGCCACGGTGGGACTCAAGAAAGTTCAGGCGCGCCTGCAGACCTTGCATGGCCTGGGTCTGGGCTACCTGACACTTGGCGAGCCCACGCCGGCGCTCTCGGGCGGCGAGGCGCAGCGACTTAAGCTTGCGAGCGAGATGGGCCGCGTGCAGGACGATGCCGTATTCGTGTTCGACGAGCCCACGATCGGCCTGCATCCGCTCGATGTTCAGGTGCTGCTGAGTGTGTTTGACGGACTCGTTGCCAAGGGCGCCACGGTTATCGTGATCGAACACGACCTCGACCTTATCCGTAACGCCGATTACGTGATCGACATGGGTCCGGGTGGCGGCGACGCGGGCGGGCAAATCGTCTGCACCGGTACGCCGGGCGACATCACGGCCTGCTCCAAGAGCATTACCGGTCGCTACCTATAACCGAATGTGACAAAGGGGCGGTCCCTTTGTCACATTCCCGGAAAGCCTGTCTGACGGAGGGCTTCGTAGAGGACGATGGCGGCGCTGTTGGAGAGGTTGAGTGCACTAATGCGGTAGTCGGCCGGGTCGATAAAGTTGCCGCAGATATCCTGCCGAAGGATGGCTTCGTGGCTGTCCTCGGTATGCCCCAGCGATTCCTCGTGGGCTTCCCAGACCTCGGCGTTATCGAGTGAGTCGCAATCGCGCAGCATTGGGATGCGCTCGCAGCGCTCGGACGCCGCGGCAAGCAGTGGTTCGGGAATCCCCGAGCTCTCGCTGCCAAAGACCAAGTAGTCGCCATCGCGGTAGGTGCTTTGCGCATAGGTGCGGCGTGCCTTTTTGGTCAGCAGATGCAGGCGCTCGTCGGCGGGGGAGAGGCCGTTGCGCGCAAGGAAATCCTCCCAGCCGGCATAGGTGGTCACGTCCAAGTTTTGCCAGTAGCCCAGGCCGGCGCGACGTACCGTCTTGTCATCGAGCGAAAAGCCCAGCGGCTCCACCAGATGCAGACGGGCACCGGTAACCACGCAGGTACGGCCGATATTGCCCGTATTGGCCGGAATCTCGGGCGCATACAGCACGATATTGAACATGAATCTCCTTGGCTCAGAACGAAAAACCACCACGAAGGGCACCTTCGTGGTGGTTTGGCGGTTACGTGGGCGGAAAATGCCCGCTTCGATAAACCTAGGCGCGGTGCCAGTCGGTCAGGCAGGCATCGAGGGCGGCGATGAGCGCATCCTTGTCCATGTGACGGCCGATGACGCACAGGCTCGTCATGCGATCGCCCGTCTCGTCGTCCCAAATCTGTATGATCTCGGGGTTCTCGTCGATAATCTTCTGTTTCTCGCCCTCGGGCGCAGAGTCGACAAACAGACCGTTCTCCATCAGGCGCATCTGGTGGCCAGCCTGCTCGAACATGTAGCACATGTCCGGATCGCCGGTCTGCCACAGCGGACCCTTGACGCGGATGACCTCGTCAGGCCACTCCTGCTCAACAAAATCGGTGAACTTCTGCAGGTCAAACGGTTTGCGGCGCGAGTACACAAAGGTCTCGATGTCGTACTCGAGCACCTCGGGGTCGTCGTGCTCCTCGGGATGCTCCATGGCCTCGATCCAGGCGGCGGAGTTGTAGGCGCGCATAAAGTCGAAGCGGTCGGTGTCGAGCAGCTCCTCCATGGGGACCTCGCCGTTTTGGGCCTCGACAATCACGGCGTCCTTCTGCAGGCTGCGCACGATAGCCTTGAGCTCGGCGATCTGCTCAGGGCTCACGGTATCGGTCTTGTTGAGGATCAGCGTGGAGCAGAACTCGATCTGCTGGATGAGCAGGCTCTCGATGTCGTCCTCGTCGATATCCTCGGCCAGCAGGTCGCGACCGCCGTTGAACTCGTCGTACATGCGGGCGCAGTCGACCACAGCCACGATGTTGTCGAGTGCAAGCTTGGGCTCGCCGCCCACCTTGGCCTCGTCGCAGAAGCTCGAGATGGTGTAGGCGATGGGGATAGGCTCGCAGATACCCGAGGCCTCGATGATGATGTAGTCGAACTTGCCCGAATCGGCGATGCCCTGCAGCTGGTTGGCCAGGTCGTCCGAAAGCGTGCAGCAGATGCAGCCGTTGGTGAGCGGGATGAGGTCGTCGGTCTCGGAAAGGCCGCCGTCGGCGATAAGGCTGGCGTCGACGTTGATCTCGCCGATATCGTTGACGATCACGGCGGCGCGGATGCCGCCGTCGTTGGCGAGGATGTGGTTGAGCAGCGTGGTCTTGCCGGCACCGAGGTATCCGGTAAGCATGATGATCTTCACGGGTTTGTTGGGCATGTGCCCTCCTTTGTTAGACATGGCTTACAGTTGAATCTTATGCCAAACGCGTGCTCTTATACCCACGCGCGGGCAAATAACACAGGCTACTCCCAGGCTCCCCATACGTCGGGACAATAGCCGACGGTGGCCTTTTTGCCGTTGCGCACAATGGGCTCGGCCAGAACCTGCTGGTTCTCGAGCAGCTTGTCGAAGCGCTGGTTGGGGGTGAGGTGCTGGATGAGCGCGAGCGTCTCCTCGTCCTTGGCTTTGGGGTTGAGCAGCTTGTCGATGCCGCCGACCGCCTGCATCACGCTCGTGAGCTCGCCCTTGCTCATCTCTTTTTCCTTAAGGTCAATAAACTGCACCTTAATGCGGCGCTCCTTAAAATAACGCTGGGCCTTCTTGGTATCGAAGGACTTCTTAGTCCCGAAAATTTGCACGTTCATATTTATGTTCCGCCGTTCTACCGAATAAAGTTGGTTCGCTCGCGATCGGCCTCGGGGGCTTCGATGCCGGCGGCCTTTCCCGCCTCGATGCAACGCAGCAGCCAGGCCATGTTTTTACCGATGTTTCGCATGGTGGCAAGGCCCTCGGCGTCCTGGGCGGCCTCGCCCGGCATGGCACCGAAGACGTTGTTCCAGTAGGTGGATGCTACCACGGGCATCTGGTTGATGGTGAAGTACTTGTTGAGCACGTCGAAGGTGGTCGACGTGCCGCCGCGACGGGCAACGGCGACAGCGGCGCCCGGCTTGTGCGTAAAGGCCTTGCTGCCTGCATAGAATGCGCGGTCGAGTGCCGAGAGGATGCGTCCGCTGGGATGTGCGTAGTAGACGGGCGAGCCAAAGACAAAGCCGTCTGCCTGCTCGGCAGCGGCAATCAACTCGTTGACCACGTCGTCGTCAAAGGTGCAGCGGCAATCGAGCTTGCCGCACTGGCCGCAACCAATGCAATCGCGAATGGGCTTGGCGCCCAGCTGAAACATCTCGGCCTCGATGCCTTCGGCGTTAAGCTGCTCGGCGACCTCGGCGAGTGCGCGGGCCGTGTTGCCGTTTGCCTTGGGGCTGCCATTGACCAAAAGAACCTTCATCACAAACTCCCTCTGCTGTCGGTGACCTCTGCAGAGGATTATCGCACGAGCGGGCAGATGGCGTGGGGCACGATGCCGGCCCCGAGGGCCCACGGCAGGCACGCTCACCAGGTGCGAGCGGGATACGGTCCAGAGGATGTTGGAGTGCGGGGCCTCGTGCGAGCAGATTGTAAGGGGTCTGGGCGGGTCGCCCTCGATGGCGAGCTTTGAGGCCTTGGAAGGCGGGCTGCTGCGGCGGCTATGGTTTATACTAAGGCGGTTGCTATCGAGTAATTCATACTTGGTTTGATTCGATTGTGAATGCGTAACTAGGATGGAAAGCAAAGGAAACTCTATGGAAACAGAGGATGCTGTTTGCTTGATGACTTCGATTGCCTTGATTGTCCTTTCAATCCAATACCGAAGAGGAAGATGGCTCTGCTCAATTGCTGGATATGATGTCACAAAAAGGGAGAGCGAGATTGATATACGCCCTTACGCAAAGCTGATTTCTTCTGTGACGTTATGGATGGGGCTGCTGTTTTTCTTGTGGGCGGTAGAGGGCTGGGTACGCGATTGGAATACCAGCGTTTTTGAAGTTTTGGTTCTACTTCTGTTCAGCTTGGCCTCTTTGTCGTTCGTGCGGCTCGTTAGGTTTGTGTTTATGAGGCGATAGCCAGCGGAAGTGGCTGGACGACAAAATGGACCAATGCAGCCAATTGTCAATAGAATTTGATAGGCTTGGCTTAACAGATTTACTCGAGGGCATATCCGTGGCGGGGGATAGGTTCTATCTTGTTGAGCACTTATTTGCATCAGGCAAAGTAAACCAAGAGTATCGAAACGGTGCCCCCGGGCCCCGGGAGGGACTGCGGGGACGTTCGGCTAACTGCGGGTACGACCTATTTGCCCAATGTGTTCGGTTGAGATCGGAAATTAACCATCATGCGCCCCATAACGCTAGTCCAACTTGGTGCCCGGTACCTGCGGCGCCTCTTTAATCAGCGCATTGAGTTCGTTCAAAATGGAAACGGGCTGTCGGTCGACGGCGTCCAGATGAAGCGTCGCCACGCGAAGGGGCGGCTGATATTCAAATGAGCCAAGGAGCACGGGCGATCCCAAGAACCGTTCGATTTCGTCTGCAACCGCGTCGGTCTCTTCGGGATCAAGCTCGTCAAAGAGCGCCACGAACATCGGTCCGGTCGAGCGGAACAGACGACCCTTGCCGCGCGAGCAATCCATGAGGCAGGCGGCGCTTTCTGCCAAAACGCGGTCGCCTGCATCAAAGCCATAACGGGCATTTACCTGGGCGATATCGTCGATTTTAATGGCGATCAAGCCCGCGTTGCGCGCCACGCGACGCATCTCGCCAATGGCGTTGACCAGGGCGTGGATATCGCCCAGGCCGGTCACGGAATCGGTCGTATCTGCCAAGCTTCGGTTGGTGACAATGCCCACATACATGTTGGGCTCGGTATCGGTGCCGTCCAGGCGGTAGCCCGTGCAGTCGCAAAGCGCGTATTTTCCGGCGGTATTCATGACGCGATACTGCATGCAGTGGAAGTGCCACGTGCCGTTTACCACCATATCGAGCTCGGTGCGTACGTTGTCGCGGTCCTCGGGGTGAACACGGGCAAGCCATATATCGAGCGAGTTGTAGGGATGCTGGGAGGGTAGGTCAAAATCGCGCACGGCATTAACCGACCATTGCGATTCGCCGGTGTCGAGGTTAATGATGAACGGATAGCGTGTCTCGGAGCTCATGGAGATCGCTTGGAACACTCGGTCGTTGCAGGGGGGGGGTTGTTCGGTGACCGGGCGTTGCAGCGCATCGCCTTCTTCCGGTTGTTGCACACGGTACATGAGCTTGTAGCGATACATTTTGCGGTCGGCGTCCTTTGTCATCTGGCGACGCGTATCGCCTGCAAGTGGGTCGACGCGCGAGCAGCCAAAGCTAAAGCTGGCGATCATGGGCGCCTTGCCGTCCGATGTTGCCTCGATAAGATTGGCACGCGTCCGCTCCAGGCGCTGCTCGAGCTCGGCTTCGTCTGTCGTGGGGGATATAAGTACAAATTCGTCTCCACCGATACGGAACAGCAACTCATCGTGCTCCATTGTCTCGGTGAGTGCGCGGCAGATGCTCAGAATGTAGCGATTGCCCTCGGCGTGGCCAAACTTATCGTTGCAATGCTTAAGGCGGTCGATATCGATATAGGCGCAGGTGAAGGGGGTGCCTTTGCGCCAGAGCTGATCGACATGGCGGTCGAGTCCGCCACGGTTGCCAAGATTGGTGAGCGAGTCGATATAGGCGCCGTGCTCAAGCAGCTCGCGTTCTTGTTGCAGGATGGCGAGCGTTTTCTGCAGTTGCTCACCGATGGCGCGCAACTCCGGGGGCAGCGCGGCAACATCGAGCTCGGTGGTTGAGGCCCCGTTCGCAAGTCGCTGAAGATGAGCGATGATTGATTGCTCGCCCAGGCGATACGACTCGTTCATGATGGATGACCTCCTTGGATGGAACAATGGTTTGTATCTTACTCCCAATTCGGTTTAGATTGGGGTATTAGTTAGCTCATGGGAACAAACGTCCTCTTCGGCGGTGGCGTTTGCGTGCGAGCGTATTAGTTGTTGTCGCCACCATCGAGCAATGCCTCAAAATCCTCCGCCTGCATGGGACGGTAGTAGAGGAAGCCCTGAGCGTAGCGGGCGCCCATTTGGCGTAGCATGTTTGCCTGCTCATTTGTCTCGATGCCTTCGATCACAACGGGCAGATGGAGCGACTGCGCCATCTCGAGCATTGATGAAATGATTTGCACGCTGCGGCCTTGATCGCCGTCGACGGGCACAAACGTGCGGTCGAGCTTGATGACGTCGACGTTGACGTTCTTGAGCATCGCGAGCGTGGACTGGCCGGTGCCAAAATCGTCCATGTAGGTCGAGAAGCCGCGGTTGTGCAGGTCGGCCGTCAGCTTATCCACAGCTTCGGACTCTCCCGTATAAGCCGTCTCGGTGATCTCGATGCGCATGAGCTCGGGCGGCAGATTGTATTGGTCGGCGAGTGCCCCCATATGCTCGGCAACGTCGCAGGCAAGGATATCCACGCGCGACACGTTGAGCGAGATCGGAACCACGCGAAGCCCTCGATCGATGCGCCCGCGCAGCCACGAGGCAACGCCCTGCCAAACGTATTTGTCGAGCGTCACCACAAAACCGCTTTCCTCGAGAGCGGGGATAAAGGTGACGGGTGAAATGAGGGAGCCATCCTTGTCAATCCAGCGCGTGAGCGCCTCGGCGCCAGTGATCTCGCCGGTTTCCATGTCGACCTGGGGCTGCAAGTAGTAGGTAATGCGGCCGTTTGAGAGCGCATACTGGAATTCGGTCAGCGTGCGGTGGAACGAGATTTCGCGCTCGTATTCCTCGGGGCGGAAAATGGCAATGCGCTCCTTAAAGTCGTTTTTTGCGCGCCGATTGGTAAACATGGCCTTGGCCTGCGCATCGATGGTGATTTCCTCGTTGGAGTCGATGGGGTAGACGCCCATGGACGGCCAGAAACCCACGCCGTCATCATGCTTGGTCACGGCCTCGCGAACGCTGTTATAGATTTGATGGACGGTGTCGTGCTCAAAGGGGATGAGTATGCAAAAGTCGTCTTGGCCCCAGTATCCTGCGACGCCCATGTCGGCATTTTCGATGTCCTTGAGGACCGTGCCCACATCGGCGAGCATGCGGTCGCCCTCGGCCTGTCCGTGCCATTCGTTGAACAGTCGCATGTGTCCCATATCGACGGTGGCGATACACCAAGCGCCGTCGCGCCTTGTCTGGAGAAATGCGTTGGCGCGCCGCATAAACTCGCTGGGTCGACAGAGGCCCGTGAGCATATCGATGCGCTCGGCGATAGCGCTTTTGCGCTCTATCTCGGGTATGGGGAGGCTGTCGTTGGGAACAAGTCCGCCGGCCGTGCGAAGGCGACGGTCGAGTTCGCCTAAAACGGCGGTCGCTTGGTTGGCTAGGCGCTCGTAGAAGGCCGGGACGACAAGACAGACGGGAGTAATGGTATCGCCCGCGATTCGAACGGGAGCGAAAACGGCCTCTTTTAGATGATGGACCAGTTGCTCGAACGCCTCATGGTCCAAATCGTTGCTGAGCACGACGAACTGGACGCTTCGTGAGCGGTAGACGCGACTCCTGCCACGGGTGATCGACAGCATACGGCCTGCGTATTCGGCGAGCATGTTGTCGACAGCCTCGGCTCCGTAAAGCTCGTTGAGCTTTGTCGTGCCGCGAACGCGCACCGCTATAAGCCCCGTCTCGCAACAGTCGCGACGGCAGGCATCGATAGCGTTGAGCAACATGCGCTGCGTTCCAAGGCCCGTGGCGGCGTCGACGGTCTCGGCAAGCGAGTGGTTGACGAGCTCGCCAACATAGAGCGAGGGGACATTTCCGTCGCCGTCGATACGAAACCCGCGAGCACGGCAGAGAACGTAGTCGCCGGCGGCGTTGCGTACGCGGTATTGCATGACGCGACGGTGCTTGGAGCCGTTATAGATCTGGTCGATATCGTCGCTATAGGCCTCGAGGTCATCGGGATGGACGCGCGTTTTCCAGTAATCGTGGCAGTTGTCTATATGCTCCGAAGGAAGGCCAAGGTCGCGCATAGCGCCTTGTGACCAAAGGGTGCGATGTTTGTCCAGGTTCTCGATAAAGAAATAGCGGCCTTCGTTGAGCATCGAAAGGGCGTCGAAAATGCGATCGCTAACTTCGAAATCGTCGGCGTGGACTTGCGTGATATTGCGTCGATCAAGGTGCACGGCATGGCGCAGCTTGTAGTCGTACATGCGATGGTCGGCATCGAGCGTCATGCGATTGGAGGCTTCGCCCAGGGCGGGGTCGGCGTGTGACACTCCGTAGCTAAACGAGTGAGGCATCTCGGAATCGTTATTTTTGAGCAGGACCTCTCGACAGTGCTCCAGACGTTCGACAAGGTCATCCTCGGTCGCGATTGTGGACAGGATGGCAAACTCGTCGCCTCCCAGGCGAAATGCCGCCTCGTCCACCTTCATATACAGCTTGAGATAGAGGCTCACCTGCAAGATATAGCGGTTGCCCTCGTCGTGTCCAAAGATGTCATTACAGTGCTTAAGGTTATCGATGTCGATAAACGCCATGGTTACGGGCAATTCCTGCTCCCAGATTTCCTCTAGGGAACGGGTAAAGCCGCCGCGGTTGCCAAGACCGGTAAGCTCGTCGGTAAAGGCAGTCCTGATCAGATCGTCCTGACGCTCGAGAAGGTCACGGATGGTCTTTTCGAGCGTCTCGGTGTAATTGCTGGCGATATCCATGCTGTAAGCGGCTTCCTGAGGTCGGGGTGTATTGCGTCGGGCGAGCTCGTTGTACACACGCGTTGCTGCTCAACGCTTTGCGTGTATCCAGGCCCCCGCCTTGCTGCGTCGCTGGTTTAATATGTCGGTCCGTGTTCGCTGCTGATAACTATTGAGTAGTATAAACAACAATAGAGGATTGTATATGGGTGCCCCTGCCGCGGGCGGCTATTATTCGCCAATCGGTAGCGTGACGATGCGATGCTCGATATAAATGCGACTGAGTCGATATATGTTGGCGGGTATACTTGTTCCGCTTTAAAACACGGGAACGGAGATGGTCGCATGGCACAGCCAGACACGACGCGCACGGTGGGGCTTGCGCTCGAGGGAGGCGGCTACCGCGGTATGTATACGGCGGGCGTGCTCGACGTATGGATGGAGCACAGCTTAACCTGCGACCATATGGTGGGTGTCTCGGCGGGCGCGGCGTTTGGCTACAACTTTAAATCGCGCCAGATCGGACGCGCCATTCGCTACAACAAGGCCTATTGCGCCGACAAGCGCTATGCGAGCGTGACGAGCTGGTTGCGAACCGGCGATATGTTCAATGCCGAGTTTGCCTATCATGAGGTACCCATCGAGCGCGATCCCATCGATCTGGAGGCATATCGCGCCTGCCCCATGCGGTTTACGTGCGTATGTACCGATCTTAAGACGGGGCAGGCCGTCTACCATGACCTGCCCTATGGCGACGAGCGCGATATTGAGTGGATCCGGGCGTCGTCGGCGATTCCCGTGGCGACGCGTCCTGTTGCCATCGAGGGTCGTAAGTACTTGGATGGCGGCGTTGCCGATTCCATTCCCAGCGCTTGGCTGTTTGCGCAGGGCTATGATCGCAACGTGGTGGTGCTGACGCAGCCGGCGGGCTTTGTAAAGCAGCCCAATAGCGTGATGCCTATGCTGCGTCGCGTGTATCGTCACTATCCGGAGTTTGTTGCGGCGCTTGAGCATCGGCACGAGGTCTACAATGCCACGCTCGATGACCTGGCGCGTCGCGAAGCCGCTGGCGAGATCTTTGTGGTGCGGCCGAGCGAATCGGTGAAGGTGCCGTCGCTGTGCCGCGAGCCCGATGAGCTCGAGCGCATCTACCAGATCGGCCGCCGCGATGCGGAGGCGACGTTGCCCGCGCTGGAAGCGTATCTGGCGGGGTAGGGCGGCGGCGGAAACTGCATCCCGTAATCAGCGTTCAGACTGGGACGCAGTTTCCCGCTGGTCCTCTATGCGGAAAGCGCATCCCAGAATGGACGTCCAAACTGGGATGCGCTTTCCGCTCTTGAAGATATGAGGCTGCCGAGCAGCTGCTCGGCATAGGTCTATGCTTGCTGCCAGGTATCGACGAGCTCCTCGGCTGCGGCGTAGGGGTCGTCGGCGCTGCAGACGGCGCTCACCACAAAGAAGCCGTCGACGCCGGTGGACTTGAGTTGCGGCAGATCGGCCGTCTTAACGCCGCCGCCCACCACGATGGGCACGGGGCTTGCCTCATGGAGTGCGGCCAGGTCCTCAAAGCTCTTGGTGATGATGGAGCCGTCGGCCGCGCGTCCGCAATCGCGCTTGGTCTCGGTCTCGTGGAGCGGGCCGATGCCCAGGTAGTCGACCAGGCTCATGTCGGCGGTTTTGACGTACTCGAGCATCTCCTCGCAACGGGCCGAAAGGCCCACGATGGCGTCGGGGCCCAGCAGCTTGCGACAGACCTCGACGGGAATGTCGCTCTGGCCTACGTGCACGCCGTCGACAGCAATACCCTGCTCGCGCGCGGCGAGTACGCAGTCCAGACGGTCATCGATCAGCAGGGCGACCTGACCGGTCTTGCCGGCCTGTGCGATTGCCTGCGCGGCGTCGCCCGTCAGCGCAATGATCTCGCGGGCGCTTGCCACCTTGGAGCGCACCTGGATGCAGGTAAAGCCTGCGTCGAGCGCCTGGGCTACCACATCGCCCACGGGACGTCCCAGCGTGTTTTCGGGGCCGAGTACCAGATAGGCCGAGATATCAAGGTTGTCGCGGATGCTCATCGTGCTTCCTCCTGCTTTTTGATCTGTGCTTCCATGCGCTCGAGTTTGCCGGTCATGGTGTCGGTAAATCCGGGTCGAATATCGGCTTTGAGCACAACTTCGGTGCGGATGCCCTTGCTCGCCAACACAAAGGTCGCGTCGCGCACGACCTGCATGACCTCGTCCCAGTCGCCCTCGATCTCGGTGAACATCGAGGTGGTGCGGTTGGGAAGGCCGCTCTCGCGAATGACACGCACGACCTCGGCGACCTCGGCGGACAGCTCATCGCCGGTACCGCATGGGGCGATGGCCACGGCGACGAGTGTGTTCATGCCGGCATCGGTTGCGGGCTCGGACATGGCTTATGCCTCCTCGAGCTCGAGTCGGTTATCGGCAATGTCCTGGGCGGTCGCGCGGTAGAGCTCGTCGATAAAGGCGACCTTAAAGCTTGCCGGGGCATCGGCGACGGCGGCGGCACGCGTGCCGGCAACGTTGTAGACGGCGGCACCGCAGACGGCTGCCGTAAACGGATCGGCGGCGCAGGCATACACGGCCAGCACGCCGCCCTGCGAGCAGCCGCAACCGGTGATCTTGGACATGAGCGGGCTGCCGCCGTGGGACTTGGCCACGGTTGTGCCGTCGGTAATCAGGTCGACTTCGCCCGAGACCACAACGGCGCCGCCGGTGTAGCGGGCGAGCGCCACGGCGGCATCGCGGGCAGCGTCTACCGTGTCGGTGGTATCGACACCGCGCACGCGGCTCAGATCGGCCGCCTCACCCTCAAGACCCCACAGGCCGGCGAGCGCGATGATCTCGGAGGCGTTGCCGCGCACGATGGCGGGCTTGTACTGCTTGAGTTCGTTTACCAACTGGGTGCGCAGGCTACCGATGCCCAGGCCAACCGGATCGAGCACCCAGGGCTTGCCGGCGTCGTGTGCCGCCTTGGCCGCGCGGGGAATCGTCTGCTCGTAGATGGGGAAGAGCGTACCCATATTGAGATAGATGGCGCCGCCGCCGGCAACGAGTGCCTCGCCCTCGTCGGGCAGATAGACCATGGCGGCCGATCCGCCCACGGCGAGCTGTGCGTTGGCGACAAAGTCAATCGTCACCGTGTTGGTGATGGAGCCTGCCATCGGATTGGTGGCGTGAATCTCTTCCACGGCCTTGATCACGTTTTGCTTAAGCTGTTCCGAATCGATCACTGCACATGCCTCCTTGGCATAGAAAAGGGGCGCTGTGCATAGACAGCGCCCCTAAAAAGGCGGCATGCTCCCTACGCCAGCATTAACTGACAGGTTCAAAGGATTGGGCCCCATGCCCTCTCAGCCTTGTGGTTTGCACCGCCGGCACTCCCGCATCGAATCTGTTGTTCCCTATACTAGCGCATCGGTACAATGGTTACGATGAAAACGACTGGGGGACCCTATGATCAAACTTGTGCTGACCGATATGGACGATACGCTGATTCCGGCCGGGCATGACGGCGCCAGCGACTATGCCATCGAGGGCATTCATGCCATGCAGGCGGCGGGTCTGCACTTTGGTCCGGTTTCGGGTCGTCAGCCGTCTGCGATGGGCTGGATGTTTAAAAATCGTTCCGAGTGCTATTCGACCGGCGCATTCTGTAACGGCCAGGTCATGTTTGTCGACGGCGAGGCGGTCGCCTCGCGTGCGACCGATAGCGACGCACTAATGCGTTTAGCCGCCTATCTGGAAGAAGAAACCGACGATACCTATCTGAAGGTCTACAGCTTAGGTGATGACTTTTGGGATAACGATGCCTATTGCGTGACACGTGATGCCGAGCGTGTGCGTCGCGCTATGGAATCGGGCGGCAATGCGTGGCTCAAGGGCGAAGAGGCCCCGTGCCGCCCTGTCGTCGATGATGCGCCGGTGTTCAAGGCGAATATCTGGAGCGCCCGTTCGCGTGAGGAGCTCGCGGAGCTACGCGAGCGCGTTGCCGCCGAGGTGCCGGAGCTCTCGCTTGTGTTTCCCAACAACCGTGTGCGCCTGTTCGACATCCTTCCGGCTGGTTGGGACAAGGGCTGCGCTGCGCTGGAGCTGGCGCGCGCTTTGGGCCTAACGCCCGACGAGGTGGCCGTATTTGGCGATTCCGATAACGACCTGCCCATGATCGATGCCGTTCCCAACTCCGTTGCGGTCGCCAATGCCAACGAGGCCGTCACGGCTGCCGCACGCTGGCATATCGGCGCTGCGGCAGACGATGCGGTTGCCGCAGCGCTGCATCAGATTGCCGCCTGCGCCGCGACGGGGGAGATGCCGTCGTTTATGCGTCAGATGAGCACGACGGGTTTCGACGTCACGAACGTCTAGGGAGAAGGCTATGAAGCTCCAGCAGCTCAGATATGTTGTTAAGGTTGCCGAATGCGGCAGCATCACCGAGGCCTCGCGCCGGCTCTTTGTGTCGCAGCCTTCGATTACCGCGTCGATCCGCGATCTCGAAAACGAGATGGGTGTGCACATCTTTGAGCGCACCAACAAGGGCGTCATTGTGTCCGAGGAGGGCGAGACCTTCTTGGGCTATGCGCGCCAGGTACTCGACCAGGCCGATCTGCTCGAAGGCAAGTACAAGGGCACGTCCGAGCAGGTGCCGCACTTTAGTGTGAGCTGCCAGCATTATTCCTTTGCCGTTAATGCGTTTGTCGATGTAATCCGCGAGTTCGATGCCGCACGCTACGACTTTACCCTACGCGAGGAGCAGACCCACGAGATTATCGAGGATGTCGCGCACATGAAAAGCGAGCTGGGCATCCTATATCTGTCCGAGCACAACCGCGAGGTCATCGAGCGCATGCTGGTGGCCAACGAGCTCGTGTTCGAAGGGCTCTTCTGCGCCACGCCGCATGTCTTCGTCTGCGCCGACCATCCGTTGGCGGACCGCTCCAGCGTGACGCTAGAGGATCTGGAAGACTACCCGTTCCTGTCCTATGAGCAGGGCAGCTATAACTCGTTTTATTATTCTGAGGAGCTGACCTCGACCTTTGAGCGTCGCAAGAATATCCGCGTGCGCGACCGTGCGACGCTGTTCAACCTAGCTATGGGCCTTAACGGCTACACGGTGTGTTCGGGCGTGATTAGCCACGAGCTCAATGGCCCCGGTATTATCTCGATTCCGCTCGATGTGGACGAATACATGGAGATCGGCATTATCACGCGCAAGAACACGACGCTCACGCGCTATGGGCAGGCCTATATCGACGCGATTCGTCAGCACATCTAGACTGCTGCGTTCTGCGCGGGTCAAATCTCTTTATGGCAGTCCAAACTGATATAGGAAGCATCTATATCAAACTGTTATAAACATATATTTTACGATGTCCATATGAGCGCTCATACTCTGTCCCAGTAAAGCAACCAATGCAAAGGGAGATATCTATGAGCACTTCGATTCAACCGAACGCGCCGTTTCGTGCCGATTTCGTCGGCAGTTTTCTTCGTCCGCAGACTGTAAAGGACGCCCGTGCCGCCTATGTCGCGGGTAAACTCGACGCTTCCGGCCTTAAGGCCGTCGAGGACGAGGCCATCCGCGATTTGGTGGCCAAACAGAAGGCTGCCGGCCTGCAGGTGATTACCGATGGCGAGTTCCGCCGCAGCTACTGGCACCTCGATTTTATGTGGGGGCTGAACGGCGTCGAGCGTCGCACCTCGCGTACAGGCTATATGTTCCACGATGAGGAGACTACCGCCGACACTGCCGTGGTAACCGGTCCCATTAACGGCGAGAATCATCCGTTCGTCGAGCACTTCAAATTTGTCAAGGCGCTCGAGGGGGAGGGCCAGATTGCGCGCCAGACCATTCCGGCACCGATCCAGACGTTCTCCGAAGTCACGCTCGACCGCTGCGATGGCCAGCAGGAGAGTCTGCACGCCGTCTACAAGACCGACGAAGAGCTCGCCGATGCCATTGCCGCAGCATACCGCACCGTGATTGCCGACCTGTATGCCGCGGGCTGCCGCAACATCCAGTTTGATGACTGTACCTGGGGTATCTACTGCGACACCGATTTCGTGGCAAAGACCGGTATGAGCCCGGTTGACCTGCAAAAGGTGAGTGAGCTGGGCGTGGCGCTCAACAACGCCGCCATCGAGGGCAAGCCCGATGACCTTGTCATTAACACGCACGTGTGCCGTGGTAACTACCACTCTACCTATGCCTTCGAGGGCGGCTATGACCCCATCGCGCCGTACCTGTTCGCACACGAGAACGTCGATGCGTTCTATCTTGAGTTCGATACGCCGCGTGCCGGTGGCTTTGAGCCGCTCAAGTACGTTGCCCCCGGCAAGAAGGTCGTGTTGGGCCTGGTGACCACCAAGGCGGCAGAGCTCGAGGACGAGGATGCCATCGTCGAGCGTATTCACGAGGCGGCAAAGTATGTGCCGCTCGAGAACCTGTATCTGTCTCCGCAGTGTGGCTTTGCCAGCTGCGAGATTGGCAACAAGCTGACCGAGGACGAGCAATGGGCAAAGATCGCGCTGGTCAAGCGCGTTGCCGAGCGCGTTTGGAAATAGCGGTAACGTTCGCAGGCGACGGCGCATGCGAGGCATGGCGTATCGCGTACAATGGTTCGGATCGTATCGTTCGGGCAGGTTATCCGATATGCCCGATCGCCCTTCCATTCGAAAGGACATCCATGTCCCAGTCTTCGACGCCCGCCGTCACCGATGCCATCTACGATGCATCGTCGCTCGGCCGCCCGCGCATGTTTTTGCTCGGTCTGCAGCACCTGTTTGCCATGTTTGGCGCCACCGTGCTGGTGCCTGTGCTCACCGGCCTCTCGGTATCGGCAACACTATTGTTTGCCGGCTTGGGCACCCTGCTGTTCCACTTCCTGTCGCGCGGTAAGGTCCCTGCATTCCTGGGATCGTCGTTTGCCTTTATCGCAGGCTATGCTGCCATTGCGCCGAACGGTGAAGCCGAGCTTTTGCCCTACGCTTGCCTGGGCGTTGCCTGCGCCGGTCTACTCTATCCGGTACTCGCGGCACTCTTCCGCGCATTTGGTGCCAAGCGCGTCATGCGCTTCTTCCCGCCGGTGGTGACTGGTCCTATCGTCATTTCCATCGGCTTGATCCTGGCAAGCTCCGCCATTGCCAACTGCCAGACCAATTGGCTCGTCGCCGTTATCGCCGTGGCAGTGATCGTCATCTGCAACATCTGGGGCCGCGGCATGGTCAAGATTGTGCCGATTCTGCTGGGCGTCGTGGTGAGCTATGCCGTTGCGGCCGCGTTGGGTGAGGTTGATTTTTCGGGCGTTGCCGCCGCGCCGTGGGTCGGTCTTCCCATCGTGTGGGACAACACCGTGTTTGCGCTCTTTGGCCCGCAGTTCGATAGCGGTCTTGCCACGACGGCCATCATCACCATCATGCCGCTGGCTTTCGCGACCATGATCGAGCATATCGGTGATATCTCCGCTATTGGCTCCACCTGTGAGCGCAACTACATTGCCGATCCCGGCCTGCATCGCACGCTGCTCGGCGATGGTCTCGCCACGATTCTGGCGTCGCTCTTTGGCGCTCCGGCCAACACCACGTATGGCGAGAACACCGGCGTGCTCGCCCTGACGCGCGTGTTCGACCCGCGCGTGATTCGCATTGCCGCCTGCTGTGCCATTGTGCTTTCGTTCTGCCCCAAGTTTGCCGCTGTGATCGCTGCTATGCCGGCATGCGTTATCGGTGGCGTGTCGCTTGTGCTCTACGGCATGATCAGTGCCGTGGGCGTTCGCAACCTTATCGAGAACCAGGTTGATTTCCAGAACAACCGCAACGTGCTGGTGGCGGCTCTGGTGCTCGTGCTTTCGCTCGGCATTGCCTACAGTACCACCGGTGCCGTCGTGCTGGAGCTGGGCGGCGTGACGATTTCGCTTTCGGGCCTTGCCGTGGGCTCGCTGGTGGGCATTGTGCTCAACGCCATCTTGCCCGGTAACGACTTTGAGTTCGATACTTCCGAGCTTGAGGAGACTGCTGAATAGTAGCTGCGTTCAGCCAAATTAAAAATGGCGTCCATGCGTATGTACGCGTGGGCGCCATTTTTAATGCGTCAGTATCCAGTGGATGCCGCGCGCCATGCGCAGGTCAGTTTGGGCAAAGTGATTGCCGGGGTTGAGCTTCAGCGTTGTTGGAATGTCGCGCTCGATAAACAGCTCTTCCATCGCGCGCGTATCGTCGAGTACGTGCCGCATCATGCGGTTGGGCGTCTTGGTTTCCTTTTTACCGAGTGACAGATAGACGGCGTCGGGCGTAGCTGTCATCGTGCGCTCGCGCGCGTAGTCGATAAAGCCGGGGAACCACAGCGACCCCGATGCACTCGCCGCGCGCTCAAAGACATCTGTTTGCCAAAGTGCCCACAGAGCAAAAAGGCCCGCCAACGAGTAGCCGGCAACGCCGCGCCAGGTGGGCGGTTGCGGGAGCGATGATTCGGCCTCAGGGATTATCCGCTTCAACAACTCGTCAAGAAAACCAGCGGCCTGTCCGCCAAAGGGCTCGGCATCTCGTATAGTTCCGTCGCATTCCCAGGGGCTCAGCTCGTGATTCCAATCGAGCCCTCCAATGGCGACAAGGGTGAACGGCGGGCAGTCGAGCTCTCGGCAGCGCTCGTAGACTTCATTACCGTCGCCCATAACCACGGGGAGGTAAATGACGGGCGCTCCTTCTGTACACTCTGGATAAACGGTTATCTGCTTATGATGCGCTTCCAAGGCAGGCTTCTCTCGGTGTTGTGATATTGACAGCCTCAATTGTCGCACGCTGGCACGGGGGCAGACGCTAAAAGAAAGGCGCGGAGCCGCTCGATACGACTCCGCGCCTTGTTGTTTTGCTTTGGCAGGCTGTGCCGTTACGCCACGAAGAAGTAGACGAGGAAGGCAAGGGCTGCGATCCACATGAGCGGCTTGATCTTGGAGGCCTCGCCCTTAAAGAGCGCGACGATCACGTAGGCGATAAAGCCCAGGCCAATGCCGGCAGAGATGGAGTAGGTGAAGGGCACGCCGGCGACAATCATGAACGCCGGGAAACCCTGCGACACGTCGGACCAGTCGATCTCGGAGGCCTCGCTCATCATGAGGTAACCGACGTAGACCAGAGCACCGCAGGTGGCGGCGCTGGAAACGATGGTGACGATGGGGGAGAAGAACGCGGCGAGAATGAACAGCACGCCGGTGGTGACGGAGGTGAGGCCCGTGCGGCCACCGTCGGCAGCGCCAGAGGTGGACTCGACGAAGGTGGTGATGGAGGAGACGCCCATAAAGCCACCGGCAGCAGCGGCCACGGAGTCGACGACCAGGATGGGACGGATGTCTTCGACATTGCCGTCCTCGGTCAAGAACTCGCCCTGCTTGGCGACGGCCATCGCGGTGCCCATGGTGTCGAAGAAGTCGCTCATGAGCAGCGAGAAGGCAACGACGAGCAGCATCGGGTCGGTCAGAACCTTCACGATGGCCATGTTGCCATCGGCGGTGCTGGCAAACGGGGCGCCAAAGGTCGAGAAGTCGAGCGGGGCGATAAGGCCCTCGGGCGCATGGGTGACGCCCAGCGGGATACCGGCGATAACGGCGACGATGATGCCGATGAGCAGCGAGCCCGGCACGTTGCGGGAGGCCAGGGCAACCGTCACGACGATGGAGATGATGCCGACGATAAAGGTGGGGGATGTGATGTCGCCCAGACCGACGAGTGTACCGGCGCCAGCGGTGATAATGCCGGCGTCGCACAGGCCGATCATGGCGATGAACATGCCCAGACCAACCGAGATGGCGTGGCGCAGAACCACGGGGATGGCGTCCATGATGGCCTCGCGCAGGCCGCACAGGACGAGCAGCAAGATGACGACACCCTCGAGGAAGATGACGCTCATGGCCACGTGCCAGTCACCGCCGCACATGGTGGTGGCGATGCCCGCGATCATGGCATTGATGCCCAGACCCGACGCGCAGGCGAGCGGGCGGTTAGCGAAGATGCCCATGCAGATGGTCATGATGCCAGCGCCCAGGCAGGTGGCGCAGGCGAGCGCTCCCGCATCGATGCCGGCGCCCGAGAGCACCGCGGGGTTGACGGCGATGATGTAGGCCATCGCCAGGAATGTTGTCAGTCCAGCGCGAAGTTCGGTCCCGATTGTGGACTTGCGCTCGCTGACGTGAAATAGTTCGTCCATGCATACCCTTTCCTTGTTCGGCCCCGAGTTTAGGCCGATTGACACGAACTCACCCACTATATCGCCTTTGTGAAGTTGGTGTTCCTCACATGTTGATGTTCGGCGGTTTGTTACGGACGGGCGGTATCTTTCGCATGAAATTGTGTAGGTACCGTATACTTAAGCGGTTACAACGACCCCTATGGAGGAACGTATGATTAAAGAGCTCTGCCGCGACGAGGCTATCCTGTCCCAGCGTTGCGAGGTTGCGACTGTCGAGGACGAGTCGGTCGCTCAGGACCTGATCGATACCATCAAGTCGCTCGATGATGCCGGCTGCTTGGCTGCCAACCAGATCGGCGTCACCAAGAAGGTCTGCGTCTATCTGGACGATGCCGGCGAGCCCCACGTGCTCTACAACCCCCGTCTGGTGTTTGGCCTGGGCGCCAGTAAGATGGAGGAGAGCTGCCTGACGCACGAGGAGGTCACCAAGTCCACGCGCTATATCAAGTGCAAGGTTGCCTTTGACCAGATCGTCGACGGCAAGATGAAGGAGTGCCGCCGCGACTACGCGGGCTTTGAGGCACAGATGATCCAGCATATGATCGATCACTGCCAAGGTAAACTTGTCTAGGGTGACTACAGCACCGCACTTCGTCTCTTTTGGTCCGGGCGTGACATTGTTGTCATGTCCGGGCTTTTGTGTTTAGCGCCTTTTTGTTTGGTGACAATAACCTTAGCAAGAACGTAAAGCTGGGAGGCGCTATGTGCACGAGCATTCGATTTACCGATAATTCTGGCCACATGTATCTGGGCCGCAACCTCGACTGGAGCTTTGACTACGGCCAACAGGTTCGCGTGATGCCGCGCGGGTTTTACATTCCGTATTCGTTTATCGACGACACGACAGCGGCACACGCGGTGATCGGTATGTGCATCGATTACAAGAACTATCCCATGTTTTTCGATTGCGGTAACGATGCGGGCCTCGCCGTGGCGGGTCTCAATTTCCCGGGTTATGCCGAGTATGCCGAGGACCCTGTCGACGGCAAGACCAATATCGCGGCCTATGAGTTTCCCCTGTGGGTGGCAGCGACGTTCTCGACGGTTGACGAGGTCGAGGCCGCGCTGCGCGACACGGTGATTGTCGCCAAATCTGCCGGAGAGGGGCTGGGCGTGTCGCTGCTCCATTGGATTATCGGCGACAGCCAGCGCAGCATCGTGGTCGAGATGATGGCTGACGGCCTGCATGTATACGACGATCCGGTCGACACCCTTGCCAACCAGCCGACCTTCCCGTGGCACATGGAAAACCTGCGCACCTATATCACGGCCACAAGCGATTTTCCGCAGACGGCGACATGGCGTGGCGCCGAGCTCAAGCCCTATGGCGCGGGTGCCGGCATGCGCGGTATTCCGGGCGATTGCTATTCGCCGAGCCGTTTTGTAAAGGCGGCGTACCTCAATGCCAATTACCCGCAAAAGGAGAGCGAGACCGAAAACGTCGTCCGCATGTTCCGCTCGCTCGAGGGCGTGGTGATGATTGAGGGGGCGTCCAGGATGGGTGATGGCAAGTTCGAGAAGACTATCTATACCGGATGCTTTAGCGCGCGCACGGGCAATTATTACTACGCGATGTATGGGGATCCGTCGATTCGCTACGTGAGCCTGATGGATGCCGAGGGTGCGAGCCCCGATAGACTCGTGGTTCCCGAGCCGCGCCGTTCGTAGCCGACGGCTTTACTGAAATGCAAAGCGGCCCTGCATCTCCCGTGAGGTGCAGGGCCGCTGTCGTTGATGCGCGGCGTCGCTAGAAGTTGGCGTCGTTGAGTTGTTCGCTCTCGAGGCCGTCGAGCTGTTGCTGTTCGGGCGTATCTGCGACGCTCTCGAGCAGCTCAGTGGGATCGACGTTCATGTCCCTACCGGCCTCGTTGCCGTTGACCAAGTCGTCCGAGAAGATGTCGACTTCCATTTCTTCGGCCTCTTCGATCTGAACCTCGAGCGGCACCTGGGTGCGCACGAGCTTAACGGCTGGGCGCATGCGGGCAAACAGCGGCACGTACTCGATGATGATGGCCGAGTTCTCAAGACCGTACCAGCGTGCCGGGCTTCCGCAGGCGCGGCGGACGGCGTACTTGATGGCCATTACGCGGTGGTCATTGCGGTTGATGTCCGTCTCGGGGGCGAGCATCTTGCGTAGCATGCAAAAACGGAAGTCGCCCACGTTGCCGCGGGTCTCGTAGATGGAGTAGGTGTGATGCTGCGGCGGCAGCTCACCCGATGCCATCAAGTCGCCAACGATCTGGCGCAGGTAGGCGTTAACGCGCTGGTTGACCTTAAAGCCCAGGTCCAAGCGCACGCGGAACAAGAAGTCCGTGCCAAAGGTCTCAACGGAATACTCATGCGTATAGGGCTCATCGGTAACGTGCACGTTGATGAACCAGTATGCCTTGGCGCGCTTGGGATGCTTGTCCAAGATGGAATAGAGTACGTCGCGGTCGAGCGTGAGCGGGTCGGGACTGTTGGTGAGGAACACCAGGTTGTCGGCGAGCACGGGGTAGGTCTCGTCGTTACGCAGGCGGTTGAGCTGATCGATGTACTTGGAGACGGGCAGCAGAATCGTCTGCGTGCGCTCGATGGCGGTGCCGCGGCGCCACACGTACATAAGGCCAAACAGCAGCGAGGCCAGGAAGATCATCACATAGCCGCCGTCAAAGAACATGGTGAGGCATGAGGCAAAGAAGCACAGCTCGATGGCGCCAAAAAGCAGGGCGAAGATGCAGGCGCCCAGCTTGTGCTTGAGAATGCCGGCGATATAGCTCGTCAAAAGCGTCGTGGTCATGAGCATGGTCACGGTGATGGCGAGGCCATAGGCGCTTTCCATGCGCTCGGAGTTCTGGAACAGCAGCACAATGAAGATGCAGCCGACCCACATGATGTTGTTGACGAGCGGAATATAGAGCTGACCCTTGGTGTCGCTGGGGTAGTGGATGCGCAGGTGCGGCATGAGATTGAGACGGGTTGCCTCGGATACCAGCGAGAACGAGCCGGTGATGAGCGCCTGCGAGGCGATGATGGCCGCCACGGCCGAAAGCACGATGGCAAAGGGGCGCAGGGGCTCGGGAAGCATCATGTAGAACGGGTTGACGATATCCATCGCGAGCATTTGGGGGTTGGAGTTATTGGCGAGCAGCCAGGCTCCCTGACCCAGATAGTTAAGGATGAGGGCCGCCTTAACAAACGGCCAGGATGCATAGATGTTTGCCTTGCCCACGTGGCCCATGTCCGAGTAGAGCGCCTCGGCACCGGTTGTCGACAGGAAGACAAAGCCGAGCACCATGATGCCCGAATGGTTGATGGGCGAGAACAGGAACATGATGCCGCGGATGGGGTTGAGCGCGCGTAGGATGGACAGGTTGCCGAGCATGTTGAACAGGCCGGCGCCTGCCAAGAACAGGAACCATAGTGTCATGAGCGGGCCGAACAGCTTGCCGATTGACGAGGTGCCGGCGCGCTGCATGGCAAATAGGCCGCAGATAATGATGATGGTGATGATGATGACGTTGGTCTGGCCGTCACCCAAAAGCGCATGGCCCCACTCGATGGTGCGCAAGCCCTCGATGGCCGTTGTAACCGTGACGGCGGGGGTGAGGATGCCGTCGGCGAGCAGCGCCGCGCCGCCGATCATGGCGGGTAGAATCAGCCATGGTGCCACCTTGCGTACGAGGCTGAACAGGGCGAAGATGCCGCCCTCGTTATGGTTATCGGCCTTCATGGCGATCAGCACGTACTTGACCGTGGTCACGAGCGTCATGGTCCAGATAACGAGTGAAAGCGCGCCCAGGATCATGTCCTCGCTGACGGTTCCGATGCCGCCGTTGTTGGCGACGATTGACTTCATGGTGTACATGGGGCTCGTGCCGATGTCGCCGTAGACGACGCCGAGCGTTACGAGCAACATGCCAGCGGAGAGGGGGATGGCGCCATGCCCGGCCTGACTATGCTGGTCTTGGAGGCTTGCCTCCAGCTTGTTGTGTGCCACGTGGACTCCCTTGGACATCTGGCCTCTGCAAAGAGCAGTAGACCTTTATGCCATCTTTATACATTTAAGAGCAGTTTGGCACATCGGGGTGTTTTAGACAATAATCCCCAGCTGGGGAGCAGTTGTTTGCGCAGATAGCATTTCAAAGCAGGAGCACTTCCGGCTGTGTGGTTTGCTGCAATGTGATAACCGCGGACGCGCCCCTGCTTTGAGCTGAAGAGGGGCTTTTAAGCACGTGCTGCCTGGGCGATGCCGGTCTTGGCGCCTGCGCGTTTGCCGGCGAGTTCGCAAAAGAGCGCGCCGCCGATGATAAGCGCGGCGCCCATCAAGCGGACCGGTGTTATGGCTTCGCCTAAAAGGACGGTCGAGAACACGACGGCCGAAAGCGGCTCGAGGTAGCCGACGACCGCGACGGTCTGGACGGGCAGCTTGGCGACAGCGCTAAAGTAGAGCAGGCAACCGATGCCGGTGTTGACGACGCCGAGCATGACGACGGCGCGCCAATCAATACTGGCGGCGATACCGGCGGACAGGAATGAGGGAGCGCCCTGCGTGATGAGCGTGAGGACCAGCGCGGTCACAAAGGCGGCGCTCACTTGGAGCGCGGAGTTCTCGAGGCCTTCGATGTGTGGCGCACCCTTGCTAGCGATGACCATCAGCGCATAGCAAAATGCCGAGGCGATTCCGCAAGCGATACCAGCAATGGGCATATTGCCGCCTAGACCTTGCGCCGCAATGAGAAAAGCACCGCAAGCAACGGCGATGAAGCCGGCGATTTTGCCGCCGATCAGTTTTTCGCCAAAGATGAGCGGGGAGAGCGCCATGACAATGATGGGGCCGCAGTAGTACAGCAGCGAGGATACGCCGACGCCGATCGTCTGGTAGGCGCGGAACAGAAAAATCCAGCTGGCGCCCAGCGCGGCTCCCGAGAGGAGGAGGGCTGCGGCTTCGCGGGGGCGAGATGGCGCCTGCAACTTATGGCTTTGGGTGATGGCGAGGATGGTGACAAGCGAGAGCGCGCCCAAAAACGTGCGTAGTAGCACGATATCGGAGCTCGGCAGCGCGATGGCAGCGGCGATGATGCCGTTGGAGCCAAACAATAGCAATGCTGCTAAGTACGTAAACAGTCCGTTGTCCATGCGCTTCCGTCCCCTCTATATCCGAACATGTTCACTATGGGTGAACTGGCAATAGAAGAAAAGCGAATATAATGCATGGCTAACATGACAAAAATTCATGTAAAGGTGGAGGCGTGTCGTGGAAACGAATATTCAAAAGATGCAAGTGCTGCTGGAGACGGTGCGCGCCGGAAGCTTTACGCGTGCTGCCGAGCACCTGAGCTATTCGCAGCCGGGCGTGAGCCGTATGGTGGCCGATCTTGAGGCCGACTGGGGTTTTAAGGTGCTCGACCGCAGTCGCGAGGGTGTGGTTCTTTCTGCTGACGGGCGGCAGGTCATGCCGGCTGTCGAGGCGCTCTGCGAGGAATTCGTTCGCTTGCAGCGACGCGTGGATGAGATGCGTGGGCTCATGCGCGGCAAAATCTGCATCGGTACGTTTTCGAGCGTGGCGACCCACGTGCTGCCGCCGGTGATTGCTCGTTTTCGTGCCGATTATCCAGACATTGATTACGAGTTGCTGATGGGCGACTATTCAGAGATTGAACAATGGGTGGCAGAGGGCCGCTGCGATCTGGGCTTTATCCCGCATGAGCCCCGAGAAAATGGCATGACGTCGCGGTCTTTGGTGCGCGACGAGTTGATGGCGGTAGTGCCGGCAGACTCTTTGCTTGCCACTGAAGAGGTCGTCTCTCTTGCCGATTTGGCCAATGAGCAGTTTATTCTGCTGGAACGCGGCACCGATGACGAGATTACGCCGCTGTTCCGTCGGGCGGGGCTGACCGTGCGCTCAAAGCTGTCGACCTGGGATGACTATGCGATTATGGCCATGGTCGAGGACGGCCTGGGCGTGAGCGTCCTTCCGGCGCTCATCTTGCGCCGCTGCCAGTTCAATGTCGCCATTCGTTCGCTCGAAGGACATCCCCATCGGCAGATCAACGCCATATATCGAACGGCCGATGTTTCACTTGCCGCCGCTCGATTCCTTGAATACCTCTAAATGAGCGCACGCCGTTGACGCTTTGGGATAAATCTCGAGGTTTGGCTCATTTTATTTTTGAAATTGAACTTTCAAATGAGGTGCCGCGCTATACTGCTTGCTAAATTGAACCCTGGTTCAATTCGTGTTCTATAAATTGAACTTTGCCAGCAAGGAGGTTCCTGTGGCCCAAGAGACGTTTAGCGATCGCCTGCGACAGACTATGTCCGATCGCGACGTTCGCCAGTCGGACGTAATCCGCGCATCGGAGATGTTCGGCAAAAAACTCGGCAAGAGTCAGATGAGCCAATATGTGAGCGGCAAGACGATTCCGCGGCGCGATGTGGCAGAGCTGCTCGCCCGTATTTTGGAGGTCGATGTTACCTGGCTGCTCGCCGGTGACGCCGACCAAGGCGAGGAATCATCTCCCCGCAACGATTCCAAGCCCGAACCCCATCCCTCAGCTCAAATTGCAAGGAGCGCCACCATGCGTACTTTTTCTAAATCCACCAAGCTCGATAACGTCCTGTATGACGTGCGCGGTCCCGTCGTCGACGAGGCCGCCCGTATGGAGGACGAGGGCGAGCGCATCCTCAAGCTCAATATCGGCAACCCGGCGCCCTTCGGTTTCCGCACGCCCGATGAGGTCATCAAGGACATGCGCCAGCAGCTGCCCGACTGCGAAGGCTATTCCAACTCGCGTGGCCTGTTCTCCGCGCGCAAGGCGATCATGCAGTATTCGCAGATCAAGGGCCTGCCCAACGTTCAGATGGAGCATATCTACACGGGCAACGGCGTGTCCGAGCTCATTCAGCTTTCGATGAACGCGCTGCTCGACAATGGCGACGAGATTCTGATCCCCAGCCCCGACTATCCGCTCTGGACGGCGTGCGCAACCCTTGCCGGCGGTCATCCTGTGCACTATCTGTGCGATGAGCAGGCGGATTGGTATCCCGACCTGGAGGATATGGAGTCCAAGATCACGAGCGCGACCAAAGCCCTCGTTATCATCAACCCCAACAACCCCACGGGCTCGGTCTACCCGCGCGAGGTGCTCGAGGGCATCGTCGAGGTTGCACGCAGGCATCAGCTGATGATCTTTGCCGATGAGATCTACGACCGCCTGTGCATGGACGGTTACGAGCACGTCTCGATTGCCTCGCTCGCTCCCGACCTGCCCTGTGTCACCTTTAGCGGCCTTTCCAAGTCGCACATGATCGCGGGCTATCGTATTGGCTGGATGGTGCTTTCGGGCAACCAGCGTTGCATGAGCGACTTCATCATGGGCATTAACATGCTCTCCAACATGCGCCTGTGCTCCAACGTGCCGGCTCAGTCGATCGTCCAGACGGCACTCGGTGGTCATCAGTCCGTCAACGACTACATCCGTCCCGGCGGCCGCGTCTACGAGCAGCGCAACTTTGTGTATGAGGCGCTCAACAAGATTGACGGCATCTCGGTGGTTAAGCCGCGCGCGGCGTTCTACATCTTCCCCAAGATGGATGTGAAGAAGTTCAACATCACCGATGACGAGCAGTTCGCCCTTGACCTGCTGCACGAGAAGAAGATCCTGATCACGCGCGGCGGCGGCTTCAACTGGGCTGAGCCCGACCACTTCCGTATCGTGTACCTGCCGCGCATGGAAGTACTCAAAGAGTCCCTCGAAGACCTCGCCGACTTCTTCGATCACTACCGCCAGAGCTAGTGGGATAGAAGCTCCGCACTATGAAAAGCTCCCTGCAGTTGTTTTGCTGCAGGGAGCTTTCTTGAATCGGCGGAACTATATAACAATCCCGTTGCAGTGGTCGATTTCGTGTTGGATGATCTCGGCGGTGTAGCCCGAGAAGTTCTTGATGCGGTGGACGAAGTTCTCGTCCAGATATTCCACCTTAATGCGACGATAACGAGTGCAGGGACGCTCGCCGACGAGAGAAAGACATCCTTCGCTCGTCTGGTAGGCATTGACCTGCTCAAGAATTTGCGGGTTGTACATAAGCAGCGACTTGCTGCCGTCCTTTACGCAGATGATGCGTTTGCGCACACCGATCATGTTGGCGGCGAGGCCCACGCACTCGTGCTCATGCTCGTGGAGCGTATCCAGGAGGTCTTGCCCGATCACGGCGTCGTTGGGTCCCGCGTCTTCGGAAGGCAGGCGCAAAAAGAACTCGGATTTCATGATGGGCTTAATCATGGCGGGCTCCTTAAGGTGGACACGTTTGGTTCAGGCCATGATACCGCGACATGTCGCATTAATGTGTGCACATAGATTCTGCAGCTAGATTGGATGGCGACACCATAAACTAATGGACGTTTTGCCGAGAGGCATGAATGTATAAAGCGCAAAGAGTGCGCGACGGGCCCCGCGAATGGGGCGATGATGCCCGAGAGGGCCAAGAAGGAGTCTCATGTCTGAGAACGAAGAGATCATGAACGAGACCGAGAACGAGACCATGGCTGCCGAGGTTGAGGCAGTCGAGACCGTGGAGACCGAAGCTGCCGAGGTTGAGGCTGCTGACGAGGTTTCTGCCGAGGAGGAGGCCGAGGTTGTCGAGGCCGCCGTTGATTACGATGACGAAGAGCTGATGGACAAGATGCAGAAGGCCGCCCGCCTGCTGCGCAGCCGTCGCTTTGCTATTTCCAAGGAGGAGGAGGCCAAGGCCGAGCGCATGGCGAACATCGAGCGCGCCATCAAGCTTCTTGACCTCAAGCCCAAGATGGAGCAGAAGGAAATGTCCGACCTGCTGGGCATGCGCCTTCGTGAGCTCGATGGTCTGATGGCCGAGGCCGAGGCTGCCGACCTGGTCGGCCGCATCGACGACGCCGAGGGCGATATGCGCAAGATCGTTGTCTTCGCTGCCGAGGATGCCGCTGAGGGCCTGGTCAAGCTTGCCAATAAGAAGGAGAAGCTCCTGCCCGAGCTTTCTTACGAGGAGGCCACCGAGCTGATGGCCGCTCTCGATAAGGTTATCGCTCCGCTTGTCGCCATGGGCCTGGACGAGGACCGCGGTCCTCGCGGCGGCCGTGACGAGCGCGGTGGCCGTGGCGGCGACCGTGGCGGTCGCGGCGGCTTTGGCGATCGTGGTGGCCGTGGCGGTGACCGCGGCGGCCGCGGTGGCGATCGTGGTGGCCGTGGCGGCTTTGGCGACCGTGGTGGCGATCGTGGTGGCCGTGGCGGCTTTGGTGGCAACCGTGGTGGCTATGGCGATCGCGGTGGCAACCGTGGTGGCTTCGGCGGCAACCGTGGTAACGACCGCGGCGGTCGCGGTGGCGACCGTGGCGGCCGCAACGGTGGCGGCTTCCGCGGCAACCGTTTCTAATTAGTTACGCGGTTCTACGAACCGCGTAACCAGTTGACGCTGCAAACGCCCCTAAGTGGCAATCTGACGTTCAATTTCAAGGGCGCGACCATAAGGTCAGCGCCCTTTCATTTCACGTCACCTTGCTCGCTTAGGGGCGTTTTCGCTGACTTATGCTCAACCAGCGGCGTTGTCTTGCTCCGGGGGTGGCAGTTGGGGACGTTCCTTTTCTGCCGGTAGTTTGGGACACTCCTTGTCAGGTAGTCATTGGGGACGTTCTTGTTTGACTAGTCGTTTAAGAACGTCCCCAACGACTACATGGGATGAGAGTGGATAATCTCCCGGTTTGAGCCTGCATTCAAACTCAAAGTGGGAGATTATCCACTCTCATTTGTTGTGTGTCCGAAAATCCACGCTCGTTTCTATGCTGCCTACATTTGCAGGAACAGTTCGTGGAGGCGGGTGTCTTCATCGAGTTCGGGGTGGAAGGTTACGCCAAGCTGGTTGCCCTGGCGGGCGGCGACGATGCGCCCGTCGACTTTCGCTAAGGCCTTGGCGTCGCCGTGGACCTCGACGATGCGGGGCGCACGGATAAATGTTAATGGCACTTCACCGTCGATGCCGGCTACCTGCCCCTTGGCTCGAAAGCTGCCGAGTTGCCTGCCGTAGGCATTGCGCTCAACGAACACATCCATGGTTGCTAGGCGCGGCGTCCCCTTATCGTCGTGGGCGGCAAGGTCGCGCGCCAGCAGAATCAAGCCGGCGCAGGTTCCCAATACAGGCATGCCTTCAACAATGCGTGTGCGAAGCCCCTCGAGCATACCGAGTTCGGCAAGTAGCTTGCCCTGAACGGTGGACTCGCCGCCGGGGAGGACCAGGCGGTCAAAGTTCTGCTGCAAATCGGCCGCCTGCCTCAGCTCGATACAACGTGCGCCCAGCTCGGACAGTCTTGCCTCGTGCTCGGCAAAAGCGCCCTGGACCGCCAGCACGGCGACCGTTTGGTCTGCATAATCGCTCATGTGCGATCCTTTCTGCTGGACTAGCGCCCGCGCTCCTCCATGATGATCTCTATTTCGTCGGCGTTGATGCCCACCATGGCCTCGCCCAGGTCCTCCGAAAGCTCGGCGATGAGCTTGGCATCGGTGAAGTTTGCCACGGCCTTGACGATGGCGGCGGCGCGCTTGGCTGGGTCGCCGCTCTTAAAGATGCCCGAGCCAACAAAGACGCCCTCGGCGCCCAGCTGCATCATCAGCGCGGCGTCGGCGGGGGTCGCGACTCCGCCGGCGGCAAAGTTTACGACGGGGAGCTTACCCGTGGCATGGACCTCGCGCACCAGCTCGACCGGAACCTGCAGCTGCTTGGCTGCCTCAAAGAGCTCGTCGTCGCGCAGAGCAACAACGTCGCGGATCTGCTTTTGGATCTTGCGCATATGGCGCACGGCCTGAACGACGTCGCCCGTGCCCGGCTCGCCCTTGGTACGAATCATCGTGGCGCCCTCGGCAACACGGCGCAACGCCTCGCCCAGATCGCGGGCGCCGCAGACAAACGGCACGTCAAACTGGGTCTTGTCGATGTGATAGACATCATCGGCGGGGGAGAGGACCTCGGATTCGTCGATGTAGTCGATTTCGATGGCCTGCAGGATCTGCGCCTCGACAATGTGGCCGATGCGGCACTTGGCCATAACGGGGATGGAGACAGCTTTTTGGATGCCCTTGATCATCTTGGGATCACTCATGCGCGAGACGCCGCCTGCGGCGCGGATGTCGGCCGGGATGCGCTCGAGCGCCATGACGGCGCAGGCGCCCGCCTCCTCGGCGATGCGTGCCTGCTCGGGCGTGGTGACGTCCATGATGACGCCGCCCTTGAGCATCTGCGCGAGCTCGCGATTGAGTTTGACGCGATCGGCCTTGTTGGTCTGTTCTGCCATGGTTGCTCCCTTGGTTGGCATGTGCATTGCTTGACGGAACATCCTATCGGGGAGCTGGGTATGGCGAAATACTCAGTTTTCGAGATAATAACAAGGTCAGACTAATGCCAGATTGAATGATTCGATAAGGTCAGGTGATAGACCCATGCTTGACTACAATTTGGAAAATCGCGGCGAAGCATCGCTTTATGAGTATGTTTACCAGCAAATTCGCGATGATATTGTTGCCGGGCGCATTGCGGCAGGGGAGCATCTGCCGTCTAAGCGCGCCTTTGCGAGTCATCTGGGTATCAGTGTCATTACCATCGAGAATGCATATAGCCAGTTGCTTGCCGAGGGCTATATTTGCTCAATGCCGCGTCGCGGCTACTACGCGTGCGAGCTTCCGGATGCGCCGGTTTTGGCTTTGGCTGCGGGGGATATCGACCGAGATGCTGTTCCTGTTGGTCCCAGCGCGCATGATGCCATGGGGCAGGCAGAGCGATTCGACGCACTTTCTCCTTCCGCTTTGGAGGCGGCGCGGCTTTGGCAAAGTGCGCTACGGGCGACGCTGACGTCCGAAGACGAGCGTGAAATCTTTTCGCCCGCACCGGCGCAGGGCACCGCTCGACTGCGACGTGCGATTGCGCACCATCTGCGCGGGACAAGGGGCATGAATGTCAATCCCGACAATATCGTTATCGGTGCGGGCGCCCAGCTGCTCGATACCATGTTGGTTCAGTTGCTTGGCGCGGACAAGGTGTATGCCGTCGAGGATCCAGGCTATTTGCGCTTGACGCGCATCTATCAGGCTATGGGGTGCAAAGTTCGACATATCCCGTTGGATGACGACGGCGTGGACCTGAGCGCTCTGCAGAAAACCGGGGCCGATGTCCTTCACCTGATGCCGTCTCACCAATATCCAACCGGCTTGGTGACGAGCATCGCGCGCCGATATGCGCTGCTGAGCTGGGCTGCCGAGCGGCCGGGTCGGTATCTCATCGAAGACGACTTTGATTGTGAGTTTCGCCTTGCCGGCAAGCCGATTCCCGCGCTCGCGTCGATCGATGCCGCTCAATCGGTCATCTATACCAACACGTTTTCGAAGAGCCTTTCATCGGCGTTGCGTTTGGCGTACATGGTGTTGCCCGATGAGCTGATGGAACGGTTTGGGCGCGACCTTGGTTTTTACGCTTCGTCGGTGAGCTCTGTTGACCAGGTCGCTTTAGCGCGCTTGCTGGAATCGGGTGATTACGAGCGGCATGTGAACCGCGTGCGCGTGCGTGCTCGCGAGGCACGCGATGGCCTGGCAGCGCTTGTACGGAAAGCGTTTCCGGCAGGGGAGGTCTCGATCGAGCATGCAGACGCGGGCCTTTACTGCACTGTTGCCCTGGCCGAGGACAAGGCGGAGGAGAGTTTCGCGAAGGCTCTCGCTGACGCTCGTATTTCCTATGTCAACATCGCCGATTGCCTGTGGACGGCTGATCGGGCATCGACTAAGAACGCTCCATCTCGCGTCCTCATACAATACGACGACCTGAGCCCTCAGTCGCTCAATGTTCTTCAAGAGCAGCTGCAATAAGCCCACGAAGAAGGCCCGAACCAATACGGTCCGGGCCTTCTTCGAGCTAGAGGTTATGTCTCAGGCGTTTGGCTTAGCCAAAGTAGCGCTTGAGCAGGCCGGCGAAAGCCTTGCCGTGGCGGGCCTCGTCGCGAGCCATCTCGTGCACGGTGTCGTGGATGGCATCGAGGCCGGCGGCCTTGGCGCGCTTGGCAAGATCGGTCTTGCCGGCGGTGGCGCCATTCTCGGCCTCAACGCGCATTTCGAGGTTCTTCTTGGTGGAGTCGGTCACGACCTCGCCCAGGAGCTCAGCGAACTTGGCGGCGTGCTCGGCCTCCTCGTGGGCAGCCTTCTCCCAGTACAGGCCGATCTCAGGATAGCCCTCGCGATGGGCGACGCGAGCCATGGCCAGGTACATACCGACCTCGGAGCACTCGCCCTCAAAGTTGGCGCGCAGGTCGGCAACGATGTCCTCGGAGACGCCCTCCATCTTGGCGACGCCCACGACGTGCTCGGCAGCCCACTCGAGCTGACCTTCCTCCTGCTTCAGGAAACGAGAACCGGGAACGCCGCACTGGGGGCACTTGAAGTCCTCGGGCAGCTGGTCGCCGTCGAACTCTTCCACATAACCGCAAACGGGGCAAACAAACTTCATGATTCGATCCTTTCGATCGATGGCGATGGGGCGCTTGTCCGGTCCCGTAAGGGCCCTCTCCGGACGTGCGTCTTGACGGGTTCTATTATCCATAAATGCAACCAAAAGTGAAGCCTATTAGGAATGATTTTTAATAAAACAATTTAAGCATGTGAAGATGTTGATTGATTAACGATTGGCAAGCCATATGCGGACGCCGATGAGTACAATCGGTCGAGCAAATGTTGACCCATCAACAAATGAGGGAGCTTCCTTTATGCATCTAGCCCGTCGTGCCTGGTGCCGAACGTATCAAACGGTTTTTCGCATCGCATTGCCGGTGCTGCCCTATACCGAGCCACGCATTCTGGAGCACGCCGAGGATGTGCCCGCGGTGCTTCAAAAGCGCTCGATCCAGAAGGTTCTTATCGTGACAGACCCTGGTATTGCACGTTTGGGGCTCACAGCATCACTCGAGCGTGCGCTTACGGCTCAGGGGATTGGCGTTACGGTCTATGCCGAAACGCGTGCGAACCCCACGGTCTCAAACGTGGAGGAAGCGGCGTCCCTGTATCGCGAGAGCGCCTGCCAGGCCATTATCGGCTTTGGCGGCGGTTCGGCCATGGACTGCGCCAAGGGCGTGGGCGCACGCATCGCACAGCCAAATAAGCCCATCAACAAGATGCGCGGCCTGTTGCGAGTCCACCGTCTCCTGCCGCTGCTTATCGCGGTTCCCACTACCGCCGGTACGGGAAGCGAAGTCACACTCGCGGCGGTTATCACCGATGACGAGACGCACTACAAATACCCCATTAACGACTTTGTGCTTATTCCGCGCTTTGCGGTGCACGACCCCGAGTTTACACGCGGCCTGCCCGCCTCCATTACGGGGCAGACGGGCATGGATGCCCTGACGCATGCTGTTGAGGCCTTTATCGGCCGTAGCACCACGCCCTACACGCGCAAGATGGCGCGTCAGGCGGTCCAGCTCATCCGCGACAATTTGCTCGAGGCCTATGAGCATGGCGACGACATGCGTGCGCGCCGCAATATGCTTTCGGCGGCGTATAAAGCGGGTGTTGCCTTTACGCGCTCCTATGTTGGATACGTCCATGCCATCGCGCACAGCCTGGGCGGGCGTTACGGGATTCCCCACGGCTTGGCCAACGCCATCATCTTGCCGCACATGCTTCGTGCCTATGGCGAAGCCGCTGCTCCTAAACTCGCCGATCTCGCCCGCATGGCCGGTATCGCGCCGGCTAACGCGCAGGATAGCCTGGCGGCCGAGGCCTTTATCGATTGGGTCGACCGTATGAACGGGGCCCTAGGAATCCCCAAATATGTCTCGGGTATTCGCCGCTCCGATATTCCGCAAATGGCGGCGCATGCCGATGCCGAGGCCAATCCCCTGTACCCCGTTCCGCTTTTAATGGACCGCTTGGAACTCGAGCATATGTACGAAGTCGTCGCGGGTGGTATGTTTGAGGGCGAGAACTAGGAGGGTCCATGAACACCGAGGAAATTGCGCGCATCGTCGGCGATCAGCGCGCCTACTTTAAGACGCACGCCACGTTTGATGTCGATGATCGACGTCGTGCGCTCGTGAGTTTACGCGATGCGGTGCGGGCCCACGAGGCCGATATTGCCCATGCGCTCAAGACCGATTTGGGAAAGTCGCATGACGAGGCGTATATGTGCGAGATCGGCACCTCGCTTTCCGAGATTCGTTATCAGATTGCGCATGTGGCTCGATGGAGTCGCTCGCGTCTGCGTCCGTGTGACCTCGCCAACGCCGTGAGTGTGTGCAAAACGCAAGCCGTGCCCTATGGCGTCACGCTCATTATGGCGCCCTGGAACTACCCGTTTTTGCTAACGCTCGAGCCGCTTGCCGGCGCCCTTGCCGCGGGCAATACCGTGGTCATCAAGCCGAGTGCCTATGCTCCGGCATCGAGCGCGGTGCTCAGGCAGATTTGCGAGGAAGCATTTGATCCGCGCCTGGTGACGGTCGTCGAAGGCGGCCGTGCCGAGAATGAGGCGCTGCTCGACGAGAGCTGGGACAAGATTTTCTTTACCGGTAGCGTTCCGGTCGGCAAGTTCGTCATGGAGCGCGCAAGTAAAAACCTGACGCCCGTGACGCTTGAGCTGGGCGGAAAGAGCCCCTGCATTGTGGATGCCACGGCAAACTTAAAAGTCGCGGCACGGCGCATCGCCTTTGGTAAATGGCTCAACGTGGGGCAGACCTGCGTGGCGCCCGACTACCTGCTGGTCGATACGCGCGTACACGATGAGCTGTTGGGCCTCATCAGGGAGGAGACCCGTCGCATGTTTGGCGAGCATCCGCTCGACAACGAGGATTACGGTCATATCGTCAACGCCAAGCATTTTGCGCGCGTGCGCGGGCTGATCGACCCCGACAAGGTTGTGCTGGGAGGCACGGCGCGCGAGTCGTCGCTCAAGATTGAGCCGACGATCCTAGACGGCGTGGCGCCTGAGGACGCCGTGATGCAGGAAGAGATTTTCGGTCCCATCTTGCCGGTGCTGACGTTTGAGAGCCTGGATGAGGCCGAGGCGTTTATTGCAGATCGTCCGACGCCGCTGGCCCTGTATATCTTTAGCCAGGATCGCGCAGTTCAGGAGCGCTTTGTGCGCTACGTGCCCTTTGGCGGCGGCTGCGTTAACGACACGATCATGCACTTGGCTACGAGTCATATGGGCTTCGGCGGCATGGGTGCGAGCGGTATGGGCCAGTACCATGGCCGCGAGAGCTTCGATACGTTTAGCCACAAGAAGAGCATCGTGAACAAGGCAACGTGGCTGGACGTGCCGTTCCGCTACGCCCCTTATGAGAGCTGGAAGCACAAGTTCGTGCGCATATTCGTGCATTAGAAAATGGCAGGTAATACGAACAAATGTTCCTATTACCTGCCATTTACGTTAGACTACTGCTATGGGGTACGGATGGGCCAACTCCCTTTAGAAGGGAATTGGTATGAACGTAAGCGATGTTATTTCGTTACTGGCGTTGTTAATCGCGGCTATCGAACTCGGCCTGTTTATCGGCCGAATGAAATAGCCGCCCCCGCGTAAGCGAAGACGGCCACTTCTCACGATGTAAACGTGCACTGGAGTTGGCAAGACCCGCTGCAACGGGTGCCATCCGTGCCTCTATCTTATCTGCAAGCGCTCTGTCTCGCAAGCGTTGCGGCAAATGGGCGAAAGGTGCGAGCGGGTGAAATTTTGTCCGCACGGGCCCGTAAGCTTCTCAGTAAGGTTAAGTGCCGGTTTATTCGGTCGTTAGAGGAGTTGCCATGTACGAGCCTTCACGTGTTCTTTTGTCGTTTCATATTGCAGGATTTCAGTATGCCGATGGCGCCTTGGTCTTGGGCGATCTTAAAGCGGGCGTTAAACTGACGCTGTGTGCCGAGCGCGATAACCCCCATGATCCCGAGGCGGTTGCGATCTACTACGGCAACACCAAGCTTGGGTATGTTCCGGGAAACGAGGTCGGCCCGCTGTCCTTGATGATGTATTACGGCCACGAGGACGTATTTGAGGCTCGCGTGCAACAGGTTGCTCCCGAGCGCAGCCCGTGGCATCAGGTGCGCGTTGGTCTCTATGTGGTGGATGCTCGCTAATCGGCAATGGAGGCGGTCATGTTTGATGACGATGACCTGTTCGATCTGACGGACGACCCGTTTGAGTGGGATATGCTGATCGACGATGATGAGCTGGAGCAGGACCGGAAGAAGCGGCAGGACAAGAACGCCCAGGGCGACGCTTCGAAAAAGCAAGACAAGCGCCGCCGCGGACTGTTCGGCGGGCTCTTTGGATAACCGCTGCATCGCTGCGTCTGTATACTTAGCACGAGTTGAACACGTTGCGAAATGAGGACAGAGACGATGATGTGGTTTACCGCCGACCTGCACCTGGGCGATACGAATATCTTGCACGATATGGATCGGCCGTTTGATTCGGTCGAGGAGATGAACCGCAAGGTCATCGATGCCGTCAATGAGTGCGTGGCGGCGGACGACCGTCTCTATATCTTGGGAGACTTTACCTATCGTTTGCCCCTGGCGGAGGCGATGCGCCTGCGCGAGCGTATCGAATGTCAGAACGTGACGCTCATCCGTGGTAACCATGACGGCGACTGGGAAGATCCCGACGTACCGCAGATTTGGGAAGACGTGCGCGATTACCTGGAGATTGCTCCCGGCTATGCCAAGGGCCATCGCCTGGTGTTGAGCCATTACCCCATGCTCAGCTGGAATGGCAAGGCGCGCGGCGCCATCATGCTGCACGGGCACATCCACAGCAGGGGAGACCGTACCAATGCACGCAACCGCGATCGCGAGCGCCCTATCTTTCGCTACGATGTCGGTCTCGATGCCAACGAGTACAAGCCCGTAAGCCGTGACCAGATTCTTAGCTTCTTTGGGTTATAGGGCGCCAGAGCCACCACAAAGGGGGCAGGCACCTTTGTGGTGGTTCTGGCGCCGTTGCCATTATGGCGGCGGCGTCTTTTTTGTCCGTGCGGCGCGGTAGAGTGTAGGCGGTTGAAATTTGCGTCCATCGAGGAGCTGCCATGAACGAGATCAAGTGCCCGCATTGCGGAGAAGTTTTTAAGGTCGATGCGTCCGGTTATGCGGATATCGTCAAGCAGGTGCGCGATGCCGAGTTCTCGCGCGACCTGGATGAGCGCGTGAAGGCGGTCCAGCGCGAGGGCGAGCAGGCACTGGAGCTTGAGCGCTCGCGCTCGACGGCTGCTTTGCAAAAGGCAGAGTCTCAGCGCGACGCTCAGCTTGTCGAGCAGAAGAATGCTGCAGCTCAGCAGCTGGCGCAAGAGGTTGCCAAGCGCGACGCTGAGCTTGCCGAGCTGCGCGCCAAGCTCGAAGGCGCTGCCGCAGAGCGCGAGAGTGCAAGTCAGCGCGCGGCGGTTGAGGCCCGTTCCGATGCTCAAAAGGAGAATGCCGAGCTTCAGCGCGAGATCGACAATTTACGTGCGCAGTTGGAGCGCAAAGATGATGAAGCCAGGCTTGCCGAGGCGGCGGCACGCAATGCTGCTCAAAACGATTTAGCTGCACGTGATGCTCAGATTGCTGAGCTGCAGGCCAGACTTGCCGCGGCGGACAAGGCCCAGGAGATGGCGCTTGCCGCCGCTGCGGCCGAGTCGCAGCGTGAGCTCGATGCCGCTCGCAGCGAGGCCGAGCGCGCGCTTGCTGACTATCGCGTGAAGGTGCAAGAGAAGTTTTCTGCCGCAAAGGCACAGTCCGAGCAAGAGGCCGAGGGTCTGCGTGCCCAGTTGCGCGAGCAGGAACTGATGGCAAAAATGAACCTGTCAGAGGCGGTCGCCGCGGCGGAGCGAGAGCGCGATGAGGCACGTGCCAAGCTGACGAGCGAGCTGGCGGTGCGCGATTCTCGCGAGGAGCAAGCCAAGGCGGCACACGAGCTCGAGCTTGCGCAGGCCAAGCGCGCGAGCGATGACCTGATTCGCTACAAGGATGAAGAGATTGAGCGCCTTAAGGACATGAAGGTCCGCCTGTCCACCAAGATGGTGGGCGAGTCGCTCGAGCAGCACTGCGAGACCGAGTTCAACCGTCTGCGCATGACGGCGTTTCCCAACGCGTACTTCGAGAAAGATAACGATGCGTCCGAGGGTACCAAGGGCGACTTTATCTTCCGCGAGTGCGACGCGAGCGGTAACGAGGTCATTTCGATTATGTTCGAGATGAAAAACGAGAACGACGAGACCACGACCAAGCATAAAAACGAGGACTTCTTTAAGAAACTCGACCACGATCGCCGCCAAAAAGGCTGTGAGTACGCGGTGCTCTGCACGCTACTCGAGCCCGAGAGCGAGCTCTATAACGCAGGGATAGTCGACGTGAGCTATCGCTACGAGAAGATGTACGTGATTCGCCCACAGTTTTTCATTCCCATGATTACGCTTCTTCGCAACGCCGCCATGGGTTCGCTGCGCTATAAGCAGGAGCTGGCGGAGTACAAACAGCAGAATATCGACGTCACGAACTTCGAAGCCAAGATGGAAAAGTTCAAGAATGATTTCGGTCGCAACTACGAGATCGCGAGCCGCAAGTTCCAAACGGCGATTGATGAGATCGACAAGACGATTAGCCATCTGCAGAAAACCAAGGAGGCGTTGCTGTCCTCCGAGAACAATCTGCGCCTAGCCAACAAGAAAGCCGACGATCTTACCATTCGCAAGCTCACATGGGGCAACAAGACCATGAAGGCGGCGTTTGACGAGGCGCGCGGGGCTGCGCCAGAGACAAACGATGAGCCCGCCGAGGCAGATTCGTATGAGGTCGAAGATGCCGAGTAAGGCATAGCAGATAGTGCAAAAGCGGGGCCGCTGGCGATATTGCCAACGGCCCCGCTTTGTTTCGTTCCAGTATGTTCGGCTAGTCCTCGAGCAGGTCCTCGATAAAGCCGACGCGGTAGTTTTTGAAGATGACCTCGCCGCCGTCTTGCGTGGCGTCCAGATCGACATCGCCCATGATGCCAAAGTCGTGGTCGCCATCCTCGTCGGCAAAGATCTGGTGCACGTGCCATACGTGCGCGGTCTTCTCGTCGGACTCATCGATGGAGAACATCGCGGCGCTGCGGGCATCTCCGTCGGTGAGGATTTCCTCGTGCTGCTCATGGTAGGCATCGAGCGCCTTTTGCCAGCGAATCTCGCTCATGCCCCAGTCGTCGTCGAGTTCGCCCAGGTCGCGAACGTGCTCGCGGGCGGCAAGGGTCACGCGGCGGAAGAGCGCATTGCGCACCAGCAGCGTGCAGCCGCGGCGGTCCGCCACGACCTCGTCGATGCCCTGTGGCGGCGCGGCATCGAGGGCTGCCGGGTTGCCGGCGTTCTCCCACTCGTCCACCAGGCTCGAGTCGACCGAGCGCACCACAAAGCCCAGCCACGAGATAATGTCGCGCAGGCGCTCGTCGCGCTTCTCGATGGGTACGGTGCGGTCGAGAGAACGGTAAGCCTCTGCCAGGTAGCGCAGCAAAATGCCCTCGGAGCGGGCGATGCCGAGCTTTTGAATGTAGCCCTTAAAATCGCTCGCGCTTTCCAACATATCGCGCAGGACGCTCTTGGGGGAGAGCTGGTAGTCGTTTGCCCAGGGCACTTCCTGGCAGTACTTGTCAAAGGCGGCATCGAGCAGGTCCTCGAGCGGCTTTTCGTACGTGACGTCCTGAATGCGCTCCAGGCGCTCCTCGTATTCGACGCCGTCGGCCTTCATCTCGGCCATGGCGCGGTCGCGCGCGGCACGCTCCTGGGCGCGGAGCACCTGTTTGGGGTCCTCGAGCGTGGCCTCGACCATACTGATGAGGTCCATGGTATAGGTCTCGCTCTCGGGATCGAGCAGCTCCAACGCGGCAAGCAAAAAGGGCGAGAGCGGCTGGTCGAGCGCAAAGTCCTCGGGCAGGTCGACCGTCAGCGCGTAGTCGATGTCCGGCGCGGCATCAGCCGGAGCGTCGGGTGCGGGCGGTACCTCGGTGCGCACGACGACGCCGGAGTCGATGAGCGTGGCGAAGATTTCGTCGGCGCGAACCTCGAGCTTGGCCTTTTCTTCGGGGGTCTGCAGGCTTGTCTCGATGAGGTCGTGCACGCGGGCGCGAGCGTCACCGCCCTGCTCGACCACGCTAATCACCATGGAGTGTGTGATGCGAAGGCGCGGCTTGAGCGTCTCGGGCTGCGTCTCGAACAGGCGCTCAAAGGTCTGCTTGTTCCAGGTGACAAAGCCCTCGGGGGCCTTCTTCTTTTTAATCTTGCGGAGCTTTTTGGGATCGTCGCCCGCCTTGGCCATAAGCTTGGCATTCTCGATCTCGTGCTCGGGTGCCTCGGCGATCACCATGCCCTCGGTATCGAAGCCCGAGCGACCGGCGCGACCAGCGATCTGATGAAACTCACGGGCGCGCAGACGACGCATCTTGTAGCCGTCGAACTTGGTGAGCGCGGTGAGCACCACGGTATGGATGGGTACGTTGATGCCGACGCCGAGCGTATCGGTACCGCAGATGACGGGCAGCAGGCCCTGCTGCGCCAAGCGCTCGACCAGCAGGCGATAGCGCGGCAACATGCCAGCATGGTGCACGCCGACGCCGCAGCCGAGCAAGCGCTTGAGGATCTTGCCGAAGGCCGTCGAGAAGCTCGTGCCCTTGGCCGCCTCCTTGATGGCCTCGCGCTGCTCCTTGCTGGCAATACCAAAGTTGGCGAGGGATTGCGCCGTCGCAAGTGCGGCGTCCTGGCTAAAGTGCACGATGTAGAGCGGGGCCTCGCCGCGGCGCATTGCGAGCTCGACGGTGCCCTCAAGCGAGGTCGTCACGTAGTCGTAGCTCAGCGGCACGGGGCGTGGGGCATCGACGACCAAGTCGCAGGTAGCGCCGGTGTGTTCCTCGAGCGAGGCGGCGATCGCGGTGACATCGCCGAGCGTGGCGCTCATGAGCATGAATTGCGTGTGGGGCAGGGTGAGCAGCGGCACCTGCCAGGCCCAGCCGCGATCGGGGTCGGCAAAGTAGTGGAACTCGTCCATGGCCACGCAGCCCACGTCGGCGTCCTCGCCCTCACGCAGTGCATCGTTGGCAAGGATCTCTGCCGTGCAGCAGATGACGGGCGCCTTGGTGTTGATATGCGTGTCGCCGGTGATCATGCCTACGTTATCGCGGCCGAGCACCTGCACCAGGTCGAAAAACTTTTCGCTGACCAGGGCCTTGATGGGGGCCGTGTAATAGCAACGTTTGCCCTGCGCCATGCCCATAAAGAGCATGCCCAGCGCGACGAGAGATTTACCCGATCCGGTCGGTGTGCCTAAAATGACGTGATCGCCGGCAGCCAGATCCATGAGGGCTTCTTCCTGGTGATCCCACAGCTCAATGCCGCGATTGCTCGTCCATTCAAAGAAGCGTTCGAAGGCTTGATCGGGCGTGAGCCATGGTTCGGGCTCGCTGCCGTCCTCGGGCTCCCACCAGGTGGGGGAGAGCGCGCCGAGCGAACCGAACTCTGCCTCGGTTCCCGTGCCGCCCGAGAATGAGCTGGCGGCGCCGGCGCCGGAGACGGTGCTGGCGGCGGTATCTGTCGTGGTCTGTGCCATGTGTTTGCTTTCTCTCGCGATTGTCCGCCAACTATTATGGCGTAGCGGCGGCGCGGGGTGCCAGCGCGCGAGAAAATGCAGGAAATGGGCGTTCTGCCCAGCCGTTTGGTGCAGTTGCCAGCTAAGTGAGTAGACTTTTTGCAATATCGCGAGCACATGGCTTTTGCGCAAGGGCTCTACCTGCGGTTTTAGTTTTCGCTATGCGGGTTGTGCTTGGCTATTGCTAAAAAGTCTACTCACTTAGGTCTGAGGATCGTTCGCTGGCGCTTATTTGCGCTTGTCTGCCGATGCCGCGACCATCAGAAGCCCCTAGGACTCCTGCGGTAAGCGCTTCTTGCCCTTGCGGGCGCGGTTTCTAAAGTTCTCGACGGCTTCTTCCATGCCCAGAGGCACATAGGTGAGCTCATCGAGGTTATCGGGCAGGTAGCAGGCAAGACTTTGCTCCTGCATGCGACCCGCTGTGAGCTGTTCGTCGGTGGGCTGCGCGCCGGGTGTGGCGCAAATGCCATAGACGACGGCACCCATTTCGCGCGTGCGGCACTCGTACTCGGTCTCGGGATGCTCGGGATGGTCGCGGCGAACGTCGTCACTTACCCAAAGTGTATCGTAGCCGGCCGCGGCAAACTGCCCCAAGGCGTAGTCGCGCAATGGCTTACTGTCGGTTCGCAGTGTGACGGTGGCACCGGCTGAAAAGAGCGGACGGTACAGCATTAGGTGGTCGACATGGACGAGTCGCTTTTTGGCGTACTTGGCCTTGGGCTGCGGCGTGGGAAAGTTGATGGTGATGGCATCGAGCTCGCCTGCGGCAAATAGCTGCGGCAGCGATGCGGCACCTCGGGGCAGGACGAGCGCGTTGGATAGCTCTTGCTCGCAGATTTTCTGCGCGGCATAGGCGATGCAGATGGGCTCCTGGTCCATGCCGATAAAGAGGGCGTTTGGCTCGTGGGCCGCGCGCTCTACAAGGTACGTTCCCTTGCCGCAGCCAAGATCCAGGTGAAGGTGTTCGAAGGGCTTGCTGCCAACTGGCGCGCAAGCCTCGCGCCAATCTTCGGCATAGGCCTCGGGGCTCGTCTCAATCGCATCGGCGTAGCGCTCCAGGCGCTCCTCGAGCACAAAGTTCTTGGGCGTGCGAACGTGGACGGCTCCCATGAGGCTCCTTGGTCATACGTATGGAACGCGTGGCTGCGCGTTCCGTCGGTGGGTTGGAAAACGGATGGGCATAGCTTACCCAAAAGATGCGGCGCGGCTCGGCGGCGAGTCGTCGGTGCCTACAGACGCTTGAGAATCACGTAGCGGTTGAGCTCGCCGCTGCGACCGTCGGCATGGAAGCGCTCAAGCTCGCGCACGGGGACCTCGCCACTCTTGTAGAACGTACGCACGCCGCGCACCAGGTCGGTGATCTGCTGATCGTCAAAGTGATGGCAATAGCGGTAGGCGTGGCGGTCGTTTTGCCAGCCGATGAGGTGGTCGCCGGCTTCAAACTGCGCGGAATCGTAACCCTCAAACGGCGGGGTGAGCTCGGCACGGGCCTCGGCGCGAACGGCCTTGCGCGCCATGCGCTCGTCGTTCATAAACTCCCAAAAGCTGATGGCGATGATGCCACCCGGGCGCGTCTGACGCACCAAGGCGTCGAGCACGCGTACGCGGTACTCGCACGACGGCACGTGGTGCATAAAGCCAAAGCAGACCGAGATGTCGGCGAGCGGGGCGTCGAAAAGCACGTCGGGTGTCTCGGCGGGGTTGAGCTTCATGAGGGCATCGAGCACATCGAGCTCCTGGAAGTGCAGGTTGGGGATGCGCAGGGCGTGGCCGCGCGCATCGATGGCCAGGTCCTGGCATGAGTCGACGCCATAGAACTCGAAGGGGCAGCTGGCGTCTGCCGAGGGGCTTGCGCCGTCTACGCCTTTGGCAGCCAGCGTGCCGCCGGCGGCAAAGTTCTCGAATCGCATGTTGCCGCAGGCAAGGTCGAAGACACGGACGGGATGCTCGATGGTGGCCACATCGAGCTGGTCGAGCGCGATGTCCATGGTGCGCACCCAGCCGGGCCAAGGGGCCTGGCGTGTATCGGAAAAGGAGGCGGAGTGCTCGCGATAGAACGTATTGTTGAGCTGGATGAGCGATGAGGCGAAATCGCGGTTCACGGCGCGGGACTCCCTCCGTTGGCGGTGCGGAATAAACAGTACGACCATACTACCGTTAACGCCGCAACGGGGACAACCGAGCTGCGGGTCATTGCTTTGTTTGGACACATTTCCGCAGCTCATATGTGCCCGCAACCGCCGGTTGTCAAAAATCTCACTAGAATAGGTGGCATGCTTTTGGCGGTGGCGGATAGATTTTTAACTGTGCAAGGCGCCTTAAGAACAAAAACGGTCCGGCGGCACGGCTGGCATCACATAGGAGGAACCATGAATGTAGAAACTGCGCAGCGGCTCGCCGACCTTCGTCGCAGCAAGGGTTTTAGCCAAGAAGGGCTGGCGCGAAAGCTGGGGCTGTCGCGCCAGGCGGTCAGTAAATGGGAGCGTGCGGAGAGCTCGCCCGATACCGAGAACCTGATCTCGCTCGCAAAACTCTATGGCGTGAGTTTGGACGAGCTCCTCAATCCGAGCGATGAGATCGAGGACGATATCGAGTTTGAGAACGAGGACCGCGCCCGTCAGCGCGAAGCCGAGGCGGCGGAGCGCGCCCGTACCCATGAGGCAGCGGCACGTGCTACCGAGGCGGCAACGCAGGCGAGTGATGCCGCCGCCAAGGCGGCGCAAGCGGCAAGCTGGAGTGCGCAGGCCGCCAATGCCGCTACGGCGCAGGTGACGGGTGCCGGTGCGGCCGGCCCGACTCCGGTGAAGGGTCCGTTCCAGTCGTTCCCGTACTGGGCCGTGTGCTGGCTGCTGTTCTTTTTGCTGATGTTCCTGTTTGGCGCCGGCCCCTTTGCCGCGCTGATTTTCTTCACGATTCCCATCTATCACTGGGTGGCGCGTGCGCTCGATGGCGATTGGGCGCGCGGGGATATTCAGGTTGGTCCGGCGCCGGCGGTCGCTAGGACTAAGGGGGAGGACGTTTCCACAGCGGTTGACGCTGACATGGCTGCCGCGACCACCGCTGAGTCGAGTGCCAAAGAAGGTGATGAATGATGAAGCTCTCGCATGAGTCTAAGAGGCGCTTGGGCATTGGCATCGGAGCGTTTGTGCTCATCATCGGGCTTGTCTTTGGCATTTCGCGGACATTGATTCATTTTGATGGTCCGTGGGATCTCGACGATGTTGTATCCGGCTTGTCTGGTATGGGCGATGCGTTTGACGAGGACGATTCCTTGAATAGCGGTAACTATTCCGCTCGGCCTCAACAGCTTTCGAGCGAAACGTTTGATGCCGACGCGTTCACATCACTTGACTTGGACGTGACGTCGGGCACGGTCGAGGTCAAACACGTCTCCGGCGGGCCGGTGCGCGTAATTGAAAGCGGTCGCGTGGCAACGGGGACCGTCGCCTTCGATGCGGCAACCAAAAATCTGGCCGAGGTTAAGGGTTCTACGCTCAAGATTCGCCAGTTCGATTGCGATGACGAGCGCGCCATTGACCGCACGGTTACCGTCGAACTGCCGCGCGAAGTTGCCGATAACATGGTGGGCATTACGGCGAATGTAGGAGCGGGCGATCTGACGGTCACGGACATTGCGTGTCATGACCTCAGCCTGACGTTGGACTCGGGAGACGTTGAGTTTGCGGGCACTGTAACCGACACCCTGAATGCCAAGGTCGGTTCGGGTGATGTGACGTTCGAGCTCTACCAGGCCCCCGCGAAGTCGATGGACGTAAGCGTGGACTCGGGCGATGTGGAGATAGCGGTTCCGAACTCTGCGGGCTTTAAGGCGAGTCTCACCGTGGGCAGCGGTGACTTCGAGAGCGATTTCCTTCCGCTTGGCTACGATGGCGAGACCATATTGAATCTTGAATTCGACAACGGTGATAAGTCTGCCACGTATCGTTTTAAGGTCGGTTCGGGTGACATGTCGTTTGATCCGGAGTGACATGCGGTTTTCGGAGATCGGTACATATAGGCATGCTCTTTGATGGAGGCGCCGGAGCCGTGACGGGCTCCGGCGCCTTTGCCTTTACAATGGGGTCATGGAACAGATTATTTTGAACATACTCGAGGCTCTGCGTCGCGGCGAGACCGTAGACGACAAGGCACTCGTCAAACTGATACATGCCGAGGCGCGCCGCGAGGGTGCCGACAAACGCGACCTGGCCAAGCGCCGTCTGCTGCCGTTCTACCAGCGGGTGAAGCGCGAGGAGCCGGCTCGGTGGGCTGGGTGGAATGTCGATGCCGAGCTGGAGCGTCAACTGCTGCAGGTGCTGCGTATGAAGCCGCGCCGAACGGCCTCGGGCGTGGCGACCATTACTGTCATTACCAAGCCGTGGCCGTGCTCGGGCGATTGCCTGTTTTGCCCCAACGACCTGCGCATGCCCAAGAGCTATCTGCACGCTGAGCCGGCGTGTGCCCGTGCGGAGCAAAACTGCTTCGACCCGTATCTGCAGGTGAGTGCCCGTTTGACGGCGCTTTCGCAGATGGGGCATGCGACCGATAAGATTGAGCTTATCGTGCTCGGCGGTACCTGGAGCGATTATCCGCGAGGGTATCAGACGTGGTTTATGTCGGAGCTCTTCCGCGCGCTCAATGACGATGCCGTGGCTGGTGTGGCGGCTAACCCCATGTTGGCGCGTCCGGGCATCAACCGTGCCGAGGCGGGGCGCCTGCTCGATGACGCTCCCGCCGATGCCCTGCCGCCGGTGGTAGCAGACCGCCGCGAGCGCTATCGGGCTGCCGGCATTGTGACTGATGAGGCCGAGCTTGCGAGCGGCGTTACCGACGAGCAGGAGCGTGTGGATGCTGCCGTGGGATGCTATAACCGTGCGGTACGTCGTCTGTACGGCCCCGGCACGCCGTGGGGCGAGGTCACCGAGTGGCAGACGGCAACGATGGAGGAGCTCGAGCGTCAGCAGCGCATCAACGAGACGGCGAAGCATCGCGTGGTGGGACTCGTTATCGAGACGCGCCCCGATGCCGTAACGCCGCAGGCCCTCACGCTCATCCGCCGCCTGGGCTGCACCAAGATTCAGATGGGTATCCAGAGCCTCGACCAGCACCTGCTCGATATCAACGAGCGTCGCATTTCGGTGGCGCAGATCGAGCGGGCGTTTTCGCTTGCGCGCCTGTTTGGCTTTAAGATCCATGCGCATTTTATGCTCAACTTGCTGGGCGCCACACCCGAGGGGGACAAGCGCGACTACGAGCGCTTTATGACCGAGGGGGCCTTTATGCCCGACGAGGTCAAGGTCTACCCGTGTGCGCTCATCGAGGGCTCGCGTCTGGTGGGCTGCTATGAGCGCGGCGAGTGGCGTCCCTATACCGAGGAAGAGCTGCTCGATGTGCTTGCCGACGACATCGTGGTGACGCCGGCGTTCTGCCGCATCAGTCGCATGATCCGCGACTTTAGTTCCGACGACATTATGGTGGGCAACAAGAAGCCCAACCTGCGTCAGCTCGTCGAGAATCGCTTGGCGGCTCGTGGAGAAGGCGCAGTGGTGCGCGAGATTCGCTATCGCGAGATCAGTACCGCGGGTGCCGACTTGGATGAGCTTTCTCTTGATGAGGAAGTGGCGTACGAAACGCCGGTGACTTACGAGCGCTTTTTGCAGTGGGTGACGCCGCGGGGCAAGATCGCGGGCTTTTTGCGGTTGTCGCTGCCCGACCATTCGTTTGTTGCCGCGCATGCGGACGAGTTGCCGACGGGGCCGGAGGAGGCGATGATTCGCGAGGTGCACGTGTATGGCATGGCGGCACGCGTGGGCGACCAGGGCCAGGCGGCGCAGCATCACGGGTTGGGGCGTTTGCTCGTAGAGCGTGCGTGCGAGATTGCCCGGGATGCCGGCTATGCGCGCATCAACGTGATCAGCGCGATCGGTACGCGCGAGTACTATCGCCATCTTGGATTTTATGACCATGGCCTTTATCTGCAAAAGGAGCTCTAGATGAACAAGCCGAGTGTTTCTGCCGGCGTCGTTGCCGGCGTTGCTCTGGGAGCCGCGGCGCTTGGTGCGGCCGCTGTCGCTGTTCGTGCTGCCTGTCTGCAGGTCGCGAGGACCCGCAATGGGCTGGCACGTGTGAAGCGCGTGCACGATGAGGGCGGCGACGAAGTTCGCGTATTGGTTCAAGGCGGCGTCTACCAAAGCGCGAGTTACGTTGGCGAGCGCTGGGCGGAGCCCGTCTTTGCGTACTATCGCGCGTTTGACGACGTGTTTGAGGCCGAGGATGCGATGCGCGACGCTTATGGTCACGGTATCAGCCGTATGCTTATGCTGGGTGGCGGCGGGTTTGCCTATCCCAAGTTCGCGCTGATGTCGCACGAGGGCTTGCGCATGGACGTCGTCGAGTATGACGGAGAGATTACGCGCCTGGCGCGCCGCTGGTTCTACCTGGACGAGTTGGAGCGCACGGTGGGCGATCGCCTGCGAGTGATTACCGCTGAGGCTCGCTCGTATCTGGGTGTGACGAGCGTGGGCCATCGTCGCTACGACGTGGTCGTGAGCGATTGCTTTGGCGGTGCCGAGCCCGTTCGCGAGCTGGCGACCGTTGAGGCGCTGCGCCTGGTGCGGGGCAGCCTGAACCCCGGGGGTATCTACGTGGCCAATATCGTGAGCGCAAACGAGGGGAGCGATGTGGCGTTCCTTCGCGACTGCGCTGCCACGGCACTCGAGGTATTCGTCCACGCCTGGGTGGTCCCATGTGGCGATGCGAAGTTCGGCGGCGAGGAAAACTACCTGCTCATCGCCAGCGACGGCGACTACGCCTTTGCCGAAGCCGTGCCCTTCGACACCGACTTCCTCGGCACCGTCCTTCACGACAAGTAAGTCTCCCCGTCCCAAAAAAGACTGGTCTTAGGCGTGGTCGCGCCAGCCGAGAACGCGCTGCTTCATACCCTCGATGTCGAGCACGCCTTCGGCAAAGCCCTTGCGCACGAGCTCTTCGGGAACAAACTCGTCGTAGCGGTCAAAGTAAGGCACCTCGCCAGGATAGACGAGCTCGATGGGATCGAAGTCCTTCTCGGCCTCGGCGGCGAGCACCTCAAAGAACGTCTCCTCATCGGCCTTCATCTTAAACTGCATAAAGTACGGGCGTGACGGATCGAGCCCGCGAAGGCCCAGCTCCGCGGCACATTTAATCTTGAGCATGCGCTCGAGCGCCAAAAAGGCGTAGCTGCCCAGCCAGGGGAAGAGCACCCAGGTATCGCCGCCCAGGTTAATGAGCGGCTTGGTTCCCGCCCCCGAAATCTCGGTCGTATGACGAGCCTGCGCCAAGCGGGCCCGTGCGTTACCCATAAGGTACGGATATGTCGCGTGCTCGTTGAGCGCCTTGCGCATGCGCTCGAGCACATGCGTGTTAATGTCGCCGGGGCAGTCGCCAAAGTAGGCCGGCACCCGGCCCTTGACCTGCGTGGCAAAGACAGTGTGGCGCTTCCAGTCCACTTCCTCGACAATCCAGCAGTGTCCGGCGATGGCGATGCGCTCACCGGGCGGGGGCGGATTAACGATCGTGCCCAGCTCGGCCGATTCGCTCCGGACGGTAAACTCCTCGTTTTCCTGGAACACGGCGTAGAACTTAAAGTTGTTGATGATGCGCTCGCCCGCGAGACCCACGATGAGCCCGCCACCTTCGGTGACCTGGATATGGTCGATCTTAATGAGGTGACGTAGCAGCACGCGGTAATCGTCTGCCGAGACACGGTGGAAATAGCTGAGCGTGAGCACGCGCTGGGCAAGTTCGGCCGGCGTGAGCTCGCCGGTGCTGGCGAGGGTCGACATAGTCTGGTGATAGAGCAGGCTGTAGGGGAGACGATCGAGCTCGGGTGGCTCGACCCACTTTTCCTCGCGATAGAGTTGTACGAGCGCGATACCCTGCAGGAGCTTCCAGGGAATGGTTTCGGGCATCATCGTGCGCGGCTCGGGCTCTTCCTCGCGCATGACAAACCACATCTCGGGCGGAAGATCGCGACGGCCCGTGCGCCCCATGCGCTGCAAAAAGGAGCTAACGGTAAACGGCGCGTCAATCTGGAAGGCGCGCTCCAGGCGGCCGATATCGATACCGAGCTCCAACGTAGAGGTGGTGACGGTTGTCTGCGTCTGCTCCTCGTCGCGCATGAGCTCCTCGGCCGTCTCGCGTAGCGATGCCGAAAGATTGCCGTGATGGATGAGAAAACGGTCGGGCTCGTGCCGGCTCTCGCAGTAGCTGCGCAGCATGGAGCACACGGCCTCTGCCTCCTCGCGCGAGTTGGCAAAGACCAGGCATTTGCGGCCGCGCGTATGCTCAAAGATATAGCCCATGCCGGGGTCGGCGTTGTCGGGCGCCGTGTCGGTGGGGTTGAGAAGCGCCTGCTCGGTCGCTCGTGGGATGTCGACTTCGCCCTCGGGGGCCGAGGAAGTGCGACGGTCTTTGGGAGCGGCCTTGCCCCGCGCCTGCTCACGACGTTGACGGTGTTCTTCCTGTGTAAGCCGTCCGCTGTGGCACATGTCTTGTCCGGATGCGGGCAGCGCCGCGGGCGCCGCCGTCTCAATACGCTCGCAAGCAAGCACCTCGGCTTCTTGTGGACCTGTGCCTACGAATCCTCGTTGCTGAGCCTGGGGGCCCGAGTTGTAGAAGTGCTCCATGGAGATGCGCCACACGCGGCGCGGTTCCTCAAAGCGGGGGATAACGCAGTCGCGCCCCGTTCCCTGCGAGAGAAAGGCGCCCGTGCGCTCGGGGTCGCCGATGGTGGCCGAAAGGCCAATGCGGCGGGGCTGCACGCCTGCCATGCGCGAGAGGCGCTCGATAAGACAGAGCGTCTGCCCGCCGCGGTCGCCGCGCATGAGCGAATGGACTTCGTCGATAACCACATAGCGCAGGTCGCAAAACATGCGCGGGATCGCCATGTGCTTATGGATCAGGAGCGCCTCGAGCGACTCGGGCGTAATCTGTAGGATGCCGCTCGGTTTTTTGATGAGTTTGGCCTTGTGTGATTGCGAGACATCGCCATGCCAGTGCCAGACGGGGATATCGGCTTCTTCGCACAGGTCGTTGAGGCGGACGAATTGGTCGTTGATGAGCGCCTTGAGGGGGCCAATGTAGAGGGCGCCCACGCTTGCGGGCGGGTTCTCCCAAAACTCGGTCAGGATGGGAAAGAAGGCTGCCTCGGTTTTGCCGGAAGCCGTGGATGCCGTCAGGAGCACATTATCTTGCGTGTTAAAGATGGCATCAGCTGCTGCAACCTGGATAGAGCGTAGGCTCTCCCAATCGTGGGAGTAGATGAAGTCTTGGATAAACGGGGCGTAGCGGTCAAAGGCGTTCACGGGGCCTCCTTTCAACAACGAATCTCTCAACGCGGCTGGCAACGGCTTGCTGCATTACTGCTTCAACGTTTGCCCAGATAAAACCTGCCAAAATAAACCTGTCCCTTTTTGGTAGGTTAGATGGTGAACTCGGCGAAGTTGCGGTCGCCGCCTGCGGTGCCGGTGTCGCCTGTTGCGGCTGCCGGCGCCAGCGCGTCGCCGCCGACGCTTTGCAGCAGCTCGGCCACATTTGCATCGGGGTTCTGACACAGGATATCGAGCAGCTCGATAAAGTCACGAATGACTTCACGCGGCGTCAAGTGCGTGTCGGCTCCCACACGACCGAACTCGATCTTGAGGAAGTCCACCAAGTCGTTCTCGGTAAGCGTGGGCGTCCAGCCAAAGTAGCCGGCGTGAATTTGCATGAGTTTTTCGATGAGCACCAGTAGCTCCTCGTAGGTGAGTGGCTGCAGGCGGATGATGGGCGCGAGCATGTCCTTAAGGTCTTCGCGCGCAAAGCGGCCCTGAGCGAGTCGGCTGCGCAGGGCCTCGTAGGAGAACACGCCGCGGCGGCGGTCTTCGATGGAGGTTGGCGTGCCGCCCATGATCATGCCCAGGTACTGCGCCTTGCCCTGGAGCGTGTCGTTGTACATAGTCAGGATCTTCTCGTAGTTGTATTGGCGCGTGATGGCGTTGGGAATCTTATACAGATTCACGAGCTCGTCGATGAGCACCAGCATGCCCTTGTAGCCACTGCAAACCAAAAAGCGCGCAATGAGCTTAACGTAGTCGTACCAGTCGTCATCGCTGATGATGGTCGAGGAGCCCAGCTCGGCGCGTGCCTCGCTCTTGGTGCGGTATTCGCCGCGAATCCATTTGGTCACGCGGCTCATGGTCTCTTCGTCGCCCCCGGATGCGGCCATGCGATAGCGGCGGAGCATGCGGGTGAAGTCGAAGCCGTGGACCATCTCCTCGAGCGGGGCCAGTTGGGCATTGACGACCGACTCGTCGACGTCGGCACACGAGGCGACCCAGCGATCCAGGATAAGGTTGAGCGCACCGCCCTCGGGGCGCGTTTTAGTCGATATGTTGCGGACGAGCTCACGGTAGGTGGCAAGGCCCTGTCCCTGGCCGCCCTGCAGGCGGCGCTCGGGGGATAGGTCGGCATCGGCGACGACGAATCCCTCGCCCATGGCGTGCGTGCGGATAGTCTGGAGCAAAAAGCTCTTGCCGGCGCCGTAACGACCGACTAAAAAGCGGAAGCTCGCGCCGCCGTCGGCGATGAGGCTCAGATCGGTGAGTAGGGCGCGGATCTCGACCTCGCGCCCTACGGTGATGTAGGGAAGGCCGATGCGCGGGACCACGCCGCCCTTGAGCGAGTTGAGAATGACGGCAGCGACGCGTTTGGGTACGCGGGGCGCTGCGGATGCGGTATCACTCATGGTCTAAGTATCCTCTCACGTCTGCTTCGTAGTCCTCGATAATGTGCGGTCCTGATGAGCCAAATTCAATAACGGTGTCGCCCACCAGGTCAAAGAGCGCTTCGTTGATGCTATCGACGAGCATGTCTTCGCTCTTGCCCGACTGTGCCACTGCCGATGCCGTCTGTGCCGTGTTCTGCTCGAGCAGCGCGCGCAGATAGGCGGCTGCGGCGGGCACGAGTTCGGTTGCGGTGCCAGCGGGTGCAGTCGATACGACCGCTGGCGTCGGCGCGAGGAGCGGTGCCACGACGCCAAACTGTTCGGTGGAAATGGTTGGCTCGTCGGCTTCGTTGCGCTCCGTGGGCGCCGCGATCGGCTCGGCCATCACGTCGGCCGCGGGCTTGGCTTCCGGTTGCTCGGATTCCGCCGTATCGACCTCTGTGGGCACATCATCCTCGCGCTCCTCATCAATCAAAAGCGCTTCACGCGTTTGCGCGGCGGCGCTCCGAATGTGCCCCAGCTGACTCAAATCGATATCGATCTTGACGGGCTGGTGCGCGGCGTCCCACGAAAGCCATGCCACGATCTCGTCATCGATAATCTTGGCCAGATATCTGGGGACCTTCTCTTCCTTAAGGGGATGGGCGGGGTCCAGGGCCAGGCGTAGGCGCTGGTCGCAGGCGCGCATCATCTCACCGAGCTTGCTACTTTTTTGTCTGCTGCCGTGAATGCGCATGCATTCCCAAAACCCGTTTTGGCACCGGTAGACGTGAATGGGGTCCAGGCGATATTCGCAGTCCTCGTGGCGCTCGGGCGCAAAGAATACGGCCGACGCAAACATGGTGTAGGGCATGGCCGTCTCCTCCCCAAATAAACTCGCCACGATGCCGGTCTTTCGGTGCGTGTCATAGTAGCGCGCCATGCGGACATACGCGGCGCACGCCACGTGGCGCAGATCGCGGTGGTGGCTGCGGTCGAGCCGCGAGTTACTTAGGTTGTACGTGGAGAGGGCATTGATGGCGGCCATGAGTCGTTCCTCGCGCGCCTCGTCGGGCGGAAGGGGGAGCGTGGGCTCGGAGGCCTTGCGACGCTTGGGCGCCTGGTCCGACGGTGCCGGTGCTGGTACAAGGTCTCGTGCCGCGCGCCGCAGCTCGATAAGGGCGTTATCGAACATGACGGTTTTAGAGTCACGAAGCAGCTTGGGGTCGAGCCCGTGGAACACGGCGTAGTCCTGCAGCCACACGCGCGCAAACCGGTCGATGCCGGGCTCGAAGGCGCGATAGACATCCCAAAAAGCCTTGATCTTGTTAAAACCATCGAGTGGGTCATCTACGCCAATGCCGCAGATCAGCTCGTAGAGATACAAGAAGGCAAACGAGGTCGATGTCTCCTCGATATTCCCGCGGCGCACTTGGGCACGCCAGGTAAAGTAGCCGCGCAACTGCCGGTCGCTCATGGCGTTGTAGGTGGGAAAGTACGACTTAAAGGTGCCGTTGTAGGGACAGTCGTCCTCAAAGTCGGACATCAGCAGGCCTTGGCGGTAGAAAAGTTCGGCTTCCGAAAGCCAACGGCCCGCGCCGCCCTTTGGGTCTTCTTGCCAACGCGATATCTCACGCATCTTGCGGTATTGGTCGGGGAGGAAGTTCTGCATCTGTCGGCCGGTCTTGAGAATCGGCTCGTCTGCGTAGATTTCGTTTGAGAAGCGGGCGGACTGATGGGTCCGAGCCTCGGCCATAATGCGCTCGATGAGCATCTTGATGTCCTGGTCGGCCACCGCTTCTCCTCTCGAACGCAGCTACGGTGACCTCATATCATAGCACAGCATCAAACAGATGTTCGAGATACCGCTACGTAGATAGATTTAGAACAGGAGGGCGTAGATGACGGCGATGATGACGGAGGGAAGCATATTGGCAGTGCGGAAGGTCTGAGGACGGATAAGGTTGACGCCGACGCAGAAGATGAGCATGGAGCCTACGAGCGAAAGGCTGTCGAGGGCTACCGTGGTCATGATGGGGGAGAGTGCACCGGCAAACAGCGTGATCGTCCCCTGGAACACGGCGACGGGCAGGGCGGAAAAGATGCAGCCGCGGCCAAGTGAGGCCGTCATGGTGCAGACGATGATGCAGTCCAGTGCGCCCTTGAGGGCAAGCGTTGACCAGTCGCCGAGCAGGCCGTCCTGAATCGATCCCACAATGGCCATGGCGCCGATACACACGGTGAGTGAAGTCGAGACAAAAGCGTTGGTGAACTCGTTATCGCCCTCGCTGCCGGTTTTGCGCTTGAGCCATTCGCCAAGGTTCTCAATGGCGGCCTCCAAGTTGATGGCCTCGCCGATGAGCGAACCGAGCGCAAATGAGACGATGAGCATGGTGGTACCGGTGGTCACCAGCGCCTTTCCATCGATGATGAGCATCTTTTGCATGGTGCCGCCCAGGCCGATAAACAGGACGCACAGCCCCGACGCTTTCATGAGCGTGTCTTGGATACGCGGTGTGATAAAGCGACCGCCCGCTAATCCCAAAAGACCGCCCGCAACTAAAAGGACAACGTTGATGATTGTTCCCAAGCCCGGCATGAGCCCTCCTGTATTGATGCCAACGTGGCAATCGTAGCAGAATGGAATGCGAGACACATCGCGACTCATCTAATACGTTATATAAGTGGTATTAGCAACGACGCGCAGTATTTAAGCCTCAGGTGGTTGTCGGGACATAGGGATAGTAGTCAAAGCGCAGTGTCATAAGCCGCTGTGGGGATTCAATAGCCGCGGCGATGATATTGGCATCGCGGGTACGATCAAACCCTTCGAGTTCGATCTGATACGAGACGTCTTGCATAATGTCCAGACGTCGCCAGGCTAGGAGTGTGTCGCCATCGAATTCCAAGGTCTTGCCTCCGTCTGGGGCAACGGCGTATAGGCGCAATTTAGCGGTGGTTGCAGGGTCGACAACCGTGACCTTTTTAATTTCGTTTCGAGTATTCTTGGCGCCCAACAAGGTGAGCAGTGTTGGGGCCACGACCTCGCCCGATGGCAAAAAGACGACTTCGATGGATTTAGGAAATGCGATGATGGCCGACTTGCGGACGGGCTGATTGGCGGCGGCAACTTCGATGCTTGCAGCGTCGATGACCTCCGTGTGGTCGAGCGCGGCAAACACGCAGCAGTTACCTTCATCGATTTCTTGAGGATCAGCAAGCCCCAGACTGTCCGCGAGCTCGGGATCGTTTTGATCGGTAGCGGGCTCATTCGGTGCTTCGAAAGAAGCTGGGATGCTGTTTGTCGGCGATGACGTGTCGCCCGCACCCGCTTCCTTGTCCGCGCTCTCTTCTTGTATGGTTGCGTTGATGGGTTCGTCGTTTGAGGGGAGCGTCTTGGCGTCAAGCGCGGAGGGGAGAATTCCGATGGCTCCGGATCCGTTCCACTCCATTTCGAGAAGCGCCGGATCGGCAAGAATGCGTTGCCTGCTTTGCGCGTGGGCATCGATTTCAATAGGGCCTGCCTCTATCCCTCGTGTAAGGCTGAGTGATCCGGCTGGCTTCTCGAAATGAGCGTCTGTATCTTTGGTGCTGGCGGCGTAGAACAACAGGGACGTTTCTCCCGCCGCGATGGCATCGGTGCCGGCTTTGGCCAGCCGCAACGATGCCGTGAATGAGAGGGTGGGCTGCGTGTCGTCTGCATTCGCGGCGGCGCAGCCCAGACATATACCGCCTCCTTTCTCGAAAAACGCGCCGTCGAAGGCGACCTTCGTTCCGTTCGCCGAGTCATCGACCGAAGCGATGTCGATGCGCAGCTCTAAATTGCATGGATCGCCATCTGCATCGAGCACAACCGAGCGCCACGTGCAGACGGCGCACCCCGCCTGGGAGCCGTTTGCCTTGTTCGAACGATTGATATCCACGACTATCGAGCCGTCCGTATTACGACGAAGGCATCCCGAGGTTGAGATCGCGGCCTGTGCGATCGAAAAACGCTTGCACGCAATGGCGCTCGACGGATTTGGGGCGGAACTTAGGGCTGCTGGTAAGGAGTCTGCCATGACGGGAGTCGCCCAAGCGGCGACAGGCGTTCCGGTTGCGAGCGCGCCGCAGAGTGCGACGACGGGCAAAAGGTTCTTCGATGCCATGGGGTCTCCTTAGCTAATTTAGTGCGGCCTATCCGTGTTTTGTTTCTGGCTGTGTTTGATGTGCAGACCGAGGCCGGCGGTCCCCGCGCCTGCTGCTGTGGCACCTACTGCCAAGAGCCATCGTCTGTCGCCTGTCTGCGCCAACGGTTCCTCGCGGTCGCCGCGGTCGAGCTCCGAGAGATCGACCGTCACTTGCGTGGCGGCCTGTGCCTGTTCTTGCTGGGCAAAGGCCATGGCTGGCCCAAACGCTAGGATGCTGACGGCGGCGGCCAGGGCGACGGCCTTATGCCGTGTGCGCACCGGGCTCGACCGTCCAGGTGATCGTTGCAACCTGATCGCCTTCGCCGGTTACGCGGAAGATGTCGCGCGTGACGCGGGCGACGTTTCCGCTTGTCTTGAGCTTAATTTTGTCCGTGCCGCCGGGCATGCCCTGGTAGCCCATGTCGAAGGCTGCGTTCTTGGAAAGATCGAGGCCCGTCTCCTGCATTGCGGCGCTGGCGTTCTGGAGTGCGCCGTCGGGGCCGACCTTAAAGTCGATGGAGTTCTGTGCGGTTCCGGCCTTGGCGTCGGCAACAATGGTCCAGGTGTTCATGGCGTCGATCTTCATGTTGGTGACATGGATGCCGTAGGCCGAATGATTGTCGATGGTGGTCGCGTCTTCTGAGGGGCCCTGAAGCGTGCCGTCGGCCTTGGCGACGAAGGGAATAACCGTCGGAACTTTGAACTCAACGTTGTCGATCTCGGTCCTGACCATTACTTTCGTGGTTCCAACGCGCCCGGCTGCCAGAGCTGGCGTCGGGGCGGCGCCCATTGCGAGCGCGAGCGCGAGCCCTGCGCCCACGACGAGCGCTCTGGCTCCGCTCATGTTCCTGGTGATGTCCATGGTCGTTCCTTTCTATTCGCCGCGGGCCGTCCCCGCGATGATTGGACGAATGCTGGTGAATTGCGTGCGGTGCCGCGTCGGCCGGAAAAGCTAGTTCTCGGTTTGCTCAACCCGCACCTTGACGCGTGTCGGATTGCCGTGGCAGTCGAGGGTCTTGGCATCGAGTGCCTGGATCTCGATGTACGCCTCGCCTTCTTTGATGTCGCCGGCGGGGCACGTCTCGATTGTCTTGCCGGTCTCGACCACACCGGATTCGTACATGGTCTCGTCGTTTTGGATGACGCGGAATCGCTGGGGAAATTTATTGTCTTGGACGTTTTGCACGTTGACGCGCAGCTTGCCGTTCTCCTGCAGCTGAGCGACCGGCGCGACCGAAATCGTCATCATGTTGTCGCGGACGATGGCATCGAGCTCATCTTGGATTTCTTGGCGCGATTTACCCTCTGCCGTCGTGACTGAGGCGCCCGCTTCGGGCACGGGCTGCGACTGCCAGACGTATAGCCCTACGGCGATGAGGGCGCAGACGATAGCCAGGCAGACAACGACGAGTTTCTTGCGACGCCCCAGTCCTGCGAGGCGGGGCGGCTTCTTCGCACTCATGCGGCGTCCTTGGTGGTATAGACACGTGCGAACGTGGACGGGTCCGCTCCAAAGAGCATGTGGAGCATCAGGCGGCGCGAGTAGATGAGCTCGTCGAAGTCGCGAGGGAGCTCGATGTCATGGATACGCGCGATGTGGTGGGCGAGCGCCGAGAACGACTCGGGGTCGCAGATAACATCGGTGGTGACGTGGTAGACCGCCGTATCGGGGAACGCCTCTTCGTCGAAAGGCAGGAGATAGGGATCGTCGTCGACCTCGATGGCGACGCCGTACTGGGGCCAGTAATATGCCATGGGAACCTCCCTGCTTCTGGGGCCAAACTTCTATCGGTTTTGGCTGTCGATGCCGACCGTATCAGCCGCTACTTGACCAATTTCTGACCAAATGCTTGACGGATTGACATCTCCGCAGGTAAAAGGTGAAAAAAATTACTTCAACTTTTTTCGAGCGACAATCGAGCGGTCGGCGACGGCGGAGCGATATGTGTCAAAAGCATCGTCTGCCGAGGAAGCCTTGCCGTTCGCCGAATTGCACAAACGTAAAAATCGCCAATTATGGAGACGGTCTCGAACACGTCGACGAAACGATGCGGTAACATCTCCCTGCAAACACTGTAGTTAGCTAAAGGGGGAGTTCGCGTGTCTGCAACCATCAAACCCTTCACCGACGAGTTCGAGGAGTATGGCCGCGATGAATCTCGCGCATCGGGCGAAGCATCGAGCATCTCGTTTCCGACAACGGAAGACGAGGTCCGTGCCATTTTGGAAACGCTCCATGCCGAGCGTGTCCCGGTAACGGTTCAGGGCGCCCGAACCGGCCTTGCCGCCGGTGCCGTGCCCCACGGTGGGCATATCCTCAATACTTCCCGTATGAATCGCTACTTGGGCCTTCGCCGCGATGAACAAGGCAAATTTCTGCTGCGCGTGGAGCCGGGCGTTGTGCTCTCGGAGCTGCGTAAGCAGCTGAGCAAGAAGGTACTGCCGACCGCTGGTTGGGACCAGGCATCGCTTGAGGCCTACGAGGAGTTCCAAGAGTCCCCCGAGCAGTTCTTTCCCACCGATCCCACCGAGGCATCTGCCTGTCTGGGCGGCATGGCGGCATGCAACGCCTCCGGCGCCCGCAGCTACGCTTACGGCCCCATGCGCCCGCATATCACGGGACTCCACGTCGCACTGGCTGATGGCGATTTGCTTGAGCTTCAGCGCGGCGAGGCTTTTGCCCAGGGCCGCCACCTGTCGCTCGTGACGGCAGCGGGCCGTACACTCGAGCTCGATCTTCCTGACTACACCATGCCCAAGACCAAAAATGCCTCGGGTTATTTTGTTGCGGACGATATGGACGCCATCGACCTCTTTATCGGCGCGTGCGGCACGCTCGGCGTTGTCACCGAGCTCGAGATCGCCCTGCAGGCGGCACCTTCGGTCGTATGGGGTGTGAGTTGCTTTTTCGATAGCGAGGACAAGGCGGTGTCCTTTACCGATTCCGTGCGCCCTGTCCTGTCCCATGCGGCTGCCATCGAGTACTTCGATGCTGGCGCCCTGGATATCCTACGTCGCCAGCGCGAGCAGTCGACGGCGTTTGCCTCGCTGCCGGCGCTCGACGACGAGGCAAAGGTCTGTGTCTACGTGGAGCTCGACTGCGACGACGAGGCGCAGGCGACCGAGGAGCTGTACCACCTGGGATGGGTTTTGGAGCTTGCGGGCGGCCGCGACGATGCGACATGGGTCGCACGCACCGAAGTCGATCGCGAATGCCAGCGGTTCTTCCGCCACGCGGTCCCCGAGAGTGTCAACATGCTCATTGACGAGCGTCGCCGCATCGACCCCACCATTACCAAGCTGGGATCGGATATGTCGGTGCCCAATGTGCGCCTTGCCGATGTCATGGCCCTCTATCGCCGCACGCTGGCCGAAAGCGGGCTTGAGTCTGCTGCCTGGGGACACATCGGGAACAACCATCTGCATGTGAACATCCTGCCGCGCGATGCGCAAGACTACCGTCGTGGTGGAGAACTCTTTGCCCAGTGGGCTTCCGAGGTCACGGCCATGGGCGGTGCCGTTTCTGCCGAGCACGGCGTCGGCAAGATCAAGGCGGGCTTCTTGGAGACGATGTACGGCCACGAGGCCATGGTCGAGTCGGCGCGTCTCAAACTCCAGCTCGATCCTGCCGGCCAGCTGGGTCGCGGCAACCTGTTTACGGAGAAGCTCTTGGATGAACTCGTCTAGAAAGGGGGCGCGTGAAGATGAGTGATTTCCATATGGTGGTGTGCGTCAAGGCGGTGCCCGGAAGCACCGAGGTCAAGATGGACCCCAAGACCAATACTATCGTGCGTGATGGTAAGCAGGCGGTCATTAATCCCTTCGATGCAAGTGCCCTCGAATGTGCGCTAGCGCTGAAGGACGACTTTATCGGCTTTGGCATGGACGTGCGTGTGACGGTGGTGTCGATGGGCATCCCCGCGACCGAATCGCTGCTGCGCGACTGCATCGCCCGCGGTGCCGACGACGCGCTGCTGCTGACCGACCGAGCCTTTGCGGGCGCCGATACCCTAGCCACCACCTATGCCCTCAAATGCGGCATCGAGGCACTCGATGAGGACTTTGACCTGCTCATCTGCGGCAAGATGGCAGTGGACGGCGATACGGCCCAGATCGGCCCCGAGCTGGCCGGCGCCTTTGAGATCCCCTGCGTGACCGACGTGAGCTGTGTGCAGAGCGCGGGATTTACGACGTGTGGCTCGCTGGCGCTCGTCCACGGCTGCGATGCCGGCGAGGAGACGGTGTACCTGGAGATGCCGTGTGCGATGACGACCGCCAAGGAGATTGGCCAGCTGCGCATGCCGAGTATTGCCGGTATTCGCGCGGCCGAGGATGCAGACGTGCGCGTGGCCAGCGCTGCCGACGTAAACGCCGATCCCTCGCGTTGCGGCCTTGCCGGATCACCGACGCAGGTCGTGCGATCGTTTGTGCCCGATCGTGACCAAACGTGCGAGGCCGTTGAGGGAACGGCGTCCGAGCAGGCGGCAAAGCTTGCCAAGATTATCGAGGGGATGGCATAGATGAGCGGACTGATTATCGCTAGCGAAGCCTGTATCGGCTGCGGTCGCTGCGTTCGCGCCTGCGCCTCGGGCGGCATTGTGGTGGAGGGTGAGCGCCCCAATCGCTGCGCCCGCGTAACCGACGGCTGTATCCTGTGCGGCGGGTGCGTCGACGCCTGCCCCGTCAACGCCATCTCGATCGAGCGCGATGGGGCCACCGGTGCGGTAGACCTTGACGCATATCGAGACATTTGGGTCTTCGTGCAAACTGACGAGCACGATGCTGTGGCTCCTGTGGCCTACGAGCTCATGGGCAAGGGGCGCGAGCTTGCCGATGCCCGCGGCCGCCGTCTGGTGGCACTGGTCGGCATGAGCCCCGAGGGCTCGCTCGGGGACCTCGAACACCTGGTTTGTGCCGGTGCGGACGAGGTCCTAGTCTGTCGCGACGAGCGCCTGTGCCAGAACGATGCGGAGGTCTACGCCCGGCTGATCTGCGATTTGGTAGCCGAGCGCAAGCCCGAGGCAATTCTGTACGGCGCGACCGCCTTTGGTCGCGAGCTGGCGCCTGGCGTTGCCGTGCGCCTGCAGACGGGCCTCACGGCCGACTGCACCGTGCTTTCGATGGATGTGGAGACGGGCTTGCTGCAGCAGACGCGCCCGGCGTTTGGCGGCAACCTGATGGCCACCATTATCTGCCCCAACCACCGTCCTCAGATGGCAACGGTGCGCTCCGGCATCTTTAAGGCGCCCGAGTTTGACTATAGCCGCTCCGGCACGATTGCTCAGGTAGTGCTTGCGGATGACGTTAAGGCCCGTGTCGAGATCTCGATTCCCGCCGAGGAGTGGGGACGGCAGGCCTCAATTGCCGATGCCGAGCGTCTGGTCGTGGTGGGCCGCGGCATTGGCTCGAAGAAAAACCTACCGCTGATGCGAAAGCTTGCCGAGGCTCTGGGTGCCGAGCTTGGCTGCACGCGCCCCGTGGTGGAGGCCGGCTGGCTGGAGTATCGCCATCAAATTGGCCAGACGGGTGTATCGGTCTCGCCCAAGCTCCTCGTGAGCATCGGTGTCTCGGGTGCTATCCAGCATCTCGCCGGCATCGGTGGGGCGGAGCGCATTATCGCCATCAATGAGGACCCGGATGCCCCCATCTTTGGCGCCGCCCAGTACAAGGTTGTTGGAAACGCCGTCGAGGTCGTTGAGGAGTTGCTGGCTCAGCTCGAGTGCTAAGCGCTTGCCAGCCAGCGGCGCAGCTCGTCCTTAAGGCGGCTCCAGGTTGCCTGCGTGGTGGGGTCGGTAAAGGGCCGCGTAATGCCAAAGGGCGCGTCGAGCAGGCGATAGATATCGCCTTGCTTGCGCGCCAGCGCACGGCTTGCCGGATGGACGAGCTCAAACATAAAGCAGATGAGCCCCACCAGGTAGTCCGCCGGCTCGTTGCGCTCGTCACGCGCGACGCAGCGATGCTCGTCAAAGGCGGTGAGTGCCGGTGTCGAGAACCGGCTGGCGAGAAATGTGTCCTCATCAACCTTGAGGATGGTGTCGACGGTGCTGTCGGCGATGGTGCGCATAATGTCGATCTTGTCACCATCGCGCACGATATCGCAGAAGCTCCGCGTGCGCTCGTCGAGCTGCGAGGGTAGACGGAAATCGCTGTGATAGGCAATGCTCGCTCGGATGAGCTCATCTTCTGCCGGGTCATCGATAAAGTCGCGGATGCTCGTTACGGCGGGTGCATCGGCGGGATTCTCGCCAAAGAGGACCTCGATGCCCAGCGCCGCATGGCTCATGCTCTCGGCGTCCTTAAAGGTGTCCCAGCGCCGCAGCTGCTCAAAGCGGCCCATATCGTGTAGCAGGCCGCAAAGCCATGCCAGGTCAATATCTTCTGACGACCAGCCCTGCTCGCGCGCTACGGCATCGCATGCCTCGGCCACGTGGTACGTATGCTCGATTTTGAGCGCGATGCGTGGATTGGTGGCGTCGTAGGCATCGGTGTAGCTTTTGAAGGCCGCGCGCGCCCGGTCTCGATCGATAGCTGTCATAATGACTTCCTAAAAAGTTGTGTCTTTCGATCCGGTGGCAATTGTAGGTGAACTCGGTTGCTGTCGGATGATGATTCTGCCGTGTCGCTACATGCGGCTCGGAGACCTTGTCAGGATGAGAAGCGTATGGTGCTCAAAATCGTTAGAACCGTCTGGCCGGTGATGCTTACCTATGTTGCGATAGGCGCGCCGTGCGGAATGATCATGGGGCAGACGGGAATGGAGCCCTGGATGGTCTTTGCTCTGAGCAGCACGTTTGTGACGGGCAGCGGCCAGTTTATGATCTGCAATCTTTGGCTGGCGGGCGTACCGGCACCTTCGATTATCGCGAGCGTCGCCGCCATCTCATCGCGCTTTGCACTTTATTCGGCATCGATCGCACCCCATCTGGCGGGCGCCTCGAAGCGTCAGACGCTGGCTGTTGCCGCGACGCTCACCGAGGAGGCATACGGCATCTCGCTTGCCAAGCTGGTTGAGGGGGAGGATTGGGGCCCGCGCGAATCCTTCGTGCTCAACGTGATCCTCATCGCGACATGGGGCGCTTCGTGCACGATGGGTGCCATCGCCGGTGCCGTTGCCGATGTTCCCACCGCTATTGCGAGTTTCGTCTGCACGTCGCTCTTTATCTGTCTACTCTTTTCGCAGCGGCTGTCGCGCGGCAACGTTGTCGCGGCGGTTTCGGGCGCGGTGTCCGTCGCCGTATGCAAGTTCTTGGGCCTCACGAATATTGCCGTGCCGGCAAGCGTCGTGGTCGGCATTGCCATTGCGCTGGCGTGCGATGCCGTATTTGACGGAAGAGGTGCCCGCGATGCCCGTTAACGAGTTCTTGGTTCTGTGGCTGTCATCGTGGGCTGCTATCGCGTTCTTTCGCATCGCGCCGGCGTTCGCCTTGCGCGGGAGAACGCTGTCGCCCCGCATTACCGAGGCCCTGGGTTATATCCCGCCCGCTGCCTTTGCCGCGCTGGTCGCCAACGACTTGGTGAGCCCCGGCGCGTTCGACGCGGGACTCTGGCCTGCCTTGGTTCCCTGGATTGCGGCTGCCGGCGTCGTGGCGGTGGCAATCAAGACAAAGTCGATGCTGTGGTGCTGCGTCTCGGGAATCGTGTTCTATATCGTCTTGAGCCTTATATAGGGCCGCGAACGGGTTGTCCCTCCTGCTCACCCCGCTTCTGTCCGGTGAATTGAATTTCTCACCGAGTCGGTCTGCTTCTTCTGGTACCATGTTCAGATTTTACTGTAGCAAAGTGTGACGTTGTCTTTTGTGTTCCGTCAACGGAAATGGGGGTTTCATGGCACAGGAAGCAACCGCCAACGAGCAAAAGAAAATCAAGGTCCCGCGTATCCCGGGCGACATCATGATCTACCCGATGATCGTCGGCCTTCTGCTCAATACCTTCTGCCCGCAGGTTTTTGAGATCGGCGGCTTCTTTACGGCTGCCTGCCGCGGTGGCTCCAATACCATCGTCGCCGCGATCCTGCTGTTTGTGGGCGCCGGCATCAGCTTTAAGTCCACGCCGGGCGCTATCAAGACCGGCATCGTCGTGCTGATTCCCAAGCTGGTCGTCGCAGCGGCTCTCGGCCTGGGCGTGGCATATTTCTTTAACGACAGCTTCCTGGGTCTGAGTTCCGTGTCTATCATCGGCGGCATCACGTTTTGCAACATGGCGCTCTATACGGGCATCATGGGCGAGTTCGGCGATGAGTCTGAGCAGGGCGCCGTCGGTATCCTGTTCTTTACGGCCGGCCCCGCCGTCACGATGATCATCCTCGGTGTTTCCGGCCTCGCCAACATTCCCATTGGCACCATTATCGGCTCCATCTTGCCACTCGTTATCGGCATGGTTCTGGGCAACCTGTTCCCGTTTATCAAGAACCTGCTGGTTCCCGGTGCCAATCCTGCGATTGCCGTCATCGGATTTCAGCTCGGTGCGTCCATGAGCCTTTCGAGCTTCATCACCGGCGGCATCTCGGGCATTCTGTTGGGCCTCATCACCCTCTTTATCGTTGGCCCCATCACCTTTGCCTTCGAGCGCTTGTGCGGCGGCAACGGCAAGGCCGCCGTTGCTTGCTCCACCATCGCCGGCACGGCTATGACCACGCCGGTTGCTCTTGCTGAGGTCGCGCCGCGCTATGCCGAGCTTGCGCCCACCGCGTATGCGCAGATCGCCACCGCCGTCATCATCACGGCCATCATGGCCCCGATTCTGACCGGCTGGGTCGATAAGAAGTTCTGCCACGGCGAAGAGGATCTGTCGGTCGAAGGCGTCGAGGCTATTGAGGAGGCCGTCGCGACCGACATCGACGGCGAGTAATCGTCGACGCGAGTCAATCAAGCCGGCGTGTGCAATTCGCGCCGTATGGGCGCCCGAACGAGAGCTGTCTTGCAGTGACGTTCGGGCGCTCTGCTATTATTCCCTATACCCCTGCGGAGTAGGGGTGTTTATTGCCCAGGCACGAATCGGGCGATTCTGACCACTTGGATATTGAAGGGATGGCGTCTAGTGGTTAAGGCACTCAAGATCGAGATATTCCTGCTATGCATGATTGTTCTTATCGGGCTTGCCGCGCGAAGTCGCCACTCCTTGTTCTCGAGTACCCAGCAGTTATTGTTTAGTACGCTCGGCTACACCTCTGCCGCGTACATGTTATTCGATATGATCTGGACGCTTTCGGACGGTGTGGGCGGCACGCTGGGCATTGCTGCCAACTGGATTTCCAACGCGGTTTCGTTTTCGCTCTTTGCTATCGCGTGTCTCATTTGGTTTATCTATTCCGAGACGGTGCAGGGTTCTCGCCTTTTGACCTCGCGCTATAGGGTGGTGCTTGTAGCGTTGCCTACGGCTCTGGTGGTCGTGCTGGCGTTTACCAGTTACTGGACGCACGCCCTGTTCTATATCGATTCGCAGGGCGTGTATCGTCGCGGCTTTGCCTATATGATCCAGCCCATCGTCAGCTACTGTTACGTTATACATACGTCCCTGCATGCATTTGTGCAATCTCGCAGGGTCGAGAGCCTGCAGACGAAGGCCATCTATCGAACCTTGGCATTTTTCGCCATTCCGGCCCTGGTGGGCGGTACCTTTCAGGTCGTATACTCGGTGCCCGGCCTTTGTGTCGGCATAATGATTAGCATGTTGCTGCTCTACATCATCTACCAGGAGCAGCTCATCTCGACCGACCCGTTGACTGGACTTAACAATCGCAACCGTTTTGAGACCTATATGCTGTCGCTCTTCTCAAATGTGGATCAGGCCGAAGATGTATATCTGCTTATGATGGACGCCGACGGCTTTAAGCAGATTAACGATCGCTATGGGCATGTGGAGGGCGACCATGCTCTTCAGGTCATATCCGCTGCGCTCAAAGAAGTCTGCTCGGCGTCTGGCGGCTTTATCGCACGTTATGGTGGCGATGAGTTCGTGGTGCTCCAAAAGGCAGTGGCGGAACAGGATATCATGCATCTGTGCGCGACAATCAACGATGAGCTCGCGCGCGCCGAGGTTCCGTATCTGTTGCGGATGTCCATCGGCTACGCACGGGTCGGTGATGGCGTCGATACCTGGCAAGACTTGTTTCGTGCTGCCGACGCGGAGCTCAACCGCGTAAAGCGCGAGAAGAAGAAAGCCGGCGCCCAGATACGCTAGAAAAAGGGCGCACGCTGGCGGGCGTGGCGGCCCTCGGCTCTCCGATGTACTCCATTAAGCTAAAGCATGTGAACCCCCTCTGCTAAATAGGGGTAGTTCGTTAGACCTTTTTGGGCCTGTTGACGATGATGATGCCGCCGCAGACCAACAGCAGGGCAACAAGTACGGTAACAGGGCTCGTGCCAGCGCCCTCGCCGAGCAGCAGAGCGCTCAACAGTACGCCAAAGACTGGATTCATAAAGCCAAAGACCGACACACGGCTGACGGGGTTGACGGCAAGCAGACGCGACCATAGCGAGTACGCGACGGCGGAAATGAGTGCCATATAGATAATGAGTGCGATGGCGGGGATGATCGCGGTGGGGGAGAGCGCGCCGCCCATCAAAAACCCGATGGTGGTAAGGACCAAACCTCCGACTAAAAACTGCCAGCCGGCGAGCAAGACGCCGTCATGCTTGCGCGAGAAGATGCCGATCAGGCAGGTCGAAAGAGCACCCGCGACAGTGGAGGCTAGGATAAAGCCCTCGCCATCGAGCCTGAAGCCAAAGGTGCCATCTGCGCCCGAGAGGTTGACGAGCGCGACGCCGGCAAAGCCCAGCGCACAGCCAAGCACCTTGGCCGTATTGAGCTTCTCGGTGTGAAATGCCAGGGCGGCAAAGAGGATTGCGAGGAAGTTGGCGCTGGCCTCGATGATGGAGCTCGACATGGCGCTGGCGTGCGAGAGGCCCAGATAGAAAAAGAAGTACTGCCCGATAGTCTGGAAGAGCGACAAGACAAAGATGGGCTTGATGTCGCGAGCCTGCGGAATGAGGGGGCGGCGCTGGGCCGCACTCATCCCAACGATAACCAGGGCGCCGGCAAGCGTGAAGCGCAAGCCCGCAAAGAGCAGCTGCGAGGCGCTATCGTGCGCCGGGATACAAAAGAGTGCGTAGCCGATCTTGATGCAGGGAAAGGCCGATCCCCAGAGCGCGCAACAAACAAGACAGCCCAGGATGAGTCCGGGCAGGGTGGCGAGATACGGCTTGCGGCTTTCCATGATGTCCTTCCTGCATGCGCGAAGCAAAAAAGAACCCGCCACCGGATGTGTCGGTGGCGGGTGTTGTTACCCGAGGGGATTGTACCCGATGGGAAAGGTTTAAGCGAAGTAGGCCACGCCGCTCTCAAAGATCGGCATGAACTTATCGCCGGGGACATGCTCGGGCACGTTGCGGTACAGGTTGTCGCCGCGACGCTCGGCATGGCCCATCTTGCCCAGGACGCGGCCGTCGGGGCTCGTGATGCCCTCGATGGCGAGTGCGGAGCCGTTGGGGTTGACGGAAAGATCCATGCTGGGCTTTCCGTCTTCACCCACGTACTGCGTGGCGACCTGGCCGTTGGCGATCAGCTGGGCGAGCACCTCGTCATTGGCGACAAAGCGGCCCTCGCCGTGGCTGATGGCGACGGTGTAGGGGTCGTCCAGGCTGCACTGCGAAAGCCACGGGGACAGGTTGGACGAGATACGGGTGCGCACCAGACGGCTCTGGTGGCGACCGATGGTGTTGAACGTCAGCGTGGGCGCATCGGGCGTGGCGTCGACGATGTCGCCGTAGGGCACCAGGCCGAGCTTGATCAGGGCCTGGAAGCCGTTGCAGATGCCCAGCATCAGGCCATCGCGGGCCTTGAGCAAGTCGCGGACTGCCTCGGTGACCTCGGGAGCGCGGAAGAACGCCGTGATGAACTTGGCAGAGCCGTCGGGCTCGTCGCCGCCCGAGAAGCCGCCGGGGATCATAACGATCTGGCTTGCACGGATGCGGCGCGCAAGCTCGTGGGTGCTCTCGGCGACGGCCTCGGGCGTGAGGTTGTTGATCACGAAGGTGTCGGCCTCGGCACCGGCGGCACGGAAGGCGCGGGCGCTGTCGTACTCGCAGTTGTTGCCGGGGAACACGGGGATGATCACGCGCGGGCGGGCGATCTTGGCGCCGCCGAACACGTGGATATCCTTGGCGCGGAAGTCGATGGTCTCGACCTCGGGGGTCTCGCCGGCGCTGCGGTAGGTGAAGACGCCCTCGATGTCGCTCTCCCAGGCCTCCTGGAGCTCGGCGAGCTCGATGACCTCGGAGCCGGTGTCGATGACATAGCCCTCGACGGTGGTGCCCAGGGGCTCGACGACAACGCCGTCGGCGACTTCGGGCAGCTCGGCGTCCTCGGCGAGCTCGACGATAAAGCTGCCGTAGAGCGGGGTGAAGAGGCTCTCCACGTCCACGTCCTCGGCAAGCTCGATACCGATCTGGTTACCGACGCACATCTTAAAGAGGCTCTCGGCGCCGCAGCCGTAGCCGGGCGTGGAGACGGCCAGGGCGTCGCCGGTAGCGGTGAGCGCCTCGACGGCGTCAAACGCGGCGAGCAGCTGCTGGGCATCGGGGCGGTAGTCCTCGCCATAGGTGGCGGGGGCGATACGGACGACGCGGTGTGTGAGGCCCTTGAACTCGGGGGAGACAGCGCGGGCCGCCTTGCCCACGGCGACAGCGAAGCTGATCAGGGTCGGCGGAACGTTGAGCTCGCCGGCCTCGTCCTCAAACGAGCCGCTCATGGAGTCCTTGCCGCCGATGGCGCCGGCACCCAGGTCGACTTGGGCCATGAGGGCGCCCAGGACGGCTGCCGTGGGCTTGCCCCAGCGCTCGGCCTCGGTGCGCAGACGCTCGAAGTACTCCTGGAAGGAGAGATAGGCGCGCTTGTGCTCAAAGCCGGCAGCTACGAGCTTGGCGATGGACTCGACCACGGACAGGTAGGCGCCCGCAAACTGGTCGGCCTCCATCAGATAAGGGTTGAAGCCCCATGCCATGGCACTCGCCGTGGTGGTCTCGCCGTCCACGGGGAACTTGGCGACCATGGCCGAGCTGGGGGTGAGCTGCGTCTTGCCGCCAAAGGGCATGAGCACGGTCGCGGCGCCGATGGTGGAGTCGAAGCGCTCGGAAAGGCCCTTGTTAGAAGCGACGTTGAGGTCGGTGACGAGCGAGGTCATGCGCTCGGCAAGCGTGGTGCCGGCCCAGCTGGGCTGCCACACGCTACGGGCGCACACGTGGGCGACCTGGTGCTTGGGTGCGCCGTTAGAGTTGAGGAACTCGCGGGACAGGTCGACGATGGCGACGCCGTTCCAGGCCATGCGCATGCGCGGCTCGGCGGTAACCTCGGCGATAACGGTCGCCTCGAGGTTCTCCTCGGCGGCGTAGCCCATGAACTCCTCGACGTCACCGTCGGCGACGGCGCAGGCCATGCGTTCCTGGGATTCAGAGATGGCGAGCTCGGTGCCGTCAAGACCGTCGTACTTCTTGGTCACGGTATCAAGGTCGACATACAGGCCGTCGGCAAGCTCGCCTACGGCGACCGAGACACCGCCGGCGCCAAAGTCGTTGCAGCGCTTGATCAGACGGCAGGCATCGCCGCGGCGGAACAGGCGCTGCAGCTTGCGCTCGACCGGGGCGTTGCCCTTCTGGACCTCGGCGCCCGATGTCTCGATGGACTCGGTGTTCTGGGTCTTGGAGGAGCCGGTGGCACCGCCGATGCCGTCACGGCCGGTGCGGCCGCCCAACAGGATGATCTTGTCGGTGGGGGCGGGGCACTCGCGACGCACGTGGTTTGCCGGGGTAGCGCCCACGACGGCGCCGACCTCCATGCGCTTGGCGACGTAGCCGGGGTGATAGAGTTCGTTGACCTGACCGGTGGCAAGGCCGATCTGGTTGCCGTAGCTGGAGTAGCCGGCGGCAGCAGTGGTCACGAGCTTACGCTGCGGCAGCTTGCCCTCGAGCGTCTCGGACACGGGGACGGTGGGGTCGCCGGCGCCGGTGACACGCATGGCCTGGTACACGTAGCTGCGGCCCGACAGCGGGTCGCGGATGGCACCGCCCACGCAGGTGGCGGCACCGCCGAAGGGCTCGATCTCGGTCGGGTGGTTGTGGGTCTCGTTCTTAAAGAGGAACAGCCAGTCCTGGTCCTCGCCGTCGACATCGACCTTCACCTTGACGGTGCAGGCGTTGATCTCCTCGGACTCGTCGACATCGGTCATGACGCCGGTCTTCTTGAGGTACTTGGCGCCGATGGTGCCCATGTCCATGAGGCAGACGGGCTTGGTGTCGCGACCGAGTTCGTGGCGCATCTCCATGTAGCGGTCGAAGGCCTGCTGCACCACGGCGTCGTCGATCGTCACGTCGTCCAGGACGGTGCCGAAGGTGGTGTGGCGGCAGTGATCGGACCAGTAGGTGTCGATCACGCGGATCTCGGTGATGGTGGGGTCGCGATCCTCATCGCGGAAGTACTGCTGGCAGAAGGCGATGTCCGCCTCGTCCATGGCAAGGCCGCGCTCGGAAATAAAGGCGGCAAGGCCGGCTTCGTCGAGCTCGCGGAAACCGTCGAGCACCTCGACGGGCTGGGGCTCGGGGGTCTCCATGTACAGCGTCTCGGGCAGGTCGAGCGAGGCGATGCGCGCCTCGACGGGGTTCACCACGTAGTGCTTGATGGCATCGATGGCGGCCTCGTCCAGAGCGCCCGAGATCATATAGACCTTGGCGGAGCGCACGGCGGGGCGCTCGCCCTGGCTGATGAGCTGCACGCACTCGCTGGCGGAGTCGGCGCGCTGGTCAAACTGGCCAGGCAGGAATTCGACGGCAAAGACGGCGCCATCGCTTGCGGGGAGCTCGTCGTAGGTCACATCGACCTGGGGCTCGCTAAAGACGGTCGGCACGCAGGACCGGAAAAGCTCCTTGTCGATGCCCTCGACGTCGTAGCGGTTGATAATCCTCAGGGCCTCGATGCCCTTGATGCCGAGAATTTCGGTCAGCTCGCCCTTGAGCTGCTGAGCCTCGACGTCGAACCCGGGTTTCTTCTCCACGTAGATACGAGAGACCATTGGTTCCTGCCTTCCTGATCGGTTGGGCGTACGGTACGGTATGCGGCAGCGGTCGGTTTGCGGGGTCTGCCCTGCGGTCGCCTTGAGCCACATGTTTGTAAACCTCACTATGATACGACAGCTCGCGGCGCGTTGAGGACGGCGAGGGTGCTACAGTGAAGCGCAAACAAGAGAAAGGCATCACATGGCATTCGTTTCGCTCGCCATCATCGCACTCGTGGCCTTTGCGAGTCCTTTTATCGCCTCGGCGATTCCCGGAAAACCCGTTCCCGAGACGGTCTTTTTGCTCGTGCTCGGCGCGGTACTGGGACCCCATATGCTCGGCGTCATCCATGTAGATGCTGAGGTCTCGCTGGTGTCCGAGCTGGGCCTGGCCTTTTTGTTCCTGCTTGCCGGCTTTGAGATCGACCCCAAGAGCATCACGGGCGTCGAGGGGCGCTACGGCTTGGCGACGTGGGTCGTCACGTTTGGTATCGCCTGGCTTGCCGTGCGCTTTACCCCGTGGTTCTCAGTCAGTCATTTCGACGGTATCGCCGTGACGCTTGCCCTCACTTCGACGGCGCTCGGTACGCTTGTGCCCATCATGCGTGAGCGCTCGCTCACCGGCACGCGCGTGGGCGACTCGATTCTCGCGTATGGCACTTGGGGCGAGCTCGGTCCCGTGCTCGCCATGTCGGTGCTGTTGTCTGCCCGCACTGGCATCCAAACGCTCGTTATCCTTGGCTTGTTTGCGGTGGTTTGCGTGTTGCTGGCCGTGGTCCCGAGCCGCTCCAAGCGCGTCGGCAGCCGCTTCTTTGCATTTGTTGAGGAGCGCGCCGATACCACGTCGCAGACCTTCGTGCGCCTGACGGTGCTCATCCTGGTCACGCTCGTGGCATTCTCGGCTGTCTTTGATCTCGACATCGTGTTGGGTTCTTTTGCCGCCGGCTTTGTCCTGCGCTATATCATCCCCGAGGGCAACCATACGCTCGAGACCAAGCTCGACGGTCTGGCCTACGGTTTTTTGATTCCGGTGTTCTTTACCGTGTCGGGCGCAAAGATCGACCTGACGGCCGTGGCGTCGCGCCCGGGCTTGCTCGCGGGCTTTATCGTGGCGTTGTTGATTATTCGTGCCGTGCCCATTCTTATTTCCATGAGCATTTGTCCTGCGACGCGCGATGTGTCGGCGTATGGTCGCATTACCGTGGCCCTGTACTGCACCACGGCGCTGCCGATCATCGTTGCCGTTACGAGCGTTGCCGTCAACGCGGGCGCGCTGTCGCAAGATATTGCGTCGGTCATGGTTGCCGCCGGTGCCATCACGGTGTTCTTGATGCCATTGCTCGCGCAGCTCTTCTACCGCGTGGTGGATGCCGCACCGGTCGCCGCCGTGGCAGAGGTTGCCGAGCATCCATCCGATGCGCTCGACATCTTGCGCGCCCACCACGACCTAGCGAGCTTGCTCGCGCGCGAGCACGAGCTGCTGACCTCGCATGGCCATGGTCGCGTATTCGAGGGCCTGCCTACGCTCGATACGATTGCCGAGCGTCTTTCCGCCGAGGCAGCGAGCGGCCACATCGATGCCCGCATCGTGGACGCGGCGCACCTGCTTGCCGATAAGACCTATGGAGACGAGGTCGACCCGTCCGAGCTGACTCCGCGTGAGCGCCGCCGCCTGGAGCGCGCCAAGCTCGCTGTGCGCGAATACCGCCGCCGCATGCTGGAGCTCTATGCGCGCGAAGAAGCCGAAGACGACGACGGTAAGTAGTCGATACTTTCTCGGGGAAGCCGCGTCCCGCTTTGAAGGCTCGGAACGGGATGTGGTTTCCGAAACGGGGGCCGTTGGGAAGCTGTGTCCCGGAATGGGCGCTCAGAGTGGGATGCAGTTTCCGCAAGGAGGTCCTGGGGGAAACCGTGCCCCGTTCTGATCCGAAATACTGGGACATAGTTTCCCTTTCATAACAGGAGAAGGCGCGCTGTCTGCAGTTGATTCAGACGGCGCGCCTTTTTGGTTGAGCTATGTTGAAGCTTGAAGCCAAAGCTTGTGGCTCCTTAGGAGCGGGCGGCTCCGTCGACGGGGAGCACGGCGCCCGTGACATAGGAGGACATGTCGCTCGCCAGGAAAACAAAGGCGTTGGCGACATCCTCGGGCTCGCCCATGCGACCCAGCGGAATGGTGGCGATGATGGGCTTGATGACTTCTTCGGGCAGGTTAGCGACCATGTCGGTCTTGGTCACGCCAGGTGCGACGGCATTGACGCGAATGCCCATGGGGGCGAGCTCGCGCGAGAGCGACTGGACCATGCCGTTGACGGCAAATTTGGACGTGGGGTAACCGACGCCGGAGGGCTGACCGTACTTAGCGACCATCGAGCTCGTGGTGGTGATGGTGCCACCGTGGCCGGCTTCGGTCATGATCTTGGCAGCGGCCTGGTGACCATTAAAGACGGCGACGACGTTGAGGTCCATGACCTTGGCGAACTCCTCGGCCGTGTAGTCCAAAAGGGGCGAGCGCTGGGAGATACCGGCATTGTTGACGACCGTGTCCAGGCCGCCCATATCGGCGGCAGCCTGGGTAAAGGCCTCGGTTACGGCCTCGAGCGAGGTGAGGTCGCAGGAGCGGCCCCAGACCTTGGCCTCGGGATAGGCGGTCGTCAGTTTCTCAACGGCAGCGTCGGCAGTCTCCTGGCGCGAGCCAAAGACGGTGACGGCAGCACCTTCCTCGATAAAACGGCAGGCGATGGCATAGCCGATACCGCGCGTGCCTCCGGTGATGATTGCTTTCTTGCCCTCGAGCAACATGGTATTTCCTCTCATCGCGGGCGGACATTCGCAGCACAGCGTAGCCGTAACCGGAATCGGCCGTGTTTGCATATCGGTGAACGGTAGCCCGCGTTACCGATGAGCGGCTCGCGCAAATGTGCTCTGCCGTTGTGCTTAGGGCAGGAGACAAAAGGGCTCCCGTCCCGCATCGGACGGGAGCCCTCAAAGCGCATATTGCTAGGTGAGCGTTGAGCTAGTTGGCCATGACGCCTTCGGTCCAGGCCTCGACGTCCTCGATGCGCAGGACGTTGGCGACCTCGGCCACGCAGTCGACGCTGGCAAGCTCGGCGGCGGCAGCCTGGACGTCCTTCTCGAGTGCGCGGTGCGTCAGGAAGATGACCGAGCAGGCATCGCTGACGCCCGACTTGCCGTCCTCGACCTGGTTGATGAGCGAGATCGAGATGTTGTGCTTGGCAAAGATGTTGACCGTCTCGGACAGGGCGCCCACGCGGTCGGCGACCTTCAGGCGCACATAGTACTTGGTCTGGAGCTCGTCCATAGGCTTAAAGGCGAGGTTGTGACCATAGGGCTCAATCTCGGGCAGCGGAGCCACGCCGCGGCTGATCTGCTCGGAGAGCGACAGGATATCGCCCACGACGGCGCTCGCGGTGGGGAAGGAGCCTGCGCCGGCACCGTAGAACATGGTCTCGCCCACGGCGTCGCCCACCACGTAGACAGCGTTCATGGCGCCGTTGACCTTGGCAAGCATGTGGTCGGCGGGGATCAGCGTGGGATGCACACGGACGTCGACGCCGGCGTCGGTGTTGCGTGCGATGCCCAGCAGCTTGATGGTGTAGCCGAGCTCGCGGGCCTGGGCAATGTCCTCGGCGCCGATGGTACGGATACCCTGCTGGTAGACATCGTCGGTGGTCACGCGGGTGCCAAAGCCGATGGAAGCGAGGATTGCCGTCTTGCTGGCGGCGTCGAAGCCGTCGACGTCGGCGGACGGGTCGGCCTCGGCATAGCCCTTTGCCTGGGCGTCGGCGAGCACGTCAGCGTAATCGGCGCCCTCGGCGTCCATGCGCGACAGGATATAGTTGGTGGTGCCGTTGAGGATGCCGGCGATGGTCAGGATCTTGTTGCCCACCAGGTCGTGCTCGAGCGTGCTCACGATGGGGATGCCGCCGCCGCAGCTGGCCTCGCACTTAATCTGCACGCCGCACGCGCGCGCCTTCTCGGCGAGCGTCTCGACATGACGGCCCAGCAGGGCCTTGTTGGCAGAGACGACGTGCTTGCCGTTCTCGAAGGCGGTGGTGAAGATCTCGGTCGCGGGATGCTCGCCGCCGATGAGCTCGACGACGATGTCGACGGCGGGGTCGGTGACGACGTCGTGCCAGTCGCTCGTAAAGGCCTCGCGCTCAATACCGGCGGCTTCGGCCTGCTCCCAGGCAAGCGCGCAGGCGCGGGTCAGCTTAAGGTCGATGCCGTAGGCGGCCAGGTACTCATCGTGGTGGCTCTTGATCAAACGGGCCACGCCGCCGCCGACGGTTCCCAGACCGATCAGACCGACGTTCACGGTGCGCAGGGGTTCGCTCATAGATAGCTCCTTCGTGCATCTTGTGGATGGATTAACTGCTTATAGGTTGAGTGCATTCTAGCGTGAAGTGCGGGCGCGTGCTTGCCAGGCAGCTGGAGCTGTGCAAAACGCTACCCCCGAAACGCTGCGGAAATATTGGAAACACACTCGCTACAAACGAACTCCCGTAACAAACTGTCAACGTTTGCGCCATAAGGTTTGCCCTGTACCGCAAGACGGACGCGTCGCGGTCAGCGAAAAAAAGGGGGGACACCATGTTTATTGAGAGCGGGAACGCTTGTAACAGAATGGAAACATTACTTTTACATAATAAAGTGGCATTACTGCATAAAGTAATAGAAATACGCAGAATTATGGATAAACGAACAAATCCAAAGAAAAGTTGAAATAATCGCCACTTTCCTTAACTAAAGCGTCTAGTATTTTGCGAACGCCGAACACGGCGAAGGATGGCCTGTCGGGTAACCGAAACCCGACGAGATTTGAGAGGAGAGCCGCATGTCGAGCCTCACCGGTAAGTCATTGAACCCTGTTATGAATCGCAGGAGCGTTATCGCGAGCGCAGCAGGTCTGGGGGCGATGTCCATTCTAGCTGGCTGCTCCTCCAACGGCGGCGACAGCGGTTCCGCGTCGGGCGACGCTTCGTTTAAGATCGGCACCATCGGCCCGCTGACCGGCGCCAACGCGTCCTACGGCAAGTCCGTTACACAGGCTGTCGAACTTGGCTGCAAGGATTTCTCGACCAAGGAGCTGCCGCTTGCCAGCAAGGCCGAGGATGACCAGGCCGACGGCGAGAAGGCCGTCAACGCCTTCAACACCCTGCTCGACTGGGGCATGCAGGCCCTCGTCGGTCCGACCACCACGGGTGCGTCGGTCGCCGTTGCCGCCGAGTGCGGCAACGACCCCGAGACGTTCATGATCACCCCGTCCGCGTCCTCCGAGGACGTTACCAAGGGCAAGGATTGCGTCTTCCAGGTTTGCTTTACCGACCCCAACCAAGGTGTCAACGCTGCCAAGTTCCTGGCAGAGAAGTATGCGAACGAGAAGTTCGTGCTGTTCTATAACTCCGGCGACGCCTATTCTTCGGGCATCGCAGATTCCTTTAAGGCCCAGGCCGCTAAGTCTAAGCTTGAGATTGTCGACGAGGAGACCTTTAAGGACGACTCCGCCACGAGCTTTACCAACCAGCTGACCAAGGCCAAGCAGGCAGGCGCCACCATGATCTTTGCGCCGATCTACTACACGCCGGCGTCCGTCCTGCTCAAGAACGCCAAGGACATGGGCTACGACGTCAAGATGATGGGCTGCGACGGCATGGACGGCATCCTGGGCGTTGAGGGCTTCGACACCTCTCTTGCCGAGGGTCTGCTGCTCATGACCCCGTTCTCCGCCGACGACGAGAAGAACGCCGACTTCGTCAACGCTTACAAGGATAAGTACGGCGATACCCCCGACCAGTTTGCCGCCGACGCCTACGACGGCGTGCATGCTGTGGTCGAGGCTCTCAAGGAGGCCGGCCTGGGCGTCGACGCCGACCCCACCGAGGTTGCCGAGAAGCTGCCCGAGGCCATGCGCAACATTACCGTTGACGGCCTGACTGGCAAGCTCTCCTGGAACGACAAGGGTCAGGTCCAGAAGGACCCGACGGCGTACGTCATCACCGACGGCAAGTACGTACAGGCCTAATAGGCCGCCTTACATAGAGCGGTTTTGATCCCAAGCAGGGGAGGTTTTGGCCTTCCCTGCTTGCTTGGTATCTAGGGACGATGTAACGTCCCTGTTTCATACATCAACTGGAAACCTATTCGAAAGGGGGATGTGGAACATGACGGTCTTTATCCAATACCTGGTCAACGGCCTGTCCATGGGCAGCGTCTACGCCATCATCGCGTTGGGCTACACCATGGTCTACGGTATCGCCAAGATGCTCAACTTCGCTCACGGCGACGTCATCATGGTCGGTGCCTATGTCTCGTTCTGCGCCACGTCGTATCTCGGCCTCCCGGGCTGGGCATCTGTAGTTCTCTCTTGTGTGGTCTGCACGGTTCTCGGTGTTCTCATCGAGGGTCTGGCCTATAAGCCGCTGCGCCAAGCAGGCCCGCTGGCCGTTTTGATCACGGCCATCGGTGTGTCCTACTTCCTGCAGAATGCCGCGCAGCTTCTGTGGGGCGCCACGCCCAAGAACTTCACTTCGCTCGTCACCTTCCCGGTGCCGGAGTTCTTGGCCAAGTTCAACGTGAGCGCCGTATCGCTCGTCACCATCGTCGCCTGCCTGGTTATCATGGCCGGCCTGATGTTCTTTACAGGTAAGACCAAGATGGGCAAAGCCATGCGCGCCGTGTCCGAGGACAAGGCCGCCGCTCAGCTCATGGGCATCAACGTCAACCGCACTATTTCGATGACGTTTGCCATCGGCTCCGCCCTTGCCGCCATCGCCGGTGTGCTCCTGTGCTCCTACTCGCCGGTCCTGCAGCCCACCACGGGCGCCATGCCTGGCATCAAGGCCTTCGACGCCGCCGTTTTCGGCGGCATCGGCTCCATCCCCGGCGCTTTTGTCGGCGGCATTCTCATCGGCATTATCGAGGCGATGGCGCAGGCCTACATTTCCACGAGCCTTGCCAACTCCATCGTCTTTGCTGTTTTGATCATCGTCCTGCTCGTCAAGCCTGCCGGCCTCTTGGGCAAGTACGTCCCCGAGAAGGTGTAGGTGAGCGTTATGAAGTTTCTTAAAGACAAGCAGACGCGTCACGACTTTGTCACGTACGCCATGTGCATCGTGGCATTTGCCATCGTGTTCTTTATGCAGTCTAACCACATGATTCCGCGCATGATCGCCGGCCAGTTGGTTCCCATTACGGCCTACATCGTCATGGCCATCTCCCTTAACCTCGTCGTCGGCATCGCGGGCGACTTGTCGCTGGGCCACGCGGGCTTTATGAGTGTCGGTGCCTATACGGGAATCGTCACCGCGGTCGCCCTCGAGAGCGCCGTTCCTTCCGATCCGGTGCGCCTTATCATCAGCATCGTGGTCGGCGCCATCGCTGCCGCCATCCTGGGCTTCTTGATCGGTATCCCGGTCCTGCGCCTGAGCGGCGACTACCTGGCCATCGTGACTTTGGCCTTTGGCGAGATTATCAAGGAGATCGTCACCTGCCTCATTGTGGGCGTCGACTCCCGCGGCCTGCACGTGATTTTTAACATCACGGGCAACTCTACGATCGACGACCTGCACCTGCTCGAGGACGGCACCGCCATCATCAAGGGCGCCCAGGGCGCCTCGGGCGTGTCGACCTATTCGACTTTCCTTGCCGGCGCCATCCTGGTCATGGTCGCGCTCGTGATTGTACTCAACCTGGTTCGCAGCCGTACCGGCCGTGCCATTATGGCCGTGCGCGACAACAAGATCGCTGCCGAGTCCGTGGGCATCTCCGTCACCGAGTACCGCATGATCGCCTTCGTGGTTTCCGCCGCTCTCGCCGGCGCTGCCGGAGCCCTCTTCGGCGGTAACTTCTCGCAGCTTTCCGCTACCAAGTTCGACTTCAACACGTCCATCCTCATCCTGGTGTTCGTGGTCCTGGGCGGTCTGGGCAATATGCGCGGCTCCGTCATCGCGGCGGCGTTGCTCACGGTGCTTCCCGAGCTGCTCCGTCAGTTCTCGGACTACCGCATGCTCATCTACGCCATCGTGCTGATCCTGGTCATGATCTTTACCAACAACCCGCAGCTCAAGGCGTTCTTCGCACGCATTAAGGACCGCTTTGCTTCCAAGAAGGAGGTGGCAGCCGATGCCCAGTAAATTTGAGTTCAACAAGGGCAAGATGGTCCCGTATCCTTCTGGCGCCATCGTTCCCGACCGCGACCTGGGCCAGCGCCCGGCGCTCGAGTGCATCCACTTGGGCATTGAATTTGGCGGCCTTAAGGCAGTCGACGACTTTAGCCTGACCATCGGTAAGACCGAGATCGCCGGTCTGATCGGTCCCAACGGTGCCGGTAAGACCACGGTCTTCAACCTGCTCACCAAGGTGTACCAGCCCACGCACGGTACCATCCTGCTCGACGGTGAGGACACCTCGGGCAAGTCGGTCTATCAGGTCAACCGCATGGGTATCGCCCGTACCTTCCAGAACATTCGCCTGTTCAACACCATGACGGTGGAGGACAACGTTAAGGTCGGCCTGCACAACCAGGAGCGCTACTCTGGTTTTGAGGGCGTGCTGCGTCTGCCGACGTACTGGAAGCACGAGAAGGCCGCCCACGAGCGCGCCATGGAGCTGCTGTCCATCTTTGATATGGAGCACCTGGCAAACGAGCAGGCCGGCTCGCTGCCTTACGGCGCCCAGCGTCGTCTGGAGATCGTCCGCGCGCTTGCCACCAACCCCAAACTGCTGCTGCTCGACGAGCCTGCCGCCGGCATGAACCCGTCCGAGACCGCGGAGCTCATGGAGAACATCGTCAAGATCCGCGACACCTTTGGCATCGCCATTATGCTTATCGAGCATGATATGTCGCTCGTCATGAACATCTGCGAGGGCATCTGCGTGCTCAACTTTGGTAAGGTCATCGCCAAGGGCACGGCCGAGGAGATCCAGAACAACGATGCCGTAATTGAGGCATATCTGGGCAAGCAGGATAAGGGGGAGAACTAAATGGCAGAGCCGATGCTTTCCGTCTACAACATCAACGTCTGGTACGGCGCTATCCACGCCATCAAGGACATCTCCTTTAACGTCAACGAGGGCGAGATCGTGGCCCTGATCGGCGCGAACGGCGCCGGTAAGTCCACGACGCTTAAAACCGTCTCGGGCCTGCTGCGTTCCAAGACCGGCTCCATCAAGTTTATGGGCGAGGACATTACCCATACGCCTGCCGATAAACTGGTGGGCAAGGGCCTGGCCCAGGTTCCCGAGGGCCGTCGCGCCTTTTTGCAGATGACGGTCGAGGAGAACCTGGAGATGGGCGCCTACACGCAGCCCAAGTCCACGGTGGCTCCGGGCCTTGAGCGCGTCTACGAGCAGTTCCCGCGCCTTAAGGAGCGCCGTCGCCAGGTCGCCGGCACCCTTTCGGGCGGCGAACAGCAGATGCTCGTTATGGGGCGCGCCCTTATGAGCAACCCCAAGCTGCTCATGCTCGATGAGCCTTCCATGGGTCTGGCGCCGATTCTGATTGAGCAGATCTTCCAGATTGTCGAGGACCTGCACAAGGCCGGTACCACGGTGCTTCTGGTCGAGCAGAACGCCCAGATGGCGCTTTCAATCGCCACGCGCGGCTACGTGCTCGAGACCGGCAAGATCACCATGACCGGCACCGGCCAAGAGCTCCTGCACGACGACAACGTCCGCAAGGCTTACCTGGGCGGCTAGGGACTTCCGCCGTTCTGCCGAACGGCGGACCGGCCGACGCTGCGCGGGCGCCCTGATCGACGTGCCGAAGCTCCTCACCCTTGGGGCTATGCCGCGGTACGAGGCCAGGTGGTCATGGTCCGGGAACCTCGCGATGTCGAATGACACCGCGAGGTTCGCCGCCGTCCTCGGCGGCCTCGACCCCCGAGTGGGCGATCCCCACGCGCCAACGCCTGCAAACAAGGGGATTGCCAAGACGCCGCCGGGCACCTCCGTCATAGACGTGGAAGTGCGGCCGCGCTGAAGCACTGCGCGGTGTCTGCTCGCTTATGTGCGCATCACGAAGGAAGACCAGATCGGTGAGCGGGATTGGCCCGAAGTCGAGAGATTCCCATCAGCCTCTCGTCGGTCGATGACCGGTTCACCACGCAGGAAGAGCGTGACGGAAGGTCTCGCAAAAAGGCTCCGAGCGCGGCGTGCTCATGCCCGTCGTGGTGCGCCCGAAGGGGGGGACGGCTGCTACGAGCTCGATCATTTGCGAGGAGAAGACGAACCAGTCGTTGCAGATCCAATATGGATCTCGCCGACCTCGGCAAGCTGCTCGATGAGTGGAAGCCCTGTCGGGTCGTCTATTTCAACACCACCCAGAATGATGGTGTCATCGCACAGGTCGATCTGCGTGTTGAGCACAGCGAGGTTAAAGCCGGAGGCCACAAATCCGATAGCAGCCAGGACGAGCCCCGTGGCAACAAGCCCACCCGCTACGGCAAGGTAAATCCTTTTTACGCTGGACATGTTTGCACTCCTTCCTATGCCGTGAGCGGCGCCGCTTCGGCGCCCATGCGGCTCTTATTGCCTCGATCTTTCCAGAAGGGCGAAACGGCTTTCTTCGCCCAAAGGGCAGAGAGGCGCGCGATCTGCTTGGACGCCGTCCAGGCGCCGGCTCCCGTGAGGAGCGCCACACCGATGGAAGCGAATCCCATTCCCATCGAGGCCAAAACGTACGGAACATGCCCGATAATGATGCCGTCCACGGCGAACAGGAGCCCTACCAGGCCCGCGCCCCCGAATGCCGCGGCCACGATCCACACGCAGAGCGCAAGAACCCAAATACAGATGTAGACTGCAGCGGCAACGGCGACGAACGCGAGCAGCAGCGGAATCCATACCGGAGAGCCCACGATGGCGAGCGCCCATAGAAGTGCCGTGCTCTTGCGCTTGGTCCTCGCGATCGCGCGCGGCACGGCGGGCAGTTCGTCGAGCGTTGCCTCGGCGACCTCACCGGGCGTGCCCATGGCGGCCACAGCCTCGGCCTCCGTCATGCCGTCCTCCATACGGTCGGCGATGGCCTCCGCGTAGAACTCCTGCGTTTCCTTTACCTGATCTGCCGGCAGGCAGGCCAGAAGCTCGCCCAGCCGGTTCAAGAACTCATCGCGCGTCATGGTGCGCCCCCTCCACGTAACGGTAGATCTCCTGCACGGATGGCCATTCGGCGAGGAACTCGGCGATACGCTCGCGCCCGGCGTCCGTGATGCGGTAGTACCTCCGCAGCCGCCCGTTGTGCTCGGCGGAGCGCGCCGTGATGCACCCCGCCTTCTCCAGGCGCTTGAGCAACGGATAGAGCGTGGACTCCGTGAGCCCCATGCTCGCGGGCACGTCCTTCACGATCTGATAGCCGTAGGATTCCTCGCCCGAGACGGCCGCGAGCACGCAGGCCTCGAGGAAGCCGCGCTTCATCTGTGCCTCCATCCGCACACCTCCTTTCGTAGTATACTGTGTAACACCTACTATATGACACATAGTATATGATGTCAACAGTTGTCGTATAGGGAGTCCGGTCTGTCTGTCCCCGGTATAGCGACGAGTGTCGGTTGACGCATCGCGCGAAACACCAACCAGTGCTCCTTTGATGCAACTCTCATTCGACCACATTTCTGAGCAGCTACCTTCCCGCACCAAAGCGCGCCTGATCCCGGGATAGTCGTTGGGGACGTTCTTGAATGAATAGTCGTTTAAGAACGTCCCCAACGACTACTTCTATACAGCAAAAAGGGGTGCTGACCATTTCGGTCGGCACCCCTTTAAGTTGCGGTGAAATAGGGACTGAATACGGGCTCCAGAGGCCAAAACAGTCCCTATTCCACCGCAACTTCATGGGGGCGTGCGACAATGCCCGTCGGAAAACATCTGCTGTCTTTGGGGGTCTATCTATGCTGTACGAGTTTTGTGCCGAGAACTTTGAGCGGTTGCCGGCGGCCATTAAGGCCGGTGCGAGTCGAATTGAGCTGTGCGACAACCTTGCCGTTGGCGGTACCACGCCTTCCGCCGGCGTTATCAGCGCCACGGTCAACTACGCTCACGAGCATGACGCGCGCGTGATGTGCATGATTCGCCCGCGTGGCGGCGACTTTTATTACAACCAAGACGAGTTGCGTATGATGGAGATGGACCTGGGTCTTGCCGTAAGCGCCGGCGTTGACGGCTTGGTCTTTGGCTGCTGCAAGCCCTGCGCTGGCGGATGGGCGCTCGACGAGCTTACGTTGGGCGCCCTCGTGATGGCTACGGGCTGCGCGACCGAGGAATGCAAGCGTGAGCTCATCGACATCACCTTTCACATGGCATTTGACCAGCTCTCGCCCGAGGCTCAGCTTGATGCGATTGATGCACTTGCCGGCTGCGGCGTTACGCGCATCCTGACGCATGGCGGCGCGGCCGGCACGCCGATTGAGGACAACTTCGACCACCTGGCTCGTTTAATCGAGTATGCGGGCGATCGTTTGACCATCCTTCCTGGCGGCGGCATCACTACGGCAAATCGTGACGCGGTCGCGGCGGCATTGGGCGTGTCCGAGCTCCATGGCACAAGGATCGTACCGCTGGAGGTGTAGCCCGTGGCACTTGTATTCGATGTTCAGCAGGCGAGCGGCAAACCCGACGACAACCGTCGCCCCGGCACCGCGTGCCCCTTTTGCGATACAGAAGGGCTCACCGACATCATTCGCCGTGATGGCGATTGCATTTGGCTCGAGAATAAGTTCAAGACCCTGCGCGCCACCCGTCAAACCGTGCTGATCGAGTCGGCCGATCACGATGCCGACCTGGTGACCTATGAGCCGGATGAACTCCACCATGTGATGCGGTTTGCCCTGGGTTGCTGGCAGCAGATGATCGATTCACAGCAGTATCGAAGCGTGCTCATGTACAAGAACAAGGGTCCGCTCTCGGGCGGTAGTCTCGTTCATCCGCACATGCAGATTGTGGGTTTGGAGCAGGAAGACGGCTACACTTCGCTGACTTCTGCCAATTTCGAAGGCATCAATGTCTGGCAACAGGGGAGAATCGCGGTCAACATCTCAACCGAGCCCATCATGGGATTCTTTGAGGTCAACGTCTCGGCTCCACAGGGAATCGCCGCCAGCGACGACGCCCACGACCAAGCCGAGGCAGACCTGTTTGCCGATGCGATTCAGGTGGTTCTGCGCTACATTTTGCGCGAACACCATGGCGGTCGCGCAGAGTCGTACAACCTGTTCTTCTATCACCTGGACGGTCGGACCATTGCCAAGGCGCTGCCGCGTTGGGTGGTTTCGCCCTACTTTGTGGGCTATCGTTTGGCCCAGGTCAATGCCGAGACGACGCTCGATATCGATGCTGAGCGTCTGCGCGCACGCCTGGAGGCGCTTGCATAGCCAAAGGCTCGGCCTCGCGCCTGTGGCTGGCTATTTCGCCATTACGCTGCGGCCAGCCTCGACCCGCTTGCGCTGGGCGGCGCGCTCCTCGCCGGTCAGGCGCTCAAAGAGATGCCCGATAATTGAGGCCAACACCTGCTGAAACAGCGTTCCGCACATGACGGGAAACACGACTTCGCCCGGGAAGTACTGCGTGGCGATGACGGCGCCCGAAGAGATGTTACGCATGCCGCAGGTAAAGCACATGGTAGTCGTCTCGCTATATGGCAGATGGAGCGCACGAGCGACCAGAAAACCGACGACAAAGCCGCTGATGGCGAAGGTCAAAATAAAGAGGGCGACTTCTAGGCGCACCGCGTTCATGTGCAGCACGTACTCGCTCATGGCGGTGGAGTTGGAGGCGATAACGCCCATCATCATGAACTTGCAGGCGGGCGAGAGCGCGGGGGAGAGTTTCTCGTGTCCCCATCCGCGCGTGAGTTCGTTGATCACGATGCCGAGCACGGCGGGGATGGCGATCATAAAGGCCATGTCTTGCATCATGCTCGGCACATCGATCGAGACGGTGGCACCCAGCAAGAGCTTAAGCGTGAGCGGAATCGTCACAGGGGAGATAACCGAGGACGTCAGGATGATGGTGAGCGCGAGCGGGCCGTTGCCGCCGAACATGCTGATCCACATAAAGGCAGTGACTGCCACGGGCACGCTGTACTCGAGCACGATGCCGCAGACAAGGTTGGGGTTGGAGCCAAAGAAGAGTGACCCTATGGCATAGGCTGCTATGGGAATGAGCACCGCCGAGACGAGCAGCGCCAAAATCAGGTGCAGGGGACGGCGGAACACCTCAGCGACCTGGTGGAAGGTGTTGCTGAGCGCACCCTGAAACGTCATAAAGGCAAACAGGGCGGGAACGATGGGCTTGAGCACGCCGATCTGCTGGGGAAAGAGCACGCCGAGCGCCACGCAAATCGGAACGATGATCTGCATATGCCCCGCGAGGAACTTTCCCAGTCCAGCCCATTGCTTCATATGTCCCGTGACTCCCTTTATCCGCGAACTCGTTTGTATGGATATGCTAGACGCTCGTATGCGTCCGTGCGGCTGAAACGCTCGATTATTTCGAGGCCATTACCGCCATCGTTTGCCGAAACCGCGGCGTACCGCGGCGTTTTGCGTCCGCGCTGCACGGTATAATAGATCCGTTCAACAGATCTGCCTGCCGAAGCGGGCATACACAGAGGACTCATCGCTATGAACCGTGAGAGGTATCGCGGCGACCTGCCCCTATCAGGGGTGGGTGCCTATGTCATCGCTTAAGACGACGCATCGCTGGGCGGTCGCTCAGCAAAACCCCGAGCTCGAAAAGGAGCTTTCGGCTGGTCTGGGCATTCCCGGGCTGGTGGCGCGCATTATGGTCGCGCACGGCATTGGCTCCATCAAAGAGGGCCAATTGTTTTTGACGCCTTCGCTCGATCGCGACTGGGCCGATCCACTTATTATCCCGGGCATGTCGGTCGTTGCCGACCGCGTCGAGCGTGCTATTCGCAACCACGAGCACATTGCAGTCTTTGGCGATTTTGACGTTGACGGTATTACGTCGACCTGTCTGTTGACCGAGGCGCTGCGCACGTTTGGCGCCGATGTCACGCCGTTTATTCCGCATCGCTTTGATGAGGGCTACGGTCTTTCGCGCGCGGCACTCGACCGCGTTAACGAGCTCGCTCGCCCCCAGCTGATCGTGACCGTCGATAACGGCATTGCCGCCAAGGAAGAGGTTTCCTATCTGGAGAGCCTGGGGATCGATTTGGTGGTCACGGACCATCACGAGCCCTCCGACCAGGTGCCGCAGGGTGTGCCCCTGACCGACCCCAAGCTCGAAGACGAGGGCCCCTCGCGCGAGCTTGCCGGTGCCGGCGTGGCACTCAAGTTGGTGCAAGTCCTGGGCGAGCGTTTGGGCAAGCCGTCGTATTGGCGTTCGCTGATAGAGGTCGCGGCGCTGGGCACCGTGTCCGACATGATGCCGCTCACGCCCGAGAACCGCGCACTGGTCGCCGAGGGCATCCAGCAGATGCGCGTGACGGCTCGTCCCGGCTACATCGCACTGGCAGCGCTCGCCAAGGCCGACCTCTCAAGCATTACGGCGGATGGCCTGTCATTCTCGCTCATTCCCCGCTTAAACGCTGCCGGTCGCATGGCCGATCCCAAGCTGGCGCTCGACCTGCTGCTTGCCCACAATCCCATCGAAGCAAGCGCGCTGGCGGCTGAGCTCGAGGAAATCAACCGCCAGCGCCGTGAGATCGAGGCGGAGCTCACGCGCGATGCCATGGCAAAGGTCGAGGAGACCTATGACGGCGGACGCGCGATCGTCGTGGGCGGCGAAGGCTGGCACGAGGGTGTCAAGGGCATCGTGGCAAGCCGTCTGACCAACCGCTATCACGTACCGGCGCTGCTGTTCTCGATCGAGGACGGTATCGCGCGCGGCTCTGGTCGCTCGGTGGGCAAAGTTAACCTGTTTGACGCCGTCGAGCGCTGTTCCGACCTGCTGATTCGTCGCGGCGGACATGCCGGTGCGGTGGGTGTGACCATCGAGGCATCCAAGCTCGATGAATTCCGTCGTCGCCTTTCCGCCGTGCTATCGGAGATTCCCGCCGAGGACTTTGAAGACATCGACGAGGTTGCCGCCACGGTCGACCTTTCCGAGCTGAATATTGAGACTATAGAGCAGATTTCCCGTCTTGAGCCGTTTGGCCAGGGCAACAAGGTGCCGCTGCTGGCCGCCGAGGGCGTGACGATGTGCGATCGCGCCGTAGTGGGCAAAACCGGCGAGCACATGCGCTTTGTGGCGACCGATGGCGCCGCGAGCGTGCCGGCCATCATGTTCCGCGTGCCGCAGATCGATAGGCTCATCAATTGCGACAGCGCCGTCGACTTGGTGTTCGAGGCCGTGGCCGAGCATTGGCAGGGACGTGTGAAGCCCAAGCTCATGATCAAAGATGTCTTGGTGCGCGATACCACGGCGTCCAATATCGACGATCCGGCATGTGAACTTCGCCGCGGCGTGCAACCGGCGGATTCTGGTCTGCGTCTGGAGTCGCGTAAGCGCGAGACGCTCGCCCAGCTTTCCTATACCGAGATCACGCGCTCGCTTATCCATAGCTTTATCGGCTCGAACCAGCCGCACCGCGCGCAGGTCGAGGCGCTCGATGCCCTGGCCGATCACCAAAGTGTTCTGGCCGTTATGGGAACGGGGCGCGGCAAGTCGCTCATCTTCCATGTGCATGCCGCGCGTGAGGCGGTGCTTCGCGGACGTTCGAGCATCTTTGTCTATCCGCTGCGTGCGCTCGTTGCCGACCAGGCCTATCACCTCTCGTCGACGATGGCAGCGCTTGGCATTGGCGTTGGCGTGCTGACCGGCGAGACCGTGGAGGCCGCACGCGATGACGTGTTCGCCGGTCTAGCTTCGGGCCGCACCGGTATCGTGCTCACGACGCCCGAGTTCCTGTCTATCCACCGTGACCGTTTCGCGCGTTCGGGCCGCATCGGCTTTGTCGTTATCGATGAGGCGCACCACGCCGGCCTTGCCAAGGGCGGCGACCGTAGCGCCTATCTTGACATGCCCGATATCCTCAAAGCCCTGGGCGACCCGGTCGTTATGGCTGCGACGGCCACCGCGACGGCTCCGGTCGTGGCCGAGCTTGCCCGCATGTTGCCGATCACTCGCACGGTGGTCGACGAGACAGTGCGCGAGAACCTGCAGCTCGAGGACGACCGCGACCTTGCGAGCCGCGAGAACCGTTTGGTGTCGATCGTGGCGACGGGGGAGAAGACCGTCATTTACGTCAATTCGCGCGACCAGTCCGTGGCGCTCGCCAAGACGTTGCGCAAGCGTGTGCCCGATTGCGCAACCCATATCGCGTTCTATAACGCGGGGCTTGCGCGTTCCGATCGCCGTCGCGTGGAGGAAGCATTCCGAGACGGAAGCCTCAGTTGCATCGTTTCGACCTCCGCCTTTGGTGAGGGTGTCAACCTGCCCGATATCCGCCATGTCGTGCTCTACCACATGCCGTTTGGCGCCATCGAGTTCAACCAGATGAGCGGACGTGCCGGCCGCGATGGCCAGCCCGCCGTGATCCATCTGCTCTATTCGTCGCGCGACGCCCGCATTAACGAGCGCCTGCTCGACTGCTATGCGCCCGAGCGCGACGAGCTCGTCACGCTCTATCGCGCGCTGCAGACCATGTGGCGCTCCAACCGCGGCAAAACCGGGGACGATTCCTTTAGCGCGAGCGATATCGACATCGCGCAGATGTGCCTTGCCATCGATGCTCGCACGCCGGTCGACGAGCGTTCGGTGGAAAGCGGCCTGGGAATCTTCGAAGAGCTTGGTTTCTGTCGAGTTTCGGGGTTTGACGACACTCGTCGCATCGCGATGGCCGAAAACCCCGGCCGCGTGCAATTGAGCAGGTCAATTCGCTATTTGGAGGGCTTGCGCTCGCGCATGGAGTTTTCGGCTTTCCGGAGCTGGGCGCTCGATTCGTGCGCTTCTGATATGCTAGCCAAAGTTAACCGCCCGATCGTACCGCGGGCCTAGGGGAAGGGGACCTCGATGGATGCCGCAGCCCGTACCGCCCATGATTCCACCCTCCAGCCGTTTTCGGAGATGGAGCACTATAAGCATGCCGATGAGCTGCCGCCCGAGATTATGGCGGACAGCTACGACAAGCTGGAGCGTCTGTGCCTCAAATATATGAATGAGGATGACTTCTCCAAGGTGGAGCAGGCCTACTGCTTTGCTGCCGAGAAGCATTGCAACCAAAAGCGGCGCTCGGGTGAGATGTACATCAACCATCCCGTCGAGGTGGCCATCATTTTGGCCGATCTCAAGATGGACTGCGATGTGGTGTGCGCCGCGCTGCTGCACGATACCGTCGAGGACACCGAGACCTCGCTCGCCGATGTTTCCGGCCTGTTTGGCGAAACCGTTGCCGAGCTCGTCGACGGCGTGACCAAGCTCACCAACATCGAAGTCGACAGCATGGACGAGAAGCAGGCGCTCACGCTGCGCAAGATGTTCCTTGCCATGTCCAAGGACATTCGCGTCATCATCGTCAAACTCGCCGACCGCCTGCATAATATGCGCACGCTCGCCGCCCTGCGCGAGGACCGTCGCCTGTTTAAGGCACGCGAGACTATGGACGTGTACGCGCCCCTGGCCGACCGCCTGGGCATGAGCTCTATTAAGTGGGAGCTCGAGGATCTGTCCTTCTTCTATTTGGAGCCCGACGCCTACCAGCGCATCGCGCGCATGGTGGCAGAGTCGCGTGAGGTTCGCGAGCGCTATCTGGCCGAGACTATCAAGACGCTCACCGACGAGCTCAACCGCATTGGCCTGGAGGGCTTCCAGATTAATGGCCGCTCCAAGCACTATTGGTCCATCTACCAAAAGATGAAGCGCAAGGGCAAGGAGTTCTCCGAGATCTACGACCTGGTGGCGCTGCGCGTTATTACCCATTCGGTGCGCGATTGCTACTCCACGCTCGGCGCGGTGCATACGCTGTGGCACCCCATGCCCGGTCGCTTTAAAGACTACATCGCCATGCCCAAGGTCAATAACTACCAGTCGCTCCACACGACGGTTATTGGCCCCACGGCTCGTCCGCTCGAGATTCAGATTCGAACCTACGAGATGCATGAGCAGGCCGAGTACGGCATTGCCGCCCACTGGCTGTACAAGAAGTCGGGCGGATCGTCTGTCTCCAAGACCAACGATGCGCAGCGTCTGGACGACCAGATTAACTGGCTCAAACACTCACTCGACTGGGCGGCGTCTGACGAGATCACCGATGCCAAGGAATACCTGCACTCGCTGAAGGTCGACTTGTTTGACCAGGAGATTTTTGTCTTTACGCCCAAGGGTGAGGTCATGGCGCTTCGTGCCGGCTCTACGCCGCTCGACTTTGCCTATGCCGTTCACACCGAGGTCGGCAACCATTGCGTCGGCGCTAAGATCAACGGTGCAGTGGCCCCGCTCACGCACGAGATCAAGACGGGCGACCGTGTCGAGATTTTGACTAACAAGAGTTCCAAACCGTCGCGCGATTGGCTCAAGATCGTCAAGACGCCTTCGGCCAAGTCTAAGATCCGTCGCTACTTTGCCGCCGCGACTAAGGACGACGACGCTGCCGCCGGTCGCGATATGCTGGCCAAGGATCTGCGTAAGCGTGGCTATGGCATTTCTACGCCGCGTTCGACGCGTGCGCTCAACGCCGTGGCGGAGCAGTTTAACTTCAAGCAACTCGAGGACCTGTTTGCTGCCGTCGGCGCCGGCAAGGTTGCCGCGCGCGCTGTGGGCAATAAGGTCGAGCAAATCTTGGACCCCAAGCCCGAGGAACAGCTCACCAAGGCCGAGGCTATCGCCGAGGTCGTGAAGCAGCCCGCTCGCGGCTCCAACCGCAAGCCGCAAAAGCGCGGCAAGAGCGCCAGTAACGGCATTATCGTCAAGGGCGAGAGCAACAGCGGCCTGCTGGTCCGTCTGGCTCATTGCTGCAACCCCGTGACGGGCGACGACATCGTCGGCTTCATCACGCGCGGTC
>CAJMOC010000003.1:0-142873 GCA_905214945.1 uncultured bacterium
TCAAGAACGTTAAGAGCGTGACCGTGCCCAACTCGGGCGGTATGCACGGTATTGAAGCCGCAGCCGTGCTGGGTGCCGTGGGCGGCGACGCTAAGAGCGCTCTCGAGGTGCTCGAGAGCGTTGACGACGAAGATCGTACTCGCGTGACCGAGCTCCTCGCCGACGCCGGCTACTGCGATGTGTCGCTTGTCGAGGGTGTGCCCAACCTCTACATCAAGGTGACTGCGACGGCCGGGGGCCATACCGCGGTCGTCGAGATTACCGACCACCACACCAATGTCACGTGCCATACCCTCGACGGTATTCCGGTGTGCGGCAAGTCGGCGGGGGAGTGTGCCGCCTGCGCCGAGCGCGTTGTGGCCGAGCGCGCGGCAGATAGCGCTGACACGCCCATGTCGATTGAGTCCATCATCGACTTTATCGAGGACGGCGATATCGATGGTGCCCGCGCTGTCGTTGAGCGTCAGATTGAGCTGAACGGCGCGATCAGCGCCGAGGGCCTGGCGCACGCTTGGGGTGCCGAGGTTGGCCGCACGCTGCTGGGTGCTCGTGCCGATGACGTCGCCTGCCGTGCCCGCGCCCGTGCGGCCGCCGGGTCCGACGCCCGCATGAACGGCTGCGCGCTGCCGGTCGCCATTGTGTGCGGCTCGGGCAACCAGGGCATTACCTGCGCACTGCCCGTTATGGAGTATGCCGAGTATCTGCGCTGCGACCACGATCGCCTGGTGCGCGCCGTGATGCTGTCCGATCTTATCGCTGTGCATATCAAGAGCTATATTGGTGCGCTCTCGGCGTTTTGCGGTGCTATTTGTGCCGCGTGCGGCGCCGGCGCTGCGATTACCTGGCTGTGCGGTGGTACGCGCGAGCAGATTGGCGCGACGGTCTCGAACACGCTCGGCAACGTTGGCGGCATCGTGTGCGATGGCGCCAAGGCAAGCTGTGCCGCCAAGATTTCCGCTGCCGTCGATGCGGCGATTTTGGGCCACGATATGGCCATGCAGGGCCGTGGCTTCCGTGCCGGCGAGGGCCTGATCCAGGATACCGTCGAGCAGACAATCGCCAGCATGGGCTACGTGGGCCGTGTGGGCATGAAAGATACCGACGTCGAGATCCTCAACATCATGATCGGCAAGACTCGAGTCTGCTAGTTGCGCGGTTTTACCAAACCGCGTAACCAGTCGACGCTGCAAACGCCCCTAAGCGGCAATCTGCCTTTCAATCGTCGGGCATGGCCAGAAGGCCTATGCCCTCCTCTTTCAAGGCACATTGCTCGCTTAGGGGCGTTTTCGCTGACTTATGCTCAACCTGCGGCGTTATTTTGTTTGAGGCGAAGGGTCCTATGACAGTTCGTCGGCTACTTGGTGTTCGTAGAAGGCTTCTACTACGGCGTTAAAGTCGCGGGCGAAGTCTTCCATGGTTCCGCGCCAGGTGGCTCGGCTGGGCTTGCCTTGGCCCACAAAGGCGGTTTGGATGCCGCAATCGGGGGACGGGAAGTCGCGTTTGGGATCGTTGCCCACCATAAGGACCTCGTGTGGCTCGAGTCCCATCACCTGAAGCTGCTCTAGATAGTAGGTGGCATCGGGCTTGCAGCGGGTGGTGTTTCCCATGTGCGTGACGAGCTCAAAGGGGGCGTCGGCCAGGTCGCCCCAGCCCATGCGGCACTCGATGGCCCCCTGGGGAAAGCTGGGGTTGGTAAAGAGCGCGCAACGCAGCCCTGCGTCCTGTACGGCCTGGAGCGCGGCGTGTGCGCCCGGCATGGCGTGGGCGTTAATGACATCGTCGTTCTTGTACGGAAGAACTTCGCGGTCATAGTAGGTAAACGCCTCGTAGATGAGGGGATCGGAGAGGCGGATCCCGCATCGGCGCTCGACCTCTTCTTGGTAAAACTCAAGATTGGTGCGGTTGTCCGTGCCGCTGCGGCGATTGGCGTTGAGGTCGACCAGGATGGTGCCGAGGCGTGCCATCGTGCCACCGCGGCTGCGGCGCCCGATATCCGCGAGCATCGAAGAGACATCCTTAAAATAGCGAAGGATGAACGCGTTGAGGTTGATGCTGAGAAGCGTCTCGTCCATATCGAAAACGACTGCTTTGAGCACGCGGGCACCTTTCTCGAAAAATCGATCTAGAATCGTTGGCTCCGGATACTTTACCCCAAAGCCGAATGCCTGGCTGGTTATCGTCAAGTTGCGGAGACGTGTGTTCATAAGATTACGAAAAAGTCTCCACACGAGTAAAAAATCGCAGTTCACGCTTGAAATCGAACTCATTTCCCCGTAACCTATACGAACGTGATTGCATAAGCGTCACATTAGTATCTGTCGGCTCCCGAGTGTTCCTAAACGTTGTGTGCTTGTCGCACCCTTCTGTAGGTCCTAGCAATCGGGGCCCCGTAGTTCGAAAGGGGTCCACCTTTGAGTGAGATTCAGAACTCGTCCATTTTCTCTCTTGACGATGTCAACGAGGAGGAGATGAACAACCTCATCGACGGTACGATTACCGACTTTGATGAGGGCGATCTCGTTAACGGCACTGTCGTTAAGATCGAGCATGACGAGGTGCTCGTTGACATCGGATTCAAGTCCGAGGGCGTTATCCCGGTCCGCGAGCTGTCCATCCGCAAGGACGCTAACCCTGCAGACATCGTTGCACTCGGTGATCCCATCGAGGCTCTGGTTCTCCAGAAGGAGGACAAGGACGGTCGTCTGGTCCTGTCCAAGAAGCGTGCCGAGTACGAGCGTGCTTGGAACCGCATCGAGGAGAAGTTCAACTCCGGCGAGAACGTCGAGGGCGAGGTTATCGAGGTTGTCAAGGGCGGCCTGATTCTCGACATCGGCCTGCGTGGCTTCCTGCCCGCTTCCCTCGTCGACCTCCGTCGTGTCAAGGACCTCACCTCCTACATGGGCACCCGCATCGAGGCCCGCGTCATCGAGATGGACCGCAACCGCAACAACGTCGTCCTCTCCCGTCGCGTCGTGCTCGAGGAGTCCCGTAAGGCCGAGCGCTCCGAGATCCTGTCCAAGCTCAAGTCTGGCATGCGTCTCCAGGGCACCGTTTCCTCCATCGTCGACTTCGGCGCCTTCGTCGACCTCGGCGGTATCGACGGCCTCATCCACATCTCCGAGCTCTCCTGGAACCACGTCAACCATCCTTCCGAGGTTGTCAAGGTCGGCCAGGAGGTCGAGGTCGAGGTTCTCGACGTCGATCTCAACCGCGAGCGCATCTCCCTGGGTCTCAAGCAGACCACCGAGGATCCGTGGCGCGCACTGGTCAAGAAGTACCCCGTCGGTGCTATCGTCGAGGGCACTGTGACCAAGCTTGTCCCGTTCGGCGCTTTCGTCGACCTGGGCGAGGGCATCGAGGGCCTGGTGCACATCTCCGAGATGGCCAACAAGCACGTCGACCAGCCTTCTCAGGTCACCCACGTGGGCGACAAGGTTCAGGTCAAGGTCATGGAGATCGACCTCGACCGTCGTCGTATCTCCCTGTCCATGAAGTCCGCTGCTGAGACTCTGGGCGTCGAGATCGAGGTTACCCCGCTGCCTTCCGAGAAGAAGGACGAGGAGACCGACGCCGAGTAAATCGGTTTGACGATCACTTGTTTTAAGGGACCCGTCCGCAATGGACGGGTCCCTTTTTTGCATTTGCTTCTGATGCACGCGATGCTGCCCGTGCGCGATGCTGCCCGGGTTGTCTGTTTGCTATTGAGTTGTCGGTGCATGAAAAATGCCGACATCCCGCCTCGGGGAGGAGGCGGGAACACACCGAGTAGACGGAGGGGTGCGGAGCGCGGTCGCGTCTCGACTGACGACGTTGCCCATCGACAGGACCATTGTAACGCATGGCGGTTCTTGGTTTATCGTGTCGAGCGTTTGCGTTGTGCCATTGCCTGCGGCAACGGTGTGTTACACTCTTGCACTGCTGAGTGGGCCAGACGGTCGCGCGATGTGCTGCTTGCAGCACACGTGAGGAAAGTCCGGGCTCCAGAGGGCGGGATGCCGGCTAACGGCCGGGCGGAGTGATCCGACGGAAAGCGCCGCAGAAAAGAAGACTCCCACCTGCGCCGCAAGGCGTAAAGGGAAAAGCTGAAACGGTGGTGTAAGAGACCACCAGCGTCGTGGCAACACGGCGGCTTGGCAAGCCCCATCCGGAGCAAGCGCGAATAGGAACGCTATGGGCCGGCCCGGTCCGCGTTCGGGTAGCGTGCGTGGAGCTGCGCGGTAACGTGCAGACAAGATAAATGACCGTTCACGACAGAACCCGGCTTACAGGCCCACTTGGCATTTTTGTTACCCTGACAATCGGTACGGCCGTTGCCGTATTATTGAGGCTGTTTGTTGCTTTGCTTGTTGTTGAGGGGCTTTGTTGGACAGCTATTTTACTCTGCAATCGAATATTGAGGCTTCGGGCGAGTTTGTGGATCGCAAGAGCCGGTTTATTGCCCAGCTGGTCCATATTGAGTCCGAGGATGAGGCGAATGCCTTTATCGAGATGGTTCGCAAGCGTCATTACGACGCTCGACACAATGTTCCCGCGTGGATTTTGGTCGATGGACGCGAGCGCCAGAGCGATGACGGTGAGCCGAGCCGCACGAGCGGTATGCCGACTCTCGAGGTGTTGCGCGGTGCGGGGCTCAAAAATGTTTGCTGCGTAGTGACGCGCTATTTTGGTGGCACGCTGTTGGGTCCTGGTGGCTTGGTGCGCGCCTATACCGCGGCGACGCAGGCGGCGGTGGCCGCGGCTCAGGAGGCCGGGCAGATCGTCGAGATGACGAGTGTCGTGCCTGTTGACGTGCATGTGGCCTATCCGCAGTATGAGCAGGTGCTTCGTTTGGCGCAGGATTCGGGTGCCAAGGTTTCGGATACCGATTACGCGGATGCCGTGACACTTCATTTGGTGTTCAAAGCGGGGGAGCAGGAACCGTTTTGTGCTAAGATGCGCGAGCTTATGGCAGGGCGCGAGGAGATTGAGGTCGGCGCTCCCGAGTTTGCGGAGTTCTAACGACGACGGCCGGCGCGCTTTTGGATGGATCCCAAGCGCGCCGGCCGTCGTTTTATGTTGCTGCCGTTTACTCGGCGAGCTGCTTTAGCACATCGCAGGCAATCTCGACGGCATCGTCGATGCAGCCGGGGCAGCTGCGGAGCGGACCCTTATCCGATCCGATGCCCTTGAGCGTGCCGCAGACGGTCGTCGTGTTCTTCTCGCCAAAACGCTTGGCGATTTCGCGCGACAGCTTGTAGGTCTGGCCCTTGGTCTTTGGGTTATCCATGCCGTCGCTCATTACAAAGCCCATGATGGCCACGGCGCCCGAGATGGCGCCGCAAGTCTCGGTCATGCCGCCCATGCCGGCGCCAAAGCCTTCGGTGAGGGTAAAGGCGACTTGGGGGTCGAGTCCGACAGCAGGCGCAAGTGTGCAAGCAACGGCCTGTGCGCAGTTAAAGCCGCGGGCGTGGTATTCGGCAGCTTGAGCCTGGCAGGCGGTGATGTCGAGCTGGGTGGTGTTGATTTGCTTCATCGTTGTCTCCTTGGTCACGGTGTACCCGCCTATGGTACCCTTGCCGTCGCATTCGCTTGTCGAGACTGCAGTGCATATCTCATTGTTTTTCGCCATCGAACACTTTCCTAAGATTTGGGACAAATAAACCTGATTAATTTGTCCCATAACCTATTGGCGGGATGGGTTGAGAGGGGTGTGCGGTAGCGGTATCGTGAACCGAATAAAACAAAACCCAAGTAAGGGAGTTGGATATGAGCGAGCAGACCATCGGTACGACGTGTGTTCAGGGCGGTTATCGCCCGGGTGATGCAGAGCCGCGTCAGGTGCCTATCTACCAGTCAACCACGTGGAAGTACGACACGTCCGAGCACATGGGCAAGCTGTTCGACCTGGAGGAGTCGGGCTACTTCTACAGCCGTCTGCAGAACCCCACGTGCGATCTGGTTGCCGCCAAGATCTGCGAGATGGAGGGCGGTACCGCTGCGATGCTCACGAGCTCGGGCATGGCTGCGAACTTCCTTGCGATCTTTAACGTTGCCGGTGCCGGCGATCACGTGGTCGCGAGCTCTGCCATCTACGGCGGTACCTATAACCTGCTCGCCCATACCATGGAGCGTATGGGACTGACCTGCACGTTCGTTGCCCCCGATTGCACCGACGAGGAGCTCGAGGCAGCCTTTGAGCCCAATACCAAGCTCGTCTTTGGCGAGACGATCGCCAACCCCGCCCTTGCCGTGCTCGATATTGAGCGCTTTGCCAAGGCCGCGCATGACCACGGCGTGCCGCTGATGGTCGACAACACCTTCCCGACGCCCGTGATGTGCCGTCCCTTTGAGTGGGGCGCCGACATCGTTACGCACTCCACCACCAAGTACATGGATGGACATGCTGCCTACCTGGGCGGCGTGATCGTCGACCACGGCCAGTTTGACTGGATGGCCCATGCGGACAAGTTCCCGGGTCTCACCACGCCCGACGAGAGCTACCACGGCGTGACCTATGCCGAGAAGTTCGGTCGCGAGGGCGCCTTTATTACCAAGGCCACCGCGCAGCTCATGCGCGACCTCGGCCCCATGCAGAACCCGCAAGCGGCGTTTTTCCTGAATAGCTCGCTCGAGAGCCTGCATGTGCGCATGCCGCGTCATTGTGAGAACGGCCTGGCCGTTGCCAAGTTCCTGCAGAGCCATCCCAAGGTACGCTTCGTGAGCTATCCGGGCCTGGAGGGCGACAAGTACTACGACATGGCTCAGAAGTACATGCCCAACGGTACGTGCGGCGTCGTGAGCTTTGGCTTTAACGGTGGTCGCGCGGCGGCCGAGACCTTTATGAAGAGCCTTAAGCTCGCCCAGATCGCTACGCACGTGGCCGACGCCCGCACCTGCTGCTTGCATCCGGCAAACGCCACCCATCGCCAGATGAACGATGAGGAGCTCATCGCCTGCGGCATCTCCGCCGACATGGTGCGCCTGTCGTGCGGCCTCGAGGACACGGCCGACTTGATTGCCGACCTTGAGCAGGCACTCGAGCAGTGCTAGGCTAGCGTTCGTGCGAGGCGCTGATGCTGGCAGAAAGCTTCGGCGACCTTTCGTTCCGATTCCGTAGGCGGGACCCCAATCGCGACTGTTTACAGGCGATTGGGGCCCCGTTTTTGCGTTGTGCCACTCGAAAGGATGGATATGGAGAAAACCGCAGAGCAGCTGCGCCGCGAGCGTATTGCCCTAGAGGGCGACACCCATGGCAAGAACAAGTGGGCGATTCTGTTTACCGTGCTCATCATGACGTTTATGGTATGTCTGGATTCGACCGTCGTGACCGTGGCGCTGCCCGTGATGCAAAAGGAGCTGGGCGTGGGTCTCGATCGCATTCAGCTGGTAAGCTCGGTGTACCTGTTTGCGACATGCGTGGCTATGCTGCCGTTTGGCCGCTTGGGCGACGTGCGCGGCAAGGTGAATGTGTTTCAGCTGGGCGTCATCGTCTTTACAGTCGGCTCGCTGCTGTGCGGCCTTTCGGCCTCGCTCGAAGTTCTTATTCTGGCACGCATTGTTCAGGGCGTCGGTTGCGCGGCGGCCATGGCCAACAACATGGGTATCATCACCGAGTCGTTTCCGGCGCGCGAACGAGGTCGTGCCATGGGTATTCTCGCGACCTTCGTGGCCCTCGGCATGATGTGCGGCCCCGTGCTCGGCGGCATGCTGGTGGCAAGCTTTCCCTGGGAGAGCATCTTCCTCATCAACCTGCCCATCGGCGTCATCTCGTTTATCGTGGGACTCTACACGCTGCCGCACGTTAAGCCAGAGGCCGGCGAACGCCCCATGTCCTTGATCGAGGCTGCTCGTCGCTGCTTTGCAAATTCGGCCTTCACCATCAACCTTGCCTGCATGCTCATCGTGTTCGTTGGCATTGGCGCATCCGAGTTTATTTTGCCGTTCTATTTTCAGGACGCCCACGGCTTTGGTTCCGACATCTCCGGACTGCTCTTTTTGGCGCTGCCGATGGTGAATGCCTTTATCGGCCCGCTTTCGGGAACGGTTTCGGACCGTGTTGGCTGCGAGGGTCCCACGGCAGTCGGCCTGGGCGTGTACGTATGCGGTCTTTTTGCGGTAAGCACGCTCGACGAGCACTCTTCTATCCCTGTGATCGTGTGCTGCGTCGCATTTATGTCGTGCGGTACGTCAATTTTCCAGAGCCCCAACAACTCGCTGTACATGGGCTCGGCTCCGCGCGAGGCACTTGGCTTTGCAGGTAGCTTGGGCAGCTTGGCGCGCTATGCGGGCATGGCGCTGGGTATTACGGCAGGTTCGCATATCCTGTATGGGCAGATGAGCGTGGCGATGGGCGAGGCTGTGACCAGTTTTGTTGCAGGCCGTCCGGATGTGTTCCTGTTTGGTTTCCGTTCGGTGTTCTATGTGTTGATGGCTGTGGCCGCTGTGGGCTTTGCGCTTGCCATGGTGCGTTTGGTGAGGATGCGCGCCCGCCATTAGTGTGTTGGGAGGCTGTCTGCCACGATTCGCGCCGTCTCAAAAAGACTGGTTTGTGGTGCGATGCGGCTTGTGGGGCGGGCGGGGGTCGGTCCGTGGTAGACTATCGAACAACGTTTATTAATCGCGCGGTATCGTTGCCGCGAGAAGGGGTTGCGCCATGCAGGAGCTTGAGGATCGTATTCGCCATGACGGCATCGTAAAGGCCGGTAACGTCCTTAAGGTTGATGCCTTCCTCAACCACCAGTGTGACGTTGAGCTGTTCGACCACATGGGCGCCGAGTGGGCCCGTCTGTTCGAGGATGTCGAGATCAACAAGATCCTGACGATTGAGGCTTCGGGCATTGGTATGGCTTGCATCGCGGCTCAGCATTTTGGCGGCGTGCCGGTGGTTTTTGCCAAGAAGGCACAGTCCATCAACCTCGACGGCGAGCAGTATGCCACGACCATTTACTCCTTTACCAAGCAGAAGGAGTACCCGGTCATCGTTGGCAAGCGCTTCCTGTCCGAGGGCGACAAGGTCCTGATTATCGATGACTTCCTGGCCAACGGCTGCGCGCTCGAGGGTCTTATCAAGATCTGCGAGGCTGCGGGTGCAGAGGTGTCCGGTATTGGCATTGCGGTGGAGAAGGGCTTCCAAGGCGGTGGCGATAAGCTCCGCGAGCGCGGCTTCCGCGTTGAGAGCCTGGCCCGTATCGCCGATATGGACTGCGATACCGGCGAGATCACCTTCGCCTAAGCGTGTAACACAAGCGATTGGTATGCGATGTGACAAAGGGACTTTCCCTTTGTCACATTTTTTGTATGAGGGGAGGTGTTGATATGGATGAGAACAAGATGGGATGGCGCGAGTATACGCGCTATGCCGAGATGTCGGTCGAGAGGTTGGCACGCGACTGCGAGATTCAGGTGTTTCGTGCGACGGGCCCGGGCGGCCAGGGTGTGAACACGACAGACTCTGCGGTGCGCATGAAACATGGGCCCACGGGAATTGTCGTGACGGCGCGCGAGAGCCGTAGTCAGTTTCAGAATCGTGCGAGCTGTCTGCGCAAGCTGCGCGCTGAGCTTGAGCGTCGCGGGCGTCCACCGCGCCGACGCGTAAAGACCAAGGTGCCTCAGCGCTCTCGCCAGCGCAGGCTCAATGATAAGCACTTCAACGCCATTAAAAAGGCTAACCGTCGCAAACCGGGCGGGGAGGAATGATCTTCTCAATAAGTTGCGGTGAAATAGGGACTGTTTTGCGTCTTTATCTGCATAAACAGTCCCTATTTCACCGCAACCTAGGTGGGGTTAGCGGGTTGGGTGCCAGACGTGGAGGGCGCCGGCGAGGATGTCGACCTCGATGCGCGAGGCGACAACGGGCTCGCCGTCGGCCTGGATGGGGTAGTCGGGCTCCTCAAAGGTGAGCTCGGCATGGCGGCAGCGGCGCATGCGAATCGGCGGCAGTTTGGTATGGTGGCCGTCTTTGGCCGAAAGGAACATTGGCAGGGCTACCGCGCGAGGGACGGGGCCGCAGGCGTAGCAGACGTCGAGCATGCCGTCGCAGGGATCGGCATCGGGGCAGATGCGATAGCCCGAGCCATAGGTGGGGCCCAGCTGAATTGCCATGATGATCGCCCTCACGCGCTCGGCGGGTGCCCCGTCAAAGCTGACCGTCATGGGGTAGTTGCGATAGCGTAGGCCAAACTGCTCAAGTCCCGAGAGGGTGTAGAGCGGAGCGCCCGTCAAGCCGGTCTTTTTTCGCAGCTCGGTGGTGCCAAGGCCGATGGCGGCATCGATGCCGACGGAGAGCGTCTGGTCGTAATACTCGACGATCGCCTCGCCGCTGCCGTATGCGGGGTTCCATGAGCGAATCCGCCCGATGTCCTGACGCTGCAGCTCACAGGTGAGCAACGCGCCAAAATCCTTGCCGGAGAAATCTTCGATGCCGAGCGTCTGGGCAAAATCGTTGCCGGAGCCCACGGGCAGGACGGCAAGAGCGGGGCGGCCCGCCTCATCCTGCGTCATGAGTCCATTGACGACCTCGTGGATCACGCCGTCGCCGCCGAGTGCGATAACGGTGCGATAGCCCGTTGCCTGGGCGGCCAGCTCCTTGGCGTGTCCCATACGCTCGGTCAACACCAGGTCAAACTGGGATGCGCGTGCAGTCATGTCCAAAAAGCGTTGCAGGCGCTCGGCAACTTCGCGCGCTGCACCCGACTGGGCGGCTGGGTTGGCGATGATGAGCGTGCGACCAAAATCAGTTGCGTGCATGGGGCGACTCCCGGCGTGTGACATGACAGTGCGGTCGCGATCAGGTCGAATTGCCCCCGATTGTGGCTGCACGGCGATTATTACATCTACTCTATCAGGTCGTTGTGGCGCTCGATAGCATCCGCTACCGTACCGCCCTCATCCACAATAAGCGAACGGCGCTTGGGCGAGATGATGCGCTGGGCGGGGTACACGCCGCGGTGTCCGCCGGTTAGGTAGCTGATAAAGGCCACGATGACAAAGAACCCGGCGGCCGTGCCGTGGAACAGGTCGATGGCCATCATGCAGGTGGTGATGGGCACGTTGAGGCCGGCGCAGAACACGCCGAGCATGCCGAGAGCCGCCAGAAAACTGGGGTCGAGCCCGGTAAGGCAACCGATCCAGCCACCGAGTGCCGCACCGATGCCAAACAGGGGCGTGACCTCGCCGCCTTGGAAGCCCGCGCCCAGGGTAAGCGCTGTGACGACCAACTTGATGACTGCGTCCGCCAGGGTGGTGTTGCCTGCAAATCCGGCGCCGGAAAGCCACGTGGAAAGGCCGGCGTAGTCCCAGGCGTCGAGGAGGGCATAGGCGGCCAAAACCACGAGTGCGCCTATAAGTGCGCGAACGAGGTAATTGGTGATAAAGCGACCGTACAGGCTCTTGACGGTTCGAACCGACCAGGCAAAGAGGCGTGCCGTCAGACCGAAGATAATAGCGCTGATAACAACGATAACGACCGTTTTGGGCGTCATGTTGGGAACGCTGGCGATGACATTCGCTTCGTACTCGGTACCCAGGGCGAGCGACGTAAAGTAGCCGGTAAACGAGGCGACGAGGCAGTAGATGCCCGCGGTGTAATCGATTTTGCCGATAAAGCACATCTCCATGCCAAAGAACGCGCCGGCGAGGGGCGATCCGAACACGGCGCCAAAGGCGGACGAGATACCGGCGAGCATGAGGTCGTGATGATCGTGCTTTTTGAGGTGGGCGAGGCTCGAGATGTTGCTGGCGATGGTGCCGCCAATCTGCACCGCAGCTCCCTCTCGACCGGCCGACCCGCCCGTTAGGTGCGTGAGCGTGGAGCAGACGAAGGTGAGGACGGCCATGCGCATATGGATGAGGCGTGTGCCCAGAGCGGAGTCGATGACCAGGTTGTTACCGCGTTTGGCGGCAAGACCGTGGTTTTTGTACACCCATGCGGTGGCAACGCCCACAACGGGAAGCAGCGCGTAAATCCACGCATGGTGCTCGCGATAGTCGGTCGCGATATTCAACGAGGCCAAAAACGCCCAAGCGGCAACGCCCATGGCGAGCGAGACGATGACGACGAGTACGAGCAACTTAGCGCTCGCGAGTAGGTTGCGGGCGTTGCGACGCGTGTCGGCAGCCAAGAGATGTTCGGAGCGGGTGAGCTGATGCCTGCCTGCCATGATGGCGTCGTTCAGGGAGAAAAAGCCGCCGTCATCGAGCGGCTGGGAATGATCCTGCGCCTCATTTGCGCTTTCGGGTTTGTCGTTATGAGCCATACGTTCCTCTTTTAGGTTGCAACGCAAGCATTATAGAACGCGGCAAACGCGACGAACCGGTGGGTTGGTTTCCATTCTGTTTCGCGGCTTGCGGCCGACAGGTGTATTTGCGGGTACAGGCCGAGTCGCGGTCGCGCGTCGGGGATTATACTGAGACAAGCATAAAGAATCGGCGTCCCTGTTGTGCGCCGTGGCATTAAGAGGTGCATATGGCAGAGAAACTCATTCCGTTGGAGGACGCGCAGTCGATTGTTCTGTCGCACGTTGCTCTGACCGATCTCGTCGAGATTCCCGTGTGGCAGGCCGCCGGTCTTCCCTTGGCCGAGGACGCGGTGGCCGATATCGACATCTCGCCGTTTGCCAACAGCGCTATGGATGGATATGCCGTGCGCTCTGCGGACTTGGCGCAGGCGTCTGGCGAGGCGCCGGTGACGCTCGACGTTATCGGACACGAGGCCGCGGGCCATGTGTTTGAGGGCACAATCGGCGCGGGCGAGACAGTCCGCATCATGACGGGCGCGCCGGTGCCCGAGGGTGCGGATGCCGTGGTGAAATACGAGATCGTTGAGGTGCTTGACGGTGACGGCAACGAGGGCTCGCACGTGAGCTTCTCGGCGCCGGCCAAGGTGGGGGAGAACGTTCGCTCTGCCGCCGAGGAGGCCCATGCCGGCGACGTCGTTATGCGCGCCGGCGAGGTTGTGGCTCCGGCGGGCGCGGGTCTGCTGGCAAGCGCCGGATACGCGAGCGTGAAGGTGCACGCTGCCCCGCGCGTGGGCATCATCTCGCTGGGCACGGAACTGGTCGCACCGAGTAACGTGCCGGCGCGCGGGCAGATTCGCGACTCCAACTCCTCGGCGTTAAGGGCCGAGGCACTCGATGCCGGCGCCGAGCCCGTGTTCTACGGCATTGCGCCCGATGATGAGCAGGCGATTGCCGAGCTGGTGCATCATGCCGTGCAGGAGTGCGATTTTGTCATTACGAGCGGCGGCGCCTCGGCGGGCGACTACGACTACGTGACGGCGCTCGTCCGGCGCGAGGGCGAGGTGCTGTTTGACCGCATCTCGATGCGTCCGGGCAAGGCCATCACGTTTGGCTTGCTCGGGGGTAAGCCCTACCTGGGGCTTTCAGGCAATCCGGCCGCGGCGTATGTGGGCTTTGAGATGCTCGCCCGTCCGGCGATCCGCAAGATGCGCGGCTTTGCCGAGGGTGCGCGTCCCGTGCAGCAGGCGACGCTCACGCACGGCGTGAAAAAGCGACAGTCCCGCCGCTTCTTCGATCGCGCCACGGTTTTGCGCGACTCCGAGACCGGTGAGCTGTTGGTGACCGAGGCCAAGTCGCAGAATTCGGCGCTGCTCGGCACGATGCAGCGGGCCAACTGCCTGCTGCGTATTGACGAAGGACCGTGCGAGCTCAAGGCGGGCGACCTCGTGGATGTCGTGCGTGTCGACCTGCCTGAGGGCACGGTGCTATAGGAGGAATACTATGGACTTGAAGATTTCGATCGTGACGTGCTCGGATACGCGCGATCTTGCCCAGGACGAGGCGGGTGCTGCGCTCGAGGACCTTATCGAGACGCAGGGCTGGACGGTCGCCTCACATGTGGTCGTGCGCGACGACGCCAGCGAGATCGGTGATGCCATTGTGGAAGCCGCCGATGAGTGCCACGCCAATGTCGTGCTCACCTGCGGCGGCACGGGGCTTTCGATGCGCGATGTGACGCCCGAGGCGACGCGTGCCGTCTGCGACCGCGATGTGCCGGGTATTGCAGAGGCAATTCGTGCGTACTCCATGACCAAGACGCGCCGCGCTATGCTCTCGCGCGCCGTGTGCATGCAGCGTGGACATACGCTTGTCATCAACTTTCCGGGATCCACGAAAGCGGCCCGCGAAAGCTGGGAGGCCGTGAGCGATCAGCTGGAGCATGCGGCCCAAATGACGGCGGGCGGCGGGCACGCCAAATAAGCGCACTACCTGCGGCGGAGCGACCTTACGGGCTGCTCCGCCTTTTTTATGCAGCGACAGTGCAGCCATCTCGGGGTTATCGGTAAAAGAAACTTATTAGACGAGAACTAATTATCACAAACATTATTCGTGCGAAAGTATAATCTAGTAACAGAATAAAGCCTGCGGCGGGGCGCCCGGGCGTAGCCTTCGAAAGGGTTGAACATGTTCGATATGGTTTCTCGCCGCGGATTCGTCTCGCTTTCTGCTGTCGTCGCTGCCGGCCTTGGGCTTGCCGGCTGCTCCGGCAACAAGGGGCCTGAGCCGGCTGGCTCCGATGCCGGTTCTGCCAAGATTTCGTCCAAGAAGGCTGTCGAGCTTCAGGTCTTCGCTGCCAACTCGCTCGAGAAGGCCCTGCCCGAGGTTCAGGAGCTCTACACCGACCAGACCGGTACCACCTTTGCCGACACGCAGTTTAAGGGCTCCGGCGACCTCGTCGAGCAGATGCGTGCCGGCGCCACGGTCGACGTGCTCATCACCGCTTCCAAGGGCACTATGGATGACGCCGAGGCCGTCGAGCTCGTCGATACAGGCACGCGAGAGGACATGTTTGTCAACGACCTTGTGATCGTTCGCGCCGAGGGCTCCGATACCAAGGTCGAGGCCATCGCGGACGTTGCGAACCTGGATGGCAAAATCGCCATTGGCGACGCTAAGACCGTCCCCGCCGGCAAGTACGCCAACCAGGCGCTGGCTTCCGTGGGCCTCTATACCGGCACCGAGGGCGACGACGGCGAGTATGCTCCCGAGATCGCCGACAAGGTCGCACTGGCCGATAAGGCGGGCACCGCCGCCGCCTATGTCTCTACGGGCGACTGCGTAGCCGGTTTTGTCTACAGCTCCGATATCTTCCGCTACGACGGCATCGAGGAGGCCTTCGTGTGCCCCGAGGATTCACATAAGCCCATCGTGTACCCGGGTGCCGTTGCCGAGAGCTCCGAGCATTCCGACGAAGCCAAGGCGTTCATCGACTTCTGTCTGACCAACAAGAAGGCTCAGAAGATTTGGGCTAAGTACGGCTTTGAGCTTTCCGCGTAGTGCGGCTTGGCGCGATAATTCCATCGTTTAGTGTTTAACTCCGTCCTTGTATCCGCTTGGAGCTTTTCGTGCTTAATCGATTCCGCATGCTTGTTGCCTGTGCTTTGACCTTCGCGCTTTGCTGGATGCCGGGATTTGCGTTTGCTGGGGACGCTGAGGACGGGGCCCAGGTTACTGCGACCGCTCATGGGCTTTCCTATGGGATCGAGGGTTTTGAGCGGTTGGCCAAGGGGACCGCTCGTGCCATGGAGGGCCAGCCCGAGGGCTACCGGTTTCCCGTTGACGAGGACGTGGACCTTGTAGTGGCGCCTGCTGCCGATCGCGTTGTGGTGTGGATATCGCCCAAGGCGGTCGAGAAGTTTGGATTGGATCCGCAGGACAACGAGTGCGTATCGGGTCTCAAAGCCCTCGTCTGTGAGCTCGACAGCTCAAACTGCATGGGAGGTGCGCAGCTAGGGGACGTGGATCTTCCTTGGTATGTCACGACGGAAACAACGTTTGATGCCGGCGGGTATACCTATGGCTTTGACGAGCGCGGTACGGATGGGGACCGCTATGTGGTGATTGCATCAGCCTCGGGTGATGCCAAGGGCGGCGCGCGTTGGCTTGATAGCGCTCAAATGGTTGAAGCATCGTCTGTCGTGTTGCGGGATGAGCGGGGGCCCTTGACCTCTCTGGCCTCCTTTTTGGGCGACATCGACTATCGCCCGTTTTGGGTGTCCATTAAAACGAGCGGCCTTGCCCTGCTGATCTCCTTTGCGCTGGGCCTGTTCGCCGCGTGGAAGACTATGGGTACCTCGAGTCGCATCAAGGGCCTGCTCGATTCGGTCTTTACGATTCCTATGGTGCTGCCGCCCACGGTCTGCGGCTTTCTGCTTCTCATGCTGTTTGGCCGCTCGACCGGGGTGGGCCAGTGGCTCATCGCGCACGGCATCTCGATCGTCTTTACGTGGCCCGCGGCGGTGATATCTGCCGTGGTGGTGTCGTTTCCCCTGGTCTACCGTACGGCGCTCGGAGCCTTCGAGAGCCTCGACACGCAGATGCTCGATGCCGCGCGAACCCTGGGATGGTCCGAGCGTCGCATCTTTGCCAAGCTCATGATGCCGCTCGGCTGGCCCTCCATCGCCGCCGGTACGGTCCTCGCCTTTGCCCGCGCCATGGGCGAGTTCGGTTGCACCCTGTTCTTTGCGGGCAACTACGCCGGCATTACCCAGACCATCCCCATCGCTATCTACTTTGAGTGGATGGGCGGCAACACGTCGGTGGCCCTCTTTTGGGTCGTTGTCGTAATAGCGTTCAGCTTCCTGGTCATTCTGTTCATCAATATGTACACGGCGCATTCGCAAAAGTACCGTGAGCGCGGCCTGTCCCGCGCGGAGCACAAGCAGGCCAAGCAGCTGGGCGGCCAGACCGATTCGCTCGACCCAGTCGGCGGCGATGCACTGCGTATCGATCGCGAGGCGCTGGCCGAGCTTATGCGCGATGACACGGTCGCAAAGGGAGGTCGATAAGCCATGTCGCTTGTTCTGGATATCAAAAAGCGCTATCCGGGGTTCACTCTCGACATGCAGCTTGAGGCCGGCGAGGAGCGCGTGGCGCTGCTGGGCGCCTCGGGTTGTGGCAAGAGCTGCACCTTACGTTGCGTTGCCGGCGTGGAGACGCCCGACGAGGGCGAGATCGTCGTCAACGGCGTGACCTTCTTTGACTCGGCGGCGGGTATCAACCTGTCGCCCCAGGAGCGCAAGTGTGCCCTGCTGTTCCAAAACTATCAGCTGTTTCCCAACATGACGGTGGCTGATAACGTGTGCGCCGGTGTAAAGGACGCGGGCGACGCCGCCGCGCGCAAAAAGCTCGCCGAGCGCTATCTGGGCATTTTCGGTCTGGCCGATTTCGCCGACCGCTATCCCGCGCGCCTCTCGGGCGGCCAGCAGCAGCGCGTGGCTCTCGCGCGCATGGTGGCGGCGCACCCAGGCATCTTTATGTTTGACGAGCCCATGAGCGCGCTCGATGCCTATCTTAAGAGCGCACTCGAGCAGAACATGCTCGACCTGTTTGACGTGTGCAACCGCACCGTGCTCTACGTGAGCCACGACATCGACGAAGCGTGCCGCCTGTGCCAGCGCATCTGCGTTATGCATAACGGGCATGTGGAGGAGATCGGCTCCGTCGGGGACGTGGTCCGCCGTCCGCAGACGCTGGCGGCGCTGCGCCTGACGGGCTGCAAGAACACAAGCCGGGCGCGCAAGATCGGCGACGAAGAAGTTGAGGCCCTCGATTGGGGCATGACCTTTAATGTAGGCCATGAGGTGCCCGACGACGTGGCGCACCTGGGCATTCGTGCGAGCTACTTTCATATTGACAATCGTGCCGAGCGGGGCCGCAACAGCTACGATTTGCACGTGGCCCGTGTGAGTGATTCGCGCTTTGAGCGGCTGGTGTTGCTGGACGTGCCGCGCGTTGATGCGCCCACGCGTCTGCAGTGGAAGGTCAACAAGGTGAGCGTGCCTGTAGAGGAGTTGCCGCAGGCGGGGGAGACCTTGCGCATGCATTTTGATGCGAGTAGGATTCATTTGGTTTGTCGATAGCGCCGGGTAATGCCGTCGGGGATATAAGCCTCGGCGGCTTTGTTTTGGCCGTTCGTCGAATGAGAGATGACAAACTCTTATCAATCAGGATAATAATTTATTAACGGCGGCACACGACGCTGTCATACGAATGTCAACGGTGTTCGCATGGTCGATGACCGTTGATATAGTTGACCTTAACTTGTAAAGGAGGGTGCGCACATGCCGCAGACGACATACATTCGCCGCGTTGCCGCGCGTGCCCTATATATGGCTCGGAGCCGCATATGAGCAGGTATGTTCACGGCTCCGGGAGAGACGACGCACAACTAAATAATCGACCGCAAAGCAGGTTCCCTAAAATTCCGGGTTTGAGCACGGCCGGGCAATCGCCGTCCGTCGTGCATCGATACCGCTGTTATCCGTTTTTGGTTCGAGAGGGGAACCGTCATGGCTGAAGAATTCGATTTCCATCCGATGTGGGAGAGCCTCGGCATGAATCTTGCCGACCACGACATGCTACTGGGCGCCGTGGGCCAGATGTACGGCGATATGTTCTTGACGCAGAACAATCGCCCCAAGTCCACGTCCTACCTGGACTTTGTGGCCACCAACATCCACAGCGGCCGTATTAAGGAGATGCTCGACAAGAAGGAGGCCGGCGAGGCCACCAAGATCGTCGGTTCGTTCTGCGTGTACGTGCCCGAGGAGATTGTGCTCGCCTGCGACGGTATTCCCGTGGGCCTGTGCTCGGGTGCCGATTGGGCAACCGATAAGGTCGAGGAGCATCTGCCACGCAACACCTGCCCGCTTATCAAGAGCTTTGCCGGCTTTAAACTGGGCGAGGTCTGCCCCTACATTGAGTCGAGTGACTTGGTGGTAGGCGAGAACACCTGCGATGGCAAGAAGAAAGCCTACGAGTTTTTTGCCACGCAAAAGAACATGTACGTCATGGATATTCCCAACGTACACGACGAGTCGACGCTCGTGACCTGGAAGGCCGAGGTCAAGAAGCTCGCCGCCAAGATCGAGGAAGAGTGCGGCGTCACGATTACGCCTGAGCGTCTGAAGGCCGCCATCCACGCCGTCAATGAGAAGCGTCGCGCCCTGCAGCGTCTGGCGGCGACCCGCGCTGCCGACCCTGCACCTATTAGCGGTCTTGACAGCCTACTGACCGTTCAGGCCGCCTTTATGGACGACACGCCGCGTCTGACCGGAGCCATTAACGATATGGCGGCTGAGTGCGAGCAGCGTGTCGAGGCTGGCGAGGGCGTGGCGCCCAAGGGGACCAAGCGCATCCTGTACACCGGCACGCCCATGGCCGTGCCCAACTGGAAGCTGTTCAACCTCATCGAGAAGGCCGGCGGCGTCGTGGTGGGCGAGGAGTCCTGCACGGGTTCGCGCTATTACAAGGACCTGGTCGACGAGACCGGCGAGACGGTCGACGAGATGCTCGACGCCATCGCCGAGCGCTACTTTAAGATCAACTGCGCCGTCTTTACGCCCAACGACCAGCGTATGAAGGACATTGTCCAGATGGCCAAGGACCTGCATGCCGACGGCATCGTGGATGTGGCGCTGCAGTTCTGCACGCTCTACGAGATGGAGTCGTTTGCCGTGGAGAAGGCCGCCGAGGAGGCAGGCATTCCGTTTATGCACATCACGACCGACTACGCCGGTGAGGACGCCGGTCAGCTCCAGACCCGCATTGAGGCGTTCTTAGAGACGATTTAGGGCAATCGGATCGCGCGGCACCATTCGCTGAGGGGGCCGCGCGACCTGTGCGCTCGTTGCCTACGATTTCACGAAGGGGAACGCTTTATTACGTTAAATAAACCTACTGAATAGATAGGTCTATAGTCCCGCGGAAGCGCGTCGCGGGCAAGGCAGCTACAGCGAAAGGATTATCGAGTCTATGCACCCTGCGGTTCAAGTTGACCAGCTCAAATTCACGTATCCCGGCTCTGAAAAAACGATTCTTGAGGATGTTTCCATGTAGGTCGATGAAGGCGAATTCGTCTGCATCCTCGGGCAATCCGGTTGCGGCAAGTCGACGTTTCTGAGGCTTTTGGCCGGACTCGAGACTCCAACGGGAGGATCGATCTCCATGTTCGGAGAGACCATTAAGGGCGCCGGTCCCGATCGCGCGGTGGTGTTTCAAGATTACGGGCTTTTTCCCTGGATGACAGCAGGCAAGAATATCGTGCTCGCCCTGAAGCAGAAGTTTCCCGATACGGACAAGGCGGAGCTGAAGGCCAAGGCACTCGAGATGCTGGAGGCCGTGGGATTGTCGCCCGACGTGTTCGATAAGTTGCCCAAGGAGCTGTCGGGCGGTATGAAGCAGCGTTGCGCCATCGCCCGCGCGTTTGGAATGGATTCGCCCGTCATGCTCATGGACGAGCCGTTCGGCGCACTCGATGCCGTCACCCGCGCTCGTCTGCAGGACCTTCTTTTGGAACTGTGGAACAGGCAGGAGCAAAGGAAGACGGTGTTCTTTGTGACTCATGACGTGGACGAGGCTTTGCTGCTTGCTTCGAGAATCATCGTGTTCGGTCAGTCGCCCGCCCACGCCATCTATGAGTGCCGTATTGACCCGGATCAGCATAGATCCCGCGAAGGGCTGTTCGAGAGTTCCGTGCTCATGGGTCTTCGCAACGATCTGATCCGTCATATGAATTTGGATATCAACGGGCGTATTGATTAGCCCGCTGCATATAGGAACGAATACGTCATGCAAGAGAAAGGAAAACGTTCCATGACATCCATTAACCAGCCGTTGAGCCGCCGTAGCCTGTTCGCGGGATTGGGCCTTATCGTCTCGTCTGCGACTCTGTCGGGCTGTGGCGCCTCGGGCGACACGGGCTCTTCCAAGGTAAAATCATCGTCTGCCGAAAAGCCCGAGGTCTCCCAGATCAGCTGGGGCCGCGCCAACAGCGGCAATATCTTTGTCACGCTCGCGCAGGACAAGGGCTATTTTGAGGAGTATGGTCTCGAGGTGACCGAGAACCCCGTCGCTAACGATACGGATGCCATGGCGGCCCTTACGTCGGGGAAGGTCGACGTTACCTCCAACCAGGGTACGGTGGGTCCGCTCCAACAGATCGCGGCTGGCGAAGACCTCACCATCGTCGGCGGCTACATGCTGCAGGGCATGTACCTGATCGCCAAGAAGGGGACCAAGTGGAATGGAATCGACGATCTGGTCGGAAAGCGCATCGCCCATAAGGTGCCCCAGATTCCCATCTGCTATGCGATGCTCGAGGCCGGGCACGATCCCATGAAGGACATCACTTGGGTTACCACGGACACGTCTGCGGACCGTCTGGCGGCGGTCGTGGCCGGCGAGGCCGACTATGGATACATGTCCGGCGACATGCTGTACGCCATCAGCCAGAATGACGACGTCGACATCGTCGTATACGCCGATGAACTTATGCCCGCCTATGGTTGCTGCCGCATGAACATGCGCACGGACTTTGTCAAGGACAATCCCATTACGGTCAAGCTACTTCTCAAGGCTCTTCTGCGTGCCGAGGCGTATTTCCAGGCTAACAAGGACGAATCCGTTTCGATTCTGGCCAAGCAGCTCAACACCTCTGAGGACTACGTGGCCGCCTATCTTAAGAACGATCACTATAAGATTTCGATCGATCCGGTTCACAACCAGGTTCTCAAGACGTGGGATGTTATGAAGCAGATCGACTTTGTGTCCGGCGACGCCAAAAATATCGATATTGAGAAGCACATCGATATCTCGTTCTATAAGAAGGCGCTGGACGAGGTCATCGACGAGCACGGTGACGAGTACCCCGACTGGTGGAAGAACCGCCAGGAGTTCTTCGAGCAGTACAACGCATAAAGGTCTTCATATGCCAAAGAAACTGATCGGGTTTATAAAAAGCTATTGGATCACAGCGTTGGTTTTTGCCGCGATGGTCGGGGTCTACGCCGTTATCAGCGAGTTCAAGCTGCTCAATGCACTACTGTTTCCGCCGATTCCCAAAATCGTCGAGGCTTTTTTGTCCAATGTCGACGTCATGCTGCTTAACCTGGTGTCGTCGTTTCAGCTGCTTGTTCCCGCCGTCATCATTGCCACCATTATCGCTCTCATCATAGGCATCGCCTTGGGCTCAAATAGGCGGGTCCGTACTGTGTTGCATCCGGTCGTCTACACCGTCAGCGTGGTCCCGTCGATTTTGTTGTCGCCGTTTGCCCTGTTGATAGCGCCTGATTTTCGTTCTGCCTCGTTGTTCCTGGTCGTGTTCGGAACCATCTGGTCGACGCTGTTCGCTACCATCACGGGCATTCAGACGATCGATAAGCGCTATCTGGACAACGCCGCGGTCCTGGGGCTCACGGGATTCAAGCGACTCTTCAAGGTGGTTCTGCCTGCCGCGAGCCCCTCGATTCTGGCCGGTTTTGTCAACTCCTTGCGTGGCTCATTTGTGATCCTGGTCTATGCCGAGATGTACGGTGCCCAATACGGCATGGGGTTCTTCGTCAAGAAGTACACGGAATACGGCCTGTATGCAGAGGCGTGGGCAGGTTTCATCTTTATGGTGATCGTGCTGGTCGTTGTGATGCAGCTGTTTGAACGCGTGAAAGAGCGCTTGCTCAATTGGACAATCGATTAATAGCAATTTGTTTGTGAGGAACATGGTATGAAAATCACAAAAGTCGATGTTCTTCTGTTGGAAGAGCATCCGCAGGATAATCCCAATTGGAGTCCGGTCTTGTGCCGCGTCTATACCGATGAGGGAATTTATGGTGACGGCGAGGGGGCGATGGCCTACAATACCGGCGCTAAGGGCACATGGAGTGCGATCCAAGAATATGCCCAGAAAATCATCGGGATGGATCCGCTGGATCACGAAGTGATCTGGGAAAAGCTCTATAAGTCGACGTTTTGGGCTCAGAACGGCGGCCCTACGGAGTTCTCGGCCATATCTGCAATCGATGTGGCCCTGTGGGACATCAAGGGCAAGGCCTTCGGTGTGCCGGTGTGGCGTCTTTTGGGTGGCAAGCAGCGCGAGTCGCTGCGCTGCTATGCGAGCCAGCTTCAGTTTGGCTGGGGCGACCATAAGGAATCGCTCCGTACGATCGATGAGTATGTTCACGCTGCCGAGCTGGCGCTCGCCGAGGGCTACGACTGCATCAAGTACGACTTTTTCACCTATGACGAGAAACCTGGCGTGAACTTCACCCATGAGGACACGACTCGACTGCTCTCGCCCCGGGTGCGCAACCTTGTTGTCGGCCGTCTTGCCGCCGTGCGCGAGGCCGTTGGTCCCGATGTCGATATCATCGTGGAGAATCATTCCAACACCGATGCGCAAAGTGCCGTGCAGCTTGCCCATCTGATGGAACCCTATGATGTATTTTACTTCGAGGAGCCCTGCACGCCCAATCCCAAGATGAACAAATACGTGCACGACCATATCAACATGCCCGTCTCGCAGGGGGAGCGCCTCTACAGTCGCTGGCAGTATGCTCCCTATTTCGAGAATGGATCCGTCCAGCTCATTCAGCCCGATCTGGGAAATTGCGGAGGTATCACCGAGGGTAAGAAGATCTGCGATATGGCTCACACCTACGATGTGGGCGTTCAAGTCCATGTATGCTCGAGTCCGTTGCTCGCGGCGGCCTCGCTGCAGCTTGAGTGTGTGATTCCCAATTTCACGATTCACGAGCATCACGTTTACAATCGATTCGATTACGTTAAACGTCTGGTGGTCAATGACTATCAGCCTGTGAACGGCCGATTCGAGATCCCAGATGCACCGGGTATCGGAAACGAGATCAGCAAATATGCCTTTGAGCACGGCATAAAGGCAGAAGTGAAATAGATTGCAAGCCTTGGGGGCCGTCTTTGCTCCCAAGGCATTCATGGGGTTCGTAGCTGGACACGGAGTGATTTTCCGTTTTCCGGGATCGCGGCCTATCAGAGGGGAGATAACGTCATGCCAACCATCGAAGAGCAGCCGTTGCCGCGCACTTTTGAGGAGTTCAACGAGCAGCGCAAGGCATCGTTTATCCGCGTCAAGGATTACAAGCAGGCCGGCAATCGCCTGGTCGGCTATTTGTGCAGCTACACGCCGCTCGAGATTATCGATGCCGCGGGGGCTGCGAGCGTGGCGCTGTGCGGCACATCCGACGAGGTGATTCCCGAGGCCGAGAAGGTGCTGCCGGCAAACCTCTGCCCGCTCATCAAGTCGACGTATGGTTTTGCCTACTCGCAAAAGTGCCCGTTTACGTACTTTAGCGACATGATCATCGGCGAGACCACCTGCGACGGCAAGAAGAAGATGTACGAGCTGCTCAACGAGCTTAAGCGCACGCACATTCTGCATCTTCCGCAGGGTCGCGACCGCGCCTACGAGCGTGAAGGCTGGTACGAGGAGTGCCGTCTGCTCAAGGAGGAACTCGAGGGCTTCTACGGCATCACGATTACCGACGATGACCTACGTGATGCCGTCCGACGCCGCAACCGTCTGCGTGCGGCGCAACTCGAGATGTTTGCCCTCCAGGCCAACCAGCCTGCGGCCATGAGCGGCGTCGACCTGATGAGCACCATGTTTGCCGGTACGTTCAGCTTTGATATCGAGGCCTATACGCAGCAGCTGGAGCAAAAGGTTGTCAAGCTGCGCGAGGCCTACGACGCGGGCGAGCGCCCGGTTGCGGCGGATGCCAAGCGCATTCTGATTACCGGCTGCCCGGTGGGCGGCGTGATCAACAAGATTGGCCGCACCATCGAGTCCAACGGCGGCGTGGTCGTGTGCATGGACGACTGCTCGGGCGAGCGTACGGCGGCCATGATGATCGACCCGGAGGCTCCCGATATCCTGCGTGCCATCGCCGACCGATACCTGGACATCAACTGCTCGGTCATGACGCCCAACGACGGTCGTATGGAAAATACACTGGCCATGTGCGAGAAGTATCACGTCGATGGCGTGGTAGAGAGCGTGCTACAGGCGTGCCATACCTTTAACGTGGAGAGTGCACGCATGCAGGAGGCTGTCGAGGGTGCGGGTATTCCGTACATGAAGATCGAGACCGATTACAGCAACGGCGATATGGGCCAGATCGAGACCCGCATCGCTGCCTTTATCGAGACCCTGTAGGACAAATGCGGCAAAGGGATAGCTGCTTTGTCGCATAGAAGGAGGATGTCGTGGTTGGCATTGGTATCGACATAGGCTCGACGGCCGCGAAGGCTGCAGTGGTGGAGACGGACGGCGCCATTGCGTGGACCTGCGTCATGCCGACGGGATATTCCTCGGTCGATGCTTCCGAGCGGCTGCGCGAGGCACTGGCAGTGGCGGGTTATGACGTGGCTGCCGACGACGTGCGCGTGATCGCGACTGGCTACGGCCGTGTTGCCGTGCCCTATGCGCATAAGGTCGTGACCGAGATTACCTGCCACGGAACCGGTGCCGTGCGCCTGTTTGGCGACCACGGTACCGTAATCGATGTTGGTGGTCAGGACACCAAGGTCATCCAGCTTAAAGGCGGTCGTGTGGCCAAGTTCGCCATGAACGACAAGTGCGCTGCCGGTACGGGGCGCTTTTTGGAGATCATGGCCGACCGCCTAGGCATTTCCCAGCAGCAGATGGCCGACCTGGCGCGTTCCGGCGAACCTACCAAGATCAGCAGCATGTGCACGGTGTTTGCCGAAAGCGAGGTCATCAGCCTGATCGGTCGCGGTGAGCCGCGCGAGAACATCGCCCGTGGCGTGATCGACAGCGTGGTCTCGCGCGTGGCGACCATGGCCGGGCAGGCCGCGGGCGCCCCGTACTACCTGACCGGTGGCCTGTGCGAGAACACCTTCGTGGTGGAGCGGTTGGGCGAGCTACTGGGGTCGCCGGTGACCACCTCGCCCCAGGCTCGCTTTGCCGGAGCGATCGGCGCGGCTGTCCGCGCCGCCGCCTTGGCCTAGGGGTGTACCGCGACATGCGCATCCTCAATATCTCGGCACAAAAACCAGATAGCACCGGCAGCGGCACCTACCTTGCCGCGCTCGTGCGCGAGCAGATCGAGACAGGGCATCGCGCCGCCGTGCTTTGCGGCGCGGCCCCGGGTGATACCCAAGGCGAGCTGGACCGGTGTGCTGCCGTGTTTGCCGTACCGTTTGAGTCGCCCGAGCTGCCGTTTCCCATCTGCGGTATGTCCGATGTCATGCCCTATCCCTCTACACGCTATCGTGACCTGACGCCTTCGATGCTCAAGGCATTTGAGCGGGCATTTGCTGCTGCAATCGATCGGGCGGTGGCTGAGTTTCGGCCCGATCTGGTGCTCTGCCATCACCTGTATCTGGTGACCGCATTGGCGCGCGAGTGCGTCCGGGGCGTGCCGGTTGTTGCCGTGTGCCATTCGACCGACCTGCGCCAGCTGCGTTCGCATGCTCTCGAGCGCGATCGCATCGTAAGTGCGGTTCGTCGGCTCGATGCCGTCTTTGCGCTCCATGCTGAGCAGGCTGAGCAGATTGGCCTGGTGTGCGGCGTCGATGCCGATCGCATCCACGTGATTGGGACGGGCTACGACCATCGCGTCTTCTGCCGCGACGTAAGCGTGGCGAGGCAGCCGGGGTCGCTTGTGTACGTGGGCAAGATTTGCTTTAAAAAGGGCGTCGAGTCGCTGGTTCGAGCCGTGTCATTGCCGATTGACGATGACGTCCGCCCATCTGGCTTGGTACTTGTGGGCGGCCGCGGGGACGATGCCGAGTACGCGCGTATCGAGCGCTTGACCGCGGCCTCGGATGTGCCGGTGACGCTTGCGGGGCGCCTGGATAGCGATGAACTCGTGCGTGCCTACCGCAGTTCCGACGTCTTTGTGCTGCCTTCGTTTTACGAGGGTCTGCCGCTCGTGACGATTGAGGCCCTCGCGTGCGGCTGCAAAGTTGTGGCGACCGATTTGCCCGGCGTTCGTCCCTGGATGGAGACGATGCTTCCCGGTGCTCCCGTGACGTGGGTGGCGTCGCCGCGTATGACGGATGTCGACACGCCTGTGGCGGCCGACCTTCCGTTGTTTGAGCGCGCACTGGCAGATGCTATCGCGCAGGCGCTTGCGGCTCCGCCTTCGACGTTCGAGCCGTCGGCGGTCTCTTGGGAAGCGTGCCTGGGGCGTATACTTAAAGTCGTTGATTTGTTGGAAGGGGGTTCGTATGGCTAAGGACACCATGAGGCTCACGTCCATGACGGCCGCGAGCGGTTGAGCCGCTAAGTTGGCCCCCGGAGCCCTCGCCCAGGTCCTGGGCGATTTACCCAATGTGCATAACGACAACTTGCTCGTGGGGTTCGATACCTCCGACGATGCGAGCGTCTTCCGCGTAGGGGAGAACCTTGGCCTCGTGCAGTCCATCGACTTCTTCCCGCCGATGGTCGACGACCCGTTCCTGTTTGGCCAGATCGCCGCGGCCAACTCGCTGTCGGACATCTACGCCATGGGCGGGCGGCCGAGCCATGCCATGAACTTGCTGTGCATCCCGAGCTGCCTGGGCGTTGAGGTTGCCGGTCAGATTCTGGCGGGCGGCGCCGACAAGTGCGTCGAGGCGGGTTGCTCCATCGCGGGCGGTCACACCATCAACGACGACGAGCCCAAGTACGGCCTGTCCGTGAGCGGTTTTGTTGCGCTCGACCACATGCTCGCCAACAGCGGCGCACGCGTGGGCGATGTTCTGCTGTTGACCAAGGCGATCGGCTCGGGCATTATCACCACGGCCATTAAGGGCGAGCTTGTCGAGCAGGACGAGGCTGGTCCCATGTTTGACTCGATGCGCACCCTCAATGAGGCGCCGATTCGTCTGGCAGAGGGACTTGAGCTTCACGGCTGCACCGACATCACGGGCTTTGGCCTGATCGGGCATGCGTGCGAGATGGCTGAGGGCTCGGGTGTGCAGGTTGAGCTTGCGTCGGGGGCGGTGCCGCTCTTTGACCAGGTACTCGACATGGCGCGTCTGGGCATTATCCCCGCTGGCTCCTACCGCAACCAGGACTTCTTTGGCCCGCGCGTGATGGCCGACGAGGACCTTGAGCCAGGCATGTTGGATGCGCTGTACGATCCGCAGACCTCGGGCGGCCTGCTTATCGCGGCGCCCGCGGCGGATGCGGATGAGCTTGCGCGTCGTTTACATGCCGAGGGGCGCGTTGCCGCTACAATCGGCCGCGTGTGCGAGCCGGTGCCGGGCGGTCCTGCCGTTCGCGTTGTGCATTAAGGAAAACCGTTTATGCGACCGCCTTCTGTTCTGGGCGGTCCCTTTTGAAAGGAAAAGCTATGTCTATCAAGATTGAAGTCAATGCCATGGGCGATGCCTGCCCGCTGCCCGTCGTCAAGACGCTTAAGGCGCTCAAACAGCTCGATGGCGAGGGTGCCGTGGTGACCTCGGTCGATAACGAGACCGCCGTCAAGAACATCTCCAAGATGGCGCAGGAGAAGGGCTGCACGGCCTCGGTCGAGAAGGTTTCTGACGCCGAGTGGCACGTGACCGTGGCGACCTCTGGCGCCGTTGCCGTGGCCGATCCCGAGCAGGATGGCGCTGCCTTCTGTGATGCCAGCGCCGGCAAGGGCAAGCTCGTCATTTCCGTCTACACCGACTGCATGGGCCGCGGCGACGACGAGCTGGGCCACAAGCTCATGAAGGCCTTCATCTTTGCCGTGACGCAGCAGGAGGAGCTGCCCGCGACTATGCTGTTCTACAACGGCGGTGCCAAGCTCACCGTCGAGGGCTCTCCGGTGCTCGACGACCTGAAGGGCCTGGCCGAGCAGGGTGTCGAGATTCTCACCTGCGGTACCTGCCTCGACCACTATGGCATTAAAGACCAGCTTGCGGTGGGCGAGGTCACCAACATGTACGTGATCGTGGAGAAGATGGAGCAGGCCGTGCGCGTCGTGCGCCCGTAGCGTATTGGTTGGAGTTGCCATGAGGGAGAAGCGCCCGGCGCTTGTCATCACGTTTCCCACCACGGCGGCCGCCATGGGCTGCGAGTCCCTGTGCATTGAGCGCGGCCTTCCCGGGCGAACGATTCCCGTGCCCGGGGAGATCGCTGCCGGTTGCGGTCTGGCGTGGAAGGCGTTGCCTGCCGATGAGGAGCTGCTGCGCAGCGAGCTTGCCGCGGCGGGCGTTCCCACCGAGGGCTATACCGTGATTGATATGTGGGAGGTCGTGCGATGATCTACCTGGATAACGCGGCGACGACCATGCACAAGCCGCAGGCGGTCATCGATGCCGTGACGCAGGCGATGTGCTCGCTCGGCAATGCCGGGCGCGGCGCCACGTCGGGTGCCCTCGACGCGGCGCGTACCATCCACGGCTGTCGCGCCAAGCTTGCGCGCTTGCTGGGCTGCCCGCGTGCTGACCATGTTTGTTTTACGCCCAACTCCACCGCGGCGCTCAACACCGTCATCAATGGCGTGGTGCGCCCCAGCGACCGCGTGGTCACAACGGTGCTCGAGCACAACTCCGTGCTGCGTCCGCTCAACCGCCTGGCGGCAGAGCAGGGCGTGACCGTTGAGCATGCGGGCTGCGACGCGAACGGCGTGCTCGACTACGACGAGCTCGAGCGGTTGGTCACGCCGGGCACGCGTGCTGTGGTGGTGACGCACGCCTCCAATGTGACCGGCAACGCGGTCGACGTTTCGCGTGTGGCTGCCATCGCCCATGCGGCCGGCGCGCTTGTAATCGTCGATGCCTCGCAGTCTGCCGGCACGGCGCATATCGATATGCAGGCCATGGGGCTCGACATGGTGTGCTTTACCGGCCACAAGGGGCTCATGGGCCCGCAGGGAACCGGCGGCCTTGCCGTGGCGGAGGGCATTGACGTGGCTTCCTGGGCCATGGGCGGCACGGGCGTGCACAGCTTCGATGAGCTGCAGCCGCGGGAGTGGCCCACGCGCCTTGAGGCGGGCACGCTCAACGGCCACGGTATCGCCGGCCTCTCCGCCGGTCTCGACTTTATCGAGGCCCAGGGTGGGGTCGAGGCGATTGCTTCCCACGAGCGCGCGCTCGCTGATAGCTTCCTTGCCGGTGTACGCGAGATTCCAGGGATTAAGCTCTACGGTGCGTTTGACCAGCCCGTGCGCTCGGCGATCGTCTCGCTCAACGTGGGCGATATCGATTCTGCCGAGATCTCGGATGCGCTCATGCAAGGGTGGGGGATTGCAACGCGCCCCGGCGCCCATTGCGCTCCGCTCATGCACCGCGCGTTGGGGACCGAGCGCCAGGGTGTCGTTCGCTTCTCGTTTGGGTATTTCAACACGGACGAGGAAGTTGACGCCGCGATTGAAGCTTTGCGCGATTTAGCTTACTAAAGCGTATATACTTGCGGGATGGGCCTTTTGCCCGTCCCGTTTTTGTTTCGACCCGAAAGGTGGTCCCATGGCCTCATCCGCGCCGCGCGGCCTGCGCTCCGACCATGTCGTTACCGTCGGTATCGCCCTGTTCTCGATGCTCTTTGGCGCCGGCAACCTTATTATTCCGCCGCTGCTGGCGCTGCAGGCAGGTTCTGCCACGCCGGTCGCCATGCTCGGCTTTCTCATTGCCGCCATCGGCCTGCCCGTCATGGGCTTTATCGCCGTGGCACTTGCCGGAACGGCGCGCGAGCTTGCCGGCCGTGTGCATCCCAAGTTCGGCGAGTTCTTTGTCGCGGCGGTGTATCTGGCTATCGGCCCGTGTCTGGCCATTCCGCGCACGAGCTCCACGGCCTTCGAGATGCTGGTGCCGCTGCTGCCCGAGGGCGTCTCGCTCGGCACGGCTCGCCTGGTGTTTGCCGTCGGCTTCTTTGTCATTGCGTTTGTGCTCACGCTGCGCCCCGGCGTCATCACGCGCGTGCTCGGTCGCATTACGGGCCCTGCGCTCATTGCGCTTATCGTATTGGTCGTGGGCGCTGCCGTGATCTCGCCACTGGGACCGGCTGCCGCGCCTCAGGCTCCTTACGATGCAGGCGCCGCCGTGCAGGGCTTTCTGACCGGCTACCAGACCATGGACCTGCTCGCGTCGCTCGCCTTTGGCATTATCATCGCCGAGACCATCCACGAGCTGGGTGTTACCGATGACAAGCGCGTTGCCTTCGAGATTTCGCGCTCCGGCGTGATCGCCGGTGTGCTCATGGCCATCATCTACTGCGGCCTGGCGCTTGCCGGCGCGCAGCTCAGCACCGTGATGCCCGATGCCACCAACGGTGCCGCCATCCTCGCTCGCTCCGCCTCCATGCACTTTGGTCTTGCCGGCACGGTCGTGGTCTTTGCGATCTTTTTCCTCGCCTGCATGAACGTGTGCATCGGCCTTATCAGCTGCTGCTCGCGTTACTTCTGCGAGACGTATGTGGTTAAAGGGGGAGCGGAGGCTTCCGAGGAGGCCATGCGCCGTCCCTTTGCGGTTCTCGCCTTTGTTTTCGCGACGTTTTCGTGCGTGCTCTCCAACGTGGGTCTCGACGTGATCCTCATGTTCTCGGTGCCCATGCTCAACGCCCTGTACCCCGTTGCCATCGTGCTGGTGCTTATGGGTCTGGTACACGGTTTTTGCGACGCGCATCCGCAGGTGTGGGTCTGGGTCGGCGGCGTTGTCGCTGTCCAGAGCGTGATCACCTCGGTTCGTGATGCGTTCTTTGCTGGCGCGTGGCTGCCGTTTGATGCACTGCCGCTGGCAGACATTGGAGCCGCGTGGGCGCCGGTTGCCATGGTGGCGTTTGCGATCGGCCTGCTCCACAGCCGGTTTGTCGCACATTCGAGGAGCTAGGGTATCGTCGCTTGCACAGGCGGGGAGTCTCCCCTATAATTTCCTTCGCTTTGGGACACGCAAGGTTTAGACCTTAGCTGCTCAACACCTTCGGGACGTGGCGCAGTTTGGTAGCGCGCCTGCTTTGGGAGCAGGATGTCGCAGGTTCAAATCCTGTCGTCCCGACCATATCTTGCGGGCGTAGTTCAATGGTAGAACCCCAGCCTTCCAAGCTGATGACGCGGGTTCGATTCCCGTCGCCCGCTCCATAAGAATTGTTTTAACGGCTTTGGTTTCCTTTGGGAATCAGAGCTGTTTTCGTTTACGCGCCGGGCGACGGGAATCGAACCCGTCAGGGTGCAGAGCTGAGAAAATGCGTGAGCATTTTCCAGCGCAGCACGCAAGGGCCGAAGGCCCGCAGCGAAACAAGGATTTGCGAAGCAAATCCTTGGACTTTCCGTCGCCCGCTCCAAGCTATATAATCGCAGGCCAATATGCTAATTTGGCTCGCGTTTATTTTTTATACCGTCCGACCTCGCGGGGCAAATGAACCAGGAGCGTTTGTCCCAAATCGTATGAAAGTAGTGATTGCCATGGCACAGAGTAAGGCAGAATATCCCACCTCCGATTGCCTGGCGCCCGCCGCGATCGAGGCCAAGACTGAGGCCGCCGGCGTTACCAAGGCTAACCTGCCGGTCTCTAAGGCCTTTTTGCTCGCTATGTTCGCTGGTGCGTTCATCGCCTTCGGCGGCCTGTTCTTTACGGTCTTTCTGAGCGATCCCACGCTTGGCTGGGGCGCCCAGCGCTTCGTGGGCGGTCTTGCTTTTTGCCTGGGACTGGTGCTCGTGCTCATTTGCGGCGCGGAACTGTTTACCGGCAACTCGCTTATGGTCTGCGCGCTTAAGAGCAAAAAGATCACGCTCGCCCAGATGCTCAAGGCTTGGGCTATTGTGTGGATCGGCAACTTTGCCGGTGCCCTGTTGGTCGTCTTTTTGGTTTACATGGCGGCCATTTACAAGCTCAACGGCGAGGCCGTCGCCAACGCCATGGTGAGCGTCGCCGCCGGTAAGGTCACGATCGATGCCGTCACCATCTTCTTCCGTGGCATTCTGTGCAACATCTTTGTGTGCTTGGCCGTGTGGATCGGTACCGCCGGCAAGACCGTGGTCGATAAGGTCGTGGGTATTTTGCTGCCCATTGCCGCCTTTGTGGCCTGCGGTTTTGAGCACTGCGTTGCCAACATGTACTTTTTGCCCATGGGCATTTTGATGCACTCCTGCGGCTATGGAGCCGATATCGCCGGCGCCGATGCCCTTAACGCCGCCGGGCTGGCGCTCAACCTTTCCGTTGCCACGCTGGGCAATATCGTGGGTGGCGCCCTGATCGTGGCGCTGGGCTACTGGTTTATCTACGCCAACAAGGAGGCCTAACCGACCAAAAAGGGACAGGTTTATTTTGGCAGGTTTTGGACGAGGCGCTGCGCCGCTTTGTCAGAAGCTGCCATAATAGACCTGTCCCTTTTGCGTGCGCGTCGCCATTCTTTGGCCGATGACGACCAAGGGGGACCTGCTTTTTATTGAATATGTCGAAGGGCTTTCCATGAGCGACTGCGAATCCATGCCTGCCGAGGTGCGCGACCGCCTGCGCTCCATTCCCGCCGTGCACGAGCTGCTGGCCGAGTGGCCGGTCATGAAGGCCGCCGGCGATGCGGGCGACATGATTGTGCACGAGGCGATTGACGCCGAGCTCGATGCCGAGCGCGAGGCGATTCGCTCTGGCGCCCCCGCTAGGAATAAGCGCGAGCTCGCCTTGGCCATCGAGCAGCGGTGCCACCGACTGTCGCTGCCGACCCTGCGCCCTGCCGTCAACGCGACGGGCGTTGTGATTCACACCAATCTGGGCCGAGCTCCGCTCGCTCTCGCAGCGGTGCAGGCGGTGACCGACGTCGCCCGCAGCTACAGCACGCTCGAGTACGACGTCGCGACCTGTGCTCGCGGGGGCCGCAAGGAGCATGCCGCGCGCCTGCTGCGCACACTCACGGGGGCTCAGGACGCCTTGGTTGTCAACAATAACGCCGCGGCGCTACTGTTGGTGCTTGCCGCGCATGCATGCGGCAAAGAGGTCATCGTGAGCCGCGGCGAGCTTGTCGAGGTGGGAGGCAGTTTCCGCATCCCCGACATCATGGCGGCTTCGGGTGCCAAGCTTGTCGAGGTGGGCTCGACCAACCGCACACATCTGGACGATTATCGAAGCGCCATTACGCCCAACACGGCGATGATCTTGAAAGTTCATCCTTCTAACTACCGTATCGAGGGTTTCCACGAGGAGGTTTCGGTGGCGGAGCTTTCTGCGCTGGCGCATGAGCACGGGCTGTTACTGTACGAGGACCAGGGCTCGGGCGCTTTGCTTACAGATGAGGTGCTCGTCGATGCGGGGGAGAAGCCCACGTCCGCCTCGCTTTGCGCCGGCGTTGACGTCGTCTCGTGCTCGGGCGACAAGCTGCTCGGCGCCTCGCAAGCGGGAATTATTCTCGGTAGCGCCCAGGTAATCGCCGCCTGTGCCTCGCATCCGCTTATGCGCGCGCTTCGCCCCGGCAAGCTCACGCTCGCGGCGCTCGAGGCCACTTTGCGCCTGTATGTGACCGGATCCGATACAGCGCATCGGGAGATTCCGGTACTCAACATGCTTTCCGGCGCGCCGGCCCCGCTCGAGCGTCAGGCCAAGCGCCTGCACGATCGCATGCTGCGCAAGCTTCGCGAGGCTCAGTGCGAAGAGGCCGTGGAGCTGCAGGTTGTCGAGGGCGCCTCTACTCCCGGCGGCGGATCGCTGCCAACCGTCGAGCTCCCAACATTTTGCGTTGCCGTCTGCCCCGTTGATGGGCGCCTATCCGCCGATGCCTTAAAGCGCGTCTTGGTTCAGGAGCCCGATACGCCGGTTGTGACGCGCGTGCGGCACGACCAGGTGCTTTTTGACGTTCGCACGCTTTTGCGCGACACCGACCTTGACCTGTGTGCGTCTGCGTTGGCGGATGCCGTGCGGGCAGGTTTGCGTCGATGACCGCGCGCGAGCTTGTCGAATGTCCCGTTATCGTCGGAACGGCAGGACACGTCGACCACGGAAAGTCGGCCCTTATCGAGGCGCTGACCGGCAAAAATCCCGACCGTCTGGAGGTCGAACGGCGCCGAGGCATGACCACTGAGCTCGGCTTTGGCGAGCTCGAGCTTCCCAGCGGCAAGCTTGTCGGCTTGGTCGACGTACCCGGGCACGCGCACTACCTGCGCGCGATGGTACAGGGCGCCACCGGCGTGGACGTTGCGTTGCTGGCGGTTTCGGCCGTTGAGGGCGTGATGCCGCAGACCCGCGAGCACGTGTACGTGTTGGAGCTGTTGGGCGTGAGGCGCATGGTCGTCGCGCTCACGATGCGCGATTTGGCCGACGACGAGATTGCCACGCTGGCGGAGCTCGATGTCGAGGCGTTTCTTGACGGGACCGTGTTTGCGGGTGCCTCGATAGTGCCGGTGTCCTCCAAGACGGGCGAGGGCCTGGACGAGCTGCTTGCGGTGCTCGATAACGCGGTCTGCTCGTGCTGGTCGGAGCATCTGGAGGCGACCGCTGGCTCGGGCGCCGCGCCCCGTCTTCCCATCGACCGTTGCTTTAGCATCCGCGGCACCGGAACCGTCGTTACGGGTACGCTGCACGACGGTCCCGTTTCGGTTGGCGATGAGCTCGTTGCGCTGCCGTCGCAAACGAGCTGTCGCGTGCGCGGGGTGCAGGTTCACGGGGATACCCAGTGCGCGGTTCCCGGCCAGCGTGTCGCCCTGAACCTGGTGGGCGATGGCGTGGCGGGCCTCAAGCGCGGCGAGATGCTCGGCGTCGAGGGTCGCGTGGGCCAGACGCTGCGCTTTTTGATGCAACTGACATATGTGGGGCGCGATGGCGTGCGAGCCGGCGTTCTTGCTTCGGGTACACGCGTGCACGTTATGGCGGGCACGGCCGAGGTGCTCGGCCGCATTATGCTTTTAGACGACGAGCCGCCTATTGCGGTCGGCGAGACGCGTGTGGTGCAGGTGCGCCTGGAACGGCCGCTGCCGTTGCGCGCCGGCGATCATGCCGTCATTCTGTCGTATTCGCCGATTTCGCTGCTTGGCGGCGGACGCGTCCTGCTATCGCGCTGTCGCCGCGCGCGGGTCCTGTCGGCGGGGGAGCGCGCGTTGTATGCGGCGCTTGAGACCGGAGATGTCGCGGACGGCGTACGCGCGTGGCTGGCGCTGCAAACGCTGCCTGTTGCTGCTGCCGGTGTTGCCGCAGCGCTCGATCTTGTTACCGGCGAGGTCGAGATCGTTTTGCGTGGGCTTGTGGACCAGGCTGCCGTGTGCGAGCTTGCCGCGGGCGATGCGGTGTTCTACGCAGATGCCTCGGCTCTCGATACTGCAATGGATGTGCTGGCTGCCGCCTTGTCCTCGATGCACGCGGCGGCTCCCAAAGAGATCGGCTTTACGTCCGGTGCGGTCGCGTATATGGCTTGGCCGGGCACCGGCAACGATGTCGCGATGGCACTTATTGCCGAGGGCTGCGCGCGCGGCGTGTGCGTCGTCGACGGCGCCGAGGTGTTCGACCCGCATTCCGCCGCCGCGGCGATACGTGTGGTGCGCGAGGCTGGCCGGCGTATCGTTGCCCTGCTGGACGAGGCCGGTCTTAATGCGCCGACGCTTCCCGAGGTGGGCGAGCAGTTGCAGCTCGATCGCGACACCATGACGCGTGCCCTGCGCGAGCTTTCGCTCAACCGCGCGATCGTTAAGATCGAACGCGACGTTGCCTTGTCTGCCGCCGCCGAGGCCCATGCGCGTGAGGTCGTCGCCGCGGCTATCGAGGCCGACGGCGGCGCTGCCACGACGAGCGTGCTGCGCGAGGCCCTAGGCGTGTCACGCAAGCGCGCCATTAGCATCCTGGAACACCTGGATGCGATGCGTTTTACGACGCTCGACAAAGAGGCCGGCGGTCTAAGATCCCTGCGCTAGGGCTCCGAATCGCCGCTCGCCACAAAACCGGCCTATCTACTACGTTTAAGTGACTACCCTCGACCATTTCAAAAACCGCAAAAACAAAACCGCAGGTAGATGACTTGCCGATGTTACGAAAAAGTGGGTATGGCTAACCCTTGCTGGTTAAACGTAGTAGATGGGCCGTTTTCGTGGCGCGACACTGTGCGTTTGGTAAAATACCGCCACGTTTGGGAACGGATGGGCTCCGGTGGGCCCCGCGGTCCTCAAAACCGTTGTGAGGCGTGCAAAACGTCTTGGATGTGTTCGATTCACATACGTTCCCGCCAACGCATCCTGCCAACCACCACAAAGGTGCCTGTCCTCTTTGTGGTGGTATGGACCATGTGGACGAAACAGCTTCGAAACACGCGATTTGTACGTCGGGTGCTCAAAAACGCTTCTACCTGCATCGTAATCAAAACGAAACATCTGCTCGTCGGCTTATGCGAAACTTTGCTGCAACAGTGCGATATTATCCATACTCGATAAAGCTCGCGGCGCATGGGGCGCCGCGAACGACACCTTTCTTTTCCATCAATTGGAGGAAGCATGAGCTACACGCAGAAAGTTCTCGACGAGCTCAAGGCCCGCTATCCCGAGCAGCCTGAGTTCATCCAGGCCGCGACCGAGATCCTCGGCACCATCCAGCCGGCGCTCGACGCCCATCCCGAGTACGAGGAGGCCGCCCTGCTTGAGCGCCTCGTCGAGCCCGAGCGCATCGTTATGTTCCGTGTCCCCTGGGTCGATGACCAGGGCAAGGTCCAGGTCAACCGCGGCTACCGCGTCGAGTTCAACTCTGCCATTGGACCCTACAAGGGCGGCCTGCGCTTTAACCCGACGGTCACCCTTGGCATGCTCAAGTTCCTGGGCTTGGAGCAGATCCTCAAGAACAGCCTGACCACCCTTCCCATGGGCGGCGGCAAGGGCGGCTCCGACTTTGACCCCAAGGGCAAGTCCAACAACGAGATAATGCACTTCTGCCAGTCCTTCATGACCGAGCTCTATCGCCATATTGGCCCCAACACCGACGTTCCCGCCGGCGACCTGGGCGTTGGCGGCCGCGAGGTTGCCTACATGTTCGGTCAGTACAAGCGCCTGACCAACGAGTGGACCGGCGTCCTTACCGGCAAGGGCCTCTCCTTTGGCGGCTCGCTCGCCCGTACCGAGGCCACCGGCTACGGTCTGGTCTACTTTGTGGACGAGTACCTCAAGAGCCGCGGTGAGTCCTTCGAGGGCAAGAACGTCGTCGTTCACGGCTCCGGTAACGTCGCCATCTACGCGGTCCAGAAGGTCGCCCAGCTCGGCGGCAAGGTGCTGGCCTGCTCCGATACCCACGGCTGGGTCGAGGATCCCGACGGCATCGACTACTCCGTGCTCGAGCACGTCTACAACCAGAAGCGCTCCGGCCACGACAAGGGCGTCACGCTCGCTATGTACGTCGACGAGAAGCCCAATGCCACGTGGCACGAGGGCGACGGCCGTGGCGTGTGGCAGCTTCCCTGCGACATCGCGCTGCCCTGCGCTCGCGAGAACACGCTGCTGCTCGAGGACGCCCAGGCGCTCGTCGCCAACGGCTGCAAGGTGGTCGGCGAGGGCGCGAACATGCCCACGACCATCGAGGCCACGACCTACTTCCAGGAGAACGGCGTCGCCTTTATGCCCGGCAAGGCTGCCAACGCCGGTGGCGTGCTCGTGTCCGGCCTGGAGATGAGCCAGAACGCCGAGCACCTGTCCTGGACCTTCGAGGAGGTCGACGGCAAGCTCGAGCAGCTCATGCGCGGCATGTTCCACAACGTGGACGACACCGCCAAGGAGTACGGCGAGGAGGGCAACTTCGTCATGGGCGCCAACATCGCCGGCTTCCTGAAGGTCGCCGACGCCATGCTCGCCCAGGGCGTCTGCTAAATCTTCGCTCGACATAGCATCGCAGAAGGCTCCCAGTCATTTTGGCTGGGAGCCTTTTTTGATCCGCATGCGACGGAGGAAAACGGTTCATTTTGTCCCGACACGAGCTGTGCGCCCTCGTTTGGTACACTTAGAGGTACTGGACAAGTAAAGAGATGGGGGAGAACGTGCTCAAGTTCGGTACCTACGTCCGTGTTGGAAACGCGGCCGAAGCCTATGAGCTCTTGCAGAAAAACCGCAACAACAAGATTGTGGGCGGCGGTATCTGGATGCGCCTGGGTTCGCGTCGCGTGGCGACGGCGATTGACCTTTCGGCCTGCGGACTCGATCAGATCGAGGAGACCGAGACCGAGTTTCGCATCGGTGCCATGTGTACCCTGCGCCAGCTCGAGCGTCATGCCGAGCTCAACGCGCTCGTCAACAACGTATTTGAGTTTGCCGTCCACGACATTGTGGGTGTGCAGCTGCGCAATACCGCCACGGTGGGTGGCAGCATCTACGGCCGCTTTGGTTTTTCGGACGTGCTTTCCGCCTTCCTCGCGCTCGATTCCTATGTTGAGCTGACGGGCGCCGGCCGCGTGCCGCTCGCCGAGTTTGTGAACATGGGCTATGTGCGCGACGTGATCGAGCGCGTCGTGGTCGTTAAGCACGATTACCGCGCGAGCTACGAGGCCGTGCGCAAGGCCGCGACCGACTTCCCCTCTCTAAACGTTACCGCCGCCTGGTGGGATAACAGCTGGCATGTCACCGTGGGTGCCCGCCCGCTGCGTGCGACCCTGCTGCAGGGCGAGGCATGCGGCCTCGAGAGCGAACAGCCTTCCGAGGACGAGCTGCGCGCCCTGGCCGCGTCCGTGCGCGCGCTGAGCTATGGCACCAACATGTGGGGCTCGGCCGAGTACCGCCGCCGCATCTCGGCCCCGCTGGCGATTCAGGCCGTGCGCCGCGCCGCCGGCATCGAGCTTTCGGCCGCGCTTGCCCGCGAGCTCGAGGGCGTGCAGATTCCCAAGCACGCCACGGACGAGTATTCCTGCCGCCGCGTGCCCGGCGTCGATTCTAGCGAGGTGCGCTAATGGCTGCCAAACTCATCGATCTTTCCTTTACGCTCAACGGCCGCAAAGTCAAGGTTCAGATTGCCCCCGACACCATGCTCTTTGCGCTGCTGCGCGAGCAGGGCTGCGCGTCGGTGCGCTGTGCCTGCGAGACCACCAACTGCGGCCTGTGCACGGTGTGGCTCGACGGCGACCCGGTGCTGAGCTGCTCGGTTCCCGCCGCCCGCGTTGAGGGCCACACCATCACCACGCTCGAGGGTCTCAAGGCCGAGTCCGAGGCGCTTGCCCGCGCGATGGCTGCCGAAGGCGCCGAGCAGTGCGGTTTTTGCGCCCCCGGCCTTATCATGAACGTGCTGGCGCTTGCCCGCGCCGCCAAGGAGGACCCGAGCCTCGTCGCCACGCGCGAGGAGCTGTCGCGCCAGCTCGCCGGCAACCTCTGCCGTTGCAGCGGCTACGAGAGCCAGCTGCGCGCCATTGTCCGCTTCCTCAACGAGTCCGGCGTGCAGGTGGGCTTTGAGATGCCCGAACTGCCGGTCAACGACACCAGCTGCGACGGTGTCTCGTACAAGCAGATCACCCATAAGCAGCCCAAGAAGGACTCGAAGGCGCTGCTCGAGGGCCGTCCCGTCTACACGGGCGATATGGTGCCCGCCGGGGCCCTGATCGTCAAACTCAAGCGCAGCCCCTATGCCCGCGCCAAGATCCGCTCCATCGATACGTCGCGCGCCCTGAAGGTGCCCGGCGTCGTGGTCGTCTACACTTACGAGGACGTGCCCAAGCGCCGCTTTACTATCGCCGGTCAGAGCTATCCGCAGCCGAGTCCCTACGACCGTTTGATTCTCGAGAACCTTGTGCGCTACCAAAACGAGGAGGTGGCGATCGTCGCTGCCGAGACCGAGGAGGCTGCCGACAAGGCGCTCAAGCTCATCAAGGTCGACTATGAGGTGCTCGAGCCCCTGCTCGACTTTACCCAGGCACTCGATAACGATATCGTGGTCCACCCCGAGGGCGACGTGACCTTTATGTTCCCGCAGGGCGGCGATGTCCCGCGCAACCTGGTGTGCAGCGGTACCAGCGATTTTGGCGACCTGGACGAGGCCTTCGCCCAGAGCGACATCGTCTTTGAGCGCACCTACACCAGCCAGGCCACGCAGACCGCGCCCATGGAGACCTTCCGCGCCTTCGCGACGACCGACGCGTTCGGGCGCATCTCGGTGACCACCTCTACGCAGGTGCCCTTCCACGTGCGCCGCATGGTCGCGCAGTCGCTCGATATTCCGCAGTCGCAGGTGCAGGTTATTAAGCCGCGCATCGGTGGCGGCTTTGGCTCCAAGCAGACGGGCTGCTGCGAGATCTTCGTGGCGTTCGTGACCCAGCAGACCGGCCGTCCGAGCTATTGCTGCTACACCCGCGAGGAGACCATCACCGCGGGCAACTCTCGCCACCAGATGCAGATGACCGTTAAGCTGGGCGCCATGAACGACGGCACCATCACGGCTATCGATCTGCACACGCTGTCCAACGCCGGCGCGTACGGCGAGCACGCTACCACGACGATTGGCCTTTCGGGCCACAAGAGCCTGCCCATCTACAACCATGTGAAGGCGAGCCGCTTTAGCTGGGACGCCGTCTACACCAATACCAACCGCGGCGGCGCGTATCGCGGCTACGGTGCCACCCAGGGCCAGTTTGCCGTGGAGAGCGCCGTCAACGAGCTCGCCGACATGCTGCACATGGACCCCGCCGACCTGCGCCTTAAGAACATGGTGCGCGAGGGCGAGGTCATGCCGCAGTACTACAACGAGAAGCTCAACGCCTGCGCGCTCGACCGCTGCCTGCTGCGAGCGATGGACATGATCGGTTGGCGCGACAAGCCGCTGGCCGTCGACCTGGGCGACCGCGTGCGTGCTCTGGGCTGTGCGCTCACCATGCAGGGCTCGGGCATCTCCAACGTGGACATCGCCGGCATCGACATGCGCCTGGAAGAGGACGGCTTCATTACCATCGGCACCGGCGCCACCGATAACGGCATGGGTGTCGACACGATCCTGGCGCAGATTGCCGCCGAGGAGCTGGGCGTGGAGAGCTCGCTGATCGTGGTGCGCGGCGTGGACACCGACGTGTCGCCGTTCGACGCCGGTTCGTACGCGAGCTCCGGTACCTACGTGACGGGCCTTGCCGCCAAGAACGCCGCGACCGAGCTGCGTGAGAAGATTTGTGCCAAGGCCGCCCAGATGTGGGATGTGGACGCCGCCGACGTGGTCTTCGATGGCCAGTACGTGCGTCTGTCCGACGAGCGCGCCGCGCGCGAGCAGAACCGCTACCTCACGCTGCGCGACTTTGCCAACCTGTGCGTCAAGAACATCGCGGGCGGCGACGCGCTCACCTCGCATGCTTCTGCCTGCCTGCCCGTTTCGCCTCCGCCGTTTATGGCCGGCATTGCCGAGGTCGAGGTCGACAAGGCCACCGGCAAGGTGACTGTGGTGGACTACGCGGCGGCTGTGGACTGCGGCACCGTGATCAACGAGGCACTCGCGCGCGTCCAGGCCGAGGGCGGCATTGCCCAGGGCATCGGCCACGCGCTCTACGAGATCGTCGAGCACGACGACCGCGGCCGCCTGCGCACCGGCAACTTTATGAGCTACAAGCTGCCCACGCGCCTGGACATCGGCAGTATTCGCGTGGCCTTTGAGCCGAGCTACGAGCCGACGGGCCCGTTTGGCGCCAAGTCGATCGGCGAGGTCGTCATTAACACGCCGCTCGCCGCCGTGGCCTCGGCCGTGGCACACGCCACCGGCCACCAGGTGCGCTCGCTGCCGATCACGCCCGAGAAGGCCCTGCTGGGGGAGTAGCGGGTCGGCGAACAAGTCGTAATGGGCGGGGCGGGGCAACTCGCCCCGCCTTTCGCACTCGTGGTGAGGTCGTGAGCCTGTAAAACGTGTGCGTGCGCTTGTCGTTCGTATCTGCTATCATTCCTAGCCTGTGCGCTCATGCGGGCGTGGCGGAATTGGTAGACGCGCCAGATTTAGGTTCTGGTGGGATTCCCGTGAAGGTTCGAGTCCTTTCGCCCGCACCAACGCATCTGCGTCGGCCCTGGCCGTCGCGACTCTTTGTTGCATAAAGGTACCAGCACCTCAGATAAGCTGGGCAGTATGAGGAGGAACGTGTTGAACATCACCGCTTCTGACGTCAAGGACGCCAAGCTCACCGCTACGGTCACCATCCCGGCCGCCGACGTCGACGCCGCGATCAAGAAGGCCTACAAGGACACCGCCAAGAAGTACCGCTTCCCGGGCTTCCGTGCCGGTAAGGCTCCCCGTCCGGTCATCGACTCTGCTCTTGGCGCCGAGGCTACCCTCGCTCAGGCCACCAACGACCTGATCGCCGCCAACGAGCCCGCCGTCCTCAACGAGCTGGACATCGTCCCCACCAAGAGCGGTGACTACAAGGAGCTCGACCTCGCCAAGGATCACGAGGACTACACCTACACCGTCGAGTTCTCCCTGCGTCCCGCCGCTGAGCTCTCCTCCTTCGACGCTGTCGAGATCGAGATGCCCCCTGCGGAGGTCACCGAGTCCGAGATCAACAACCAGGTCGAGATGCTCCTCAACTACCGTGCCACCTTCGAGGACGTCGAGGGCCGTGCTGTCGAGGACGAGGACTACGTCACCGTCGACCTCAAGGCCGTCGAGAACGCCGACAACTTTGCCGCCGAGGGCCGCATGCTCATCGCCGGTAGCGACAGCAACCCCAAGGAGTTCAACGAGGCCCTGATCGGCGCTAACGTTGACGACGTCAAGACCGTCACCTGGACCGACGAGGTCGAGGAGGGCGAGGAGGCCGAGACCCACACCGTCGAGGTCACCGTCAAGGGCATCAAGGTCCGCAACACCCCCGAGCTCACCGACGAGCTCGTCAAGAGCGACTTTGGCTTCGATAGCATCGAGGCCATGCGTGACGCCATTAAGATCGAGATCGAGCAGGACAAGGCTTCCCGCCTCCCTGCCGAGAAGGAGAACCGTTGCGTCTCCGCTCTCGCTGAGCGCCTGCAGCTCGACGAGATGGATGCCGACTACGAGCAGTCCGTCTTTGAGGAGCTTGGCCAGAACTTCTTGTCCAACCTCGCTGCCCGCGGCATGACGCTGGACACCTGGCTGCCCGCTTCCGGCCTGACCATGGAGCAGTTCATCGGCGACCTGCACAAGCAGGCCAACGACGTTGCCCGTGAGTCCCTGGCCCTCGACGCCCTCGCCCGCGAGCTCAAGATCGAGGTCACCGAGGACGACATCAACGCCGAGTTCGAGAAGGCCGGCGTCAAGGACGTCGAGGCTTCCAAGGCCGAGTTCATCGCCGACGGCCGCATGCCTGCCGTCCGCGAGTCCATCCGTCGCTCCAAGGCCGTCGACCACCTGGTCGAGAACGCCAAGGTGACCGAGGTCGACGAGACCGCCAAGGACGCCGAGTAATTCTCGCCACCTTGCCCGCGAGCGCATGCGTGCGCCCGTGATGGGGTAAAGTTATACACCGGTTATCCGGTTGCTTCGTACGGTGCCAGCCAATGCATAGCATGCGGGCACCGTACGTTTGTCTAGAACCAATTTGGTCCGCAAGAGAGAAATGGAGATGCGTATGATCGCTAAGTTCGATTCCGCCCTCGTGCCATACGTTATCGAGCAGACGCCGCGCGGCGAGCGCAGCTACGATATCTATTCGCGCCTGCTCAACGACCGCATCATCTTCTTGGGCGAGGAGATCAACTCCGTCAGCGCCAACCTGGTCGTTGCCCAGCTGCTGCATCTTGAGAGCCAGGATGCCGAGAAGGATATCTCGCTCTACATCAATTCGCCCGGTGGCGAGGTTTACTCTGGCCTGGCGATTCTTGACACCATGAACTTCATCAAGCCGCAGGTCTCCACCATCTGCGTCGGTATGGCCGCGTCTATGGCTGCCGTGCTGCTTTCGGCCGGCGCCAAGGGCAAGCGCTTCTGCCTGCCGCACTCCAAGGTCATGATTCACCAGCCCAGCGGCGGTGCTCAAGGTCAGCAGACCGAGATCGAGATCGTGGCAGAGGAGATCAAGAAGACCCGCCGCGAGCTCAACCAGATCCTGTCCGATGCCTCGGGCCAGCCGATCGAGAAGGTCCAGGCCGACACCGAGCGCGACAACTACCTGACCGCTGCCGAGGCCCTCGACTACGGCCTGATCGACCGTATCGTCACCTCGCGCGATCTCGCCGCGAAGGACGCCTAGGATGGCAGGAAACATGCAGGACAACTTTGACGAGTATGGCAACCCCATCCGCTGCTCCTTCTGCGGAAAAGAGCAGGGGCAGGTTCGCCGCCTTGTAAAGGGTCCGACCAACATCTTTATCTGCGACGAGTGCGTTGCCGCCTGCTCCGAGATCCTTGAGGAGTCGCTGGCTTCGGACTTTATGGACGCTGCCCGCAACGGCAAGCTGCCGGGCTTCCTCAACGACCACGGCCAGGCTGCATCCCAGCCCGCCGCGGACCCCGAGACCGAGGGTTTTGAGCTCGAGGACGATCGCCAGGTCATCACGCACGTGCCGACGCCGCACGAGATCTATGACGAGCTTTCGGCCTATGTTATGGGTCAGGAGGACGCCAAGCGCGCCATGTCGGTGGCCGTGTACAACCACTATCGCCGCGTGATCGAGGGCGGCGCCGCGGTGTCTGCCTTTGACGACGGCATGGGCTCGCAGTTCAACGACGATATGGACGAGGTAGAGCTCGCCAAGTCCAACATCCTGCTGCTCGGTCCCACCGGTACCGGTAAGACCCTGCTGGCCCAGACGCTTGCGCGCATCCTCGAGGTGCCGTTTGCCATCGCCGACGCCACCGCGCTCACCGAGGCCGGTTACGTGGGCGAGGACGTGGAGAACATCCTGCTCAAGCTTATCAACGCCGCCGACGGTGATATCGAGCGAGCGCAGGTTGGCATTATCTACGTGGACGAGATTGACAAGATTGCCCGCAAGGCCGAGAACCTCTCCATTACCCGCGATGTCTCGGGCGAGGGTGTGCAGCAGGCGCTGCTTAAGATTCTTGAGGGCACGGTGGCCAGCGTTCCGCCTACCGGTGGCCGCAAGCATCCCCAGCAGGAGCTGCTGCAGATCGACACGACTAACATCCTGTTTATCTGCGGCGGTGCCTTTGTGGGTCTGGACAAGATCATCGCCGACCGCGTGGGCAACAAGGGCGTGGGCTTTAACTCCGAGATCGCCGGCCCCACCTCGGTCGACGAGAACGACCTACTGCGTCAGGTGCTCCCGCAGGACCTCAACGCCTTTGGCATGATCCCCGAGTTCGTGGGCCGTACGCCCGTCGTCACCCAGACGCAGGCGCTCGACGAGGACGACCTGGTGTCGATTCTGACCGAGCCCAAGAACGCCGTGGTGCGTCAGTACCGCAAGATGTTCCAGCTCGAGGACGTTGAGCTTGAGTTTGAGGCCGCGGCCCTTCACGAGATCGCCCGTATGGCGCTCGCCCGCAAGACCGGCGCCCGCGGCCTGCGTTCCATCTGCGAGGACGTGCTTCAGCAGACGATGTTCGACCTCCCCAGCGAGGAGGGTGTCGCCAAGGTCATCGTGACCGAAGCGGCGGTTAAGGGCGAAGAACAGCCCCAACGCATCTACGGGTAAACCTGCCAAAAACGTGCTTGCAAATAGCCTCCGACCATCCGCGGTCGGAGGCTATTTTATATATACGCAAAACACCCAACTACCTGTGTTATTCTGTGTGTTTGTTTAAGCCTCAGCGAAGTCATATCAGACTGAAGTAATCGATACCTAAGGGGAGGAATGTAGGCCCGATTTTCGTAGATTCCGCACGAGCCGAAGACCACTTAATGTGGTCTTCGAGCGAGCCCAGGACTTGACCGAGCGAAAATCGGGCCTACATTCCTCCCCGATGGGCAAGGGAGAGATATATGGAAGAAATGCCCAAGAACTACGATCCGTCGACCAACGAGCCGGCGATCTTGCAGAAGTGGCTCGACGGCGGCTACTACAAGCGCCGCGAGGGCGTGGGCGACTGCACCGTCACCATTCCGCCTCCCAACGTAACCGGCAAGCTCCACATGGGTCACGCTACCGACGACTCCATCCAGGACGCCATCATCCGTATGGCCCGCATGCGCGGCAAGTCCACGCGCTGGGTGCTCGGCACCGACCACGCCGGTATCGCTACGCAGACCAAGGTCGACAAGAAGCTCAAGAGCGAGGGTATCAGCCGCCTGGAGATCGGTCGCGACAAGTTTGTCGACGCTTGCTGGGATTGGACCCACGAGTACGGCGGCATCATCGTCGAGCAGATCAAGCGCATGGGCTGCTCCGTCGACTTCGACAACGAGCGCTTCACCATGGACGAGGACTACGCCCAGGCCGTGCGCAAGGTGTTCTGCGACTGGTACCACGACGGTCTGATCTACCGCGGCAAGCGCATCGTCAACTGGTGCCCCAACTGCACCACCGCCATTTCGGACGATGAGGCCGAGTATAAGGACGAGAAGGGTCACCTGTGGCACCTGCGCTACCCGCTGACCGAGCCGGTCAACGGCCAGGACTACATCGTCGTCGCCACCACGCGCCCCGAGACCATGCTCGGCGACACGGGTGTCGCCGTCTCCCCGAAGGACCCCGAGAAGGCTGCCTTCGTGGGCAAGACCGTCATGCTGCCGATCGTCAACCGCGAGATCCCCATCTTTGAGGATTGGCACGTCGATGCCAACTTTGGCTCCGGCTTTGTTAAGGTCACCCCGGCCCACGACCCCAACGACTACGCCATGGGTCAGGCCCACGACCTGCCGCAGATCAACATCTTCGACGAGCACGCGGTGGTCGTCGAGGGTTACGGCGAGTTCACCGGCATGAGCCGCGACGAGTGCCGCGAGGCCGTCATCAAGTGGTTTGAGGAGCACGACCTGCTCGATCACGTCGAGGACCTCGATCACTCCGTCATGCATTGCTACCGTTGCGACTCCGCCCTGGAGCCGTGGCTGTCTGAGCAGTGGTTTGTGGCCGTCGACAAGCTCAAGGGGCCGGCGCTCGACGCCGTCAACTCCGGCAAGGTCACCTTCCACCCCGCGCGCTGGACGCAGACCTACACCACCTGGATGGAGAACCTCAAGGACTGGTGCATCAGCCGCCAGCTGTGGTGGGGCCACCGCATCCCCGTGTTCTACTGCGAGGACTGCGGCTGGGAGGACGCCCTTACCGAGGACACCGACGTGTGCCCCAAGTGCGGCGGCCATCACGTGCATCAGGACGAGAACGTGCTGGACACCTGGTTCAGCTCGCAGCTGTGGACCTTCGCCACGCAGGGCTGGCCGCAAAAGCCCGAGCTGCTCGAGGGCCATCACCCCACGACAGCGCTCGTCACCGCACGCGACATCATCGCACTGTGGGTCGCCCGCATGGTCATGAGCTCGCTGTACTTCCTGGACGAGGTGCCGTTTAAGGACGTCGTCATCTACCCGACGATCCTTGCCAAGGACGGCAGCCGCATGTCCAAGTCTAAGGGCAACGGCGTTGACCCCATGGACCTCATTGGCATGTACGGCGCCGACGCCATGCGCTTCAACTTGCTCACGCTGTGCACCAACAACCAGGACGTCAAGTTTGACGCGAACATCGACAAGAAGACCAAGAAACTCATCGACAGCCCGCGCACCGACCAGGCCAAGTCGTTTGTGACCAAGATCTGGAACGCAAGCCGCTTCCTGCTCATGAACATGGAGGGCTACACGCCCGGCGAGCCCGTCGTGGAGACGCCGGCCGACGCCTGGATGTTCAGCCGCCTGGCCAAGGCCGTCAAGATGGTCACCGAGGGCATTGAGAACTACACCTTTGGCGACATGGCCCGCGGCGTGCAACAGTTCTTCTGGAACGAGGTCTGCGACTGGTACGTCGAGGTCACCAAGGCCCGCCTGAAGGGCGAGGGCCGTCTGCAGGCCCAGCGCAACCTGATCTTTGTGCTCGACACGTCCATTCGCCTGATGCACCCGCTCATGCCGTTTGTCACCGAGGAGATTTGGGACAACATGCCGGCGAGCGTGCTCGATCTGGACGCCGAGGGCAACGTGAACCGCGCCGAGGCGCTCATGATCGCCAAGTGGCCCGAGCCCGCCGACTACGCCAAGTACGTCGACGAGCCCGCCGAGCGCGCGTTTGAGCTATGCCGTGCCGTCGTGTCTGCCGCCCGTGCCACCCGTTCGCGCTATCGCTTGAGCCCCAAGGCGGAGCTCGACGTTGTCGTGCGCGCCGGCGCCGAGGACATCGAGAAGCTCGAGAGCCTGCGCTCGACCATTGAACCGCTGGCGAACACTGCTTCGCTGGTTATGGGTACCGACGTTGAGAAGCCGGCTGCGAGCATTGCCGTGGTCGACAGCGGCGTTGAGGTCTTTGTGGTGCTCGAAGGCAAGGTTGACCTTTCGGCCGAGAAGGCGCGCCTGGAGAAGGAGATCGCCGCGGCTCAGAAGGAGCTCGCTGGCTGCGAGAAGACGCTCGCCAACGAGGGCTTTGTGGCCAAGGCCGCGCCCGCGGTGGTCCAGAAGAAGAGGGACCGTGCAGCTGAGCTCAAGGAGATCCTGGCGGCGCTGACTGCTCAGGTTGCTGACTTCTCGTAAGCGGTACTGGGGGACGCGGTTTGGGGCTTTGCTCGCTACTGCGGACACCTATTCCGCCGTTCTAACGAACGGCGGCTGGCTCGACGCTGCAAACGCCTCTGATGGCCAATCTGCCGTTCAACTTCGGGCGCATGGGCATAAGCCCTATGCGCCCTTGTTTCACGGCACCTTGGCTCATCAGAGGCGTTTTCGCTGACTATCCTCAACCTATACTGTTTTATTTTTCTATGAATGGCGGTTCTGAAAATGCCTAAGCGTTCTGGCTTGTATACCGTTCCTTTTGAGTTTGATTTGCTTTCGTTTGATGAGGCTGTGGGACTTGCTGCTGATACGGGGCGGATTTCTGGGGATGCTGGGCCTCTGCTTGAGACGGTTGTCGATATGCTCGATGAGCTGGGACGTCCGGACGAGCATTTCGATTGCATTCAGGTTGCCGGTACCAATGGCAAGACTTCGACCACGCGTTTTTCGGCTGCCATCCTTCGGGGCGAGGGGCTCAAGACCGCGCTGTATACGTCGCCGCAGCTGGTGCGCTATCCCGAGCGCATGGAGGTCGATGGGCGCGTCGTGAGTGATGAGGCGTTTGCCCGTGGTGTTTCCGCCGCCGTCGAGGCGGGACATCGCGTGAATGCGCGCCGTGTGGCGGCGGGGGAGCGCGCCTATACCATCACGCCGTTTGACCTGCTGACGGCTGCCGCGCTGGTCGTGTTTGCCGAGGCCGCGGTGGACGTTGCCGTGCTCGAGGTTGGCATGGGCGGCCGTTGGGACGCCACGAGTGCGACCGATCCCGTCGCCGTTGCCATCACCGGCATCGGGCTCGACCACACCCGCATCCTGGGTGACACGCTCGAGGCCATTGCGGGGGAGAAGGCTGCGGTCATCAAGCCCGGACGTTTGGTTGTGCTGGGTGAGGGTACGCACGAGTCGAGCGTTCAGCGCGTGATGGATGCCCGTTGCCGCGAGTGCGGCGTCGTGCCGCTCGTGGTGAGCCACGCCACGACCAAGGTGCCGGCGCATGTGGGCGATACGGTTGAGTTCAGCTGCACCACGCCGCGTGCGATTTATACGTCGAGCATGGTCAAGCCGGCCTATCAGCCGCAGAATGCTGCGTGCGCGATTATGCTGTGCGAGGGCTATCTGGGCCGCGAGCTCGACCATGAAAAGCTCGATGCTTCGCTTATGGGCTGTCCCACGCCGGGTCGCTTTGATGTGCTGGGAACCGATCCGCTCAAGCTGATTGATGCCTGCCATAACCCTCAGAGCTGCGAGAACTTTGTGAGCGCGCTGGACGAGATCGACCCGTGTGTAGAGAATCGCCCAACGTTGCTATGCGCCGCGCTGGCAGACAAGGACGTGGCGGGCATCGTCGACGTGCTGATTCCGGCGTTCCCCCATGTGGTCGTGACGCAGACCGATTCCGATCGCGCCCTGCCGGCGGAGGAGCTCGCTTCCCTGGTGGATGCCGACAAGCTTGTGGGCGTATACCCCAGCGTATCCGAGGCTCTTTCGGCCTTCGATGCCGCCGGCGAGCCTTTCGTAGCAGCAGGCACCATCACCCTAGCCGGCGAAGTAGCGGGGCTGCTCCGTTAACCCATCCCCTCATCAGTTGCGGTGAAATACGGACTGTTTTACAAGCCAGAAGCCTCAAACGGTCCGTATATCACCGCAACTCAAAAGCAGTCAATTTGGGACGGGGCTTTTTTGGCTGCCCTGCGCCTCGAGTTGACTCGCTTGCTACGAAATGGGCCTATCTACTACGTTTTACCGACTACCCCCGACCACACCGAGAATTGCGAAATGAAAACCGCAGGTAGATGGCTTACCAGTTTTACGAAAACACGGGCATGGTCGACCCATGCGGGTTAAACGTAGTAGATAGCCCGTTTTTGTGGCGCGGTATTGGTGGGATGCGGCAAAGGAGCTGTCCCTTTGCCGCATTGCCTAGTCTAGGCGGACCGGATCGTGGGGGTAGGCATTGAGGATCTCGACGCCGGACTCGGTCACCAGGGCCAAGTCCTCGATGCGGACGCCGGTGCGGCCGGGGAGGTAGATGCCCGGTTCGATGGAGAACGTCATGCCTGGCTCTACGACTTACTCGTTGACGAGCGAGACGTCGCCCGGCTCGTGGTCCTGCAGACCAATCGAGTGGCCCAGACGATGTGTAAAGTATTTGCCATAGCCTGCGCCCTCGATCACATCGCGTGCAGCGTGGTCCAAGTCGCACATGCGAACGCCCGGCGCGATGAGCGCCTCGGCGGCCTCGTTGGCGCGGCGCACGATGTCGTAGACGTGCGCGGTCTCCTCGTCCGGCTCGCCCCAAAAGAACGTGCGCGTCATGTCCGAGCAATAGTTGCGATGGCGTCCGCCGATGTCGAACAGCACCACGTCGCCACGCTTGAGTACGGTGTCGTCGGGCTCGTGGTGCGGGTCGCCGGCGTTGGCGCCAAAGCTCACGATGGGCGGAAAGCTAAAGCCCTCGCAGCCGTGCTTGCGGTACAGGCCGAGCATCTGGTCGGCAATTTCGCGCTCCGTCACGCCCTCGTGGACGAGCTTGATGGCGTCGGCCATCACAGCGTCGTTTGCGGCCGAGGACACGCGCATGAGCTCCTGCTCGGCTTCGTCCTTGTGGGTGCGTGCGGCGGTGACGGCAAAGTCGCCCAGGAAGAACTCGCTCGCGGCGTGACGATCCATAAGGGGCATCAAAAAGCCGGAACGCATGACGGTGTCGATGCCGAGGGGCTTGGCAGGATTGACTTCGCGTGCGATGGCGTCGGTTACGACGTCGGTATCGGTGTGGTAGGCCACGCAGGCATTGTCGTACTCGGGCAGCTGATGCAGGGCGTTGACCAAGATCACGGGCTCGCTGCCGCGCGCGAGCAGCACGCCACAAAAACGCTCGAACATATCGGCATAAAAGCCGGTCAGGTAATAAATCGACCACGGGTCGTTTACGAGCAACTGCGCGCCGGGGTGCTGAGCCTCGAGCGCATCGAGCACGCGCGCCACACGCTGGTCATCGACATGTGCCATGAAACATCCTTTCGCTAGGTTGCCACCATGGTATCCCATGCCCGGCAGCTAGGGACGTTCCTTTTATGCCGGCACTTTGGGACACTCCTTGGCATAGCTAACCTGGCAAGCAGTAAAAGTTGCTAAAAGAGCCCGTCCTAAATTAGCTGCTTAGGCTGGGTCGATGTCCATGCTGGCGATGAGGTCGATGTTGGTGTTGAGGAGATTCTCCAGCACGACGTCGCCCATGCGGATGGGGGCATCGATGACTAGGCCGCGGATGAGGCTCATGGCCTGGGCGTGAAGTGCCAGTGGGATGGCTTCGGCTGTACGCACAGGCAGCAGTGTCTCGTCACCGTCGGATATGGCCACGGTGGTGGTGAGTACGCGCATGGGGCAGGTGAGCTCCTGATGTGCGAACTTATCGCCGCGCGGGCAGCTGTTGCCGGTCACGGAGCGCACCTCTACCACGGCGCCGTCTGCGCCGCGCTCCACCTCTACGGTCAGGAGGCACTCGGATGGGCAGGTGGTGCAGTTGAACTGCAGTGTCTCGATCGCGTTTATGCTCATGGCCTTACGCCTCCTCTACGGGGTCGACGGACAGGACAATCTCGCTAACACCTTGGTCGAGTGCGTGCTGAATCACCTTTGCCGGCAGCGGGAAGCTTTCCATGACGCTCGGTTTTAACGGGCGGACCTTGCCTGCAAACAGTTCTTCGTCGCCTGCCAGAATACGTACGCGGGCGGCATCAACCGGTCGGCGCACACGGAAGTTGAGTTTGGTGAGTGCCACAGCCGTAATGCGTCCCGGCAGTGCGTAGCCCGCGATACCGGCAGGGGAGACCGTGAGCTGGCAATTCGCGCCCGTCTCGACATCCGCGCTGCCACCCAGCGCGTACGCCGCCGCGGCCGCGCCGGCGCGCTCGGACTCGGTCGTTACATTGTCTGCCAGGTCGTGCACGTGCAGCACGTTGCCGCAGGCAAAGATGCCCGGCACGCCCGTTTGCAGGTTCTGGTCCACCACGGCGCCGCGCGTACGTGGGTCAAGCTCAACGCCCGCGCCTACCGAAAGCTCGTTTTCGGGAATCAGACCCACCGAAAGCAGCAGCGTGTCGCACGGAACAACGCGCTCGGTTCCCGGAATGGGTGCCAGGTGCTCGTCGACTTGGCTCACCTCGACGGCCTCCACGCGATCGTGTCCGATCACGCGCGTGACGGTGGTGGACAGGTGCAGCGGAATGCCAAAGTCGTCCAGGCAGTTCTTGACGTTTCGGCGCAGACCGTTGGCGTATGGCATGAGTTCGTACACGCCCTCGACCGAAATCCCCTCGAGCGTGCAGCGGCGCGCCATGATCAGCCCGATGTCACCTGAACCCAAAATGACGGCGCGCGAGCCGGGCTTGAGGTTTTCGATATTGATGTATCGCTGCGCCAAGCCGGCCGTAAACACGCCGGCGGGTCGGCTACCAGGGATCTTGATCTCGCTGCGCGTGCGCACGCGGCACCCCATGGCAAGGACGACCGCACGCCCGGTGAGCTTCAGCATGCCGGCACGGTTCATGAGCGTGACGGTATGGATGGCGGCATCTCCCGCGCCCTCGTTCGTGCCCGGGTCGGCCGCGCCCGCGCCCTCGCTCGAATCAATCCCAAGCACCATGCTGCCCAGGAACAGCGCAATGTCGGTCGAGCGCACCTGGTCGATAAAGCGCTGCGCGTACTCGGGGCCGGTGAGCTCCTGCTTAAAGTGCGAAAGGCCAAAACCGGGGTGAATGCACTGGCGGAGGATCCCGCCCAGATGCTGCTCGCGCTCCGCGATGGCCACCTGCGCGCCGGCCTTATGCGCGGCAAGCGCGGCCGCCATACCGGCGGGACCGCCGCCGATAACGATCACGTCGAACGCCTGCGTCTGCACCGCCTCTGTAGCTCCGGTCTCCGCACATCCGTCACGCATATCAAGCGTCGCCATCCTAGCGCATCCCCTTCAGCGGTCCCTCGACCAACCAAGATCCGGCATCCTCCAACAGTACTTCGCTGGGGTCGCAGCCCAGCTCGCGGGCAAGGATCGCAACCACGCGGCTTTGGCAAAAACCACTCTGGCACCGACCCATGCCGGCGCGGCAGCGGCGCTTGACGCCCTCGACCGAAATCGCGCCCGGGCGTCGTCGGATCGCGGCCACGATCTCGGCCTCGGGCACCGTTTCGCAGCGGCAGACGATCTGCCCCCATGCGGGGTCGGTCTCAATGAGCTCTTCCTTGCGCGCGAGCGGCGCGCGGTCAAAGTCATCCGGCACACGGCGAATCGGGTCCCAATCGGCACGTTCGCGCAAGGCTACGCCGGCATCGCGCAGTACCTGTTCCATGCGCTCGGCAATGGCCGGCGCGCTCGCCACGCCCGGCGACTGAATGCCCGCGGCCTGGAACAGTCCCGACACCACGGCCGACTGTCCAATAAAGAAGTCGTTCGTTCCCTTAATGACCGGACGACCGCCGGCAAACGCGCGCACCACGCGGCGTGTGTCCAGGTCGGGTACCAGCTTGCGCGCGCCGCCTAGCAGCGCGTTGACGTCGCCCGCATAGGTCTGCGTGTTGCCGGGTTCGCGCACGGCGGCGGTCGCGGTAATCACGGTGTTGCCGTGTACGGTACCCGTGACGATAACGCCCTTCGAAACCGCCGTGGGTACGGGGTAGAGCGGCATGAGCGCACGCGGCTCCTTGTCCAGCACCACGATGTTGCCCTGGCGCCATACCATCTGAAACTCCTCGGCGCCCGCCATATGCGAGATGTCCGCGGCACCGTTGCCCGCGGCGTTGATCAGGTAACGGCAGCGCACGTCTCCAGCGGGCGTTGCCAGCGTAAAGCGCACAGTCCCGTCGGTAGCCTCGCCGCCAGCAACCTCAATCGCTTCCACCGGCGCGGAGCGCATAAACGTCACGCCGTTGGCGACGGCGTTTTCCAGCGCAGCGATGGCCACTTCAAACGGGTCGACGTAACCGGTCGAAGGGCACCACAACGCGCACGTCGCCTTAGCACTCGCGCGCGGCTCCAGCTCGTGGATGCGCTCGGGGCCGATAATCGACAGCTCGGGCACGCCGTTGGCAAGGCCATTCTGGCGCAGCTTCTCTAGGCGCGCGCGGTCTTCATCGTTGAAGCCCAGCACCATCGAACCGGTGCGGCAAAACAAAAAGCCCAGCTCCTGGGCCCACGTGCCATATAGCTCGCAACCACGGGCGTTGACCTGCGCCTTGACCGTGCCCGGCGCCGGATCGTAGCCTGCGTGCACCAGGCCGCCGTTGGCCTTCGACGCGCCCAGCGCAATATCGTTAGCCGCCTCGACCACGCAAATGGACAGGTCATAGCGCGCGAGCTGCCGCGCGATAGCGCATCCGGTGATGCCTGCGCCCACGATAGCGATATCAAACTTTTCTGTCACAGTGCCTCCCAGACGAGTTGACAGGCTGTCAATAAGACTATCCTACGGTCTGCACACCCCCAGTGCGGCGGCAATGCGGCGAACAGCCCCGCAACACCCGCCAACGGCAGGAGAGGGGAGACTCAGTAACGTCGATAACCTCGTCTGCTACCTTCGATGCCGAAGATTTGTCTCGATCTGTAACATCTGGGACTGTTTTTGCTGAGCAACTGTTACAGATTGAGACATTCGGTCTGGAGTTTTTTCTTTGTCTCGATCTGTAACAGTTAGCTGATGATTTGGGTTCTAGATGTTACAGATCGAGACAAACCTTTCGGCGGATTTTGAATGTCTCGATCTGTAACAGTAAGAGGGGTTTTGGGGCCCAAGATGTTACAGATCGAGATTGAAGTCGGGGAGGGACCCCTGTGTCTCGATCTGTAACACCTAGACCCGGATCCCGCTCCCACCTGTTACAGATTGAGATGTTTGTGTCCGCGCCAGCCCCGTACCCAGCCGTAGTCCCATATAAACAAACCCCGTGGTAAACTTGACCGGACTGTTAATATCCCGAAAGGTACCCGTAATGTCCAAGTACATCTCCGAGCTCATGTCGCCGCAGCTTATGGGCGTCGTCTATGCCTTCGTTGGCTTTATCATCGCCCTGTATGTGCTGTCGGTCGTCTATGTGTTCATCGACGCTCGTCGCCGCGGCACCAGCGCCTACGTGGCGTGGGGCATTATCGCCCTCATCCCGTTTGTGGGTCTCATCGCCTACCTGGTCCTGCGCCCGCACTCCTATGCGTCCGACCGCGAGGAGCAGGAGCTGGACATGGCCCTGCGCGAGCGCCAGCTTGCCCAGTACGGCACCTGCCCGCAGTGCGGCGCGCCCATCGAGAAAGACTTCGTCGTCTGCCCCGTGTGCGACACCCAGGTTCGCAACGTGTGCCCCAGCTGTCATCGCCCGCTCGATGCGCACTGGAAGGTCTGTCCCTACTGCCGAACTCGCATCCAGTAACGCATCCATCGCCGGGCCGGCCGCAAGCCACGGGCACGCCGCAAGCCACGCGCGCCCCGCAGTCTCGCCCCACACGATGAAGCATGCGTAGAAAATCGCCCGCCGTGCCATTAAGGTGCGGCGGGCGCTTGTATACCAAGGCAACCTGCCTATAATGATGCAAGTCAAAAACGCCGAGCGCATCGCACACACTTGCATCAGGCATCCGAGAGGAGAAAACATACCCATGAAGGCACTCTACAATGACGGTTCGGTGGCCGAGCTCCCGCAGGACGAGGTCACGCACGTCATCCGCCACTCCGCCGCGCACATCATGGCGCAGGCCATCAAGCGCCTGTACCCCGAGGCCGACTTTGCCTACGGCCCCGCGACCGACAACGGCTTCTACTACGACGTCGACCTGCCTGAGGGCGTTAAGATTAGCGAGGACGACTTCCCCGCGATCGAGGCTGAGATGAAGAAGATCGTCAAGGAGAACCTCAAGTTCTCCGTGTACGAGAAGCCCCGCGCCGAGGCCATCGCCCTTATGGAGGAGCGCGGCGAGAAGTACAAGGTCGAGCACATCGGCGACCTGGACGACGACGCCCGCATCACCTTCTACCAGCAGGGCGACTACATCGACATGTGCGTCGGCCCCCACATCTGCTACACCAAGGCGCTGAAGGCCTTTAAGCTCACCGGCGTCTCGGGCGCCTACTGGAAGGGCGACAAGGACAACAAGATGCTCACCCGCATCAACGGCGTCGCCTTTGCCACCAAGGAAGAGCTCGACGAGCACATGCACATGCTGGAGGAGGCCAAGAAGCGCGACCACCGCAAGATCGGCCGCGAGATGGACCTCTTTATGATGCGCGACGAGGCTCCCGGCTTCCCGTTCTTCCTGCCCAACGGCATGATTCTTAAGAATACGCTGCTGGACTACTGGCGCGAGATCCACCACAAGGCCGGCTACGTGGAGATCTCCACGCCGCTCATCATGAACAAGCAGCTGTGGAAGACCTCGGGCCACTGGGACCACTACAAGGACAACATGTACTCCACCGTCATCGACGATGAAGAGTACTGCATTAAGCCCATGAACTGCCCGGGCGGCGTGCTGGTGTACGCCTCCAAGCCGCACTCCTACCGCGAGCTGCCCATCCGCGCCGGCGAGATTGGCCTGGTGCACCGCCACGAGCTGCGCGGCGCCCTGCACGGTCTATTCCGCGTGCGCTGCTTTAACCAGGACGATGCCCACCTGTTTGTGCGTCCCGACCAGCTGACCGACGAGATAGTGGGCGTGGTCAATCTGATCGACTCCGTGTACCAGAAGTTTGGCTTTAAGTACCACGTTGAGCTTTCCACCCGCCCCGAGGACTCCATGGGTTCGGACGAGGACTGGGCGCGCGCCGAGGAGGGCCTGCGCACCGCTCTGGAGAAGCTGGGCATGGACTACGAGGTTAACGAGGGCGACGGCGCCTTCTACGGCCCCAAGATCGACTTCCACCTGGAGGACTCGCTCGGTCGTACCTGGCAGTGCGGTACCGTGCAGCTCGACTTCCAGATGCCGCTCAACTTTGATCTGGAGTACGTGGACGCCGACGGCACCAAGAAGCGCCCCATCATGCTGCATCGCGTGTGCTTTGGCTCCATCGAGCGCTTCATCGGTATTCTGATTGAGCACTTTGCGGGCAAGTTCCCCACCTGGCTGGCTCCCGTGCAGGTCAAGGCGCTTCCCGTCTCTGAGAAGAGCCGCGACTACGCCCACGAGGTGTGCGCCAGGCTGGAGGAGGCCGGCATTCGCGTGGTCTGCGACGACCGCGATGAGAAGATCGGCTACAAGATCCGCGAGGCCCGCAGCATCGACCGCGTGCCCTACATGCTCATCCTGGGCGAGAAGGAGGTCGAGGCCGGCAACATTTCCGTCCGCGATCGCTCCAACGAGACCGTTCAGATGAGCGTTGATGAGTTTGTTGCCAAGGTTCTCGAGGAGATCAAGACTCGCGCCTAAGGCAAGCTGCACAACAATTAACAAAGGCGACCGTCCACAAAGGGCGGTCGCCTTTTTTCTTACCAAAATGAGAAAAGCCGCTGGTTGAGCGGCTTTTTTTGTTGCACAAAAAGGTACAGGTTTTTGTATCTTTCGACAGACGACATTATACGAGCAATTAATCAGCGTTTGCCCAGATTACGCAAAATGTACTGCTAGTAGGTACATCTCCATACCCCTCTACAAAAACCTGTACTTTTGCGACTGCGCCTAGCTGCGAGCGAGAAGCCTGTTCTAAACGCCCCTGCATTTGCGTGCATCGCAAAGCCAAAGGGGGGCGAGAACATGGAACAGACGGCACGGCGCCAAGAGCAGCTGCCGGGCGCATTCAACAGCGCCACTACCAACAGCCAGCACGGCCGCGTCCGCTGGTATCTGGTCCACACCCTCAACGGTAAAGAGCGCGAGACCTGCGAAAAGGTCCGCCGCATTATCCCGCACGATCTGATGCAGGACGCTTTTGTGATGCAAAAGGAGTTCTGGTTTAAGCGGGACGGCGCATGGTCGCTCCAAACCAAACCCATGTACAAGGAATATTTCTTCGTCGCCACGCACGATGCCGCCGCGCTCGATAGGGCCCTGGCCCAGCTGAGCTTTGGCTGTCGCATCGCCGGTAGTAGGGAGCGGGCGTACATGCCCATGCCGGATGACGCGCAGGACTGGTACCGCAGCGTGCTGGACGACGACGGCGTGGTGCGCAACAGCGTCGCCCGTATAGAAGGTGGCGTGTTGCACATAGAGCAGGGTCCCTTGGTGGGGCAAGAGGCCCGCGTTAAAAAGATCGACCGTCATAAGCGCTGGTGCTTGGTAGACGTGGGCGAGGGTGACTCCACATTTAGGGAGCTGCTACCGCTCGATGTTCCCAGCAAGACGTAAGGGAGACGTTGCACCGGCAATTCGTTCGCATTTTGAATTCATAGACGGGGGGGTTCCTGGGGACAGGGACGTAAGTTTTATTGTGGCTGCTAAAGAAGTAACAGAGAGCAATGTGCCCGCGGGGGCGGTACTGATTGCTCAGGCCATGGACCGGCGTGAGGGCGCCGGCCGCTACAAGGCCATGCAATCCATTATGGACTGGGATCGCTCGCGCCTGGCCTACCGGGCCATAAAGCGCACGTTCGACATCGTGTTCAGCGGTGCTGTGCTCGTCGTAATCGCGATTCCCAGCTTGGTGCTGGCGGCGCTCATCCGTCTGGAGAGCGAGGGCAGCCCGTTCTACAGCCAGATCCGCGTGGGCCAGACCCGCCCCGACGGCAGCCTGTCCACCTTCCGCATGTGGAAGTTCCGCTCCATGTACAAGGACGCCGACGAGCGCCTCGCCGAGCTCAGGGAACAGAACGAGATCGCCGGCGCCATGTTCAAGATGAGGGAGGACCCCCGCGTCACCAAGATCGGGAAGTTCATCCGCAAACACTCCATCGACGAGTTCCCGCAGTTCCTGAACGTGTTCCTGGGCCAGATGTCCGTCGTCGGCCCGCGCCCGCCGCTGCCGAACGAAGTTGCGGAGTACACCGAGTACGACCTGCAGAGGCTAGCAGTGAAGCCGGGTATTACGGGGCTCTGGCAGGTGACGGAGCGAAACTCCACCGGGTTCGACGGCATGGTCCGCCGTGATCTCGAGTACATAGCCAAGCGCGGAATCGTCATGGATCTCAAAATCGTCCTCCTCACGGTTCTGGAGGTCTTCAACGGAAGCGATGCGTACTAATGCCTAACTCTAATGCTCGATTCGAATCGGAGAAGAAAATGAAGATTGCCGTCGCCGGTACCGGCTACGTCGGCCTGTCCCTCGCCGTCCTGCTCTCGCAGCACAACGAGGTACACGCGCTGGACATCGTGCCCGAGAAGGTCGAGAAGATCAACAACTACCAGTCGCCCATCCAGGACGACGAGATCGAGCGCTTCCTGGCGGAGGCCAAGGCGGGGGAGCGCGAGCTCGACCTGCACGCCACCGTCGACGTGGCGGAGGCCTACACGGGCGCCGACTACGCCGTCATCGCCACGCCCACCAATTACGACAGCGACAGGAACTTCTTCGACACGAGCTCCGTCGAGGCCGCCATCGCCGCCGTGCGGTCAGTGAACCCGGATGCCTGGATCGTCATCAAGTCGACGATCCCCGTCGGCTACACCGCTGGGCTTCGCGAGAGGTTGGACGACGACAAGATCTTCTTCAGCCCCGAGTTCCTGCGCGAGAGCAAGGCGCTCTTCGACAACCTGCACCCCAGCCGTATCGTGGTGGGCGCGCCCAAGGACGACTCCGAGGCCGTTGCGGCAGCTGAGCGCTTCGCCGGCCTGCTCGCGCAGGGCGCCGACCCCGCCGAGCTGGAGCGCGTTAATGCCGACGGCACCGTGGGCATCCCCGAGCTCGTGCTGGGCACCACCGAGGCCGAGGCCGTGAAGCTGTTCGCCAACACGTACCTGGCGCTTCGCGTCGCCTACTTCAACGAGCTCGACACCTACTGCGAGGTCCGTGGCCTCAACACCCGCGACGTCATCGACGGCGTATGCCTGGAGCCGCGCATCGGCAACCACTACAACAACCCCAGCTTCGGCTACGGCGGCTACTGCCTGCCCAAGGACACCAAGCAGCTGCTTGCTAACTACAGGGACGTGCCCCAGAACCTGATAGAGGCCATCGTGGAGGCCAACCGCACCCGCAAGGACTTCGTGGCCGACGAGGCGCTGCAGATGGTGTGGGACCGCGTGTACGAGGGCAAGGAGAAGCCGGTCGTGGGCGTCTACCGCCTGACGATGAAGTCGAACTCCGACAACTTCCGCGCGAGCTCCATCCAGGGCGTCATGAAGCGCGTGAAGGCAAAGGGCGTGCCCGTGGTGGTCTACGAGCCCACGCTGGACGCGCCGGAGTTCTTCGGCTCCGAGGTGACCCACGACCTGGAGGCCTTCAAGGCCGGCTGCGACGTAATCGTCGCCAACCGCTGGAGCGACGAGCTCGCGGACGTGGCGGACAAGGTCTATACACGCGACCTGTTTAAACGAGACTAGGTGGTATGAATGGCAAATAGAAAAGTACTCGTCACCGGAGCCGCCGGCTTCATCGGAGCGTTTCTCGTCAAGAAGCTGCTCGAGGAGACTGATGACGTGATCGTCGGACTCGACAATCTCAACAGCTACTACGACCCCGGCATCAAGGACGCGCGTCTGTGCATGCTGGCTGAGTCTGACACGGACGATCGCTTCACCTTCGCGCGTGGCGACCTGTGCGATGCCGCTCATATCGAGCGTCTGTTCGCTGAGAACGGCTTCGACGTCGTGGTGAACCTCGCCGCCCAGGCGGGCGTCCGCTACTCCATCGAGAACCCGCGCGCCTACCTGGAGAGCAACCTCGTCGGATTCTTCAACGTGCTCGAGTCCTGCCGCCACCACCCGGTGAAGCACCTGGTCTACGCCAGCTCCAGTTCGGTCTACGGCGGCAACAAGAAGGTGCCGTTCTCTGAGGAGGACCGAGTCGACTCGCCGGTCTCGCTCTACGCCGCCACCAAGAAGTCCAACGAGCTTATGGCCGCCGCCTACTCGAAGCTTTACTCCATCCCCGCGACCGGCCTGCGTTTCTTCACGGTGTACGGCCCCATGGGCAGGCCTGACATGGCCTACTTCGGCTTCACCGAGAAGCTGCGCCGCGGCGACACCATCAAGATCTTCAACATGGGCGACTGCCGCCGCGACTTCACCTACGTCGACGATATCGTCGAGGGCGTCAGGCGCGTTATGGACGCCGCCCCCGAGGTGAAGATGGGCGAGGACGGCCTGCCGCTCGCCGCGCACCGCGTCTACAACATCGGAAACTCGCACCCCGAGAACCTGCTCGACTTCGTCGACACGCTGCAGCGCGTGCTGGTGGAGGAGGGCGTGCTCCCGGCCGACTACGACTTCGATTCCCATAAGCAGCTCGTGCCGATGCAGCCCGGCGACGTGCCCGTCACCTATGCCGACACCACGGCGCTCCAGCGTGACCTGGGCTACAAGCCCGCGACCCCGCTCGAGGATGGGCTTAGGTCCTTCGCCAAGTGGTATCGCGAGTACTACGGAATCGGAGAGTAGCTCATCGTGGACCTTTCTAAGGCAAAGATCTGCATTCCTAGCTCGAGTGGTGGGCATCTTACGCATATGTGGCTCCTGAGACCCGTATGGGAACGTGCGGTTGATCGGTTCTGGGTGACCTTTGACAAGGAGGACGCGAACTCTCTTCTGGAAGGGGAGCGCGTCTACCATTGCCACTACCCGACGAACCGCAACATTCCGAACCTGCTGAAGAACACGGTTCTCGCCTGGAAGGTGCTCCGCAAGGAGCGTCCCGACCTGATTATCAGCTCCGGTGCTGCGGTTGCGGTGCCGTTCTTCCTGATCGGAAAGATGCTCGGGTCTAAATGCGTCTACGTGGAGGTCTTCGACCGCGTGGATAAGCCCACGATGACCGGTCGCATGCTCAACGGCGTGGCCGACCTCTTCGTGGTGCAGTGGCCAGAACAGCTCGATGTCTACAAGAACGCCGTCGACCTCGGCTCTATCTTCTAGGGAGGGACGCACATGGTATTCGTAACCGTGGGCACCCATGAGCAGCAGTTCGACCGCCTGGTCAAGGCGGTTGACGATCTCAAGGCGGACGGGACGCTCGATGAACCTGTCTATATCCAGACGGGTTACTCGACGTACGAGCCCGTCCACTGCGAGCACTCGCAGTTCGTGCCGTTCCGACAGATGAAGAGCTTCATGGAGGGTGCCGATGTGGTGATCACGCACGGTGGCCCCTCAAGCTTCATCGAGGCCATGGCTGCAGGCAAGGTACCCGTTGTTGTGCCCCGCAGGGGCGACCTTGACGAGCACGTGAACAACCATCAGGCCGACTTCGTGCGTATCGTCGCGGAGCGCCAAGGCGGGATCGTGCCCGTCTACGACGTGATGGACCTTTCCGCCGCCATCGATCGCGCCCGCGAGCTCTCGCGCGGCGTCACTTTTAAGAGCCACAACGCCGAGTTCTGCCGAGAGCTCGAGAGACTGATAGAAGGAATTTAATCGCATGACTATACCCCGCGCCGGCATACTCAGTATGCAGAGGATCTACAACTATGGGTCCTTCCTGCAGGCTTTCGGCCTGAAGTCCATCCTGGAGTCCCTTGGCTGCGATGTGCAGTTCGTTGACTACGAGCCTGGCAAGTGCCTGGTCACGTCCCCGTCATCGAAGAAAGGCGTCGCCCGCAAGGCGGAGAAGGTCCTTGAGGTATTCCGCTACGACGCCCCGCTCAGGGACAAGCTCGCCTTCATCCGCTATAAACGCACCTACGCCCAGCGCTTCTACCCGATGCTCGGCGTCACTGAGGGGCCCAACCTTGACCCCGACCTCGACCTCCTGGTCATCGGTAGCGACGAAGTTTTCAACTGCGTGCAGGACAACGCTAATGTGGGCTTCACACCCGCGCTTTTCGGCGCCGGGTCTCGCGCCGGACGCAAGGTGACCTACGCCGCCTCCTTCGGCAACACCACACTCGACAAGCTTGACCGTTACGGCAAGCGCGACGAGGTCGCAGGCTACCTCAAGGGCCTCGACGCCGTTTCGGCTCGCGATGCCAACACGGGCGCCATTGTCGAGTCACTTACGGGGGAAGCACCGACCTTCAACTTGGACCCGGTGCTCGCCTACGACTATTTTGGTGAGTGCGGACTGATTCCCGCCGAGGTCGACGAGGACCGCTACATGATCGCATACGGCTACTCGGGTCGCCTCACGGCCGAGGAGTGCGCCGCCGTGCGCGCCTACGCCGATCAGCGCGGTCTCAAGGTGCTCAACATCGGCGGGGTTCAGGGCGTCTGTGATCGCTTCGTGGATTGCTCGCCCTTTGAGGTACTTTCCTATTTCAAGCATGCTGAGGCCGTGGTGACCGACACCTTCCACGGCACCATCTTCTCGACCATCGCACACACGCCCTTCGTCTCCTTCGTGAGGAGCTCGGGCTACGGTAACTCCGAGAAGCTCACCGATCTGTTGAGCCGTCTGGGCCTGACTTCCCGTGCTGCAGCTGGGTCGGGCGAGCTCGCCGCCGCCCTTGATGCGCCCGTAGACTGGGCCGCCACCGACGCCGTCATTCACACGAGCCGCGAGGCTGCACGCGCCTATCTTAAGAAGGAGGTCTCCGCATGTACACGGAGCTAAAGTCCTACCAGATCATCATCGCCCTGCTCAAGGAGTACGGTATCCGCCATCTAGTGCTCTCTGCCGGCAGCCGCAACGTCCCCTTCGTGCACTCCGTCGAGGAGGACCCGTATTTCACCTGCTATTCCGTCGTCGATGAACGTAGTGCCGGCTACTTCGCGCTTGGGCTTGCTCAGGAGCTCGGCGAGCCCGTCGTGATCTCATGCACCTCCTCCACGGCGACCTGCAACTACTGGCCGCCCGTCGCGGAGGCCTTCTACCAGGACGTGCCCCTCGTCGTGCTCACGTCCGACCGCAATCCCGCGATGCTCGGGCAGTGGGAGGACCAGATGATCGACCAGGTGGGCATGTACGACCGTCACGTGCGCAAGTCCGTCAACCTGCCCATCATCAACGACGCCGAAGACGCGCACTTCTGCGAGCGTCTCGTCAACGAGGCCTTGCTAGAGCTCGATCACCACGGCACGGGCCCCGTCCACATCAACGTGCCGATGAAGGCGTACAACAACTCGTTCAACGTCAAGGAGCTACCGAAGGTCACTAGGATCCGCAGGGTCGAAGCCGACCAGGCCGTTGAGTGGGCCGCGTGCGCGGATCGGCTCTCTCGCGCCAAGCGCGTGCTCGTGGTCGCCGGCCAGCAGTCTTCCTGCGCCGCCGAGCTCGCGTGCGCCCTTGAGAGCTTTGCAGCCAGCTACGAGGTAGCCATTGCGGCCGAGTACATGGCGAACATCCCTCGCGAACACGCCTTCAACCCGACGCTGTGCATGGAGTACCGCTACATCACGCCCAAGAAGTTCTCCGAGTTCATGCCCGACGTGGTCATCACCTTCGGTGGCAACATGACTGCGGGCCTCAAGGATATGCTGCGTAAATTCGCAGGGTCCTATGAGCACTGGTCTATCAGCGAGGACGGTTCTGTCTGCGATATGTTCAGGAGCCTAACGAGGGTGTTCGAGTGCACACCTGCTGAGTTCTTCTCGCGCATGGCCGATGCCTCCTCGTGCAAGCCCGGCGGGAGCTACCTCGCCGCCCTTAAGGCCTATGAGGCCTCCGCGACGGTGCCGGAGCTTCCCTACTCGAACATGGCCGCCATCCGCAAGGTTGTCGAGCGCGTGCCAACGGGCTCCATCCTGCACCTCGCGATCAACAACGCAATCCGCCTCACAAATTTCTTCAGGCTTCAGCCGGGTGTCAAGGTCTACGCGAACATCGGCACGCACGGCATCGACGGCTGTCTCTCGTCCCTCCTGGGCCAAGCCGCGGCGAGCGGCAGGCCCAGCTATCTCGTGATTGGCGACCTTGCTTTCTTCTATGACATGAACGCGCTTCGCATTCGCCACGTCACTGACAAGGTGCGCATCCTCCTCCTCAATAACGAGGGGGGCGAGGAGTTCTACTTCAACCAGGTGTGGAAGGACGAGGCCTCGGACCTCCACACCTGCGCTCGTCACCACACCAAGGCAGAGGGCTGGGTGCGCGAATGCGGATTCCGTTACCTGAGCGCGCATAACCCCGAGGAGCTCGACGCGGCAGTCGAGGAGTTCTTCGATGACGACGCTGAGGGCCCCGTCCTGCTCGAGGTTTTTTCCGAGATGAGCGCGGATTCCAAGCTTGTCTACGACGTTTTCGACATGACCCGTCCCCGCGACGCGCAGTCGGAAGCGATCCGCAAGTCCAAGGAGCTCATCAAGGCGACCATCGGGCAGGAGAAGGCCCAGAAAATCGCTGGGATTTTCAAGAGGTAGTCGCATGGGATTCAAAAGAGTTATTCGTAAAGCTGCAAAGCTTGTCCTGGCGTCGTCTCCAGAGAAGTTCGTGAATGTCGAAGTCGCGCAGGTGAGCGCGGGCAACGTGCTTAAGGGAAAGACTGTCGTCATCACTGGCGGCGGGCGCGGGCTCGGGCTCGCCATGGCAGAAAAGTTCATTTCGGAGGGTGCCAAGGTCGTCATCTCTGGCCGCAAGGAAGCCACTCTCAAAGCTGCCTGCGAGAAACTTGGCTCCTGTGTTACCTATGTGGTCGCCGATGTCTCCGAGGCGGAGTGCGCCGGCGAGTTCCTGGACGCATGCGAGGCTAAACTCGGCGGGCGCATCGACTGCCTGGTAAGCAACGCCGGCGTGAGCCTCCATGAGAATCGTTTTGACAACGTGACCATCGAAGGTTTCGATAGGCAATTCGACATTAACATGCGTGGAGCGTATTTCCTTTGCCGCGAGTTTCTTTGCCGTAAGGAGCATGAGAAGGATCCCTCGGGCGAGCTTCTTGTAATAACGAGCGAGACGGGCGAGCAGGCCTACGACATTCCCTACGGCATGACCAAGGCTGCCATGGACAGCTTCGTGCGCGCTGCTTCCAGACGGATGTATCCTCTAGGCGTTCGCGTTAACGCCGTAGCACCCGGCGTTACACTCTCGGACATGACGCGCGACTACGCCGAGGCTTCCGACGGCAACATGTACCGCGAGTGCGCCTCGGGCCGCATATTCAGACCCGAGGAGGTCGCCGAGGTAGCATGCTTCCTTTTAAGTGATGCCTCTAAGTGCGTCTCGGGTGAGGTCATTCACACCAACGGCGGTAACCACATTAAGGCCTTCTGGGACGTGAGTTGTGATGGGTAGGAGGGTTCTTGTGGTCCCGACTGGCGGGCTCCGCCGCGAGGGGATTACGTCCTCCATCCTGAGCTTTATGCGCTCTATGAATCGCGACGGACTTGATGTCCGCGTGGCGGCCGTATATAACAATGAGTCAGACGTGCTCGACGAGTTGAGATTGCTCGGATGCGATGTCGTGGAGACGCCCGATAGACGCTCCGACACTTTTGGGTACGTGCGCTTTCTCATTTCCTATATGAGGCGAGAGCGTATCGACGTGGTACACGTTCACGGGAGCAGCTCGGTTATGGCTATTGAGCTTCGGTGCGCGCAGCTCGCGGGGGTGCGCGAGCGGATTGCGCACTCGCACAACACCAAGAGCGACGATCCCCGTCGGGACAAGATACTTCGCCCCTTCTTCCGTGGTAGTTGGACGCGAGCTCTCGCGTGCGGCGAAGATGCTGGCAGGTGGCTCTTTGAAGATAAACCCTTCGAAGTCCTCCACAACGGATTTGCCCTTGGGAAGTATGCCTTCGATGCCGTGCGGCGCGACGAGGCACGCTCACGTCTCGGATTCGGGGATGAACCTGCCGTCGCTTTCGTCGGCAACATCAACTACGTGAAGAATCAATCGTTCCTCATCGATGTGTTCGAGCTACTGTCTCGCGATGTTCCGGGTGCTAGGCTCTTCATCGTTGGCGAGGGCCCCGACCGCTCGAAGATTGAGGGATTAATTGCCGAGAAGGGACTCGCGGACTGCGTGACGATTACCGGGCGCGTTTCAAATGTTGATGAGTTCCTCCAGGCATTCGATCTTATGGTGCTCCCCTCGCTCTTCGAGGGGTTGCCCAGCGTTGTACTCGAATGGCAGGCGGCTGGACTTCCTTGTCTGGTCTCCGATGTCGTGACGGGGGAGTGCGCCGTTACCCCTCTCGTTCGATTCCTCTCACTTAGGGATGGTGCCGCCGCGTGGGCCGCTTGCGCGCGGGATGCCCTTGCGGCGGCTGGCGGCGCCGACGCGCGCCTCGATGCGAGCCGGCGCGCGCTTCCCGCGCTGCGCGAGCACGGTTTTGATATAGGCGAGGCCTCCAAGAGGCTGAAGACGATTTATCTAGGCGGTGAATGATGGGGAAGTGCCTAAAATGGTGCGCGAGCGCGGCCCGCGTCGCGTGCGCGAAGATTCGGCTCGGGTCTAGGCTTTTCCTGCCCCGCGGCGGCAAGCCTGTATATCTTGGCCGCGCGGCGAGGCTCGATGTCGCGCCCGATGGTGTCATGGTGCTCGGGAGCGGCGTTTATATCGACGATCTCTGCCGTCTTCAGGTATTGCCCGGAGCGCGCATGGAGCTCTCCGGGGGCTGCTACTTCAATACCAACTGTCGCGTTGTCGCCGCCGATTCCGTATGCGTGGGTGGGCATACCATGTTCGGACCCAACGCCTGTGTGTTCGACCATGATCACGTCTTTGACTCTAAGGGCGTTCACGGGGGACTCGTGAGCTCGCCTATCGAGATTGGCGATTGCTGCTGGCTTGGTGCCAACGTTCTCGTGACCAAGGGCGTCCATATTGCCGATCGAATCTGCATCGGGGGGGGTCTGCCGTCACGAGGGACCTGGAGGAGCCTGGCATCTATGTCGGGGCTCCAGCCTGTCTGGTGCGGCGGACCTTCCCAGAGGGCGGTGGCGTAGATGGCGCTCCCGGGACCCCTCAAGAAGCTCAAGCGCGAGACGGTTCGGCTCAAGCTGCGCAACGGGCTGTGGCTGCCCCTCACCTGCAAGGCCAGGGCGAAGGGGCTTGACGTGGACGGCTTCACCATCATTTCCAACAACTGCTGGGGCGGCACGATCTACGAGAGCTACGGCATGCGCAAGGCCTCGCCGACCGTGGGCATGTTCATCATGCCGAGTGACTTCGTGCGCTTCTGTGCTGACCTTGACCGTCATCTCTCCGAGCCGCTCGAGTTCATATCGCCCGAGGAGTCGAAATGGAGGGAAGTCCTCAGCTCCAACGGGAACTGGGGGACGTACCTCATCGGGCGGCTGGGGGACGTCGAGCTCCAAATGCTCCACCACCACGACGAGGCGACCGCCCGCCGCAAGTGGGAGAGCCGCGTGGGCCGCGTCGACCGCAACCGTCTGATTTTCAAGCTGAACGACCAGAACGGTGCCACCGAGGAAGACCTGCTTGCTTTTGACGCCCTGCCGCTCGAGCACAAGCTCGTCTTTGCGGCGAAGGATCATCCGGACATTAAGTGCTGCAGACGTATTCATTGTCCGCGGAGTTGCGGGTTCATACCCGCTTCGTGGGAGCCCTTCGGGGCGAACCGTTCGTTCAACGTTACTGAGTACATTAACGGCTGCTTTGGCAGCTGTTAGGACCTCAAGGGGAATCGTGATATTAGAGAATCGAGACATTATCTTCGTGAGCAACGCCCTCGCAAACGGGGGCGCTGCTCGTGTCATCTGCGTCCTAGCAGCAGAGTTCACCCGTCGCGGTAAGCGTGTTGGCATCGCCGTGTACAACAATTATGAGGGTGAATATCCGGTCGTAGATGGGGTCCAAAAGGAGTATGGGCCTCAGGGTTCCGGCGGGCATTCCAAGGTGAATCGCATCTCCTGGCTGCGTGGTATTGCCAAACATAACCCCTATGCATGTTTCGTGGCGTTCGAGTACTTCGTGAACATGCAGACCATCATTGCACTCGCTGGGCTGCCCAATCGCTTAGTAATCTCAGAGCGCAACGATCCGGCGCGTGTAGGCAGTGGTAAAAAGACCAATTGGCTTCGCGAGAGGCTCTACCGCTATGCGGATATGTTGGTCTGCCAAACCGACGATGCGGCGGCGTATTTCTCGGATAAGGTTGCGAAGACCGTGATCCTCAATCCAGTAAAGGACAATTTGCCTGAACCTTTTTGCGGAGAGCGCCGGCATTTGGTCGCCTGCTTCTGCCGTTTGGAGAAGCAGAAGAATCTAGGTATGCTGCTTCGCGCCTTCGCGGAGTTCTTTGCTTCTCATGATGATTGGACACTCGAGGTCTATGGCGACGGCACGGAGCGCGATTCGCTCGTCGCACTCGCGGAAGAACTGGACATTGCGAATGTCGTCTCCATCAACCCCGGGCGTCAGGACGTGCACGATGTGGTGCGCGATGCCGGGTTGTTTGTCCTGCCCAGCGATTATGAGGGACTCTCCAACTCCATGCTTGAGGCCATGGCAATTGGCCTTCCGTGTATTTGTACCGACTGCCCCTGCGGCGGTGCGCGCATGGTGATTCATGACGGCGAAAACGGAATACTGGTTCCTGTTGGCGACGAACATGAGCTTGCTGTAACGATGACACGCGTAGCGGATGATAATGACCTCGCTTATCGCCTAGGGGCAAACGCTGCTGGTGTGAGGGAGTTACTTTCTGCTAATGCTATTGCCGATATGTGGAGTGAGGTGATTGTGGGTGAATGTAGATAACCTCGTTTTTTCAAGAAATAATCGACGCCCTATTGAACAGGACGAGGCGGTCGGCAGAAGGGCTGGCATATTCATTGCTCTTGGTTTGTTTGCCACTCCTTATGTTTTGAGGCATAGAATTATCCCTGGTAGCGAGGCGGTCTGGGCCCTTAATCCTCTTGTGTTGCTGTCTGTCGCTTGGCTTCTTCTATACATGCTTGGTCATAAGTACTCAATGTCTCGAAGCGTTAGCGTGGTCCGTTTCGTATTGTTTGCTGGTCTGGTCTTTCTTGCTTTCTCAACTGGGATGTCTATCTCTTATCTCATCTCTTGTCTCTTTCCTCTGGTTCTTCTATTGATTGTTATTCCGGAGACCATCTTCCCGTCTTTTTTTGAGGGGTTTATGAGGGTCTTAAATGTCGTTATGGTTATTATCGTCGCATGCGCTGCGTGCGATGTTGTGAGCGGTTCTGCTGTATCGAAAACCTTCACTGCATTTTATGGCTCAGCCAGTCTTGTTAGCATGAGTTCTTCAGGTCGCCTTGTCTCAATCATGGGTCACAGTCTCCTAACTGCTGAAGTCGCACTGTTATATTTTGCCTTGAGCCATATTGCTAACAGAGCAATGGGAATCAGGGTCAATCAGGTTCTCGTTACTCTTATCACGGCCGCCGTTGTCCTTCTTACCGGAAGTCGCTCGGCGATGGTTTGTCTGCTTTGCATGTTTATCCTTGCGTATTCAAATGCGGACAACATTAAATACTGCATTGTTATTATTTTTGGTTTGTTTGCGTTTTACTTAGCTGGCTTATTCGACACTATGATTGATCGAATAATGATCGGTATCAAAACAGGAGACATGACTTCATCGCGCAATATTCAACTTGACCAGTTGATTGCTGCGGGCATTATTCGTTATGAATGGTTTGCTGGTCATGAGTTTGACTATTCTAATGGCTTATTAGTTATTGCACTGGAATACCCTCTTCTCAGATTTGCTTTCAGTTATGGGATTGCTTTTGCCGTTTTGCTGGGGATCTACTTATTTTTGTTGCCACTTATGCAGACGTTTAGAAGCCTCGGTGCCGTTCCTTGTGGTCTTCTTGCTTTGTATTTTGTTCATGTCAATACCTATTCATCAATTTGTTCGACCCAGGACGGAATGTTGCAATGTGTAATTGTCGCTTGGCTTTTTATCGGGGCAGCTCGATATTTGGCATATCTTCAGGTTTCGCGAAGCACTGAACCGGGTGAGTAATTTGCGCATTTGCTTTGTCTGCCAATCGCTCGCCGGTCTTGGTGGGCTTCAGAGGGCTGTCGCGCTGTTGGCCAACGAGCTCGTTTCGCGCGGTGTGGATGTCTCTGTTCTCATGGATACCCCCGAGCTGGGCGAGAATCCCTATGGCTTGAGCTCTGATGTTTCGATCCTGCCCGTCGGCATCAAAGGGGCTTCCAAGCCGCTTGGCAAGCTCGTTTCTAAGGTCAGGCGACATTCCGGTTTATTGAAGCCAATTTGTCACGAGCACAGTCTCGGTGGCTCAGTAATTGATAAAAAGTCCCTTGCGGCTGTGCACGAGGCTCTAAAAGAGGGCCGTTTCGACGTGGTTGTCGGTTGTGATCCGCTTCATACTATCGTTGCGGTGTATGCCTGCGACGGCTTGAGCATCGATGTCTGCGGCTGGCAGCACAGCACCTATGACGGCTATTTCAATCAGAGCGGCAGGGGCTTTTACGGTCAAGACTGCCTCTATGCATTTGCGCTCAGGCGCTGCAAGGTGAATTTCGTACTTACCGAGCAGAGCAAGGAAGTCTATGAGCTACACACCGGGCATTCGGCGATTGTCCTCCCCAATTCCATCGTGAATATGGGCACGAGAGGCTACGCGGAGAACTGCGTGCTTTACTGCGGTCGTCTTGATCCCGGCTCCAAAGGCGCCGACTACATCCCGCGCATCGCGGAGGCGCTCGCGGTGAGAGGTTTTGCCGGAGAATTCCTCGTTGTGGGAGACGGCCCTTACCTCCCGAGCCTTGAGGAATGGTTAGAGGACGCTAGGCTACCGTTCAAAATGGAGCTCAAGGGCTTCGTCACCGACGCTGAGCGTTATTACGAACAGGCGACCGTCCTCATCTCCCCGTCTCGCTGGGAGGGGTTTGGGCTGTCCATCCTGGAGGCGATGTCGCACGGCGTTCCCTGCGTTGCCTTTGAGAACGACGGCCCCTGCTCGCTCATTGATGACCCGGTGGACGGCCTCATCGTTCCCAACGGGGACGTGGAGTCCCTTGCCGAGCGCACTATGGAGATTCTCGGCGACGAGAGGCTTAGAAGGTCGATGGGGGACGCCGCCGTCGAGGCTGCACGGGGATACCTGGTCGGCGCGCAGGCGGACCGGTTCCTCGAGTCGTTGAAAGGATAGGAAATGGCTAAGAAGCTGCTCATAACCATAGACACTGAGGCGGACAACCAGTGGGATGTCTCGAACGGCATCTCGACCGAGAACACTCTGTTCCTACCGAGATTCCAAGAGCTTGCCGAGAATTACGGTTTTGTGCCCACCTGGCTTACCAACTGGGAGATGTGCCAAGACGATCGCTTCGTGAGGTACATGAAGCCTAAGAACGACTCAGGTAAATGCGAGATCGGCATGCATTTGCATGCCTGGAACAACCCGCCGGAGTTTCCACTCGAGGAAAAGACCGATCAGCGCGCCTACCTCATCGAGTATCCCGAGGAGCAGATGGAGGCCAAGTTCGACACTCTGCTCGAGTCGCTCCGCAATCGTTTCGAAGCTCCCGTGACCTCCCATAGGAGCGGGCGCTGGGCGCTCGATGAAAGGTACGCGGCCCTCCTCGCGAAGAAGGGTTTCATTGTCGACTGTTCCGTGACCCCGCATATGGACTGGACTATGGCGCCGGGGCAGACGGGCCTCCCTGGTAGCGATTACTCGCAGTCACCCGAGCATCCTTTCGAGCTGTATTCCGGGCTTCTTGAGGTGCCAATGACGATCAGGAGGACTCACCGGTTCGCCTTCGATGCCCTTCATGAGCCGAAGGATGTGCTTCGCCAAGGTAAACGGCTTGTTAAGGGTCAGTGGCAGTGGTTGAGACCACCCAAGAATCCTTCGGCGAGCGCTCTGCGCGGTCTTCTAGACGATGTCGACTCGTCAGCCGACACGTATGCGATGTTCATGATCCACTCCTCGGAGCTCATGCCCGGGGGGAGCCCAAATTTCCCGGACGAGAATTCTGTCGACGACCTGTTTGGTGTCATCGAGAAGGCTTTCTCTCATGCCGCAGAGCTAGGCTTCAAGGGTCAGGGATTGACTGCGTTTGCTAAGGATTACTACATATGTAGGAGAACGGATTGAAGAAGTTGGACCTTAGAGGGATCAAGCGAAAGGTGCGGGGCGAGGGCTTCTGGGCTCGCCTGTTCAGGAACGCTGCAACAGCGCTACTAGGAACTAGTGGGGCACAAGCGATAGGGATTATTACCCTTTCGATTCTCGTGCAATCGCTTGGCGTCACTCAATATGCGTTTTTCGTTCTTGGACAACAGTATATGACCGTCGTTGATGCACTCGTGAACTTCCAGTCATGGCAAGCAATAATTAAGTTTGGTGCCGACGCAAAGTCAAAGAAGGAGGACGAGCGACTGTTCGCTGACCTGAAGCTTGGCATTTTGATGGACGTTGCTACTGCAGTGGCTGGAACGGTTCTTGGTCTTCTTGTCCTTACATTCGTCTGCGACCTGATGGGCTGGGGCTCCGAGGTCAGACTGGCTGCCTATATATTCTCCCTTGAGATCGTTTTTCATATTGAGGGCTCTTCGATTGGCATTCTTCGCCTATTTGACAAGTTCCAATGGACGGCAATTAACAGCATTGCTCTTGCTGTGTTAAAGCTTCTAGTGGTTGGCGGTTACTGCTTTTTGCCAATAGAGCACACGATGATTGGGTATGTGGTTGTTTACGTTGCGACGGATATTGCCAACCATGTTTCTTTGCTTTTCTTGGCATTATTTTTCTTGCACCGTAGGTTTGGGCTTAGAAGAATTTTGCTTGCACCACTCTCCTGTCGCGATCGCGAATTTGTTTCATTTTGCCTCTGGTCAAACCTGGGTACAACTGTCGATGTTCCTGTAAAGTACCTCGATGTATTCATTATTTCTGCGGTTTCTGTTGAGATGGTCGCAGTCTATAAGGTTTTTAAGCAGGCGTTACAAGTTTTTTCGCTGTTAACTAACCCCATCTCGACCGCTATCATGCCTCAAATGTCTGAACTTGTCTCGGAGGGAGAACAAAGGAAGGCGTTTGATGTTGTCCTCAAGATTAGAAATGCCATTTGCATGGTTATGGTTGCTTGCTTGATCGGAGCATCATTGCTAGGCTACCCGCTATTCAATGTTCTCTTTGGGCACGTTTATGCTGCAAATCTTCCGCTGTTTCTTATATTGCTCGCGGTACATTTCTATGCGCTGATGTATGTTGCCCTTCATCCGTATTTCTTCTCTCTTGGACTTGCCAAAGAGGACAGCATGGTCAGTCTTGTCTCCAATGCTGTCTATCTTGGTGTTGCTTTTGCGCTGGTTCGCTATCTCGGTGTTTATGCAATTGTTCTCGCTTCAGCGCTCCAGTATTTGTCCACCAATTTAACCAAGGTACGGATCGTGAAGATGAGGCTGGCAGACCTCGGATAGGGTGAATTTATGTCTATCGTGTCGAATATTGCTTGGAAGTTAATGCCCAGCAAGAAGAAACTTGAAAAACTAAAAAAGCGTGGCCTTGTTATCGGTGAAGGATGTGAAATTCTCAACGGATATGAATTTGGGTCAGAGCCTTATCTGGTCGAGATCGGTAACAACGTTCGTATTACGCGCGGCGTGAATATCACGACGCATGATGGTGGTGTATGGGTTCTTCGCCACCTATATCCGGAGTTATCCGACATCGATTGCTTTTCTAGGGTGAAGATTGGCGATAACTGCCATATAGGTCTCAATGCGACAATCATGCCGGGCGTCACTATCGGTAAAAACTGCATTGTCGGTGCTGGTGCAGTTGTTACCCATGACATCCCTGACAATTCTGTGGCGGTGGGTGTGCCTGCGAGAGTTATTGAGAGCGTGGAGGAGTATCGAAGAAAGAGTGAAGGGTCTTTTTTGCATACCAAGATGATGGCCTGGTCGGAGAAACGCGCTGCCGTTGAACGAGAGATTCGCGAGTCTGGTGAAAAATGATTACATCTAAACAAGAACTCAATGAGTTTCTCGAGTGCGATAGGCTTGCTTTACATCAGACGAGGTCTCGCCCAAGATTCTTCGGTGACGATGTGTGGAAATATCAGATTCGTTTGCGAAAGACTGAATGGTATTGGTACTCGGGGAAGTGTCTGAGAAATCCTTTTAACGCTGTGAAATTTCTGATCAGTAGGCACCTTCTTGCTAAGCGCGCTATAAGGCTTGGATTCTCTATTCCAATTAATGTTTTCGATAAAGGACTATCGATTGCTCATTACGGAACAATTGTCGTTAACGCTCATTCAAAGGTTGGTCGAAACTGTCGTATACAGGAGTGTGTGAATCTTGGGGCGACCGGGGGCAACAGTCTTTCGCCAATGGTTGGCAATAACGTGTTCATTGGAACTGGAGCAAAGCTAATTGGCGGTATTACCGTTGCCGACGGTGTTTCAATTGCTGCGAATGCTGTCGTAGTGAAGGATATTTTGGAGCCAAATACAACTTGGGGTGGAGTTCCCGCAAAGAAACTCTCTAATAACGGATCGAGGGAGTTTATCGATTCGCGTGTTTACAGTACTGTCAGTTAGGACTTCTATATGAATATTGAAAAGCTACGCCAGCATCCCTTTGTTGTGTTCGGCCAAGAACACTATAACCCTTTGGGGATTGTGAGAACGCTCGGTGAAAATGGCATCCATCCGACTGCCTTTGTATATGGAGGCGGGTTGAGGCTGACTTCAAAAAGTAAGTATTTGAAGAAGGTCTATGAGTTCGAGTCGCTCGATGAAGCCTACTATAAGCTGCTTAAGTTTATAGAAAGTTGTGAGGGTCCCAGGCCGTTTATCTTGACTTCTGACGATACGACTGAGAGCTACCTTGATCAGCGCTATGACGAGCTTGTTGATAAGGCTTATTTTTTTAACGCTGGAAAAGCGGGCCGTGTAACAGCATTTATGGATAAGAAAGCGATTCTCGCTGCAGCTCAGAAGCACGGTCTTAATGTTTTGGATGCGGTTGTTACCGAACGCGGCGTTGTGCCAGAGGGTCTAGATTACCCTGTGATTACCAAAGCGATAACTCCGACTATGGGCGCTTGGAAAAACGATATGCACATTTGTAATAACGAAGATGAGCTTCGCGCGGCTTTCGATTCCATTCGAAGCGATGAAGTGCTTGTTCAGAAATATATCGTTAAAAAGAATGAGCTATGCATGGAAGGCATTTCCTCTCCCGAGGGGTGCGACATGTTGATTACCATTGCGTCTACATACAATTATTATCTTCCGATGAGCTATAGCCCTTATATGACGGTGGGCAATCTCAAAAATCCTGAGCTTGAGGCGAAGCTGAGCGAGCTCATGGCCGACATTGGTTTCACTGGAGTTTTTGAAATAGAGTTTTTGGAGGACCAAGAGGGCAACCTTTGGTTTGGCGAGATCAACTTTAGGAACTCCACCTGGAGTTATGCTTCCACATGTGCTGGCATGCCGCTTGCACTGATATGGGCTGATTCTCAACTCACGGGCATAGTTGATCGGTCACTTCTGCGTAAAGTGCCTGATGGTTTTACTGCAATGGTGGAGATTACTGACTACCGCGAGCGCGTAAAGAAAGGCAAAGTTTCCTTGGGGGCATGGCTTTCTGATTTTAAGAATGCAGATTGCAGGTATTATCTAGGCCGTCATGGCGATATTGCACCTGTGGTTTCTTTGCTCGGGACGAGTGTTCGTCGCAAGCTGCATTTGGATCGCTAAGCTGGTGTGCGATTTGAGTAATTTCAAAAAAGTACTTGCAGTTTGTGGCGCTTGTATAGGGTTGTACATCGGTTCGGGTTTCGCTAGCATGCAGGAAGTCTTGCAATACGAGGCCTCCTACGGCAGTATGTTTTGGGTTGTTATTGCTGTTACTGCTATTGTTTATCTTTATACCAATTTGTCCTTTTCTATTAATGGTGCAAAGAATGAGATTAAGCGCGGCGGCGATATTTATGGTGTATATTGCGGCAAAATCATCGGTGGTTTCTATGACTGGTTTGCGGCGCTGTTTTGCTACATGAGCTTTGTAGTAATGCTCGGCGGTGCGAATTCGACCGCTATGCAACAGTGGGGTTTGCCCAATGGGGTCGGTGCTGTGATTCTTGCTTTTGCGGCCGTTGTAACGGTGGTTTACGGACTAGAGAATATCGTTAAAGTTTTAAGCTTTCTCGGTCCGCTAATTATTGTTTTTTTACTTGCCATAGTTGGGTACTCGTCTATCTTTGGCTCAATGGGATTCGTCGACGGCTCATCTGCCATCGACTCTAATGTATTTGATGTCGTTCAGATTGGCGGCGGTAATCCTTTGGCGTCAGGCGCATCATATGCTGGCTTTGTAATTCTGTGGTTTGCTGCTTTTCTTGGCGAGCTTGGCGCAAGGGAACAATTAAAAGATGTCAAGCGCGGAATGTTGCTTTCGAGTTTGTTTATATTTGGCACGGCGGCACTGTGCTGCGTTGCTTTGATTTCAAATATCGATTTAGTGTGGGATGCGCCAATCCCAACACTTGTGCTCGCTAACAGAATGAGCCCTTTTCTTGGACTTATATTTGCTGTTGTCATATTTGTCGGTATCTATACGAGTGCTGTGCCGTTGCTATGGACCGGAGTTAAGCGTATGGCCGTTGAGGGGACTTCACGTTATGAGTGTGTCGTCATTCTCGGAGGAGTTATTGGATGCATTATCGCTTGTCTGGTTCCTTACGCTCCGCTTCTGAATGTTCTTTACGGGCTTAATGGGTACCTTGGCTTTGCTCTCATGGCATTTATGGTTATCCATGATGTTAGGTCTTTGGTTCAAAAGTGATGTATTGATCTAACTTACCAATATTGAAATAAGGGGTGTCAGCTTAAGTTGACACCCCTTATTAATATGTTATGACCTTCGTTCGTTTTATATGTTCCAATAGATGGATGGCAGATTGCATTGAATGCCATATTGTTAGGGTGGCGCCCAGTATCCGTTTTACGATAAACAATAAAGCACCGGGGTTCATATCATCTCTGCTATATCTAAGTACAATAACGGCAATTTAGCACTTGGGCAACGGGATTAGCTTGGGTTTCGGTGCCCATTTATGGCAACCGCCTGCTTCGCGTCGCAGTCAAATATTGGCATTGGCTGCGGCGCACTTCTCTGTCCATTCATCTGCTTTGCCGTTTCGCACAAAGTAATTGTTGGACAGATCGGTCGAGCGGTAGGCGTAGCCGTCCTTCTGGTAGTTAGCCGTGTGGTCGGAGTGGGCGATTGCCATGAGCTCGTCGGTCAGGCCGAAGTACAAATGGCGCTGGTCCAGATCCCCGTACCAGTTGTCGCTGGTGTCGTCCCAGGTTAGGTCCATCTGGCACCATTTGCCGTCGATCTTTACGGCGTTCCAGGTGTGGCCGTTGCCGGTGATGCGGCCGTTGGCGATACCCGCTGCGTCAAGGAGCTTGGAGTAGATGCGCTGGTAGCTCTCGCAGGTGCCCTGGTGGCGCGTGAGGCCGCTTTCGGCCGAGCACCAGTTGAGGTTGTGGTCGTACTCCAGCTGGTCGAGCGTCCAGTCGTGGAGCCACAGTGCCATGTCGTATTCCGAGCCGTTTGTCTGTTGCCTGCACTGGGCCACGGCATTGTTGACGATCTGCGTGACGCTTGGGCGGACGGCGTCGTTTACGGTCACCTCCGCCGTGGTGCGCAGGTAGTAGATCCCCTTGTCGTTTTGGGGGTCGTTTCTGTCGTTGTCCATAAAGTAGAAGTAGATACGGTACGTGCCCGATGCCGTGAAGTCAAAGGTAAAGTCGTGGCCCGTGGTGCCCAGGCTGTAGTAGCTGGCCCATGCCGGGCGCGACGGGTCGCAGACGCTTTCCTGGCTGCCGCCGTCCCAATAGGTGGGCACGTCCATGCGCGCCTTGGCCTGGGACGAGCCGTTGGCTTGGGTTACGTGGAAGGTCGTTGCGGTGCCCGCGGGGGCCTCGTTCCACGAGACGGTGAAGGTGACGCCGTTTTGGCTTGCGGTGGCGGAGTGGGCGTAGGTGGTTTGTGACGTGGCGGAGATTGCGGCGGGCGTGGGGTTGGTCTGGGATCGGAGGGATGGGGTGGGGGTGGCGGTTGTGGCGGCGGTGCCGTGCGTGGAAGTGTCTGTGGCGTTGGCGGTGGGGGTGCCGTCAGCGCTTTCCATGTTGGCTGCGCTGGCGCCGGTGGATGTTGCGGTGCCGTCCTCTACGGTATCTGCTGTCGCATTTGTATTGGTGCGGTCTTCAGCCTTGCCTGTGCCGCTGCTCGTGGCGTCGGCTTGCGCCTGCTGCACTGCGGCTGCCTGAGGTTGGATGGCTTCCGCGACGGCTGCCATGGGCATCGTCGCGCAGACCATGGACGTGCACGCGATCGCGCAGAGCAGGTAGTGAAGGGGTCGTTTCATAGCGGAGCCTCTCGGTGAGCAGCCAATAGGGTCCGAAGGCAGCTCCAGGCCGGCACTCCGCACATATTTTGTTTGGGTTTATTTTACGGGAACCCCAGTCAACATCAGGGAACTTTCTGGGGAATGTTGGGGGAGAGGGAGTGGCTGACTGTTGGGGCGTTGGCCGTTAGCGGCGTCCCGCCCGCGCATAGTTGACTATGCTCGATGTGGCAACTCCAGCATGAGGCCGCCTTGCGACTCTTCGAGACTCGGCACCGAGACCTTCCAGGAAAAGTCCGCGAGGCTGCTGCATAGGTCAAGCTCTGCGTGGCAATGCTCTTCATGTGCCCTCCTTTGGTTCTTGTCGCCGCTTTTTAATCGACGATCGACTGGCTGCGATTCGATGATTAAGTGTAGGTCGAACGCGTCTCAGTTTTTAAGGAGCTTTCGCATCGCTTGCCGCCCAGGTGTAACGGTGCTTCCGTTAAAGACCTCTGGGTCAAGCATGATGGATGTAGTAAAATTACGCCCTTCTGACACAGGCGTCAATTATGAGCGTGCGGGCGAGACGAGTATGCTTACTCCGGTGAACCACTTCTACGGCGGAACCGCATCTCTTTAATTATGTATGTGCCGAGCGGCTTTTGCCGTGTGCAGTCTCGTTTTTTGACGTATATATCCTTTTGTTCGAACGATGAAGAACACCGCGAAATGGCGTAGGATATCGGAGTCGATGTGGGGTCGCTGCCCTTTTGTTTCTGGCGGTGTTTCTGCCGATGCCGCGTAGCCGTTTTATATGAATTACCTTAATAAGAGCACTTATGTTCGCATGGGTGTTCGGCGGTAAAATTGATTCAATGGATTAGTGCCGCTGCTATTCATGTGGCATGACCTAGGCTGTCGTTTTGTCGGTGAGCAGATTGTGAGGTTGTTGAGCTTATGGACCGAGTTAAGAAGAATATCGTTGGCGTTGAATCTGCAAAGAGAGAATTGATCTCCAAAAGGTACAAACGGATTACCAAGGCTGTGAACTCGGAGTTTTGGAGTTCCAACAGCGAGACGGCACATTCACTGTATGTTGGTTCTTATGGGCGTGGTACCGCAACAACAGATAGCGATCTTGACGTATTGCTGTCCCTTCCTAGGAGCGAGTACGAGCGTTATGACATGTATAGGGGGAATGGACAATCAAGATTACTTCAGGCTGTTAAATCCGCAGTTTCCGAAACCTACTCTACGACTGATGTTAAGGGTGATGGTCAGGTTGTCGTTGTCACTTTCTCGGATGGAATGAAGTTTGAACTTCTCCCGGCATTTGAGCGTGTGGACAGCTGGGGATCATTTGTGAGTTACGACTACCCCGATACTCATATGGGCGGTCGATGGCTTGCGACTGATCCCAAGGCGGAGCAGGAGGCGATGAAAGAGAAAAACGCAAGCTCGAGGGGACTCCTGTTCGACACTTGCAAGCATATTCGAAATGTCCACGCCGCGAGCTTCTCAAGCTATAGGCTGTCCGGCATCGTTATCGATAGCTTCGTGTTCTCCGCGATTGCTGGTTGGCGTTGGGCGAATGGGGAGAGCTCTGCACCAGCGGGGGCATATGAGATGCGACTTTTGGATGAGTTTAATCGCCTTTCCCTGCAAGGCGCGGTGCCGTTCGCGCTTTTTAGCCCAGGTAGCCAGCAGGCTATCGATACAGCCAAAAGTTATGAGTGCCTCGGAAAGGTGCTTCGCCAAATGGCGCGCTAGGAGGTTGTTTTGGATAGATTGGATTATAGGGAGCGGCTGCGCGGACAGATTGAGGAATCTTACGGCAAGCTGTCGTATACATATCAGACGCAGCAGGAAGCGGCAACTCTAAAGCGTAAGACGGTCAATCGTATTTCCATCAGCCAGATAATTCTAACTGCGGTTTCAACTTGTGGAGTAATTAGCGTCATTATAGGTCAAACCGGGACCGGAGTTGGGGCTGTTGTCGCATCCATTACCTCGGCCTTATCGCTTGGGTTAAATCTGTATACCCGTGGCTCTAAGCTGCCCGAGGAAGCTGAGGAACACGTGCGTTGCGCTAATCGACTCTGGGTTGTTCTTCAGGACTATGAGTCGTTGCTTACGGATTTTGACGACCTTGAAGTTGGAGAGATCCGCAGATGCCGCGACTTGCTCATTGAGAAGCAAGCCGAAATATACGATGAAGCGCCAAGGACGAGCGACAAGGCGTACGAGAAGGCTCGCGACAGGCTTAAGAACGGGCACCAGTCATTTGAGCCGGGGGAGATTGACAAATTGCTGCCGTCGCGCTTGCGTAGCCATGTCCGAGAGGAATAGCGTGCCTTTTACTGGGCTGTTAGGGCGGGGGTGTTTCCTCAGCCCTTTAGATAGACGATCTTATTAGAGGGTTGCGTGAGAAGACTTTACTTGGTCACCGACGGCGGGGCTAGGCGCTGGAACAGCTTTTTGCAGTGCGACGAGATATCGAGATCGATGCTGCTCAGTTCTCGAATACGCGGATCGGTGTTGCTAACGGAATAGATAGCGGCGCAAACGTCTTCAATAAAACGGCTTCTCCTGCTCTCGGTTTCTTGGTGGTAGGGAAGCTCATCTTTTCTTGTTCCCCAAGTTTTTTCAATTGCCTCGTCGAGAAGCTCCACAAACAGTCTGCTGTTGCTTGCAAGCTCGTACACTGTAGAAAATCCTGCACCTGTCTTCACCTCGTGCCAAGCAAGTGGTTCGTAGTAGGCGAGGACATTCAACACGGGCAGTAGGCAGTGGTACTGGAAGTGCTGGAGCTTTGTGCTTCCGAAATATTCATCGTGCTTACTGATGTAATCCAAGAGATTTGTTATGGGTTCGGCTAGCCGGTTACAGGCTCTTAGTGAAGCTTGTTCATAGTTGAGCAAGTCGATGGTTATATCCATGAAGATGTATCCATCGAATTTATTTACGCCTTTGTATCGAAGGTAGTCAGCTATCTTTATCGAATTTAGCTCCAGCCGTTTGTCGTAGAAGCGCTCGAGGTATTTTCTTCCCTCAAATCTTGGGCCATATATGCCCTGGAGGGAATGTGCAAGCTGCGTAATGTCGGTTGAATAAACTACAACGATGTTCTCTTGCTGAAACAGGGTTTTGGTCTGCTCAAGTACCTTTATGGCGAATTCGGGCCGGCAGCGGTCGAGTTCGTCGATAAAGATGACGGCTCGGTCGGCCATCTTGGGTAGATTGTTCTTAATGAGCTCGTCAATTTTGCCTCGAAGCTCTTTCTCATTTTTGTACTGTTCGAGAAAATCGGTTCCGCTGAAATTATCAATGACACCATTGATGTCACCGCCATATCCGATAAGGGAAGCGGCGGCTTCTATGGCGCCAATGATTCCCTTTCTGAAATCCTCTCCACCCTTGACGCTCTTCTCGTCTGTAGCACTAGCGATAGAGGCTAATATTGGCAAGATCGGATTGTCGAAATGGTCGTCCTCCCATGCGTTGAAATAAATGGGGAGGTATGGTTTCTTGAGCAGTTCCTCGTCGATATTACCGAATGTTGTGCTTGGTTTTGCGCTGTCCTGGCTAAGTGCCGGATTTGTCATTTGCAAGGCTCTCGCAACTTGCTTTACAAAGAATGTCTTGCCGGAGCCCCAAGGTGCATCAATGACAAAGGTATACGGAGGCTCAACCGCAATGAGCATCTTTAGAAAGTCCTCGATTTCTCTCTTGCGGTGTAGCGGGTCCTGGGTGAGAGCGTCTTCAATTGCTTCCGGCGTGGGTTCCTCGTCGACTCGTTTCATGGCGGCCGCCTTCTTTCTTTGGGCTGGGGTTTCGTTTCGGTCTAATTCGTTCTGTAAATAGGATCGGTAGGTCTCTTCTTGTTTGACTTTCATCCGTAGGTTCTACCCTTTTAGTGTTTAACAATGCCTAGACCGTAAAATGGGCTCAATGGTTTTGCTGATTGACTGGGTGGTTCGAATGGCGCTTTCTATGAGTCATATCCACTGGGATTACTTTATTCTGCTCGAGGAAGACGTCATTCGGATATTGCATTACATCGAGCCTACCGAAGCGAACTATGGCACCTATGGCGCCGAGCTCGTCAAAGTCTATCTCTCGATTTGTTCCGAGATCGATGTCGCCTTTAAAGATCTTAACCACCTTGTCAGGCGTTACGAGAGCGCAGATTGGGGTGCGGTTAAAAACATTTCCGGGGCGCGTGAGATGGTCCACGCTCGCTTCTCGCAACAGTTTCGTTTTAGCTGGGTTGTTATTGGTGCCAGCGAGATCGTTATTAACCCCTGGTCATCTTGGTGGACAGATGATGGGACCGAATCCGCCATGAATCCTGAATGGTGGGTCTCATATAACAATGTCAAACACCATCGCTTGGATAGCTATGCCGAAGCCAATCTCGGCAATGTACTTCATGCCCTTTCTGGTCTGTTCGTCCTCCTTTCCTGCTTATATCGGTATGAGTATGAACACAATGCGGATGAGGCCCCTCGGTATCTGCCCGCCCCAGAGCGATTGAAGTTTTCGAGTCGGGGGATTGAAATCGGCTCGAGTGATCCGTTATATGTTATCGGTACCGCACTCTGCTCTTCTCCGGGCTTTCATGTTGACAAGCCGTTGCAGCTGCCTTTATCAGGCGAGAGAGATACTCGTGATGATTGCGAACAGGGCGTGAGTTCGATTCAGGTGAATGATTGAGTGTAGTTGCCGACTAGCAATTAGCCGAACCCGCCCCATTCCCGTCAAGTTCGATCAAGCAGTGACTTAAGAGTTGTGAGTTCGCGTGTCGATGTAACGTGAGTATTTTCTCGCTTGAGCTTGAGTCGCCTGCGGCGGGCGGCGGAGATTGCGCCGTGCCCCAGCTCCATTAGTTCCTTGCAGTATTGAGTAGGGTTCCATTGTGGTTTTTCGAGTGGTCGATTGCTTGCTCGTCGACTTGTTATTTAGCTAACGGCAGTTTAAGCATGAGGCCGCCTTTAACCTCCGTGAGGCTCGACACCGGCACCTTCCAGGAAAAGTCCATAAGGCTGCCGCCTAAGTCCAGTTCCGCATGTCCATACTCTTCGATTTTGTAGTCAGGGTTGTTCTTGTCGGGCTTAAGGCGCCACTTGACCGGTTGCGATCCGACGATTCGATACTCCCGTTGGTATGCAAATTTGGGTGTTTTGATAACAAGGTTGTCCGGGATGCCTTGGAATGCCTCGGCAGTTACGCTTGGACTAGGGGCGCCGTAAAAGACGGGGCCGTGCAGGGATACGCCATCTCCCGAATCAAACTTCCTATTTAGCAGCCGCTCAAAGCGGTCATACCGCACGATGCCGATCCAGCCGTCGGAACACCTGAACTCCTCGACCATTCGCTTGGTAATTACGACAGCGTTGTCAACGATGTCGCTCTCCCACACCGTGTACATGCAGTAGATCGGCAAGAGCCAATGGGCGTAGATGCCCATGCCGCATGCCAGAGACGCTTCTAGCGGATCGCCCTGCTCTCCGGGCAGACCGTGATAGTAGCCGGCGGCGTTCATATAGAGGCGCCCGTTCATCAGGTCGTCGATGTACGCCTCTTGGGGAGCGAACTTCAGTAGGTAGATGATTCCGTCTATTGGCATGGCGAGTCCTCTCGTTGGTTGATGTATCCCGAGCCTCGTCATGTGCTCAGGTTCTTAGTGCAAATATAAGAGCGTCTCCTCAAACCCGCGTGCCGGATTGGGTAATGTCGTGAAAGTTGGCGTAGCGTCCGATCTAAAGCAATGCGTCTCGACGTTGAAGAACCTGGTATGCGGTTGATTCGATCATCCTCTAGCTTGTGGGCATTGATGCTTTCGTGGCGGGCGAACTGGGTATGATGCTTCACCTTATTGAGGTGTATAGTACGTAGTCATAGTACAAAAGCTCTTTGGGGCTTTAAGGGCGACGCTTTCAGTTAGAGGGTGTTGCCCTTTTTTATGCGTTTAAAGTCTGGCACGCCGGCCGTGTCCGCTTCGACGATGGACTCATTTTTACCGCACTTCCGTGTTCGGCGCCCTATACCTGTTGTCTTGGGAGTGGTAAACACTTGATTGATGTTTCTTAAAGTCTATAATCAAATAAAAACTCTGAAATATCTTTTCAAAACAATGAAAGGAATTTTGAGGACGATGCTTTGTCAGTTCACCTTCAGGAACTATAGATCCTATCGCGACGAGACCGAGCTTTCTATGCAGGCAACATCGATGAGGGAGTTCGAGTGCTCCCTCATAGAGTTCCCTGACGGGCAGAGTTTTCTTCCGGTGGCTGCGGTGTACGGGCCTAACGCTGGCGGCAAGTCTAACCTGCTCGAGGCGCTTGATTACGTTCGCTCGGCGGTGGCCAGGCCGATCAGATTGCTGTCTGCCAGCACTGATGCGCCAGAGGGTAACCGTCCTTCGATACCACGTTGCTCTGCGTTTGAGTTCGATGAAGTGTCGGCTGCTGAGCCCACCGAATTCGAGCTCTACTATCGCGCGGGTGAGCACGAGTACCGCTATGCCCTGTCCGTGCATGCGGACGAGATCGTGTCCGAAGGCCTATGGCGGCGAAAATTGGGAGCGTCACGCACGGCGATGCTGTTCGAGCGTGAGGGCGCAGAGGTTGAGCTCGGTCCCACGCTGCGTAAGCTCGTGACGGCTGCGAGATTCAACCCGAGGCTGCCGTACCTGTCGTTTCTCTGCATCAACTTTGACGCGCCGGTGGTCAAGGAGGCTGCCAGCTGGTTTCTTGACGGGGTGTTCCTGAACTATAACAGCTCCTATCTGGAGCAGATGCTCGAACAATTGCTCGATGAGGATGACTCACCCGAGGTCACGCGTTTTTTGCGCGCCGTTGATGTACGTATTGATGGCTTCAGAGTGGAGAGGGCGCCGGAGTGGCGCGGCCAGCGCGTCTTCGTGAGGCACGAGGTGGGCGGCAAGACGTACGAGCTGCGTTTATCCGAGGAATCTGCCGGAACCCAGAAGCTCATGGGGTTGGCTGCGTATCTGATGACAGCGCTTGAGCGTGGTGGCACCGTTGTGGTAGACGAGCTCGACGCCAAACTGCACCCGAAGCTTCTTCGCTATGTGATTCTGCTGTTTAAGGATCCTGGGGTCAACAAGAGTGGCGCGCAGCTCATCTTCTCGTCCCAGGATGTGTCAACCATGCGAAACGATGTGTTCCGCCGTGACGAGATATGGTTCGCTGCGCGCGGCGAGGGGGAGGCGAGCCAACTGTGGTCTCTCGCCGACATCCACGAGGCAAACGGTAATCTGGTAAGCAAGAACGCGGCTTTCGACAAGCAATACCTGTCCGGTCGCTACGGCGCCGATCCGTATCTCACCCGCATCGAGGAGTGGGATTAGCATGGTGGCGAAGAAGCCGAAGGGCTGGCGTAGCGGCAAACGAGAGGGCCGCTCGCGCATGGTTCAGATGACGCGTCATCTTGTAGTGAGCGAGGGCAAGGAGACCGAGCCTCGCTACTTTGAGGGTGTGCGTGCGGCGTTGGGTGCGGCGAACGAGCGTAAGGTTGCCATTGTCGTTAAGGGGACCGGCAAACACACACTTGACCTACTTGACTTTGCCGTCGAACACTGCCGCTATGCGCCCGAGACATTCGACCATGTGTGGCTCGTGTATGACAAGGATGACTTTCCTGCGTCCGACTTTGACGCGATGGAGCGCAAATGCGACGAGCTCTCCGATGGTTCGAGGACCTTCCATGCGTTGTGGTCGAACCCCTGCTTCGAGCTGTGGCCTCTTCTGCACTTTCGCTACACGACCGCGCATATGTCCGCGTCCGACTGCCAGCATGCCCTCGCGCAGGAGATGTCGAGAGACCTGGGCATCGAGTACCGCAAGAACTTGGACGGGCTGTTCGAGGTGGTGGACGGCAAACGAGGCGAGGCATTGCAGCGTGTTGGGCGCCTCGTCACATACCATAGGGGGCTGGGTAACGTTAAGCCATCTGCGCAAAACCCTGCAACTAAGGTGGGCGAAATTTTCGATGTAATCGGGCCGTATCTGGCTGGCTAGTCGAGTCTGTGGATTGGCTTTCCGGTTAGGGCGATTGGCGGATTGTGATGCGCGATTGCAAATCCGGTGCGTAGGAGAAGTGCGGAGAAAAATCGAAACTCGCCGAGCATAGCCCGATTTCAGGCAACAAAACCGCAGGTCGCGGGTGCCCAAAACTGGGGTCTGGTCGACAGGTCTCGGTTTTTCACCCCACTTCCGAATTGGTCGCTCATTTAGCACTCTCGATGTCCCCACATCCTCTAAAAAAGTTCTTAAAACAGCCTTAAAGGCGTTCCAGCTCGCGTTGACAGCGTAAAATACGCATGTTTGACTATGACAGAAGTGGATTTTAGGGGAGGGGTACGCCATGGAGGTGCTGGTTGTTGGCAACACCGCATATGTTGACGATGACTTTTGCGCCAAGGCGTTCCCCGGGGGCCATGTCCAGGTCGTCGCTGCCGCGGAAGCGCGCCGCGATGAGTCGTCGCCCCATGCCTCGTGGAAAGAGCTGCTCCAGCACTTGGAGCAGGCCTACGAGTTCGACCGCGTGGTCTACCTGTCTAATTACCTTACCCCGCATACCGATACCGTGGGCGATATCGAGCTGCTGCGCTCGGTCTTTCGTACGTGCGCGGGTCGTCGGGTCCAACTGCTGTATGTAGCGGGGCCCGCGGGTGCCGAGGGTGCCGCCGATGCCGCGGGGCGAACGGGCAAGGGCATTATCGCGCACGCAGCCAACGACCTGTGCCGCTACTACGCTGCTCGCGAGGGCGTGCAGACCAAGATCCTGCGCGTGCCGTTCCTGTATACCGCGTCTGCCGCGCTGGAGGACCCGTTTTTGGTGCCGATGTTCGACGCATGCTCAACCGGATCGGTCGCTCTGCAGGGCGCGCAGGATGCGGCGTTTCCCCTGCTGTGTGCCGAGGAGCTTGCGGTGCTGGTGCGCCGTATCTTCGACAGCTGGAATGGTAACTTTGAGACTCTCGACGTAGCCGATACCTTCCATCACACGGTGGGTGAGGTGGGCGAGGCCCTTCAGGCACTGTTCCCAGGGCTCTCAGTTGCCTATGGCGATTCTGCCGGCTACGCCCTGCCCGCCAGCGACGTCGCTCGCGTGCGCTATGGCTGGTTTCAGCGCTACGACTTGCTGCGCGACCTCTCGACCATTCAGGCTCGCTGGGATGCTGGCCGTGCAAAGAAGGTCAACCCCTTGCGCGCGGCCATCGACCGCATTCAAATGCGCACGCTGCCTGTCAAATGCCTGGAGACGGCAGCCGCCTGGGTGCTCTTTGAAGTGCTGGAGCGCTTGTTCTCCCAATCGACCCAGCTCAACGTGCTCGATTATCGCCTGCTCTACGTGGTGCTCATCGGCACGCTGTATGGCTTGGACTTTGGCCTGGTTGCGGCGCTGCTGGCGTCGGTGGGTTTGGCTGCGAGTTACTTTACTTTGTACGGCTATACCTTCCAGGGCCTGTTCTACGAGCCGTCCAACTGGCTGCCGTTTATCGCGTACTTTGTTGTGGGTGCCGTGTGCGGCTATGTGCAGCTGCGCAACAGCGAAGCCATTAGGGCGGAGCGCGATCAAAACGAGCTCGTGCGCAACCGCAATACGTTCCTTACGCAGCTCTACCATGACGCGATCGAGGACAAGCGCGCGTACAGGCGCCAGATCGTGGGTCGCCACGACAGCTTTGGCAAGATCTTTGCCGTAACGCAGGAGCTTGACGTCTTCAACCCACGCGACATCTATCGCAAGTGCTGCGAGCTTCTGGGCGAGATCCTCGAGAACGATTCGGTGGCGATCTACCATGTTTCGGGCGGAACATTTGCACGGCTGGTGGCAGCAAGTCCCGCGATTGCCGAAGATGCCGCACGCTCGCTCACGCTTGAGCAGCTTGCACCTCTTTTGGGCGACGGGGGTCGTTCGAATCTGTGGGTGAACCGCGAGCTGACGCCGGGGCTTCCCATGTTTGGATACACGATCGAGCGCGATGGGGCACCCGCCGTGTTGATCTTTGTGCGTAGTGCGGCCGAAAACCAAATGACGCTCTATTACCAAAACCTGTTCCGCATCTTGTGCGGCCTGGTCGAAAGCGCGCTGGGCCGTGCCTTTGACTATGAGGCGGTGGCACAGGATAAACGCTGCGTTGACGGCACTTGCGTGCTCAAGCAGGCTGCCTTTGGCCAAGAGCTCGCGGCCGAGCAGGCGCTGGCAGATGGCAAGATGGGCAGCTTTTTGCTCCTGCGCGTGGTACCGGGCATGGAGCCTGTCGGCGAGCTGGTGGGCGCAATTGGGTCGGCAATCCGCGAGAGCGATGCGGCGGGCTTGGTCGACGGCGACGTGCTTTACCTGCTTATGCGCCAGGCAAAGGCGTGCGATCTGCCCATTATCCGCGAGCGCCTGAGTGCAAAGCAGCTTGCGGTGGAGCCCGTCGACGGCGAGGACATCGTGGCGCTGCTGCGGCATATTGCTGACACCGGTGACGGTGAGGGGGGTGCCGCTTGATCTCGCTTGTCGTTGCCGCCGTCTTGTTGCTGATTCATGCGCTGGTTTGCCTGGTGCTGTGGACGCTTATGAAGTTGGGCCTGCTGCCGGTGCGCGGGCATATGCTGGCTGTGATAGTGCTGGTGCCGCTGTGGGGCCCGTTGCTGGTGGTTCTGCTATCGGTCCGCGGAACGGCGTTTGGCGAGGGGCTGAAAGAGTCTGCGCTGGAGTCGCTGCGCTTCAACGACGACCTGCATCGTAGTATGTCGGTACCGAGTGGTGAGGACGATGCAGGCGTAGTGCCGCTCGAGGAGGCGCTCATCATCAACGACCCGGCAGAACGGCGCCGCCTAATGCTCTCCATGCTCACCGAGGAGCCCGACGCTTACCTGGCGCAGCTGCAGGCGGCTAAGCTTAACGACGACGTTGAGGTGGCTCACTATGCCGCGACGGCGGTGGTGCAGATCTCCAAGGAGTCCGACCTTAAACTGCAGCAGCTGGAGCGTGCCTTTAAGACGGACCCGAGCGCGCAAAACCTCAACGAATACTGCGATTTTCTTGGTGAATACTTGGGCTCGGGCCTGGCCGAGGGGCGCGTGGCTCAGATTCAGCGCCAACAGTACGCGCGTTTGCTTGCGCGTCGCTGCGAGCGCGAGGACACCCTTGAGCTTCGCATTCGATACGCGACGGCGCTGGCCGATGTCGGACAGATCGACGAGGCGCAGGCCGTGACCGACCAGCTGGTGCTCGATGTGCCCGAGGAGCAGGAGGTTTGGATGCTTTGTCTGCGCCTTGCGGTGATGCGCCGCGACGGTGACGAGGTCCACCGCGTGATCGATGCGATTGACAAACAGCATGTATACTTGAGCGCCGCCAACCGCGAGGAACTGGCGTTTTGGCGCAACGGAGAGGAGGCCCGATGAGCGTGGTACAGCATATCCGCGACCGTGCGGGCCATTTTCGCTGGATGGGGCTGCTTGTGGTGTGGGCGGTCTTTATTGCCATGGCGGCCGTGCTGCTGGTGGAGCGCGCCGGCGTGCAGTACAGTGCGGGCCAGCATAAGCTGGGGATGCTTGCCGCCAACGATGCGGTTCCGGCCTCCTCGGCAATATTTGGCCAAAAGCCCACGTGCCTGGTCATTACCGATTCCGATCAAGCTGGCGTCGAGGACGTAAAGGAGCAGTTCGACCAGATTCTGCTCGACATGAAGATCGCGCACCGCGACGTGGACCTTGCGCTGGACGGCGCGGATGCCATTCCCTCGCTGACCTCCTACGATCGCGTGATTTTGCTCATGCCGTCGCTCGATGGACTCGGTACGCACCTGAGCGACATTATGAGTTGGGTGAGTGCCGGCGGTTCGCTTATGCTCGCCATGCCTCCGGATAACTCGGGCTATCTGCAAGTGATTGCTCCCAAGCTTGGCATTGAATCTGCCGGATATGACTATGTAAAAGCCGAAAGCATTGTGCCGAGCGAGGACTTTATGCTGGGCGGGGGAGAGCGCTACGAGCTCTCGGACCCCTTTGATTCGTCGCTTTCGGTTTCGCTGCGCGAGACGGCTCGTGTGTGGGCTAAGACCGGCGATGCGGGCGCCCCGCTCATTTGGTCGAATGACTGCGGTAGCGGTCGCACCGTGGTGTGCAATATCGGTATCTATGACAAGGTCATGCGCGGTTTTTACGCCGCGGCGATCAGCCTTCTGGGCGATGCCACGGCCTATCCGGTCATCAACAGCGCCGTCTTCTATCTGGACGACTTTCCCAGCCCCGTGCCCTCGGGCGACGGCACCTACATCAAGCGCTACTACGGGCTTTCTATCGCCGACTTTTATGCCAAGGTCTGGTGGCCCGATCTGCAAAAGCTCGCGCAAAAATATGGCGTTCGCTTTACCGGCGTGATGATCGAAAACTACGAGGACGCGGTCAACCAGACCGAGCCCGCGCGCCAGGCCGATACCACGCAGTTCCGCTACTTTGGCGGCATGCTGCTGCAGATGGGCGGAGAGCTGGGTTTCCACGGCTACAACCATCAGCCGCTGGCGCTCTGGGATACCGACTATGGCACACTGTACGACTACAAGACGTGGAAGAACAAGGAGACGCTCGTCGCATCGCTCAACGAGCTTATAGCCTTCCAGGACGAGGTACTGCCCAACGCGCACGGCTCGGTCTATGTGCCACCGTCGAATATCCTTTCGGCCCGTGCGCGCAAGCTTATTGGCACCGACGTTCCGCGCATTAAGACCATCGCCAGTACGTATTTTGAGGATGGCACCGACTTGCCCTATGTGCAGGAGTTTGGCGTGGCGAGCGATGGCATTGTGGAGCAGCCACGTATTGTCTCGGGCGGCATGGTCAACGATTCCTATATGCGTCTGGCAGCCGTGTCCGAGCTCAACATGCACTACGTGAGTACGCACTTTATGCATCCGGACGACCTACTGGATCCCGGTCGCGGAGCCAAGGAGGGCTGGGAGGTCTACAAGGGCGGTCTGACCAACTACCTGGAGTGGCTTACCAAGTCTGCGCCCGACCTGCGGCGCCAGACCGGTTCGGAATGCTCGGGCGCCATCCAGCGCTTTTCGTCCGTGACGGTGAGCGTGGATACAGACGCGAATGCCTGGACGCTCAGCCTGGGCAATTTCCACGACGAGGCTTGGCTCATGTTCCGCGCCAACAACGGCGAGCCGGGTGCAGTCACGGGTGGCGAGATTACGCATCTGACGGGCGATCTGTACCTGGTTAAAGCCACGGACAAGACGGTGACCATTGCACGCAAGGAGGGTGGCGACAAATGAGAATCTGTTTGGTACTCGAGGGTTGCTACCCCTATGTGCACGGCGGCGTATCTACCTGGATGCATGGCTACATACAGGCCATGCCCGAGCACGAGTTTGTGCTGTGGGTGATTGGCGCGCATGCTGCCGACCGCGGCAAGTTTGTCTACGAGCTGCCCGGCAACGTGGTCGAGGTGCACGAGGTATTTCTGGATGACGCCCTGCGGCTTTCGGGCGAGCAAGAAGAGGCCGACTTTAACGACCGCGAGCGCGAGGCGCTGCGCCGCCTGGTGTCGCTTTCTAATCCGGACTGGGACGTGCTATTTGATATCTTCCAGCGCCGTCGCGTGCATCCGCTATCGTTTTTGCAGAGCCGCACGTTTATGGATATCTTTCGCGACGTGTGCCTGGCCGAGTACCCATACACGCCCTTTGCCGATGCATTCCACACCATGCGCTCCATGCTGCTGCCCGTGCTCTACCTTCTGGGCAGCGAGGTGCCGGTGGCCGATGTGTACCACGCCATCTCGACCGGCTACGGCGGCCTGCTCGCCTGTCTGGGCTCAAGCGTTCACCAGGCTCCGGTGCTGCTGACCGAGCACGGCATTTATACCCGCGAGCGCGAGGAAGAGATCATTCGTGCCGACTGGGTCGTGCCGTCGTTTAAGGACCGCTGGATCCGCTTTTTCTACCTGCTTTCGGAGGAGATCTACCGTCGCGCCTTCCGCGTGACCAGTTTGTTCCATAACGCCCGTAAGACGCAGATCGACATGGGCTGCGATGCGGACAAGTGCCTGGTCATCCCCAACGGCATCCAGTTCGATCGCTTTAAGGACATTCCCTTAAAGCCCGATGACGGCTGGGTGGATATTGGCGCGGTGGTGCGCCTGGCGCCCATCAAGGACGTCAAGACCATGATCTATGCCTTCTTTGAACTGCACGAGCGCCTGCCTAAGGTGCGCCTGCACATTATGGGCGGCGTGGACGACGAGGAGTACGGTGCCGAGTGTCACGCGCTGGTCGATACCCTGGGCGTGCGCGATCTGATCTTTACCGGGCGCGTCAACGTGGTCGAGTACATGGAAAAGCTCGACTTTACCATTTTGACGAGCATCTCCGAGGGCCAGCCGCTCAGCGTGCTGGAGTCGCTTGCAGCGCGCCGTCCCTGCGTGACGACCGAGGTGGGCTGCTGCCGCGAGCTGCTCGAAGGCGCCCCGGGCGATGACTTTGGCGTGGCAGGTTTTGTGACGCCGCCCATGTATCGCAAGGGCTTGGCCGATGCCATGGAGTGCATGTGCGTGAGCCGGGCCCGTCGTATTGAGATGGGGGAGCGTGGCCAGCGTCGCGTTGCCACGTACTTTTTGCACGAGCAGATGCTCGCCAACTATCGCGCGCTGTACGACGAGACGGCGCAAGCGTTTGACCTGCCCAGAGAGGGGGAGTAGCCGGTGGCCGGAATCGGTTTTGAGCTCAAGCGCCTGTTTAGGCGCAAGGGTCTGTTTGCCACGATGCGCGCCTATGGCTACGCTGGCATTGTGTGCACGGGCCCCATGCTGCTGGGCGTGCTGCTCCAGGTGGGTATCTTGGTGCTGTGCGGTCTGTGGGGCGTGGGGCGCGCCAACCAGGATCTGCTGGTGTGCATGGTGACCTATACACTGCTGGCCTCGCTTACGCTCACAAGCTTTTTCTCCATGCCGGTCACGCGCTTTTTGGCCGACATGCTCTTTGCCGAGCGCGAGGATGAGATCTTGCCTTCGTTTTGGGGATCTAATGCCATCATGCTCGTTGCGGGCACGGTGCTCTACGGCGTCTTTTTGCTGTTCTCGGGGGCCACGCTGCTGCAGGGGCTGCTGTGCCTGTGGCTCTTCAACATCATGATCGTCAACTGGAACGGCATGAGCTATCTCACGGCCATCAAAGATTATCGTGGCATTCTGTGCAGCTTTGCGGCCGCCATTGGCGTGGCGTGCCTGTGCGCCCTGGCAGCGCTGACGTTGGGACTGCCGCCGGTCGAGGGCCTGTTGGCGTCAATCGCCCTAGGCTACGGCGTCATGCTTGCCTGGGATGTGGTACTGCTGTACCGGTATTTTCCACAGAGTGATCGGAGTCCCTGGCGTTTTTTGCGCTGGCTCGACCAATTTATGCCGCTTGCGCTTACGGGGCTGTTTACCAACTTGGGGCTTTTCGTACACCTGGTTATTATCTGGGCGGGCCCTATTGGCGTGCAGATCAAAGGCCTGTTTTACGGGGCTCCTTACCATGACGTTCCGGCACTCATTGCGTTTTTGACCACACTCGTCACGACCGTCAACTTTGTGGTGTCGGTCGAGGTCAATTTCTATCCGCGCTACCGTGACTACTACAGCCTGTTCAACGACGGCGGCGTGGTGGGCGATATTGTGGTGGCCGAGGAGGGGATGCTCTCCACGCTCAACAGCGAACTGCGCTTTTGCGCGCTCAAGCAGCTGTTTGTGACCGCGGCGGTCATCTCGCTCGAGATTACAGTGCTCTCGGCCCTGCCGCTGGGCTTTAACAATCTTATGCACGGGTATTTTCGCACGTTATGCGTAGGCTACGGCCTGTATGCCGTGGGCAACACGATCCTGCTTATCTTGCTGTACTTTACCGACTACAAGGGAGCCGTTCTGGCCTCGGGCCTGTTTGCCGGTGTGGCAGGGCTGGCGACCGCCGTGTCGTTGCTTTTGCCGCAGCAGTTTTACGGCTTTGGCTTTTTGTTGGGTGCGGTGGTGTTTTTTATCGTGGCGCTGCTGCGGCTCGATACCTATACCGCCAACTTACCGTATCGTATCCTGAGTCAGCAGCCCATTGTGGCGACCGACAAAACGGGTCGTTTTACACAGCTGGGCCGCTTGCTCGACCGTGCCGAGCAGCGCTATGAGGAGTGCCGCCGCAAGGGCGTGCCGCACGGCGCGTTTCAGCGCGCAGTAGTTCGCGTGTACCGTAACCATTGGGGAGGTTCTGATGATCGATAAGTTGATGTCTCGCCGCTGTCTGATCGAGGCGGCTGCCGGCGCGCTGCTGCTTTCGGGCTGCTCATCTCAGGACGAATCCTCGACAAATAAGGTAAAAAAGCAGGACAAGATTAAAAAGGCCGAGGCCTCCGACCAGTCCAAGCATCTGCGCGATAAGGACGAGCTGTACGAGGTCTATGATGACTCGGGCATTGTGACCATGTATCTGACGGTCTCTCGCGGCAACAGCTCCGAGAACACGGACCATAGCTGGGCCGAGATCAACACGTACTCGGTGTATGACTATGCCGACATGGGCGTGACGCGCTATCAGGTTATGGGCCTGCTGCAGCCGGGCGACGAAGACGGCCCGGTGGCCGGCGAGGTTGGCTATGGCGAGGACGCGCCCAATGCCACCGTGCAGGTGCGCGGCCAGACATCGAGCTCCTACACGCAAAAGAATTACAAGGTGGAGCTCAAAAAAGGCAAGGGCACCTGGCGCCAGCAGCGCGCGATTGCGCTCAACAAGCACATGGGCGAGGGTATGCGTTTTCGCAACAAGATGGCCTACGACCTTATCCGCGGAATTCCCCAGATGATGGGCCTGCGCACGCAGTTTGTGCATCTGTGGGTGTGCGACCAGACCGAAAAGTCCAACGATACCTTTGAGGACTACGGCCTGTTTACGCAGGTGGAGCAGCTCAACAAGACGGCGCTTAAGGCACATGGCCTGGATAAGAGCGGGCACCTGTACAAGGTGAACAGCTTTGATTTCCATCGCTACGAGGACACCATTAAGCTTGCCGACGATCCCGACTACAACCAGGCAAACTTCGAGGGCATGCTCGAGATTAAGGGCGATTCGGACCACACCAAGCTCATCGAGATGCTCGATGCGCTCAACGACGAATCGCAAAAGATCGATAACGTGCTCGACACCTACTTTGATACCGAGAATCTGGTCTATTGGCTGGCGTTTCAGATCCTGACGGGCAACTGCGATACTCAGAACCGTAACTGTTATCTGTACAGCCCGCTCAACTCAAATACCTGGTACTTTTTAGATTGGGATAACGACGGAATGCTGCGTAAGCTGGAGCTTTCTCTTGCCGGGTTCTCGGACTATGCGAGCTGGGAGCGCGGCGTAAGCAACTACTGGGGCAACGTGCTATTCAATCGTGCGCTGCGCAGCAAATCGTTCCGCAGTGAGCTCGACCGCGCCGTAAAGGACCTGCGCTCGTATATGACCGAGGCGCGCCTGGCCAAGATGATTAGACATTATCGCGAGGTTACCGAATCGTTGGTCTTTGCTTCGCCCGATATCGACAATCTGCCTGTCACCAAGGACCAATACGAGCAAATCGCCGCGGCGATTCCCTCCGAGATCGAGGAGAACTACAAGAGCTTTCGCGAGAGCTATAAAAAGCCCATGCCGTTCTACATTGGCGTGCCGCAGATCGATAACGGTAAGCTGCGCATTAACTGGGATGCGTCCTACGATTTTAAGGCGCGCGACATTCGCTATACCGTGGAGCTGGCGCGTGACTATGCCATCAAGGACGTGTTTTTCAAGGCCGAGGACGTGCTGCTGCCTGAGGTGACCTGCGATGCGCCCGATACCGGCCAGTATTTTGTGCGCGTGCGTGCCACCAACTCAGACGGCTATACGCAAGATGCGTTTGACTACTATGTGACCGACGACGGCAAACACTACGGCATGAAGTGTTTTTACGTGCAGGACGGTGGTAAGGTCGTGGAGGACACGTATGAGGAGGGCTAGCGCGCTGCTTGAGCGCCTTACGGCTCCGCCTGTGCGTGCCACGCAGGAGCGTTACCGCCACGAGCTCAAATATCTCATTAACGAGGGCGAGCACGCTGCGCTTGCCTGCCGCATGGCGCCGGTTTTTAAACTGGACAAGTATGCGCGGGCGGGTGTTTACACCATTCGCAGCCTGTACTTTGACGACTACTGCAACTCGGCCTACGAGGAAAAAGACGCCGGTATTCTTATGCGAAAAAAATATCGCGTGCGCATCTATAACGGCGGCGACAAGGTGATTAAGCTCGAGCGCAAAAAGAAGTACGGCAGCTGGATCTACAAGGAGGACGCGCCACTCACGCGTGGCGAGTTTGAGCAGATTCTGGCCGGCGACTACGACTTTTTGCTGAGGAGCCCTTATCCGCTCTGTCGCGAGTTCTACATCGAGTGCATCTGCAACATGATGCGCCCGCGGACCATCGTGGACTACGAGCGTGAGCCGTGGGTGATGGACGAGGGCACCGTGCGTATTACCTTTGATAGCAACGTGCGTGCGGCGGTGGGAAGCTTTGACATCTTTGACGCGACGTTGCCCGCGTTGCCTGTGCTGGAGCCCGGCAAGCTGGTGATGGAGGTCAAGTTTACCGAGTTTTGCCCACAGCTGGTGCGCGATATGGTGCCGCCAGGTGCGGCCGAACTCACGGCGGTCTCTAAGTACTGCCTGTGTTATGACAAGACCGCCTACCTGCGCGGTTTTAACTACTGGGAATCGGATTTTGGGAACCGAGGGGATATTTAGACCATGAGCACCAGGGACTTTTTTAAGAACTCCGTCTTGGAGGCGTTTGGCCAGGTCGACCCTGCCAAGATCGGCCTTTCGCTGCTTGTGGCGCTCGCCATGGGCATCCTGATCTATTACGTGTACAAGCGCTTTTTTACCGGCGTGGTCTATTCGCGCAGTTTTGCTGTAACGCTCGTGGGCATGTGCGTGCTCACCTGCATGGTCACGCTCGCGATCTCGACGAATGTGGTCATCTCGCTCGGTATGGTCGGTGCTCTGTCTATCGTCCGCTACCGTACGGCGGTCAAGGACCCGCTCGACCTGCTGTATCTGTTTTGGTCCATTACCACGGGCATTACGGCGGGAGCCGGTATGTATGCGCTCGTGGGGCTCACGGCGGTGGTGATCGTGGTGATGATTGCCGGCTTTGCGAGCCACCAGGACAAGGCGCGCGTGTACATGATGGTCATCCACTACACGGGTCAGACCACCGGCGACGATATCGTGCGTGCATTTGGGCGCACCAAGTTTTCCGTCAAGTCCAAGACCATGCGCGGTGACAAGGTCGAGATGGCCGTCGAGGTGTTCTCGGACGGTGTGGATATGCCCTATGCCGACGCCATCCGCGCGCTCGATGGCGTGGAAGATCTAACGTTGATCCAATACAACGGCGAATATCACGGCTAACTATGTTCCGGCGTTTTAACAAACGCCGGACCGCTCGACGCTGCGCGGACATCTGCCGGGCGATCTGCCGCTCAAACCGTCGCTCGCGTACATAAAGTACGCGTCGCTCCTCTTTCGCGGCACCTCGCCACGGCAGCTGCCCGCTCGCTGGCGTACGATCTTCATGGATGGTTTATTCGGTTCGGTTTTTGGGGACGGTGTTGCGTGGACGTGCAACAGTTAGAAGAGGACTGGGCTGTCAGGGCTGGTGCGCGTGAGGCGCGTCTTGTTGCGGCCTCGCATGTGCCGGCGGCGCTGTCGATGCTGGGGATTGTGCAGCCCGGTGATCGCCTGGTGGCCTTTGCGGATGACTTTGCCGATGCGTTTGCCTGCGGCTTTGATGGCTGCGATGTTGCGCTGGTGGGGGAGCCTGCGGCTGCGACGTTTGCTGCCGCGTCCGAGGGCTTTGATGTTTCGTTTGATGCTGACGGTTCGCATCTGTGGTGGTTCGTCAATTCCATCGGTGGGTTTGGCCTGCGTGTGCCTGATCTTCGTGCCCTGGGCCGCGCGGCTCGCGAGGCGCATGCGCTGCTTGTGGTGGATAACACCGTGGCAGGTGTTTTTGGATGCGATCCGTTGCGCTTGGGTGCCGCGCTGTCGCTCGAGGCACTCGACCGTGTGTGCGCCGGCGAAGCTCCTTGCAAGCTCGTCGCCGTCTCGGTGGCGCGCTCGCAGCTCAAGCGCCATCGCGTGGATGCCGCCGCAGAGTGCGCGCACGCGTTGCTTGCGACCTGCAGCGCGCCTGTTTTTGACCTGTCTGCTGAGGAGACCGATGTGCTGGAGCGCGGGTTGGACTCGCTCGATACCCGCATGCAGGCGCATTTCGACCGCGCCCGTGCGCTGGCCGAGTATCTGGCTGCCAACGAGATGGTGCGCAACGTGCGCTATCCCGGGCTGAGCTCGCATCCCGACCATGCGGTTGCAACGGGAATCCTCGAGCACGGCTTTGGCCCGGCAGTTGAGTTTGACCTTATCGAGCGAAGTGCGGGTGAGCTGTTCGACACATTGCCGGGGGAGTTCCGCACGTCGCCCGCCGGCGGCTCAACAACGCGCCTTTCGGCCCCGCGTGGTAAGCAGGGGGGCGCCATCCGCCTCTTCGCCGGCACCGACGACCCTCTGCAGGTGGCTGCCACTCTCGATAACGCCCTTCGCAAGTAGCTAATCGGGGTCTGTGTCACGAAAACGGCCTATTTACTACGTTTAAGCAATAGGGGTCGACCGCACCCGCCTATTTTGAAAATTACCAAGCTGTTTACCAGCGGTTTTATTTTCATAATGTCCGGTATGGTCGTGGGTATTCAACTAAACGTAGTAGATGGGCCCGTTTTGTGGCGCGAGCCTCAACCCGAGGGCGCTGTGGGCTAAAAACGGCCTAAAAGGACTACTCTGCATTGATGCTGGCGATGAGGTCGTTGGCCTTTGCGGCAATTACTTGGTTGATGTCGGCCTGCAGCTCCTCGTAGACCGCTATGGCTCGCTCGCCGGCGGGGGTGAGCGATGATCCGCGGGCGCCGTCGCGCTCGATGAGCTTGCAGCCCAGCTGTCCTTCCGCCTCGTTCACAATGCGCCAGGCTTTGGAATACGCCATGCCCATGCTCTTGGCGGCGCGGTTGAGCGAGTGCTCGCGGGCGATGCCCTGCAGCAGCAAGACACAGCCATGGCCGAACACGCCCGGCAGGTCTTTGTCGCACGCTTGAATGACCAGCTTTGCCGTCGTCTTGTACTCCATACGCTCCACGTCTCCCCGCTAAAGTGTTTGCTGGGCAAACGCAAAGCCTGCGTCAAACCCTCGTGTGCTCTTTCTAAACCATGCATTGTAGCAGTCAAAGTGCGTTAAGATACTTCCCCAGTATTGGGCGCCCAAGGTTGGGCTGGGTCCTACGAGGCCTGCAGCCGACCGGTCGCATGGAAAAAGGAGAAACATGGCTACGTTCTTTCCCGGTGAGTCCCACACGTTTTCGGAGTATCTGCTGGTCCCTGGTTACTCGTCCTCGCAGTGCATCCCCAACAACGTCTCTCTTAAGACGCCGCTAACCCGCTTCAAGCGCGGTGAGAAGCCGGCAATCACCCTGAACATCCCCATGGTTTCCGCCATCATGCAGTCCGTCTCGGGCGTCGACATGGGTGTCGCGCTCGCTACCGAGGGTGGCCTGTCCTTCATTTACGGTTCTCAGACCCCCGAGTCCGAGGCTGCTATGGTCAAGGCCGTCAAGGATCACAAGGCTGGTTTCGTTCAGTCCGATTCCACGCTGACACCCGACATGACCATGGAGCAGGTCATCGAGCTCAAGGAGAAGACCGGCCACTCCACCATGCCGGTCACCGACGACGGCACTCCCAAGGGCAAGCTCCTGGGCATTGTCACCAGCCGTGACTATCGTCCCAGCCGCGATGACCACCAGAAGAAGGTCTCCGAGTTCATGACCCCGCGCGAGCAGCTCATCGTGGGCGACAAGAACATCAGCCTCAAGGTTGCCAACGACGTCATTTGGGACAACAAGCTCAACGCCCTGCCGATCGTCGACGACAACGATCACCTCATGGGCATCGTCTTCCGCAAGGACTACGACAGCCACAAGACCAACCCCAACGAGCTGCTCGATAACGACAAGCGCTATATGGTCGGCGCCGGTATCAACACCCGCGACTATGCCGAGCGCGTGCCGCTGCTCATCGAGGCTGGTGCCGATGTCCTGTGCATCGACTCCTCCGAGGGCTTTAGTGAGTGGCAGAAGCGCACCATCGAGTGGATTCGCGCCAACTACGGCGAGGACGTCAAGGTCGGTGCCGGTAACGTCGTCGACGCCGAGGGCTTCCGCTTCTTGGCCGACTGCGGTGCCGACTTCATCAAGGTCGGTATCGGCGGCGGTTCCATCTGCATCACTCGCGAGACCAAGGGTATCGGTCGTGGCCAGGCCACCGCGCTGATCGACGTCTGCCGCGCCCGTGACGAGTACTACGAGGAGACCGGTGTTTACGTGCCCGTGTGCTCCGACGGCGGTATCGTATACGACTACCACATGACGCTCGCCCTTGCCATGGGTGCCGACTTTATGATGCTGGGTCGCTACTTCGCCCGCTTCGATGAGAGCCCGACCGAGCGCGTCAACGTCAACGGCCAGTACATGAAGGAGTACTGGGGCGAGGGTTCTGCGCGTGCTCGCAACTGGCAGCGCTACGACCTGGGCGGCGCGGCGAAGCTCAGCTTCGTCGAGGGCGTCGACTCCTACGTTCCCTATGCCGGTTCCCTCAAGGACGGCGTGGGCGGCACGCTCTACAAGGTCAAGTCCACGATGTGCAACTGCGGCGCCCTCTCGATCCCCGAGCTCCAAGAAAAGGCACGTCTGACCCTGGTGAGCTCCACCTCCATCGTCGAAGGCGGCGCCCACGACGTTGTCGTGAAAGACTCTCAGCAGTCTGTGTCTTATCGATAGGATAAGAGCTGCACATAAAGGTTGAGTATCAACCACGTTATTTAGATAAAGCGAGATGCCTGCAAGTCGCAGGCATCTCGCTTGTTGTATTTGCTATCATCAGTCAAGTTAACCTTAGGGTCGGGCGGCTTAGCTTTGTTCGCTACAAGTTCCGCACGCAAAGAAGAGCACTTAATGTGCTCTTCGTCTTGCGCAGGACTGTCCGCAGTAGCGAATAAAGCTAAGCCGACCGACCCCATTAAAGATTAAAGGAGCTGATATGTGCGATTGCACAGATCATAAGGATGAGATCCCTGCCTACGACGCGCAGGCCATTGAGTCCAAGTGGATGAAGGCCTGGGAGGACTCCAACCTCTTTGCCGTCGACACCGACGCCAGCAAGCCCAAGAAGTACGTGCTCGAGATGTTCCCGTATCCGTCGGGCGACCTGCACATGGGCCACGCGCGCAACTATACCATCGGCGATGCCATGGCCCGTCAGGCCCGCATGCGCGGCTACGATGTGCTGCACCCCATCGGCTTTGACGCCTTTGGCCTGCCTGCCGAGAACGCCGCCATCAAGCACAACACGCAGGCTGCCGCTTGGACGTACAAGAACATGGACCAGGCTCTCGCCACGATGAAGCGTATGGGCTTTTCCTACGATCTGGATCGCATGGTCAAGACCTGCAGCCCCGATTATTACCGTTGGGGTCAGTGGATCTTTGAGAAGTTGTGGGAAAAGGGCCTGGTCTACCGCAAGAAGAACCCGGTCAACTGGTGCCCCACCTGCAAGACCGTTCTGGCCAACGAGCAGGTCACCGAGGGCAAGTGCTGGCGCTGCGGCACCGAGCCCGAGAAGCGCGACCTGGAGCAGTGGTACTTCAAGATTACCGAGTACTCTCAGGAGCTGCTCGATGACCTGGAGAAGCTTCCCGGCTGGCCCGAGCGCGTCAAGCAGATGCAGGCCAACTGGATCGGTCGTTCCGAGGGCGCCGAGGTCGACTTTACCCTGTGCGACCAGGATGGCGAGCCCATCGAGGGTGACGAGGGTAAGATCACCGTCTTCACCACACGTGCCGACACGCTCTTCGGTGTCTCCTTCTTTGTCCTGGCTCCCGAGTACGCGCGTCTGCACGAGCTCGTCGAGGGTACGGAGTACGAGGAGGCCGTGACCAAGATCGTCGAGGACTCCAAGCATATCTCCGCCGTCGAACGTGCCCAGGGCACCCTCGAGAAGCACGGTGCCTTTACCGGCCGCTACGTGGTGAACCCGGTCAACGGCGAGAAGGTCCCCGTGTGGGTTGCCGACTACGTTGTTGCCGACTACGGCACCGGCGCCGTCATGGCCGTTCCCTGCGGCGACCAGCGCGACTTTGAGTTCGCACGCAAGTATGATTTGCCGATCGTGCCGATCATCCTGGACGATGACGACCGCGCAGCCGTCGAGGCCAGCGGCGAGACCATCGATACCTTCCATGCCGAGACCGTCGACTGGGATTGCGCTCACGCTGCCGAGGGCACGCTCGTCCAGTCCGGCAAGTACACTGGCATGCGCGGCGGCAAGCACTCCGAGGGCGAGGCTGCGATCGTGGCCGACCTCGAGGCCATGGGCTGCGGCCGTCGCAAGGTCGAGTTCCGCCTGCGCGACTGGCTCATCAGCCGCCAGCGCTATTGGGGCAATCCCATCCCGGCCATCCACTGCGAGCACTGCGGCATCGTGCCCGTGCCCGAGGATCAACTGCCGGTGACGCTGCCCGAGAACCTGGACCTGGGCGCCGGCGAGACCCTCGCCGAGTGCAAGGACTTCTACGAGACCACCTGCCCGGTCTGCGGCCGCCCGGCCAAGCGCGAGACCGATACCATGGACACCTTTACCTGCTCCAGCTGGTATTACCTGCGCTATACCGACCCGCACAACACCGAGCTGCCCTTCTCCCGCGAGGCCGCCGACCGTTGGATGCCCGTCGATAACTACATCGGCGGCATCGAGCACGCCATCCTGCACCTGCTCTACAGCCGCTTCTTTACCAAGGCGCTGCGCGACCTGGGCCTGCTGAGTGTGGACGAGCCCTTCACCAACCTGCTGTGTCAGGGCATGGTCAAGGACGAGAACGGCGACACCATGTCCAAGTCCAAGGGCAATGTCGTGCCCCCGAGCTCGGTCATCGAGCCCTACGGCGCCGACACCATGCGTCTGGCGATCCTGTTTATCGCCCCGCCCGAGAAGGACTTCGACTGGGATCCCAAGGCCGTTGAGGGCGCCAACCGCTTCATCAAGCGCGCCTGGCGTATCGTGTGGCAGCTCGTCCAGTCCGGCGACGCCAACGTGGCCTTCGACAAGTCCGCGCTCGACGAGGTTGCGATGAAGCTCTATCGCGAGCGTCACCGGACCATCGCCAAGTGCACCGAGGACTTCGATCGCGGCCAGTTCAACACCGCCATCTCGGCCGTCATGGAGCTCGTCAACGCGGCGAGCGCCTACCTCAACGCCACCGAGGGTGCCACCCGCGACAAGGCCCTGTGCTATGGAGTGGCCAAGGACATCGTGAGCGTCCTTGCTCCCATCTGCCCGTTCTGGGCCGACGAGCTGTGGCATGAGGCGCTCGGCTGTGAGGGCAATGCCTACACCGCCGCCTGGCCCGAGTTCGACCTGGCCGAGTCCGTTGAGGACACGGTGCAGATCGTGGTCCAGGTGCTTGGTAAGGTCCGCGGCCGCGTCGAGGTGGCCCGCAATGCCTCCAATGAGGATATGCAGGCTGCCGCCGAGGCCGCTGTCGCCAAGTGGCTCGAGGGCAAGACGGTCGTCAAGGCCATCTGCGTGCCCGGCAAGCTGGTCAACCTGGTGGTCAAATAAGCTCTGCGCGTAAAGCTGACATGCAATAAACGAGGGACGGTCCGGTTGGGTCGTCCCTCGTTTTGTGTTGTCTGCCCTGCTTAGTCAGTGCGTCGCACCGTCTTCTATGGGATGTGTACCAGGTCCCTAAAGTAAATGTTGCCTGTTGCTTCTTCGAACATCCAGATGTTGAGGTAGGTGTCGTTGAGGTCGTTGTTCACATCAAAGTCCGGGTCGTCGAAGGTGCCCACAAAGGTGAGCATGGCGCGCGTTTCCTCGCCCGCTGCGACCGGCTGGCGCATGCGCACGTCGCGGACCACGCCGTCGACGTAAGCGTAGGAGTCCACGTCGCCAAACATCATGTCGACATCGGTATTGTTGGTTACCGTAAAGACGAGCGCGGCGTCCCCGTAGCCGTCGGTGTCCTTACCAACGCAGGTGACGTGGACGTTCTCGTCCGCCTCTAGGTCGATGGGGAACTGTTCTTGGGGGTCGGGGCCCAAACCCTGGGGATCGACGATGTCCTCGTCTATTTTGTCGAAGCTCACCGGTGGTTCGGTTTTTTCGATGGCTTTGGTGCTGCCAGGATCCGGTTCGCATGTTCCGGTTTTGCTGTTCGTTTTGCCGCAGCCCACGAGGGCCAACGAGCACGTTGCGATGGCGAGCGCAGTCATGCAGAGGGTGCCTAGGCGTTTCATAGGTGCCTCCTTGCCGTAGAGGATTTGGAAAGGTTCGTCGTTGCGCGACTTGCTGGCCGGCTTGTTGCGGAATGTCCCTTAGCGTAAGTCTGATCGATAAGGGCTCGGGGAGGAATGCCCTTGGGGTCCGAACAGACCTGTGGATTGGGACGCATGGCCCGTTTTGGGACTGTTGAGGGTGCGCCGCATGGGGTTCCTCGGCCAATTGTCCTATTCTTGTGGAGAACCTGTGCGCACGCTGACCTGCAGATTTGTACTGTGCTTGCACGTTTTCGCAGGTATTGGTATAGTTTGCTTGCAAATGAAGTTGTAATTGAAAGAAGTGGGGTTTCGGCCCCGCTTCTTTTTTGTATGGATGGAGGTGCCGCAATGGTCAAGACTAAGACCGAGCAGGCGATCATCGACGCGCTCGAGGCCGTTGCCCCCCAGCACGATGTCGACATCGTCGACGTCGAGCTCGTGGGTGCCACCAAGGCCCCCTGCGTGCGTGTGCGTATCGAGGGTGCCGAGGGTCAGAGCCTGTCGCTCAATGACGTCACGGCCAACACCAAGTGGGTCGGCGATGTGATTGAGGAGCTCGACCCTATCTCTTCGAGCTATACGCTTGAGGTGTCGAGCCCGGGCATGGCGCGCCCGCTGCGCCGTCCGCGCGACTTTGCCCGCTTTGTGGGCGAGAACTGTGAGCTCACCTCCACCGCCTCCGAGGGCCGTCGCAAGTACGCCGGCAAGATTGCGGCTGCGACCGAGACCGACGTGACCCTCGAGCTCGAGGACGGCGAGTCCGTCACCCTCGATTTCTCTGATGTTAAAAAGTGCAAGTTGAAGCCCACCTACGACTTCAAGCCCGCGAAGGAAGGAAAGTAAGATGGCAGCATCCGACATGATGTCCGCCCTGATGGAGCTTTGCCAGGAGAAGCACATCGACCAGCTCTACCTGATCGACCGCCTGGAGCAGTCGCTCGCCAAGAGCTATGCCGAGATCCTGCATCTTGAGTGGGGCGCCAAGGTGACCATCGACCGCACCACCGGCAAGATCTACGTCTACCGCCTGGAGCCGATCGACGATTCCATGGACGAGGAGGGCAACTTCACCGAGTTCGAGGAGATTGACGTCACCCCCAAGAACACGAGCCGCATCGCCGCCCAGCACGCCAAGGCAGAGATCAACGCCATCGTGCGCAACTCCGCCCGCGAGCAGATCTACGAGGAGTTCTCCGGCCGCATCGGTGACCTCATCAGCGGTACCGTGCTGCAGTCCACGCCCGACTTCACGATCGTCAAGATCCGCGAGGGCGTCGAGGCCGAGCTTCCGCACTTCGATCAGCGTCGTTACGAGAACGAGCGCAATGAGCGTCCGATGGGCGAGCGCTACCTGCACAATCAGCACATCAAGGCCGTGATCATCGACGTTCGCGACCCCAACTCCAACCTGCAGCCGGTTCGTGGCGAGCACAGCCGTCCGCCGATTGTCATCTCCCGTACCCACCCCGAGCTCATGCGTCGTCTGTTTGAGCAGGAGGTGCCCGAGATCTATGAAGGCACCGTCCAGATCAAGTCGATCGCGCGCGAGCCCGGCCAGCGCTCCAAGGTCGCCGTCCACTCGCTCGACGACCGTCTGGATCCCGTGGGCGCCTGCGTCGGCCCCAAGGGCAGCCGTGTTCGCGCTGTCGTGGGCGAGCTCCGTGGCGAGCGCGTCGACGTCATCCTGTGGGATGCCGATCCTGCCGTCTACGTCGCCAACGCCCTTTCGCCCGCTAAGGTCACCCGCGTCCTCATTGACGAGGAGAAGGCCTACGCCGGCGTCATCGTTCCCGACGACCAGCTGTCCCTCGCCATCGGCAAGGAGGGCCAGAACGCACGTCTCGCCGCGCGCCTGACTGGCTGGCACATCGACATCAAGTCCGAGACGCTTGCCGCCGACATCCTCAAGAACGTCCCCGTTCACGAGGAGCCCGCCGCTGACCTGATCGGCGACGAGGAGGACGAGGACGTCCGCCGCTGCGAGTACGTGTCCGAGGACGGCATCCAGTGCCGCAACCAGGCTCGTCCTGGCTCCCGTTTCTGCGGTGTCCACGACACCGACGCCTTCGATGATGCGGAGGACCTGATCTAGCGCGCGGTTGCGCCGGGCGGGTCCCGGCGCGTCTCCCACGCTCGTTCAGTCTCTAGGCACCCAAGGTGCCAGAAAGGGTAGGTGAAGTCATATGGCAAAAGTCCGTGTGTCCACCTTGGCCAAAGAGTTCGGCATGACCTCCAAGGAACTGATGGGTCATCTCGCCGATATGAAGATTCCCGCTAAGTCCGCTTCCTCCACCTTGGAGGACGCCTATGTCGCCATGGTCCGCAAGCAGCTCGCCTCGGTGATCGAGGCCCGCGCTCAGGAAGTCGAGGCCGCCAAGCAGGCCGAGGAGCAGGCGGCTGCCGCCGAGGAAGCCGCACGCGCTGCCGAGGCCGAGCGCGAGCGCATCGCCGCCGAGAAGGCCCGCGAGGAGGAGCGCCGCCAGTTTGCCGCAGCCCAGGCTGCCGAGGAGGCTGCCCGCGCCGAGGCCGAGGCCAAGAAGAAGGCCGAGCAGGAGCGCCTTGCCCGCGAGAAGGAGGAGGCTGCCCGCGAGGCCCAGCGCCGCGCCGTTCCCGCTTCCGACTCCGGTTCGCGCTTCCGTTCGCTGCTCGACCAGATCGCCGCACAGGAGACCGTGCTCAAGGAGAAGAAGGACGCCGAGGACAAGGCCAAGGCCGAGCGCGCCGCCGAGCGCGGTAACCGTCGTGGCGGCAACAACGACCGCCGCGGTGGCCGTCGCAACGATCGTAACGCCTCCGACAGCAACTCCGAGCGCAACGCCTCCGAGAGCCGTCCGCACAGCCATCGCACCAACGCCAGCAACAACGTCGCTGCTGGCATGGACTTCCCCAACCCTGATAAGCAGGGCAAGGGCAAGAAGCGCAAGGGCGGTCACAACAACGAAGAGGACCACTACAGCCGTATGGCTCGCGAGGCCGAGGAGTACAGCCGCGAGAAGGTGCTCGAGGAGGCTCGTGCCGCCGTCGAGGAGGCCTCTCGCGAGTCCACCGGTCGCCGCAAGAAGCGCAAGGAGAAGCGCGAGCGCGAGGCTGCCAAGGCTCAGGAGGAGCGCAAGATAGAGGAGGCGCTGGCCCAGGGCGTGAACCCCGAGGAGCTCGACGCCATCAAGGTCTCCCAGGGCGTTACCGTCCAGGAGCTTGCCGAGGCACTCGACGTTCCGGCCAACGACATCATCAAGCGCCTGTTCCTGCTGGGTACGCCGCTCACCATGACGCAGTCCATGTCCGACGACCTCGTCGAGCTCGTCGCCGACGACCTGGGCCGCCAGATCAAGATCATCACCCCCGAAGAGGAGAACACCTTCTCGTTCTACGACGATCCCGCCGACCTTAAGCCGCGTGCCCCGGTCGTCACCGTCATGGGCCACGTCGACCACGGCAAGACTTCGCTGCTCGACGCCATCCGTCACACCGGCGTCGCTGCCGGCGAGGCAGGCGGCATTACCCAGGCAATCGGTGCTTCGCAGGTTATGATCAACGACCGCAAGATCACCTTCATCGATACCCCGGGCCATGCCACCTTTACGGCCATGCGTGCCCGCGGCGCCAAGGTGACCGACATCGTCATTCTGATCGTGGCTGCCGACGACGGCGTCATGCCCCAGACCATCGAGTCGATCAACCACGCCAAGGCCGCCGGTGTTCCCATTGTCGTCGCCGTCAACAAGATCGATAAGCCGGGTGCCAACCCCGACCGCGTGCGCCAGGAGCTCACCGAGTACGGCATCATCCCCGAGGAGTGGGGCGGACAGAACATGTTCGTCAATATCTCGGCCAAGCAGAAGATCGGTATCGACGACCTGCTCGAGACCGTCCTACTCCAGGCCGACGTGCTCGAGCTCAAGGCCAACCCCGATACGTTCGCTTCGGGCAACGTCCTCGAGGCTAAGCTCGACAAGGGCCGCGGCTCGGTTGCCACGGTGCTCGTGACCCGCGGTACTCTGCACGTGGGCGATACGCTGGTCGCCGGCCTTACCTACGGCCGCGTCCGCGCCATGCTCGACCCCAAGGGCAACGCCGTCACCGAGGCCGGTCCCTCCGACGCCGTCGAGATCCTTGGCCTGCAGTCCGTCCCCAACGCCGGCGATGAGTTCCGCGTGTTCGAGGACGAGCGCGAGGCTCGCGCCCTGGCCGACGAGCGTTCGCTCAAGGCCCGCATCGAGGAGCAGAGCCGCGTGAAGCATGTGACGCTCGAGAACCTCTTTGAGACCATCGCCGACGCCGAGGTCAAGGAACTCAACCTGATCATCAAGGCCGACGTCCAGGGTTCTATCGAGGCCCTTCAGGACTCCCTCGACAAGATGGACCAGTCCGAGGTGCGCATCAACACGATCCACTCCGCCGTTGGCGCCATCAACGAGACCGACGTCGTTCTGGCCGACGCCTCCAACGCCATCATCATCGGCTTTGGCGTCCGTCCCGACGGCAAGGCCCGCTCCGCCGCCGAGCGCGAGGGCGTCGAGATCCGTTGCTACGACGTCATCTACAAGTGCCTCGAGGACCTCGACGCAGCCCGTATCGGCATGCTCAAGCCCACCGAGGTCGAGGTTTCCACGGGCACCGCGACCGTTCTGGACACCTTCAAGGTGCCCAAGGTCGGTATCGCCGCCGGTGTCCGCGTCGAAGAGGGCGAGATCGCCGCGACCGATTCCGTGCGCCTGGTGCGCGACGGTATCGTGGTCTTCAACGGTAAAATCGCCTCGATGCGCCACTACAAGGACGAGGCCAAGAGCCTTAAGAGCGGCTCCGAGGGCGGTATTGGCCTGGAGAACTTCCAGGACATCAAGCCTGGCGACACCATTGAGGGCTACCGCATCGATCAGGTTGCCCGTACCGAGTAGGGGGTAGCGCTATGAAGCAAACGCAGGCAACCCGCCGTTTGGGCGAGCAGCTTCGCGAGAAGCTCGGTTATATCCTGCTCTTTGAGGTTTCCGATCCGCGTCTCGACCTGGTCACCCTGACCGCGGTCGAGGTCGCGGTGGACCGTTCGTTCGCGCGCGTGTACGTGTCGTGCGACGCGAGCCGCTACGACGAGGTCATGGAGGCGCTCGCCAGCGCCAAGGGCCGCATCCGTAGCCTGTTGGCCCGCTCGCTCGATTGGCGCGTCACGCCCGAGCTCGATTTTCGCATCGATCGCTCGACCGATGAGGCCGAGCGCATCACGCGTGCGCTGGAAAACGTTCCCGCCACGCTTGCGATCGAAAAGGACGAGGACGGCTATCCGATAGCGGATGCCGCCCAGGAGGCAGCTTTAGATGACTAATTCCGCCGACCTCGCCTCGTGCGAGTCTGCAGATATTCAGCGACGCATCCTCGAGCTCATCGAGGGTGCGTCCTCCATTGCGATTTCGGGACACACTTCTCCCGATGGCGACGCCCTGGGCTCCGTGTTGGGTCTGGGCCTCTCGCTTATGAAGTTTTTCCCTAACAAGGACATTGCCCTGCTGCTGGCAGACGATGATCCGGTTCCGCGCATCTACCGCTTTATGGAAGGCTCCGATCGCCTGGTACCGGCATCTGCGTATACCGGCAATCCGGACCTGTTCATCTCGGTGGACGTGCCGGTCGTCGAGCGTCTCAATAATTCCGCCGAGGTGCTTCGTCGCTCCAAGCATGTGGTGTGCTTCGATCACCATCCGGCGCGCGAGGAGTTTGCCGAGCTCAGCCTGAGGCGCGTCGAAGCTGCAGCCTGCGCCATGATCATCGACCGCTTCTTGGACAATTGCGGCATTGTCGCACGTGATGGCGTTGCGACCTGCCTGCTGTGTGGTTTGGTTACCGATACCGGCCGTTTTCAGTACCAAAACGCCGATGCAGCCGCGTTCCATGCAGCCTCGCGTCTGGTTGCCCACGGTGCCGATCCGGCGCGTGTGGCACTCGAGGTCTACCAGAGCATGCGCGTTGAGTTTTTGCACCTCAAGTCCATCGTTATGGGCCGCATTAAGACGGTGGCCCACGGGCGCGTCGCGTATAGCTACGCGTACCAGAGTGACCTTGAGGCGTGCGGTGTCACCTCGGATGAGTGCGACGGTCTGGTTGACGTGGTGCGCTCGGTGATGGGCGTCGAGGTCTGCCTGTTCCTGAAGGGCATTGAGGGCGATACCAAGGTGCGCGGCAACCTGCGCTCCAAGGGTGACCTCAACGTGTCCGAGATCGCTGCTGCCTTTGGCGGAGGCGGACATCCTGCTGCCGCCGGTTTCTCCAACAACGGAACGATTCTCGAGACGCTCACCGTGGCACTTCCCATGCTGGCCGAACTGGTAGGGGAGGATCCCGCTTCGGTGACCGTCGAGCTTTAACTTTTTGGATGGTACATGGCTCGTCGTACGCCTTCTCAACTGAATATGCTGCTCGCCGTCGATAAGCCGGTGGGCTGCACGTCCCACGATGTGGTTTCGCAATGCCGGCGCGCCCTCCATGAGCGACGCGTCGGCCATGCCGGCACGCTCGACCCCATGGCATCGGGTGTCATGGTGGTGGGTGTGGGCCAGGCCACCCGTCTGCTGGGCATGCTCACGCTCGATACCAAAAGCTATGTCGCCGACATCTCGTTTGGCGCCGAGACCAATACCGATGATGCGGAGGGCGAGGCGGTCCGCACGGTGGCTGTTGCCAACGAGCTCCGCGATCCTGCCTATGCCCGTGAGCGCTTGGCCGCTATGCTGGGTCCGCAGATGCAGGTGCCGCCGGCGTTTTCGGCTATCTCGGTCAATGGCGTTCGCGCCTACAAGTCTGCTCGCGAGGGCAATGCGGTGGACCTACCTCCGCGCCCCGTCGAGGTCTATGCCGCCGACCTGATCGCCGTGGGAGGCGAAGGTGATACGTGTGTGTGGACCGTGGCGTTCTCAGTGAGCAAGGGTACCTATATCCGTGCGCTCGCTCGCGATTTGGGCCGCGCCTGCGAGAGCGCCGCGCACATTTCCGCGCTGCGCCGCACGGCCTCCGGTGTTGTTTCCATTGGCGCTTGTCATGCGGTCGAGGAGCTTTCTCCCGAGTCCGCGGCTGGCTTTGCCCTGGATCCCATTGCGGCCTTGGGCGCCACGCGTGTTGACTTGCCGGGCAATCTTGCCGACGACCTGCTCTACGGCCGACGCATTCCCGTTGAGCGTGCGCTTGCCGATTTCGATTCCGCGAAGGCGCCTTTTGCGTTGGTGCTCGATGGGGGACTCAAGGCGCTTGCCCGCATTGAGAGTGGCCGCTTTGTCATGGAGCACGTGTTTCCGCAGGCAATCGGCGGTGTTCGATGATGTTGTCCGCTCGTGAGCTCGCGCGTATCTTTTTCGAGGGCGAGTCGGACGAGGCCCGCATCGTCACTGCCGATGCGTTTGATGAGTGCGAGCACTTGGGTGCTGCATCGATTGCCATCGGCGTGTTCGATGGCGTTCACCGTGGACACCGGGAACTCATCGAAGCGCTTGTCCGTGATGCCCGTGCCCATGACTGCAAGGCTGTCGTGGTCACTTTCGATCCCGATCCGGACGTTGTGGTGAGTCCTTCGCCCGCTCAAAAATTGATGACGACGGCCGACCGTCTACATGCCCTGGCTCAAAGCGGGGTCGATGCGGTGGTGGCCGTTCCCTTTACGCCTGAGGTTGCGACGCTTGACCATGTTGATTTTCTCTCGCTGGTGTCGCGTCTGGTCGACATTCGATCGATTCGCGTTGGCAGCGACTTTAGGCTGGGTCGTGGCGGTGCTTCTGGTGTTGCCGAGATGCGCGCCTGGGGTGCCGAGCGCGGCGTTGACGTATACGGGCACGACTTGCTTTGCGAGGGCGGTGAGGCCATTTGCGCCACCCGCATTCGTCATGAGCTGGGACAGGGCCATGTGGAGCTTGCTGCTGAGTTGCTCGGCCGCCCGTATATGGTGCGCGGCGGTGTTATTCGCGGCCGTCACGAGGGTTCTGGCATGGGCTTTCCCACGGCAAACCTACATGTTCCCGACGGCATTCAGGTGCCTGCCGATGGCGTGTATGAGGGCCTGGTGCTGGTCAACGACATCGTGTGGCCCGCTGCCGTTAACGTCGGACTGCCGCCGACGTATGCTGACGATGCGGCATCTGCGCATCTCGAGGCCAATTTAATTGGTTATACGGGCGACCTGTATGGCGCTTCCGTTTCGCTGGCGTTTACGCGCTGGCTGCGTCCGTCGCGCGTGTTCGATTCGCTGGATGAGTTGATCGCGACCGTCGAGGGTAATATCGAAGATATTCGTCACAACTTGGGCGAGCAGGGGGTGAGCGTCCGTGATTAGCGATGAGGAAAAAGACCAGGTCCGCGCTGCGTCCGACCTAGTTGCCATCGTGCAGGAAACGGTTGAGCTCAAGCCCCGCGGCCATGAGTTTTGGGGCTGCTGCCCCTTTCATGGCGAAAAGACGCCGTCCTTCCACATAATCCCTGCCACGCAGGTGTGGCATTGCTTTGGCTGCGGCGAAGGCGGCGATGTCTTCACCTATATCATGAAGCGCGAGAACCTGAGCTTTCCCGAGTCAATCCGATATTTGGCCGATCGCGCGGGTATTGAGCTGCATGACACCGGAGATCGCCGCGAGCGCGGTACCAAGCGTGCCCGAATCTACGATCTGTGCGCCGAGGCCGCCCAGTTCTACCACACCATGCTTATGCGCGGTAAGGACGGCCGTCCGCGCGAGTACTTTGCCAGCCGCGGCATGGGTGGCGACGTCTGCCGCCGCTACTGCCTGGGCTTTGCGCCTGGCCGCAACGCGCTGGTGTCGCACCTGTCCCAGGCGGGTTTTACCCCGCAGGAGATGATCGATGCCAACGTTGCCGTGAGCCGCGGGCGCGGGCAGCTTGCCGACCGCTTCTACGACCGCGTGATGTTCCCCATCTTTGACGAGCAGGGTCACAACATTGCCTTTGGTGGTCGCATCATGGGTGACGGCCAACCCAAGTACCTCAATACCGCCGAAACGAGCGTGTTTCATAAAAAGCGAAACCTCTACGGCTTTAATTGGGCCAAGGAGTTTATCGTCGCGCAGGATACCGCCATCGTGGTGGAGGGCTATACCGACTGCATCGCCTGTTGGGAAGCGGGGATTAAAAACGTTGTCGCCACGCTGGGCACCGCGCTCACGGAGCATCACGTCAAGACGCTCACCCGCTTTGCCAAGCGCATCGTGTATATGTTTGACGGCGATGCTGCCGGTCAAAAGGCCGCTCGCCGTGCGATTCAGTTTATCGAGCAGGATTCTATGGACCTGCGCTGCGTGGTACTGCCCGACGGTAACGATCCCATGGAGTTCATCACGGCGCACGGCGGAGGGGAGCTGCAGAAACGCATTGACGCCGCGGAGCCGCTCATGGACTTCGTGTACCGTTCGCTTCAGGAGTCGAGCGACATCTCCACGCCGGGCGGTCGCGCCAAGGCGCTGGAGGATGCGCTGACGCTTATCTATCCGCTGCGCGACAGCTATATGATCGACACGTACTTTATTCAAATTGCCGACCTGTTGGGTTTGGATCTGGAGACAGTTCGTGCGAGCTCGGGCCGTGTGTTTCGCGATGTCGCCAAGCGCGAGGATGCCGAGCGCCGCCGCGAACAGAACTATGAGCGCCAGCGGGCGCAGGCTGAGCGGTCCGGTAGCGCGGGCGGTCGGGCGTCGGGTTCTCGCGATGCCGGTCGCGGTGCTTGGGCGTCGGGCGCGACGCCGGCAGTAGCGGCGCCGGTCGAGGAAGAGCCGTACGACTATGTCCCGCTCGATGCCTACGGTGCCGCGCCCGTGGAGGTCGTCGACGACCTGCCGCCGATCGACGTGCCTGATGGTATGGGTGCTGCACCTGTGACTGATGGTTCGGGCGCTCCGGCTGCGGCGGCGCCGATGGTTCTTACTGATCTTGAGCGTAAGTCCTTGGCAGGGGAGCGTGAGCTGCTGACCATGCTCACGAGCTACCCCGACCTGTTCCGCACGTATGCCGACCGCATCTGCTCTATCGAGTGGGTTGACCCACGTCACGAGTCCATCGCATGGGCCGTTCTGGCAACTCCGCCGGGAACCGATCCTGCAGCCTGCATGGATGCGGCGCGCTCGGTGTGTCCCGAGGCGGCAACGCTTGTGAGTGCCGGGCGCATCTCGGCGACGAGCAAGCACCCCACCGAGACGAACATCGTGTTTATGCTCGATACGCTCGAGCTCTACACCATCAAGCGCCGCATGCGTGCCGCACAGGCCAAGCTGCGCCAGGACCGTTCGCTCGACGATGAGGCCCGTCGCGCGCTGACCGTGCAGGCCGCGCAGGATTCGCAGCGTCAACGCGAACTGCAAAAGTCGATCGGCGGCGTGGCGGACCCGTTCCGTTTGATCGGTCTGGAGGCCGCAGGCACCGAACAGGCCTAGATGTTGTGGTCAACCAGCGTATTCTTGCCTATATCCAGTCCTCTTTTTGGGTATAGACGTCAATGTGTGTGCTAAAGTATTGAGTCCTGTGGACTATGAAGGGAGAATCTGTGCCAAAAAAGACTGAGAGCACGGGTACTGGGCTGGAATCCTACGTTGCAAAGCTCATGGGCAACGGCTCAAACAGGACTTCGGTAACCGAGGACGAGATTCAGGTCGCCCTGAAGGATATCGATGTTTCTGACGAGCAGCTCACCGCGGTGTATTCCGCGCTGCGCAACAGCGGCATCCAGATTATCTCCGCGAGCGGTAACGACGACGCCCCCATGGACGTCGACGATGACGATAACGATACCGATACTGACGATTTCGATGATGACGACGAGCACGATTCCGGCTCGCTCGACGATCACGAGCTCAAGATGGCCCGTCAGGCCGACGCCGAGATGGGTTCTTCCAAGAGTAAGAAGAAGCGCACCGTGCGCACGTCCCGTTCACGCTCGCGCGTGCGTGGCATCGATGCCTCCACGGTGATGCTGACCGGCGATCCTGTTCGTATGTACCTCAAGGAGATCGGCAAGGTCGACCTGCTGACCGCCTCCGAAGAGGTCGATCTGGCCATGAAGATCGAGGCCGGTCTTGAGGCCACCGAGAAGCTCGAGGCCGCCGATGCCGGTGAGCTCGAGCTCACGCGTGCCGAGATGCGTCGTCTTACGCGCATTGAGAACGTCGGCCTCGAAGCTAAGCAGGCACTCATCAGCGCAAACCTGCGCCTGGTCGTCTCCATCGCCAAGCGCTATGTCGGCCGCGGCATGCTGTTCCTTGACCTGATCCAGGAGGGTAACCTCGGTCTGATTCGCGCCGTCGAGAAGTTCGACTACCAGAAGGGCTTCAAGTTCTCCACGTACGCCACGTGGTGGATCCGTCAGGCCATTACGCGCGCTATCGCCGACCAGGCCCGTACCATCCGTATTCCCGTGCATATGGTCGAGACTATCAACAAGCTCGTCCGCGTGCAGCGCCAGCTCCTTCAGGACCTGGGTCGCGACCCGACCCCCGAGGAGATCGGTGCCGAGATGGACATGAGCGCCGACCGCGTCCGCGAGATCCAGAAGATCTCGCAGGAGCCCGTGTCGCTTGAGACCCCCATCGGCGAGGAAGAGGATTCCCAGCTGGGCGATTTTATCGAGGACTCCCAGGCTATCGTTCCGCCCGATGCCGCCAGCTTCTCCATGCTGCAGGAGCAGCTCACTCAGGTGCTCGACTCGCTTGCCGATCGTGAGCGCAAGGTTATCGAGCTGCGCTTTGGCCTTGTCGACGGGCATCCCCGCACGCTCGAGGAAGTCGGCCGCGAGTTTGGCGTCACGCGCGAGCGTATCCGCCAGATCGAGTCCAAGACCTTGGCCAAGCTCCGCCACCCGAGCCGTTCGAGCAAGCTAAAGGACTATATCGAAAGCTAGTCAAGCAAGAGGCGCCCTCAATCACATTCGCTTGGGGGCGCTTTCATGTAGTCATTGGGGACGTTCTTGAATGACTAGTCGTTTAAGAACGTCCCCAATGACTAGGTCGGAAAAATTCTTAAAAAAGTTCTTGCCCTGAGCTGATTCGTCCGTATAATAAACTTCGTTGCTTGAGAGCACGCACCTATTCCTCGGTAGCTCAATGGTAGAGCACGCGGCTGTTAACCGCGCTGTTGTAGGTTCGAGTCCTACCCGGGGAGCCAGAATTTCTCAGCCCAATCCGCTGGGCTTTTAAATTCCTCGGTAGCTCAATGGTAGAGCACGCGGCTGTTAACCGCGCTGTTGTAGGTTCGAGTCCTACCCGGGGAGCCAGGTTGTAAAACCCGTCGCTTATGCGGCGGGTTTTTTCATGCCGCGACCACTTGACTCGAACGTTGCCATATCAACATTTCGTGTCGAGGATGTAATCCCGCGACCCATCACCTCAACATGGCGCGGTCGTTGTAGAATATTGCAATGATTGCTCCCACGACATGGTGCCGTGAGCACCAGATAAGGAGATTCTTGTGTCTGAGACCATCAACGGCAGCCTGAGCGTCTCGAACGACGTTATTGCCGATATTGCCGGTTATGCCGCGATGACGTGCTATGGCGTCGTCGGTATGGCTGAGCAGCTCCAGGGCGCCGAGAGCGTGCGCCTGCTTGCCGGTCAGCGCCTCCGCAAGGGCGTGCTTGTCTCCGCCGACGAGAACGGCCTTACGGTCGATCTTCACGTCGTGCTCGAGAACGGCGTCAACATGAAGTCCGTCTGCCACAATCTTTCGAGCTCCGTTGCCTTCACCCTGCAGGAGATCGCCCAGATCGATCCCGCCAGCCTTAAGATCGGCATTCACATCGACGCGCTCAAGAGCCGTCTGAACTAGCATCCGAAAACGGAGATTCAAATACCCATGATTGCAAAGACCATTCGCACCTGTTTTCCGATCGCTGCGGCTGCTGTTTCCGACAAGGCCGAGGAGATCAACAAGCTCAATGTCTTCCCCGTACCCGACGGCGACACCGGTACCAACATGTCGCTCACGCTCGCCTCGGTGACCAAGGAGCTTTCCGCCCTTCCCGCCGATGCCGATGTGGAGGCCATCGCCGGCGCCATCACCCACGGCTCCCTGATGGGTGCCCGCGGCAACTCCGGCGTCATCACCTCTCAGATCCTGCGCGGCGTGGCCGAGGGTCTCGTCTCTGCTGATGAGCCCATCACGTCCGCCAACATCGCCTATGCGTTCCGCCGCGCCGTCAAGGTCGCCTTCCAGGCCGTCCGTAAGCCCATCGAGGGCACGATTCTCACGGTGCTGCGCGATGTCTCGACCAAGGCCGACGAGTGCGAAAAGAAGAAGTTCTCGGCCGAGGACGCGCTCGATGCCATCGTCGTCGAGGCCTACCAGTCCGTCGCTCGCACGCCCGACCTGCTGCCCGTTCTGAAGGAGAACGGCGTGGTCGACTCCGGCGCCTTTGGCTTTGCCATCTTCCTGGAGAACTTTGTGGCTGCAGCACTTGGTCGCAGCACCGTTGTCGAGGATTTCTCCGCTACGTTCGATTCCGCTGGCTCTGCCCGTGATGCCGCTCTTGGCCGCGTTGAGATCGAGGCTAACGACGACTGGGAGGGCTCGGAATTCCGTTACTGCAATGAGTTCCTGTTTAAGGCCGACGCCCCGTTTGACGAGGACGAGTGCCTTAAGTTCCTGGGTTCCATGGGCGACTGTGAGCTGCTCGTGGGCGCATATCCCGACTACAAGATCCACGTGCACTCCAACACCCCGAACCTGGTGCTCGAGCACATGCTGCAGCTTGGCCAGATCTACGAGGTCTTTATCCACAACATGGAGATGGAGGCCCACGACCGTACCGCCAAGATCCACGAGGACCAGGAGAAGGCCGCCGAGCCCGCGAAGGCCCTGGGCTTTGTCGCCGTTGCCGCCGGTTCCGGCGAGGCAGACATCCTCAAGTCCCTCGGCGTTGACGTGATCGTGTCCGGTGGCCAGACCATGAATCCCTCGACTGCAGACCTGCTGGGCGCCGTCGACCAGGTCAACGCGACCTCGGTCATCATTCTGCCCAACAACGGCAACATCCGCATGGCCGCCGAGGCCGCTGCCTCTGCCTGCACCGACAAGAAGGTCGCCGTCGTTCCCACCAAGACCGTTCCGCAGGCCTTCTCCGCGCTGTTCGCGGTCCTGCCCGATTCCGAGCTCGAGGATGCCGTCGCCGCTATGGTCGACGCCATCAGCGAGGTCCGTGATGGCGAGGTCACCCGCGCCGTGCGCGACTCCAGCGCCTCCGACGGTTCGCCAATTCACTCCGGTGACGTCATGGGCATCATTGCCGGCTCCATCGATGTGGTCGGCTCCGACGTGAAGCAGGTCACGCTCGATTGCATCAACCGCATGCAGGAGGAAGAGGAGGGCGACGCGCTGACGATTCTGGCCGGCGAGGAGCTGTCCGACGAGGCCTTCCAGGAGATCGTCGACGCTATCGAGGAGGCTCAGCCCGACCTGGAGATCGACGCCCATCGTGGCGAGCAGCCGCTCTATCCCGTGATCTTCTCGATCGAGTAGGCATCTGCCCATGTCCGAGCTCTGCTCCGTGCCGCGCGTCTCGGATCGCTTTGCCCAGAGCAATGCGCTCGACGAGGATATCGCGCGACTCAAATATGTTTCGGGTAAACGTGAGGAGGCCCTTCGCCGTCTGGGAATTCGGACGGTGGGGGACCTCCTTCTCCATATCCCTCATCGATACCTGGACTTTACGCGCTCCTGGTCCATCGAGATGGCGCCCATCGGTACCGTGTGCACCATCATCGCCACGGTCGACCGTATCGTTCAAAAGAAGCCGCGTCCGCGCATGCAGGTGACCGAGGTCTCACTCGTTGACGAGACGGGCGTGCTGCAGGTCGCCTTTTTCCGTCAGCCTTGGATTGCCCAGCAGCTTAAGCAGGGCGACCGCCTGGCCGTGATGGGCAAGGTCGAGTTTGCCTACGGTTTTAAGCAGATGGCCTCGCCGCACTTTGAAAAGCTTGATGACGGGCGTGCTGCGGGCACCATTTTGCCGGTCCATTATGTGAGTGACGGCGTGAGCCAGGCATGGATGCGCCGCATCGTAAGTGGCGCGCTCGAGGTCGTCGGCAATCCCTTCGACCCGATTCCCGCACGCTTGCGCGTTAAACGTCGCCTGATGAGCGATGCTCGTGCGCTTCGATCGATCCACTTTCCTTCGAGCATGGCTGAGCGCGATATCGCGCGCGCACGGCTTGCCTACGAGGAGTGCCTCTACCTGCAGCTGGCGCTGCGCCTGCGCAACGACGGCAGCCTGGTCGATGTGGTGCCCTACGCCCACGCCGCGGGCGAGCACCTGGCCGCGCTTAAGCAGGCCCTGCCGTTTTCGCTGAGCGACGAGCAGGAGGCCGCGTTCCAAGATATCCTGCGCGATATGTGCGATGGCGGGCGCGTGATGAACCGCCTGCTGCTGGGCGATGTCGGTACCGGTAAGACCGCCGTTGCCGCCTGCGCGCTGGCTGTGGCTGCCGATAGCGGCACGCAGGCCTGCGTTATGGCGCCCACGGGCGTGCTGGCGCGTCAATATGCCGATAAGACCGGCCCCTTGCTCTTGCAGGCTGGCATGACCTGGGCGCTCCTGACGGGCGCCACGCCGGCGGCCGAGCGCGAGCGGATCCATGCCCAGCTGGAATCGGGCGAGCTCGATGTCCTCTTTGGCACCCACGCGGTGCTTTCGGATAACGTGGCGTTTAAGCATCTGTCGCTCGTGGTCATCGATGAGCAGCACCGGTTTGGCGTCGGCCAACGCAACGCCCTGCGTGCGAAGGGCCCTGGTGCCGATCTGCTCGTTATGACGGCAACGCCCATCCCACGTACGCTGGCGCTTTCGGTCTACGGCGATCTGGACACGAGCATCATCCGCCATCGGCCCGTCCCTGGCGCTGGCGTGACGACACGCGTGCTTACCGAGTCGAGCCGCGACCTTGCCTATGGCGCCATCCGCGAGGCGCATGAAAAGGGTCAGCAGGCCTACGTGATTTGCCCGCTCGTGGAGCCGAGCGACTCGGCCGATGAGCTTGAGGATGTGCCCGGTATCGTCCGTGACGACGAGGGTCGCGTAACCGTGCCCGTGCCGCTGCACGATACGGCAACCGAGCTCGACCGCCTACGCCTGGCGTTGCCGGGGCTTACCATCGAGCGTCTTCACGGCCGCATGCCGGCGGGGGAGAAGGATCGCGTGATCGACGCCTTCAAGCGCGGCGAGATCGACGTGCTCGTTTCGACCACGGTGGTCGAGGTGGGCGTCGACGTGCCCAACGCCACCGTCATGGTCATCGAGAACGGTGAGCGCTTTGGCTTGGCGGCCCTGCACCAGCTGCGCGGCCGCGTGGGCCGCGGCAGCGTGTCGGGCACCTGCCTGGTCATGACGCACTCCAAGGGCAACGGCGCCGCTTCGGCGGCGCAAGACCGTCTCCAGTCGCTCGAAAAGACCTCGGACGGCTTTACGCTCGCCCAGATGGACCTTCGTCTGCGCCACGAGGGCGAAATCCTGGGGTACCGCCAGCATGGCGGTGTGACTCTGCGCTTTGTCGACCTGGATGCCGACGAGGAGCTGATCGAGTGGGCCCATTTGGACGCGGTCGAGCTCTTGCGGTATGCTTGCAACCTTGACTCCGTGGCGACGCGCCCCCTGCGCGATGCGGTCGCCATGCGATATCGACACATTTTTAAGGAGGTCAGCGGAGGATGAGAATCATCGGCGGCGAATGGCGCGGTCGTAAGATCGAGGAGCCCCGTGGTCGCGATGTCACCCGCCCCACGACCGATCGTGTGCGCGAGGCATGCGCATCTATGGTCATGTCGGCATTTGACTTCGATCTGGACGAGGTCCGCGTGCTGGACGCCTTTGGCGGCTCCGGCGCCTTAGGGTTAGAGATGCTCTCACGTGGCGCCCGCTCGCTCACGACGTTCGAGATCGATCGGAATGCCGCGCGGCTCATTACCAAGAATATCGAGTCGCTCTGCCGTGACCGTGCGCGTTGGCGCGTGGTAACGGGCGACATGCTGGCGAGCGCCTCGCGCGGTCGTGTGCCGGGCGGCCCCTTTGATCTGGTCCTGCTCGACCCGCCCTATGCTTTTGGTACCGAGCCGGTCGAGATACTGCTGCAGAACCTGGCTCAGCAGGGTCTGCTTGCATCTGGCGCTTATGCCCTGTTTGAGCATGCCGCCGCCGATGCGGGCGCGCATCCGGCAGGCTTTGAGATTGTGCGCGAGAAGCACTACGGCATTACCTCGGTCGACCTGCTTCGTTGGGTCGGCGATGACGATGGTGAGGGCGATAACGCCGGCACCGATGCTAACAACAACGATGCCACGACGTTTCAGGAGGACGCCCATGAATGACACCATCAACCGCGTGATCGTCCCGGGCACCTTCGATCCCATCACGTTTGGCCATATCGACGTCATCCGCCGCGCCCGTCGCATCTTTCCCAGCGTGATCGTCGCTGTTGCCGAGTCGCAGGGTAAAAACGGCGTGGGCACCACGTTTATGCTCGATGAGCGCGTGGCGCTGGCCCGCGAGGCGCTCGGTGATATCGACGGCGTCGAGGTCCTGCCCTTTACCGGCCTCTTGGTCGACTTCGCTCGCGAGCAGGGGGCGGGGGCCGTGGTCAAGGGCCTGCGCGCCATGACCGACTTTGAGTACGAGCTGCAGCAGGCCGACCTCAACTATCGCTTGGATAACGAGCTGGAGTCCATTTTTGTCATGAGTGCGCCGCAGTACGGCTATATCTCGAGCTCGGTCGTTCGCCAGATTGCCTCGCTCGGCAGCGATGTATCGACGTTTGTCCCGTCCAACGTGGTCGAAGCGCTCAAACATCGCTTTTCGTGACGTTTCTTATTGCCTGGTGGCATGTGGTAAACTAGCACGATGATATGTTACCTATGAAAGGAGACCGGATGCCGGGCGAGAATTTTCCTGGCGATAGGATCGTCAGCTTGGTCGATGAGCTCGAAGGGCTGATCGAGGAAGCCAAGCCGCCTTTCGGCAAGAACGCTCAGTTCAAGGTCATCGACGCCGACGTGTTCTTCAACATCCTCGACGAGATCCGCATGAGCTATCCCGAGGAGTGGCAGAAGTCCCGCCGTATCCTTAAGGAACGCGAGGAGCTTATGGCTTCCGCTGCCGCCCAGGCCGATTCCATCATCGCCGACGCTCAGCAGCAGGCCCTCACCATTGCCGGTGAGCAGGAGATCGTCCGCTTAGCGCAGCAGCAGGCCGACGACATCCGCGATCGTGCCCAGCAGTACGAGCGCGAGACGCGTTATGCTGCCGAGGACTACGCAGAGCAGGTCTTTACGCACCTGGAGGAGAACCTCAAGAGCCTGACCGGCACCGTTACCCGTTGCCGTCAGCAGCTCAACGAGGGTGCCGCCCAACAGAATGGTCAGTGGTAATGGCTGAGTTCCCGAGCGTTACCGTCGATCTTTCCGAGCAGCTCGAGTTTCCCGGAGACTCGTATCCGCTGACCGGCAAGGTCGATGTCGCCACCTATACGGTGGGCGAGAAGGAGTACCAGCTGCAGGACGGCATTGATTATGATGTGGTCTTTACCAATGCCGGCACCGGTGTTCTGCTTACGGGCATGGTCCGCGCGCACGCTACCGGTGAGTGCGACCGTTGCCTGGAGCCCGCTTCGTTTGATATTGCCGGTGAGATCGAGGAATTCTATCTCTTTAATGAGCCCGAGGACCCCGAGGCCTACGAAGATGGCTACGAGCTGCTGGGCGAGGATCGCATCGTCGATCTGGGTGAGCCCATCAACGACGCGGTCGTCATGGACACGCCGTTCGTTGTCCTGTGCAAGCCTGATTGTCGCGGCCTATGCCCCACTTGTGGCATCAATCTCAACGTCGAGCAATGCGATTGCGCCGCTCAAGCAGAGGCCGAATGGGCCGCTGCCACGGAAAATCCATTTGCAGCATTAAAGAATCTCAAGCTTGACGAGTAAAACTGTGGTAGTATCGCTACTTGAGCGTAATCGCCACACTGGATAGTTCATAAGGAAGGTCACTATGCCCGTACCTAAACAAAAGCAGGGTCGTATCCGCACTCACACCCGCCGTTCCGCCAACATGAAGATCTCGGCTGCGGCTCAGTCCACGTGCCCCCGTTGCGGTGCTGTTAAGCTCCCGCACCACGTGTGCCCCAGCTGCGGTTTCTACAAGGACCGCGAGGTTATCGTTACCGAGTAACTGTATACTCTGGATGCGATGCCGTTCCAACTGGAACCACAATGGCCGGCTCAATGAGTCGGCCATTTTTGTATAAGGAGTATGTATATGAGTAACGTTCGCGTTTGTGTAGACGTTGTGGGTGGAGACGAGAAGCCACAGGTTGTCCTCAACGGTATCGAGGCGGCGCTTGCGGCGGATCCCGATATCGAGGTCTTGGCCGTCGGTCCCGCAGAGATCGTGAACCCCTTTGCCGCGGCTCACGCTCGCGTTGAGGCCTTGGAGGCGCCCGATGTCATCGCCATGGATGACGATCCCATTCGAGCCGTGATGACCAAGCGCAAGTCCTCGATCGTGCTTGCCTGCCGCGCTATCAAGAAGGGTAACGCGGACGCCTTCTTCTCTGCCGGCTCCACCGGCGCCATGACTGCTGCCGCTACCGCCTACGTCACGCCGTTTCGCTATCAGGCCGAGGGTAAGAAGCAGCCGGTGCGTCCGTGCCTCACCAATGCACTGCCCAACCGCGCCGGCGGCCTGACGGTCCTGTGCGACATGGGCGCCAACCCCGATGTCGAGGTCGACGACATGGTGCGTTTTGCCCAGATGGGTCGCGCCTATGCGCGCGTCGTCTTGGGCATTGAGCATCCCCGTGTGGGCCTGCTTGCCAACGGCACCGAGGACGAGAAGGGCTCCAACTTCACCAAGTCGTGCTTCCCGGCCATGAAGGCCGCTGTTCCCGGTTTTGTGGGCAACTGCGAGGGCACCGATCTTACGTCGGGCAATTTTGACGTCGTGGTCGCCGATGGCATGTCGGGAAACATTGCCCTTAAGGCAACCGAGGGCGCGGCCAAGTTTTTGCTGCAGGAGCTTAAGGGTGCCTTTATGGCTTCGCTCGGCACCAAGATCGCCGCGCTGCTCATCAAAAAGCAGATGCGCGAGATCAAGGCAAAGCTCTCGGGCGATGCTAAGGGCGGCGCCATTCTGCTGGGTCTGCGTGGCGTGGTCCTGATTGGCCACGGTGCCACCTCGGTCGAGGCCGTCAAAAACGGTACGCTCGCCGCGGCGGAGGCCGTGCGCGCCGGACTGGTCGAGAACGTCGCCAGCTCTATGGACGGTATCGTTTTGTAAGAGCGAGTTAGAGCGCTGTTATGTGCCTCGCGGCCTGCGTCGTGGGGTAGAATCAAAACCGTGTCTTGGCGCTGCGCTTGCGGCGCCAGCGCGTTGATATTCACACAATACGAGAGGAAGCGCTATGGACCGCTCCGAAATCTTCGATAAGATCGCCGAAGTCGCCGCTGACGTTCTGGGCGTCGATGTCGCCGACATTAGCGACGAGACCACCTTCGACGATCTCGATGCCGATTCGCTCGAGCGTCTGCAGCTGGTGACGGCTATCGAGGACGAGTTCGACCTCGAGATCGATGACGAGACCCTGCTGTCGCTCAACTCTGTCGCCGACGCTGTCGACGCTATTGAAAACGCCAAGGAGGCCTAAGTCTTGGCTTTATCTCAACGACTCGCGCGCGCCCAGGAAATCCTGGGCCACGAGTTCAATAACAAGGTGCTGCTGCGCGCGGCGCTCACGCACCCCTCTGCCGTGGAAGGTCAGCCCGTCTCGGCGAGCTATGAGCGCCTTGAGTTTTTGGGCGATTCCATTTTGGGCGCCGTGGTTGCCCGCTCGCTCTTTGAGTCCTATCCGGAGTTTGACGAGGGCAAGCTTACGCGCCTGAAGGTGTCCCTTGTCTCGGGTGCTACCCTGTCCGAGGTGTCCCATGAGCTGGGCATCGACGACATCATCATCTTTGGTGCCTCCGAGACCGGTACCGGCGCGCGCGGCCTGCACTCGGCGCTCGAGAACGTCTATGAATCGCTCGTGGGCGCGCTGTATCTGGATGCTGGCTGGGATGCGGCGGCGGAGTTCATCCACCGTACGCTTAAGCCGCACCTGGCCTCCGAGCGTGCCGAGCACCCCGCGAACCCCAAGTCGTTTTTGCAGGAGTGCGTGCAAGCCGACGGCCACGAGCCTCCCGCGTATAAGCTGGTCGGCTCCGAGGGCCCTGCGCATGCGCCCACCTTTACCGCCGTGGTGCTTATCGACGGTATTCGCCAGGGCCGCGGCACCGGTTCCTCCAAGAAGGAGGCCGAGGGAGCCGCTGCGCTCGAGGCGCTCGACCGCATGGGTTACACCACCAACGGCGTGATTCTCAACAAGAAGCCTGTTTAAGCGAGGAACCGTGTATCTCAAGTCCCTCACGCTCAAAGGGTTCAAGTCGTTTGCCGACCGCGCCCATATGACGTTTGAGCCGGGCCTAACCGTCATCGTCGGTCCCAACGGCTCGGGAAAATCGAACATCTCCGACTCGATTCTGTGGGTCCTGGGCGAGCAGAGCGCCAAGCAACTGCGCGGCCAGGCCATGGAGGACGTCATCTTCTCGGGCTCGTCAGCGCGCAAGCCGGTGGGTGTCGCCGAGGTCACGCTGGTGCTCGATAACTCGGACCATATGCTGCCCGTCGACTTTGACGAGGTCGCCATCACCCGTCGTATGTATCGCTCGGGCGAAAGCGAGTACCTCATCAACTCGAGTCCGTGCCGCCTGATGGACATTCAGGACATCCTGCACGATTCGGGTCTGGGTAAGGATACGCATTCCATCATCAGCCAGGGCAAGCTCGACGCCATTTTGCAGAGCCGCCCCGAGGAGCGCCGTGCCCTCATCGAGGAGGCTGCCGGCATCTCCAAGCACAAGCGCCGCAAGGAGCGTGCGCTCAAAAAGATTAAGTCGATGGACGAGCACCTGACGCGTGCCCGCGACATCAATAAGGAAATCGCCCGTCAGCTGCGACCCCTGGAGCGTCAGGTCGATCGCGCGCGCAAGTACAAAGAGCTTTCCTCGCGCGCGAACGAGCTTACGCAGATGCTAGCCGTCGACGAGCTGCGTTCGCTGCAGTCGCAGTGGAACGACCTGGAGAGCCGCTCCAAGGAAGGTGCCGCCGAGCTGGAGCTTGCGCAGTACCGCTTGGGCGAAAAGGAACGCGAGCTCGAGAAGCTCCAGGTCATGCTCGAGGAAAAGGGCCTGTTTGTGGGCGATCTGGGCGAGCAGCGCCGCCATATGCAAGACGTGGTCGGCCGCATTAACTCCGATATGCGCCTGCTCGAGGAAAAGGGCCACAACATGGTGTCGCGCCTGTCCGACATGCGCGGCCAGATCTCGAGCTCCGAGCATCAGCGTCGTCGCGTGGTAGAGGAGCTCGAGGACGCGCGTGCGCAGCTTGAGGAAGTGACCGGCGCGCACATGCAGGCCCAGGAGGACGTTGACGCCGCCGGACCTGCCGCCGCCGAGCTCCACGAGCGGCGCGTGACGCTCGACAATCAGATTTCGCAGCTTACGCGTGAGCAACGCGATGTGCAGCGTGTGGCCGATAACGCGGCGCTCGAACTCGCCAAGGTGAAGGACTCGCTGAGCAACGCTGAGGTCGAGGACAACATGTATGCCTCGCGCCTGGAGCAGATCGATGACCAGCTCGAGGAAGTCACGGCCTCACTCGAGAGCCGTCGCGACCGCGCCGAGGAGCTTGAGGGTGCACTCGATCAGGCCCGTCAAGCCCAGATTGATGCGCGCGAGGCTACCGAGGTCGCCCGTGCAGCCCTTAAGGACTTGCGTGCCCGCGAGAGCGAGGCGCGCAACAAACTGTCCGAGGTGCGCTCGGAGCTTGCTAGCCAAAAGAAACTCGATGCCCGCATGGCCGACAGCTCGCCGCTCGTGAGCTGTCTGGTGGGTGTACTGGGCGACGATGTCTCGGGTCGTCTGGGCGACGTGCTCGAGGCCCCTCGTGAGCTCGAGGGCCTGGTGGAGCAGCTGCTTGCCGGCGATATCGATGCGCTGCTGTTCGACGATACGTCCGCGCTTGAGCGTGCCGGTCGTGCCGCTCTGGACCAGAAGAAGGCCTCGGGCGAGGCGCTGCTGGTGGCGCGCGGTGCGAGCGCCTCTGCTGCCGCTAAGGGCGCTGCCGGTTCCCGCCTGGTCGATCGCCTGTCCGTACGCGCCGGCTATGGCCCGGTTGTCGAGGCGCTGCTCGGCGGCTATTACGTTGTCGACGACTTGGCGGCTGCGCTGGCCGCGCCTGTCGTTGACGGCGTGACTTACGTGACCCCCGATGGCGCCCGCGTCGCCTGCGGCGGCCTGGTGCGTGTGGGCCTCGACGCCGGCGAGGCGTCGGGTGCCTTGGAGCGCAAACGTCGCATTCGCGAGCTGGAGGGCCTGGAGCCCGATCTGGCTGCTGTGTTTGAGCATGTGTCGGATCGGGTCGTCGAGGCCAATGCGGCCGTCGAAGAGGCGCGTGCCGCTGAGGGCGATGCCGCCGGCGAGATCGCCCGTCTTGAGGGCGAGCGCCGCTCGCTGCTCTCCGAGATTGGCCGCCTGGAGCAAAGCGCCAACAACGCCGAGGTCGAGCGCGTGCGCATCTCCAAGCGCCGCGAGCAGGCCGCCGAGGCCGTTCGCGCTGCGCGCCCGCGCGTGGACGAGCTCACCCGCTCGCGTGACGAGGCCCGAGCGCAGGCAAGCGATCTTGGCCTTCAGATTGCCGAAGCCAACGACGAACTCGACCGCGTTCGCCGTGACGATTCCGAGGCCGCCGGCAAGCTCGCCGATGCCAAGGTCCGCCTGGCCCAGACGAGCGAGCGCCTTCGTTCTCTGAAGGGCCGCGTGCCCGATCTGGAGCATCGCCTGGAGGGCATCGACCGCCGTATCCGCGGAACACGCCAGGCCTCGCGCTCACTCGAGCTGCTGCGCCTGCGCGTCGATCCCATGCACGAGCGCTATTCGGCCCTGCTGGAGCGCGCGTCGGATTGGGCAGCGCGTCTGCGTGACCAGGCCTCTCTGGAGGAGGCGGACTCCGCTTCGCTCAAGAAGACCATCGAGGATGCCAAGGCAGAGGTTGCCCGCGCTAAGGAGAAGGTCGATACCGCCACCGCCACGCAAAACGAGTTTAAGGTCGCGCGTGGCAAGCTCGAGGTGCAGGTAGAGGCCGCCATTAAGGCCATTACCGCCGATGGCAACACGGTACTCGAGGAAGCGCTCATGCTTCCCGCGCCCACGGACCGCGATGCCGCCGAGCGCGAGCTCAACCAGCTTGTGCGCCAGATCAACAACCTTGGTCCCGTGAACCAAGTTGCCATGGAGGAGTACGAGCAGCTCAAGCGCCGCGCCGATTACATCGAGGAGCAGCTGGCCGATCTGGAGAGCGCGCGTAAGGCGCTCACCAAGATCACGGTGGCTATTGATCGCAAGATGCGCAAGGCGTTCCTTGTGACGTTTGAGAAGGTCGACGCGAACTTCCGCGAGATCTTCGCTATGCTGTTCCCGGGTGGCCAGGCTCATCTGGAGATGACCGATCCTGAGCATCCGGCCGAGACGGGTATCGAGGTCGTGGCGCAGCCGCGCGGCAAGCGCATCACCAAGATGATGCTCATGTCGGGCGGCGAGAAGAGTCTGACGGCACTCGCCCTGCTCTTTGCCGTGTACCGCACGCGCACGGTGCCGTTCTATGTGCTGGACGAGGTCGAGGCGGCACTTGACGACGCCAACCTGTCCAAGCTCATCGGCGCGCTCGACGTGTTGCGTTCCGATACGCAGCTCTTGGTCATTTCGCATCAGCGCCGTACTATGGAGGACGCTGACGTTCTCTATGGCGTCTCGATGCAAGCCGACGGCGTCAGCCGCGTCGTCTCGCAAAAACTCGATCGCGAAACCGGAAAGGTCGTGAATGCATAATGGGATTCTTTGACGCTCTCTCGCGCGGACTTGAGCGCAGCCGCGAGGCCCTCAACGAGGTCTTCTACTTTGGCGGCGAGGTCGACGAGGACTTTTGGGAGGACCTTGAGGATACCCTCGTTATGGGTGACATGGGTGCCGAGGTCGCCATTCAGGTCTCCGATGATCTGCGCGAGACGGCCGCCAAGAAGAACCTCAAGACCGCCCCGCAGCTCCGTCGCGCCCTGGCTGAGCAGCTCGAGCAGCATTTTGTGCCCGCCGAGCGCGATCCGTTCTCCGACACGCCGAGCTGCGTGCTGTTTGTAGGCATTAACGGCGCCGGCAAGACCACGACGGTCGGCAAGATCGCGAGCGCCATGGCCGCCCGCGGCAAGAATGTCGTGATCGGTTCTGCCGATACCTTCCGCGCCGCCGCCATCGAGCAGCTCGATGTGTGGGGTCAGCGCGCCGGCGTCCCCGTCATCAAGCGCGATCGCGGCTCCGACCCGGCAAGTGTTTGCTACGACGTGCTCGATGAGGCCGATAAGCGCGGCAGCGACCTGGTGCTGATCGACACCGCCGGCCGCCTGCACACGAGTCCCGAGCTCATGCGCGAGCTTGCCAAAGTGGTTAACGTGACGCGTAAGCGCGCCGCCAATATGGCCGCCGGCCCCATGCCCGTCTCGGTCGTGCTCGTGATCGATGCCGCCACCGGCCAGAACGGTCTGAACCAGGCGCTCGAGTTTAACGAGGCGCTGGGTCTGGACGGTATCATCATGACGAAGCTCGACGGTACGGCAAAGGGCGGCATCGCCATGGCCGTGGCCGAGAAGCTCAAGCTCCCGATTCTGCGCGTGGGCGTGGGCGAGCAGGTCGATGACCTACAGGAGTTCAATGCCAAAGATTTCTGCCGCGCCCTGGTGGGCGAGTCCAATTAAGGAGTGACTAGTGTTTGATTCTCTGAGCGATCGCCTCAATGACACATTTGACCGCCTGCGCGGCAAGGGTAAGCTGACCGAGGCCGACATCACCTCGGCCATGCGCGATATTCGCATGGCGCTGCTCGAAGCCGACGTCAACTTTAAGGTCGTCAAGGAGTTCGTTGCCAAGACCAAGGAGCGCTGCATGACCGCCGAGGTCATGGAGTCGCTGTCGCCGGCGCAAAACGTCGTCAAGATCGTGCTCGACGAGCTCACCGAGATGCTCGGCTCCACCGAGAGTAAGCTCGTTTTTAGCAATCGCATTCCTAATGTCATCATGCTCGTGGGCCTGCAGGGCTCCGGTAAGACCACGGCAGCCGTAAAGCTTGCCTACCTGCTCAAGAAGCAGGGCCGCTCGCCGTTGCTCGCCGCGTGCGACGTCTACCGTCCCGCCGCTGCCGACCAGCTTGCCACGCTCGGTGGAGAGATCGGTGTCCCGGTCTTCCGCGGCGACGGCGAGCACCCGGTCGATATCGCCAAGGGCGCCATTCAGGAGGCCGTCGACCACCTGCGCGACGTGGTCATCGTCGATACGGCCGGCCGTCTGCAGATCGACGAGCAGATGATGCAGGAGGCCGTGGATATCAAGAAGGCCGTCAAGCCCGATCAGGTGCTGATGGTCGTCGATGCCATGACCGGCCAGGATATCGTCAACGTCGTCTCGACCTTCGCCGAGCGCACCGACTTCGACGGCGTGATTATCTCCAAGCTCGACGGCGATGCCCGTGGTGGCGGCGCGCTTTCCGTGCGCCAGGTGACCGGCAAGCCCATCAAGTTCGTGAGCATGGGCGAGAAGCCCGATTCGCTGGAGCCGTTCTATCCCGACCGCATGGCCAAGCGCATCTTGGGCATGGGTGATGTCGTAGGTATTATCGAGAAGGCCCAGGAGGCAGCCGATGCAGAGCAGCTTGAGGCTGCCGAGCGTATGCTGCGCGAGGGCTTCACCATGAACGACATGCTCGACCAGATGAAAGCCGTCAAAAAGATGGGCGGCATGAAGGGTATCCTGGGCATGCTCCCCGGTGGCCAGCGCGCGCTCAACCAGATGGGCGGTAACCTGGACGAGGGCATCTTCGACAAGAACGAGGCCATCATCATGTCGATGACCAAGGAGGAGCGTCTGCGTCCCTCCATCATCAACGGCCAGCGTCGCGCGCGTATCGCCAAGGGCGCCGGTGTGACCCCCACCGAGGTCAACAGCCTTATGAAGCAGTGGGGCGAGATGAACAAGATGATGGGCCGCATGCGCACGATGGCCAATCAGGCACAGGCCGGCGGCAAGAAGGGCAAAAAGGGCAAGAAGGGCAAGAAGATGCGCATGCCCAATATCCCTGGGCTGGACGCTATGGGTCTGGGCGGCATGGGCGGCCTGGGTACGGGCGGTCCCAAGTCCGATATGGAGCTGCTGCGCCAGATGGAAGCACAGATGCGCAATAAGAAATAGGGCTGTAATTCCAGCTTGATATGGCAAAGGCCACTCGGAAGCTACCGGGTGGCCTTTGTTGTTGGCTTTGATAGTTGGGCTGCGTTCAGCGTCGCGCCCCGAGCTCGCGGTGCCGTGCCGTTAGTTGCAGCCGCAGTCCTCGTGGCCCTCGTGCTCGTGATGGCCGTGGCAGCCGCAGGACTCGCCATGCTCATGGGCGTGCTCGTGGTCGTGACCATGGCAGTCGCAGGTGGCCTCGCCGGTCTGCGCGAGCGTGCCCGCGATAAGGGCCTCGACGCAGGCGTCGCAGCTGCCCTGGGCGCCCGCGTAGACCGTGATGCCGGCCTGTGTGAGCGCGTTGATGGCGCCGCCGCCGATACCGCCGCAGATGAGCGTGTCGACGCCGCCGTTGGCAAGCAGGCCCGCCAATGCGCCGTGACCGGTGCCGCCAGTGCCCACGACCTGTTCGTTGAGCACCTTGCCATCCTGGATGTCGTAGATCTTGAACTGCTCGCTGCGGCCAAAGTGTATAAAGATGCTGCCGTTGTCGTACGTCGTTGCCACCCTCATGGTGTCGATCTCCTTTGCTGGCCATACGGCCGTTGCCGTGGTAATGGGGGAGTACGCGATATTGCCGCCTTCGATGATGAGCGCCCGACCATTGACCAGCGCATTTGCCACCTTGCGATGCGCTCGGCTGCAAATTGCCGCCACCGTGGCGCGCGCGATGCCCATGTGCTTTGCGACGGCCTCCTGATTGAGGCCTTCCAGGTCGCATAGCCGCAGGACCTCGAGTTCGTCGACCGTCATGTCGATGGCCTCTCCGCTGGCAAGGCCATCGGGGGTAAAACCGCGATATTCGGGGATGATCCCGACGCGGCGCAATTTTTCACGTCTTCCTGCCATACACTCTCCATATCTGACATATGTCAACAATAGAATAACGACCGTGCGGATTTACGCAAGGAATTTCTGGCATATGTCAGAAAATGAGGGCTTATGTTAGGGCTGTGGGGCCGCTTGCGCCTGGGCTACAATGAATCTCGCTTATAGGCGACTGACAGGAGGGTCAATGAGCAAGGCTGATCAACAGTTTGTAGCCATGTGCCGCGATATTCTGGACCATGGCACCACCACCGAGGGCCAAAAGGTCCGCCCGGTGTGGGAGGACGGCACCCCTGCCTATACCATTAAAAACTTTGGCGTCACGGCACGCTACGACCTGCGTGAGGAGTTTCCGGCGCTTACCCTGCGTCGTACGGCCCTCAAATCTGCCATGGATGAGATCCTGTGGATCTATCAAAAGAAGTCCAATAACGTGCATGACCTCAACAGCCATATTTGGGATGAGTGGGCCGACGAGACTGGCTCCATCGGCAAGGCCTACGGGTATCAGATTGGGCAGAAGAGCCATTATGCCGAGGGTGACTTCGATCAGATGGATCGCGTGCTGTACGACCTTAAGAACACGCCGTACAGCCGCCGCATTATGACGAATACCTACGTGTTTAGCGACCTGTCCGAGATGCACCTGTATCCGTGTGCCTACAGCGTGACGTATAACGTGACGCAGCGCCCGCAGGATGATAAACCGACGCTCAACATGATTCTCAACCAGCGCAGCCAGGACATTTTGGCTGCGAACAACTGGAATGTGTGCCAGTACGCCATTTTGCTGATGATGGTCGCGCAGTCGGTCGATATGATTCCCGGCGAGTTGCTGCATGTGATTGCCGATGCCCACATTTACGACCGTCATGTCGATATCGTCCGCGAGCTTATCGAGCGTCCGCAGTTTGCCGCGCCTAAGGTAACGCTTAACCCCGATGTGCATGACTTCTATGCGTTTACGACCGACGACCTGATTGTCGAGGGCTATGAGCACGGCCCGCAGGTCAAGAACATCCCCATTGCGGTGTAGGTGACGTGCATGACGTGTAAGCTTTCTGCCATTGTCGCCGTGTGCGATGACTGGGGTATTGGGTGCGAGGGCGACATGGTGGTGTCCAACCGTGCCGACATGCGTCATTTTGTGGCGTGCACTAAAGGTTGCCCGGTTATTATGGGGCGCAAGACCCTGCTGAGTTTTCCCGGCGCACGGCCGCTCAAGAATCGTCGCAATATCGTGCTCACGCGCGACGAGGATTTTTCGCCCGAAGGTGTCGACGCGGTGCATAGTATCGGCGAGGCGCTCGCCGCGGTTGCCGATGAGCCCGTTGCCTGGGTGATCGGCGGCGGCGATGTCTATCGGCAGTTTTTGCCGTACTGCGTGGAGGCCGAGGTCACGCATAACCACTGCGTCCATCCCGTGGACACGTACTTTCCCGACTTGGACGCCGATCCCGCGTGGGAAGTTGCGCGGCGCGAAGGGGTTGCCACGATTGCCGCGGGCGAGGGTGACGAAGGCCTCGATTATGAGTTCGTGACGTATCGTCGCGTTGAGGCGTAAATCTCCTATTTGCCCACGGTATTATCGGGTTGGAATGATTGAGGGGCGGCGCTTGGCGTCGCCTCGTTTGATATAGATGCTGTTGTAAGAAGGGTGCGGGCTGGCTACTATGACTGATGCCGTTGAGGTGCTGCGAATCGATTCGCTCGAGGACGAGCGGCTCGATGCCTATGTGCGACTGACCGAGCGTGAGCTGCGCTGCGTACTGGAGCCGCAGAAGGGCATCTTTATCGCCGAGAGCGCCAAGGTCATCGAGCGTGCGGTGCGTGCCGGATACGAGCCGGTGAGCTTTCTTTTGGGTGAACGCTGGCTCGACCAGATGATGCCGCTGTTTGAGCGCTTGGTTGTGCGCGAGGGAGCGGGTCCGGTCCCGGTGTTCGTGGCCTCGATGGAGCTCATGGAGCAGTTGACGGGCTTTAACGTGACGCGCGGTGCGCTCGCGGCGTTTCGTCGCCCGCGTCAGATTCCGGTCGATGAGTTCTTGGGTGGCGTTGTCGAGGCGGCGGGGGAGCGCCCTGTGCGCGTGTGCGTGCTCGAGGGCATTGTCGACCACACGAACGTGGGCGCGATTTTCCGCTCGGCTGCCGCGCTCAATGTCGACGGCATTCTGGTGAGCCCTACGTGCTGCGACCCGCTGTATCGTCGCTCGGCCCGCGTGAGCATGGGCACCGTGTTTCAAGTGCCGTGGACGCGTATTGGCAGTGAGGCTCGCGTGTGGCCACATGATGGCCTGGCCGCGCTTCATGATGCCGGTTTTTCGTGTGCCGCTATGGCGTTGACGGATGATTCCGTTTCGCTGGACAATCCTGTGCTGCAGAAGATTGATCGCTTGGCGATTTTTATGGGTACCGAGGGTGCCGGCTTGGGCGCCAAGACCATTGCCGGCTGCGACCGAGCCGTGCGCATTCCGATGGCGCACGGGGTCGATTCGCTCAACGTGGCCGCGGCGAGCGCCGTCGCCTTTTGGCAGCTGTGCCCGCACGTGAGCAACGAGTACCACTACCAGCCGGGTTTGTATCACTAGGCAGATATTCCGCACCGCGCTCTGATTCGGGGTGTTTCGGTCGCCGCCAGTCGGTGCTAAGCTGGTTTTGGCTTTGGTTTTAAATTGCTGTTTTGTCGGTTGACGTGCGCTTTTGGGGAGGGCGTGTGGCTAAGAAATCTACGTCTATCGATGTAACGCAAGGTGTCATTTGGCAGCAATTGCTGTCGCTGTGCGTTCCCATCTTTTTTAGTTCGTTTTTTCAGCAGGCTTACACGCTTATCGGCACCTATATCGTCGGTCAGTTTGGCGGCAAGCTTGCGCTTGGCGGCATTCAAGCCACGATGGTGCTCACCGAGCTCTGCATTGGTTTTTGCGTTGGCGTTGGCGCCGGTTGTGCCGTTATCACGGGTCAGTTTTTTGGCCAGCACGATAGCGAGCGTCTGAGCCGTTCGGTCCATACAGCCATGACGCTTGCTTTGGTGGGCGGCATCGTCGTTTCCATTCTTGGCATGGTTTTTGTCGAGCCCATGCTGGTGTTGATGAATACGCCGCACGAGCTACTTGCCGAGGGCGTTGCCTATGCTCGCTGTTATTTTGCCGCGATGGTTGCGGCACTGCTGCTTAATATGGGAACCGCACTGCTGCGTGCCGTGGGGGATACGCGCGGTCCCGCTGTGATCATTGCCTCTGGCTGCCTTGTTAACGTGGTGCTGGATATCATCTTTGTTGCCGTGTTGCATATGGAGGCGCTGGGCTGCGGCATCGCGGTAGCGCTGACCATTTGCTCCAATGCAACGATGATCGTGTTGCGCATGATGCGCGCTCCGGGTGCATGGCGTCTTTCGCTGTCTAAGCTCGGCATCGATCGCGGTATTTGTAAGAGTATGATCTCGTGCGGTCTGCCACTCGGTTTTCAATCGGCTGCCTATTCGATCTCGAACGTGCTGATCCAGATGTCGGTCAACTCGTTTGGTGCCGATGTCACCACGGCATGGGGTCTATCTGGGCGCCTGGATGGCATTATCTGGATGGTGACCGAGGCGCTCGGCGTATCGATCACTACGTTCTCGGCGCAGAACTTTGGCGCGCGTAATTACGAGCGCATGCGCAAGGGCTACCACACGTCGCTCGTGCTTTCGTTTGCGCTGATCGGTGGCCTCTCTGCCGTGCTGATGGTGTTCTCGGGCCCGTTGTCGCGTCTGTTTGTCGACGATGCTTCGATTTCGGCGTACACCACGACGATTCTTCATTTCATCGCGCCGTTCTACGCGATCTTCTCGATTATCGAAAATGCGTCGGGCTCCATTCGCGGCGCCGGCGTGAGCTTGCAGCCCATGCTGCTCACGATTTTTGGCACCGTCGTGCTCAGGGTGATCTGGGTGTTTGCGATTATGCCGTTCGATCCGTCGCTTGAGCACCTGCTGCTGGTTTACCCCGTAACCTGGCTCATCACGGCCACGATGTTTACCATCTACCACCACAGCGGCAACTGGCTCGGCCGCGCCACCGCCTAATGATCCGTTTTCCTCCGTCCCCTTCGGATCATTTAGTATTCGATGCCTTGGCGGGCTAGGAGGCCTTCGTCGAAGTAGTGTTTGACGGGGCGCATTTCGGTAACTAGGTCGGCAAGGTCGGCGAGGGGCAGCAGGCCGCGGCCGGTGAGCACGAGCTCCGTGGTGGTTGGTTTCATCGCGATCAACGCTTCGACATCTTCGCGCGTCACAAAGCCCCGTCGCATGGCCTCGCCGAGTTCATCCAAAATCAGAACGTCGACCTGTGATATCTGCTCGCGCGCCAGCTCCATGATCTGTGCAGCGCAGGCTTCGGGTGTGTCGCGGTTGGCTTGTACGATGCGTAGCCCCAATCGAGGAGCTGCGTCATGTTCGGCGCAGTGCAGCTTCTTGGCAAACTGAAGCATGAGTACGTTAAGTCCATAGCCCGTGGCGCGCAGCGCGAGCCCCAGCGCAGCCGTCGTCTTGCCCTTGCCGTCGCCCGTATAGATTTGAACCTTGCCGACTCCCAGTGATGCCATCTCTGTCCTTTCGTGCCCGGCGTCAGTTTATCGCCGTCCGGGTTGGGTATTCTAGAAAACATTATCAACCCCAGTAGATGGAGTTCAAGCAGATGGAGATGGATGACAATAAACGTAGACGGAATATGATCCTCTACGTGCTCATCGCCTTCGTCGTCTACCTCGTGCTCTCGACCGTTCTGTTCCCCAACATCGGTCACACGCAGCAGATTACGAAGACCGATTATTCGACGTTTGTCAAAGCGCTCGATAAGAAGAGCGTCGACAAGGTCGAGTACAACACGGACGATTACACGATTTATTACACCAAGAAGGGCGAGGACGAGAATATCGCCTACAAGACGACCGGTGTGCCGAATGACGCGGGCTTTACCGATCGCGTGCTTGAGTCCGGTGCTTCGCTTGAGTCGGTCGTTCCCGATAAGAACTCGGGCCTGATGACCTACTACCTGCTCACCCTCATTCTTCCCATGGTGATTTTCTTCCTGATTGGCTGGTGGCTCAACCGCCGCATGAAGAAGGCCATGGGTGATGACGGTCCGTCGATGAACTTTGGCGGCGGTGGTTTTGGCGGCGGTGGACTGGGCAAGTCCGGCGCGCGCGTGATCGCCTCCAAGGACGTGGGCGTGACCTTTAAGGATGTCGCCGGCCAGGAAGAGGCCAAGGAGTCCCTCAAGGAGGTCGTCGACTTTCTGGAGAAGCCGCAGCGCTACGAGGAGATCGGCGCCAAACTGCCACGCGGCGCTCTCCTTGTCGGCCCTCCGGGTACCGGTAAAACCCTGCTCGCCAAGGCTGTGGCCGGCGAGGCGGGCGTGCCGTTCTTTAGTATTTCTGGTTCTGAGTTTGTTGAGATGTTTGTCGGCCGCGGCGCCGCTAAGGTTCGCGACCTGTTTAAGCAGGCCAAGGAAAAGGCCCCGTGCATCGTCTTTATCGACGAGATCGATACCATCGGTAAGAAGCGCGATGGCGGCGGCTTTAGTGGCAACGACGAGCGCGAGCAGACGCTCAATCAGCTGCTGACCGAGATGGATGGATTCGATAACCACAAGGGTATCGTCGTCCTCGCTGCGACCAACCGTCCCGACAGCCTTGATCCGGCCCTGCTGCGCCCCGGCCGCTTTGACCGCCGCATCCCCGTTGAGCTGCCCGACCTGACCGGCCGCAAGAACATCCTCGAGCTGCACGCCAAGAGCGTTAAGACGCAGCCCCCGATCGATCTGACCGCGATCGCCCGCGCCACGCCTGGTGCTTCGGGTGCCGATCTGGCCAACATCATCAACGAGGGCGCCCTGCGCGCCGTCCGCGAGGGTCGCAAACGCGCGACTCAGGATGACTTTGAGGAGTCGGTGGAGGTCGTCATCGCCGGCCAGCAGCGTAAGTCCACGGTGCTGTCCGACCACGAGAAGCAGGTCGTCTCCTACCACGAGATCGGCCACGCCATCGTTGCCGCACGCCAGAAGGGCTCGGCACCGGTTACCAAGATCACGATCGTTCCCCGTACGAGCGGCGCTCTGGGCTACACCATGCAGGTCGAGGAGGACGAGCGCTTCCTGACCACGCGCCAGGAGGTGCTCGACAAGCTCGCCGTTTACTGCGGCGGACGTGCTGCCGAGGAGCTCATCTTTGGTGAGATGACGACTGGCGCGGCCAATGATATCGAGCAGGCCACCAAGCTCGCCCGCAACATGGTGACGCGCTTTGGTATGTCGGAAGAGTTTGGCATGATGGCGCTCGGTACCGTACAGAATGCCTACCTCAACCAGGACACGTCGCTCACCTGCGCCCCCGGTACGGCCGAGCGCGTCGACGCGATCGTCGCCAAGCTGATTGAGGATGCGCACGACCGCGCCCTGCAGATCCTCAAGGAGAACAAGTTTAAGCTCCATGAGCTGGCTCGTTATCTGTACAAGAAGGAGACGATCACGGGCGAGGAGTTCATGAATCTCCTCACGCGCGAGAATCCACTGATGCCAAAGCAGCAGTAAAGCCGCGGCCGCGCCAGTAAACGCCGACGCCCCATTTGAGCAGCTTTCTCAAATGGGGCGTTTTGCTTGAGAGGGATGGAAATGAAGATCGTGGTAAGCGCCTGTTTGATGGGCGAGAGCTGCAAGTATAACGGGCTCGACAATTACCACCGCGCGTTGGTCGAGGCTTGCGATCGTACGGGGTCCGAGGTCTTGTTGGTGTGCCCCGAGGTCTTTGGCGGCCTTCCCACGCCGCGCAAGCCATCCGAGATTGCGAACGGCGAGGTCCGCACCTGCGAGGGCGTCTCGGTCGATCGCGAGTTTCGTCTGGGCGCCCAACGTGCGCTCGATATGTGCGAGCAGGCGGGCGGCCCGTCCGAGATCGCTGCGTGCGTCTTACAGGACCGTAGCCCTTCGTGTGGTGTAGGCCGTATCTACGACGGAACCTTCAGCGGTACGCTCACCGCGGGCAACGGCGTTTTCGTCGAGCTGCTGCTGCGTCACGGGTACCGTGTGATTCCGGCTAGCGAGTTCGATCCCAGCATGCTGGAACATTGTCCATAGCACTCGAACCCAACACTTCCTCGCGGGTGACCGTTTTGGCATCATCCGTGAAGTTGATATTGAGTACGACCCGGTCATCAAAGACGTAGACCGAGTTGACAGGCGCCGTACCCAGGCAGCCCCTCCCCGCGGCCCTCGCGCAGGAACGCGCACACGGCCTTCCCGTCTCTTGCGCCTCTCCCGGAACTGTCCACATCAGCGTAGCCAATCCAGTCCGCCAAGGGCTGCAGCCCGGACAACGCGGCGATGGAGGGCTTCTTCGGCCTGCTCAAGAAGGAGTTCTGGCACGGCAGGGACTGGTCGGACTGGACCCCCGCCCGCTTCATCGAGGAGCTCGGGGGCTGGATCGGCCGATACAATACGGAGAGGCGCAGCGATGCGCTCGGTGGCCGCACGCCGGCCGAGTTCCGCTCCGCGCTGGGAAGGGCCGCGTAACGGTCCAAGAAATCGTCCGCAGTTCCCATTCTTGCCCCTTTGGGACGGCTTCTTGTTGGGGCGTGTCTGCCCCAAACCCTGCTAGGAACGAGTACAGCAAACTGGAATTTTAAATTAGTCTTTGCAAATAACCTTTGAACCTTCACCATCAATTACAATTCCCTG
>CAJMOC010000004.1:0-134482 GCA_905214945.1 uncultured bacterium
GCGTCCTAGTGTTCGCTTCTAATAAAGAAGGCCAAGATTCGGGACGCAGTTCAAAAGAAACCTGACCCCAATGCACCAAGTTAGGACCAGAGGAAGTCGCTGCGGGTGACGGTGGCGCCGATGGCGAAGGGCATGCAGGCGATGACCGGATACAGGTAGCGCATGTAGGTCGAGCCGTTGCATGGACCAATCAGGCACACGGCGAGCACGCCCAACAGCGGCACCCAGATCGCCAGCGCACGCCATGAATGACGACGCAGCAGGTAGACCACCACGGCAATCATGATCCACACATAGGTGGCCGAGCTCATGGTGAGCGAAATAAACGGGATGCGCTGCACCGCCACACGGTACAGATTGATCAGGTGGTCGCACCAGCGCACCACGTTGCTGTCAACCGGATGGAAGTCGAAGTACTTGAGGTTGTCGGGACGCGCCATGATCTCGGCACTACGCGCCGTGCTGTAGACCCAGGCATCGCGGGCACTCGGATAAAAGTAGCCGTAATAGTTATTGATGAGCGCCGAGATATAGCACTCGGGATCCTTTTTGAACATCTGCGCCCAGACCTCAAAATAGGCCTTGATGTCCTCCTTCGAGGCGTACTCGTTAAAGCAGTTCTTGACGGCATCGGACTTGTCAGGGTTGTAGCGGCGGCCCAGGTTCTCGTACTTGAGCACGCGATCGATCACGACGCGCTCCTCGTCGGTCACCAAGCCGTCGCAAGGAGCCTCCGCGATAGTGCCGTCCTCCTTTACCGTGGGGTTGACACCCGAGTTGAGGCCATCGTGCTTTTGGACGAAACGAGCCGTCTGCTGGAACGGAATCGAGAGAATTTCGCGCTTGGAGCCGGGCGTGATGTCGTGCGCCGGCATAAAGACCTTGGTGAAGTACATATTAGAGGCAAGGCAGAGTGCGAGCACCGCGAGGACGCCAACCCAGCGGAAGCGCGGCGTGGCGCATGAGACCGCGGTGCCCGTCTGCTTAGCCGCACGACGAGCGACATGTACATCCCATGCGCAAAACGCCGCCGCAATCACGCAGGCCGCCAACGGAAAGACCAGGCCGCCATTGCGCAAAAACGTGGAACCCATGGCAGCCAGCGCAAGCAACAGCCAGTCGTGGCGCGCAAAGAGCACGGGGGCTTTCTCGCCCGCCCGCTCGACATTGGCATCACGACGGGGCAAGCCACATGCCACGAGCTTGACGGTCTGTACCAGCAGCACCAAAAACGCGTCGGCAAAGAGCACGTCTTTGGTGAGCAGGGCCGCGTAGTTAGAGAACATCGGCATAAACGCAAAGAACAGCAGGATCGCACCGCGAACCGGCAGGCTCACGCCCAGTTTGCGCAGCGACGAAATGGAATAGGCCATGCAGGCAGCCGTGATGACAAATTGAGCGCAGGTATAGATGATGAGGCCCGCGTTAGCGCTGTTGAACAGCGAAAGCCCCAGCTGCACGCACGAGCCGATGATAGCCGTGTGCACGACCGGGTGATGCCCGTTGAGCAGGACATTGGGGTTGAGTAGGCGCAGGTAGTCGCTCGTGCCGTTGGGATAGTTGAACCACTGGCGAATCTGCGCACCCGTATCTCCCATAAAAAGGCCGGGCAGCGAAGCGATGAGCGTGGGCGCCCAGGCGATCATAAGCACCAGGAAGGGCCCGGCAAAGGGATGGGCCGAGAGCACGGCGTGAGCCACACGCCATACGCGGCCAAAGTGCGCTTCGGAAAACGGAATGCGTCGGGAGCTCAGCCAATCTAGACACTCAAAAGCCAGGTAGAAGGCAACGATCGCCAAGAGCATCCAGCCCGCGCCGCCAATCCAGGCACAGATGATGCGGGCCTTGTCGCCAAGAACAATCTCGGCCGAGTCGGTGAGGTCGTAGCTGCGGCCGAACACCATGCAGATGGCGAAAAACAGCGACGGCAGAATGATCGACGGGCGCCAGGTGTCGCCACGGCCAAAGAATACGTAGCGAAACGGCAGCGTGAGCAGGCAGGCAAGCGCAAGCAGCATGACCGCGTCGGTATGGCCGGCAAACGAGAGGAGCACCTCGTAGCACACGTACAGCATGCCCGAGGCTTTGGGGTCAATCGCCAAGACTGCGTTGCTCGACACCGGGGCGGGATCGATGGAAAACGCCGTGGTCGCCAATAGCGCGAGCAGAAATGCGATGAGCGTCTGCTTGGCGGGGTAGCGCTTAAACCAGACGATGCGGGCAGCGTCGCGCGCAGCCGTTGTGGAGAGATCGGAATCCTTCACAGTCCGAAAACCTTTCTAGAAACCTGCCAAAAAGGGACAGGTTTATTTTGGCAGGTTTTATCTGGGGAAACGTTACGGTTCTGTCATCATTGCCCAGCAAACCACCACAAAGGTGCCTGCCCCCTTTGTGGTCGTATGTGGTGGTTAAGCGTCGAGGTAGATGCGCTGGGGGCGATTGCGGTGTCGGGCGAAGATGATGAGCGCCAGGCCCGCAATAACGAGCGGAAGGCTCAGCAGCTGACCCATCGTGATGACGCCGCCCAGCAGATAGCCAAGCTGGGCGTCGGGCACGCGCACGAACTCGACGAGGAAGCGGACGATGCCGTAACCCATCACAAACACGCCCATAAACGTGCCCTGGGGCAGCAGCGGCTTTTTGCGGCTGAGCACCTGCAGAATGCAAAAGAGCACAATGCCCTCAAGAAATGCCTCGTAGAGTTGGGAGGGGTGACGCGGCATATCGCCCGCAGTCCCGCCAAAGACCACACCCCAGGGCAGATCGGTCGGCTTGCCCCACAGCTCACCGTTGACAAAGTTGGCACAACGGCCCAGGCACAGGGCCAGCGGCGCGCCGATGACGGCAAGGTCTGCCAGAGTCCATGCGTCGAGCTTATACATGCGGCACACGATGATGCCGCCGATAATGCCGCCGACCAGGCCACCGTGGAAGCTCATGCCGCCTTCGTTGGTGGCAAAGATCTCGAGCGGATGTGCCCAGTAGTAGCCGTCGCCGTAAAAGATGACGTAGAACAGGCGGGCGCCGATGATAAGGCCAAAGACCACACCGACCACGACGCTCGTCAGGTCGTCAATCGTGATGCTAAAGCCCCAGCGACGCTGCGTGCGATACATGACGACCGCCGTGAGCAGAGCTCCGACCACATAGGCCAGACCATACCAGTAAATCGTGATGGGCCCCGCCGAAATCGCGACGGGATCAAGCATATGGTAGAAGTCGTTGAGCATGTCGACCCTCCCACTCCCTACATACAAATGCGGCCGCGGGCCTTGCGCTCGCAGCCGCATATTTGGGCGTAACGTCTATGCGGAGTATGCCGTCCGCAGCTTTCGCATCTTAGAACGGCGCGTACTCGTCGTACAGGTCGTCGGTCTCGCCGGAGGCATTAACCTGCTCGACACGGGTAACGCCGGGCACATGCTCCTTCAGGATGCGCTCAATACCCATGGACAGGGTCAGCGAGCTCATGGGGCAGCCGGCGCAAGCGCCCTGCAGCTCCAGTTTGACGACGCCCTCGTCGTCAACGCCCACATACTCCATATCGCCGCCGTCGGCCTGCAGGTTGGGGCGAATCTCTTCAAGAACCTTCTTAAGCAGCTCTTCGTTAACAGCCACAGGGGCTCCTTTCTCACAATTACGCGGGCGCGCCCGCGGACAGAAGCTATGTTACTACAGCCGTGTACCCGCTCACGAGCCGTCCATGCGCGCAGACGCGACTTTCACGAGTAGTCAATTTGGAACGGGGCTCTTTTGGCTGTTTTGCCGCCAGCTGGCGTTGGCACGCGCTACTGCTGAGCCTGTCCCCCGGTACCAATCTGGACATCGACGATGACCTGGCGGTAGCTGATGCCGCAGGAGTCGAGAATGCGGCGGCTGATACGGCCGTCATCGGTGTCGGCGTACTTGTTGTCCAGGTAGACAACCTCGCCCACGCCCACCTGCGCCAGGATTTTGGCGCAGTCGTGGCACGGGAACAGCGTGACGTAGACCGTGGAACCCTCGAGGTCCTTGAGCGAGCCACGGTAGTTGAGCACGGCGTTTGCCTCGGCATGCACCACGTAGTTGTGCTTGTCCTGCAACGGGTCGTCGCTCGTGCCCCACGGGAAAAAGTCGTCGTTGAGCGCCGAGGGCGTACCGTTGTAGCCCACCGAAAGGATGCGGTGGTTGGTGCTGGCGATGCACGCGCCCACCTGCGTGTTGGGGTCCTTACTGCGGCGCTGCGCGGCGATGGCCACGCTCATAAAGAACTCGTCCCAGCTAATGACGTCCAGGCGCTTGCCTGACGAAGTTTGATGAAGATCGTCCGACATGGCAGACACCTCCGTAATCGCAATAGTTTGACCCATTGTAGCAGGTGAAAGGTGGAGGCGTTTGTCCCACCGGCGCCCTCACTTTTACACGCGGCGGGGCTTTTGGTTGATGCGGTAGAGCTCGGCGAGGCCCCGCAGCGTCAGCGCGTCGTCGACCGTCAGGCTGTGGCCGACCAACGCCGCGAGTGCCTCAGCGTCGTCGCCGGTAATGACGATGGGCACGTCGCCCTCCCCCGCGGCCTTGGTCGCGCGCATCTCGGCGAGCACCATGTCGAGCATGCCGTCGATGCGGGCCACCTCGCCCAGAACCACGCCCGAGCGCATCGCCTCGCGCGTGTTACGGCCGATTACATGCGTGGGTGCCGAGGGCTCGACCTGCGGCAGGCGTGCCGCAGCAGCCGAGAGCGAGCGGGCGCCGAGCGCCAGACCCGGCGCGATGACGCCGCCGACAAAGGTACCGCGCGCATCGATGACCTCGATATTGGTCGTAGTGCCCAGGTCGATCACGATGCACGGAGAGCCGTAGACGGCCCGGGCCGCCACGGCGTCGGCGATGCGGTCGGGGCCGATCTCGGCCGGGTCGTCGTAGTGCACGGGCATACCGGTCTTGAGACCCGGCCCCACGGTGAGCACGCGCCCCGTGCAGGTGCGGGAAAGCGCCGTCTTCCACGGGCGCTCGAGCGCCGGGACCACACAGCTCAGCACGGCAGCCGTGGGCACAAGCGCGCCCGGCATGCCCGCATCGGCTGCCAGTGCACCCATGACCTGCGCGAGCCTCATGCGCGCCTCGTCGGCTGTGATGCTCGACGGCGTGGTGATCTCGCACGTCGCGAGCGGGCATTCCTGTGCCGCGGCTGAATCCTCGGCAAACAGGCCAAAGCGAATGAACGTGTTGCCCACGTCGACCGTCAATATATATGCGCACCCATTAAGCATCGTCGGCGCTCCTTTCGTCTGCCCAGCAGTATATCGCCTACCTAAACCAGTCATCCCAAAATGACTAGCTTGCGGCTATACTGGTGCGCGGTCGCGCGCGAGCTCACGCGGCGGCCCTTGGTAACCCGACTTCCCGCGCCGTATCCGTAGCGGCGCTCCCGGGGGAAGCGGATATACGCAAAGGAGTTCTATATGAGCAATCCCTCGAACCGCGCCTCGATGCGCGGGCAACTCACGCTGCGCGGCGTCGTCATCGGTGTCCTTGGCTGCGTGATCATCACGGCAAGCTCGGCCTACACCGCCCTCAAGATGGGCGCACTCCCCTGGCCGATCGTCTTCGCTGCCGTCATCTCGCTGTTCTTCCTTAAGCTCATGGGCAACGCCAGCCTCAACGAGGCAAACGTCACCCACACCATCATGTCCGCAGGCGCCATGGTCGCCGGCGGCCTGGCGTTTACCATCCCGGGTGCCTGGATGCTGGGCTATGCCGACCAGATCAGCTGGCTCGACATGTTTATCGTGGCGCTCGCCGGCACTATCTTGGGCCTGCTGGCCACCGCGCTCATCCACCGTCACTTTATCGTGGACGCCGCGTTGGAGTTCCCCACCGGCAACGCCGCAGCTCAGACCCTGCGCGCCACCGAGGCCGGCGGCAAGACCGGCAAGCAGCTCTTTGGCTCTATGGCCATCGCAGGCATCTACAGCGTGCTGCGCGACGCCCTGGGCGTGGTGCCCAGCATGCTGTGCACGCTCAACATCCCCGGCGTGACCTTTGGCATCTACAACTCGCCCATGCTGCTCTCCGTCGGCTTCCTCGTGGGCTTCGCCCCGGTCGCCTTCTGGTTTGCCGGCGCCCTGCTGGGCAACTTTGGCATCATCGTGGGCGGCACCGCTGCCGGTCTGTTCGACGTTGTGACCGCGCAGGGCATCGTCAAGTCCCTGGGCATGGGCCTCATGATGGGCTTTGGCGTCGCCGTCGTCCTCAAGGACATCCTGCCGCAGGTCGCCGGTATCGTCCGCGGTCTTGCCGCCGACAGCTCCACCGACACCGACGAGCAGTCGCTCATCTCGGGCTCCCTTAAGCTCGACGCCGGCATCATCGGCCTAGGCGCTGCCGCCATCGCCGTGGTCATCGCCATCGTGCTTGACCTTGGCCCCGTTCCGGCCGTCATCGTCACGCTGTTCACCTTTGTCACCACCATCATGAGCGCACAGAGCTGCGGCCAGACGGGCATCGACCCCATGGAAATCTTTGGCCTCATCGTTATGCTCATCGTGGCCGCCTTCGCACAGATCGCTCAGGTCAAGCTGTTCTTTATCGCCGGCATCGTAGCCGTGGCGTGCGGCCTTGCGGGCGACGTCATGAACGACTTTAAGGCCGGTGCCGTGCTGGGCACCAACCCGCGCGCACAGTGGATCGGCCAGGCCATCGGCGGCATCGTGGGCGCCTTGGTCGCCGCCGCCGTCATGGTCGCGCTCGTCACCGCCTATGGTCCGGACGCCTTTGGTCCCGACAAGAGCTTCGTTGCCGCGCAGGCAAGTGTGGTCGCCACCATGGTCTCGGGCATCCCGAGCGTGCCGTGGTTCGTTGGCGGCTTTATCGCCGGCATCGTCATGTACTGGCTCGGCATTCCGGCCATGATGATCGGCCTGGGCGTGTACCTGCCGTTCTACATGTCACTCACGGCATTCCTGGGCTCCTGCGTCAAGCTCGCCTACGACAAGTGGGCCGCACGCCGCGACGACGCCGCCGGCCTTTCGGACGAGAAGAAGGCCGCCAAGGACGCCGCCTTCCAGGAGCAGGGCCTGGTTGTCGCCAGCGGCCTGCTCGGTGGCGAGTCCATCGTCGGCGTTATCCTGGCGTTTGTCTCCGTTGGCCTGAGCCTGCTGGGCTAAGTCGAGCGGCTGTTCGCTCGCAGCCATATTGCCTACGGCTTGCCCGGTCGGTAGCTTTCGCGGCTACCGACCGGGCTTTTTGATACCAACACAAAGAAAGGCCGGCGCGCTGTATTTAACAGCGCGCCGGCCTTATCGTTTGGCTAACGAGACGGTCCCGTTATGAATTGAAGTTCGTTGCAGAAACTACGCTCGAAACGCTACATCTGCTTGCGACGACGATCGCCGAGCGTCACACCCGCGGCAACGAGCGTAATGCCGCCGATGACGAAGACCTCACCTGCAAGCGCGGAGGTATCGCCCGTCTGAGCAAGTGCACCGTCCGTGGCCTTCTTCTTGGCGACAGGAGCCTTTGCGGCAGCCTGCGCAACCTGAGGCTTGGCCTGCGGCTCAGCCTTGGGATGATACTTGTCGTACTCGGCCTGCGCGGCAGCCAGGGCATCCTTGGCATCGCCAAGCTCGGCAAGCGCGGCGGCATAGGCGTCGTTGGCATCGGACAGCTTGGCATCGGTATCGCTCAGAGCAGCCTTGAGACCAGCGGCGGCATCGACGGCAGCCTTATAGCGAGCGTAGGCAGCGTTCAGCTTAACCAGCTTCTCGTTGCCCGTCGTGCCCGCGGCAAGGGATGCCTTATGGTCGACAGCCTCAAGATCGGCCTTGAGTGCCTCATCGCTGGCAAGCTCGGCCTTGGCCTTGACGATCTCGAAGTTCGCATCGACGACGGCTTCGTTGGCGGCCTCGAGCTGCTTCTGGGCATCGGCGACACCGGCGACGGCAGCGTCATAGGCGGCCTTGGCGTCGTCGACCGCCTTCTGGGCACCGGCGAAGCGCTCGAAGGCCTTGTTTGCGGTGGCAAGCTCGTCCTCGGCGGCCTTGGCCTTCGCCTGCGCGTCGGACAGGATCTGCGTCTTGGCGGCAACTGCCTGCTTGGCGCCCGAAAGAGCGGTCGCGGCGTGCACATCTGCGGCCTGAGCCTTGTCAACGCCAGCCTGGGCAGTGTCGTCGGCCTTCTTGGCATCGTTAAGCGTGCTCTGCTTGTTCGCAAGATCCGTCTTGGCGGCATCGCGCTTGGCGGCAAGGTCCTTGACCGAAGCGGTAGCGTTGTCATACGCCTCGTTGGCTTGATCGGACTTTACCTTGGCGGCGTCGCGGGCGCTGCGAGCCTTCGCCTTGTGAGCAGCGGCCTCGGCTGCCTTCGTCTTGCTGTCAGCAAGCGTGGCGTTTGCCTTATCGAGAGCTGCCTGGGCAGTAGCGGCCTCGCCCTTGGCGGCGTCGAGCTTGGTCTTGGGCGTCTTGACGTCGATACCCTTGAGTTTGGCTTCGGCGGCGTCGTATGCCGTCTTCGCGGCGGCGGTGCCGGACTTGGCCTTCTCGTACTCGCCCTTGGCGGTGTTCATGTTCACATCTGCTGCGGTGAAAGCATCCTGGGCGGCATCCTGCCCGTTTACAGCTGCGAAGTAAGCTTCCCTAGTAGTTCCAAAGTTCTTCTGCGCCTCGGCGAGCTTGCCCTGAAGCTCCTTGAGCTGCGCCTTCTGCGCCTGCGTGCCGCCAGCGTTATAGGCAGAGTCGATGTAGTCGTTCACGAGCTTCTTGAACTCGGAGACAGTGAAATCAGCCTGAGTATCATCAGCGCTGTAATCGAATACGGTTACCTCGGAATCGGTGTTCTTACCGCTACCGGTCGCGATACCGATAGCCTTCGTGCCGGCATCGATGATGTTGAGATAGTGCCCGCACTCTTTGTAGATGCTGTAGTAGTGCTGGTAGATATAGTATGAATCATATCGATGGCTTCCAAGTGCGTCACCATACTGTTCGACGTACTTATCGAATGCCTTTTTCTCCTGGGTGTAGAGACCGGTATATGGCCAGCCAAGCGTATCCTCGGTCTCGCCGCCGGTATATGCGCCGCCTCCGCCAGCAAGATTTTCGCCGTTGTCGAAGTAACAGTTCGAGTGTCCCCAGATGTTCGACGAGTATGATGCATTAAGGGCGGCTGCCGCAGTCATGCGGAGGCTGACGCTGAGCGCCGACTGACCGTTCGCCTTGCGGAGGTTGTTCTGGGTGTCGAGATATGTCAGGGCGTTGCGCATCTGCTCCAAGGAAAGCGGGTTGGTGTCGCGAGACATGTCCTGATCGACGTACTGGTCATACCATTCGGCCTTGTCAGCGGCACCGGTCAGCATCGATACGGCGTCCTGGGCGTTCTTTTTCTGCGTGGCTGTGAACTGGCTGCCGTCGCTAATATAGTTCATGAAGCCGAGTATACCTTGGCTGATGACTTCCTGGTCAACGGTCATGTTGGACTTGAGCTCAGCAATCTGCTGCTCAAGAGCCTCAACCTGGACATTAGCAGCGTCATAAGCCTTTTCCGCGGCGTTCGAAGCAGCGCAGGCTGCCTCCCACTCGCTGCGCTTCTGCTTGCGAACTTCGACAAGCTTATCGTACTCCGCCTTCTTGTCGGCCTCGGTCTGCTGGGCCTGCTCGTATGCCGTCTTCGCGGCGTCACGCTTACTGGCCGCGTCCTTGTACTCCTTGTTTGCCGCATCGTATGCAGACTGGGCAGATGCCACAGCAGCGTTGGCGGCGTTGGCCTTCTCCTGCGCGGCAGCGACGGCAGCCTGGGCGGCCTGCAGATTTGTCTGTGCGGTGGCGTCGGCATCCGTCGCGGCATTGAGCTCCGCCTGCGCGGTCTTGAGCTCACCAGCAGCAGCTTTCTTGGCGGCCTCAAGCGCACTCAGGTCAACACCCGTACCCGAGACGGCAGCATCGAGCGCGGCCTGCGCCTGGTTGAACTTCTGCTGGGCGTTATCGCGCGCGGTGGTTGCGGCTGCGAGAGCAGCGGCAGTCTCCTGCTTCTTGGCCTGGGCAGTCGTCAAAGCCGCCTCGGTATTCTGCTTTTCCTGCTGGGCGCTGGCCTCGGCAGCCTTGGCCTGGTCCAGATTGGCCTGTGCAGTAGTAACGGCCTTATTGGCGTCATCGAGCTTTGCCTGCGCGTCCTCGACGGCCTTCTTGGCGGCCTCGTACTCGTCCATACCCATGGCCTCGAGCTTGGCCTGGGCATCATCGAGGGCCTTCTTGGCCTCATCCTGCTTTGCCTTGGCGTCCTTGAGCGCCTGGGTCTTATCCTCGACACTCTTGTTGGCCTGTTCGAGCCGATCGTTCAGGTCGCCCAGCTTCTTCTGCTGCTGCTCGGTCTTTTCGACGGCGGCTTTGAGCTCGTCAATCTTCTCCTGGAGCGCGGCGACTTCTGCTGCGTTCTGCTCGGCGGCGTTATCGGTCACGGCCTGCGAGGCCTGATTCTTTTGCTGCTGCGCCTGCTTTTGAGACTGGCCCGCCGCGTCGGCCTTCTTCTGGGCGGCATCGTAGGCGGCCTGAGCGTCCTTGAGCTGCTTTGCCGACTCCTCGGCCAGCTGGGCAGCCGTCTTTACGACCGCTTGGTTACCGGCGGCAACGGTGTTCTCTACAGAACTACCCCCCCCCTGAACAGAATCGCCGTTATCTGCCGTCGGTGCGGCGATTGCCGCCAGCGGCGACATGAGCGGCTGAGCGATGAGGCCCGCCGTCAAAACGGTTGCGACGGCGCGGTTGGCAACGCCCTTGACGTTGACGGCCTTAGCCCGAGGCTCAAAGTGTTGTGGACTGTAGCTTGCCATGGCTTTCTCCCTTTGACACGGATGTATCCATACGCTTCAAACTGTAGGTGCCGGTTTTTGAATTCTGTTGCGCAACATTGGTCACCGGCGGAGTTTTTGAAATTCGCGCTCTCGTGCTTCACAATTTCGTCACATATGTAGGAGCTGGTGCATCATATTCTTGCGGGATCGAATTGAGCCTGTGATTTGCATTTGCTCCCGCGTCATCCGCCCTATCGGATCCCGCATCCAACAGACACCCCGCCCGCCACGGTGTAGAGTTAGGACAACGGGCGCGTTGCGCGGCCCGTGCCAGAACGAGGTGGACATGGAACTCGACAAACAACAGATCAAGCGACTACGCGAACGCCATCACCGGCGCCACGGCATCCGCCCCGCCCATAGCGAGGCCATGGAGAACGCCACCCGCTTCCTAAAGCAAGCGTTCAATATTCGCGAGGGTCGCGCGCCCTACCACGTGATTCGCAAGCGCTTTGTAAACGGGGCACGCCTGACCGGCTCTCACCTGTGCATCCTCATCATCGCCATGCTCATCGCAAGCATCGGCCTCGATATCGACTCGGACATCGCCATCGTGGGCGCCATGCTCATCTGCCCACTCATGGGCTCGGTCCTTGCCATGGCATACGGCATTGCCACGCTCGACCGCGAGATCACCGTCGAGGCCGTCGCGGGCCTGGCGCTGCAAATGGCCTTTTGCCTGGTAACGTCCACACTGTACTTTAAGCTCTCGCCCCTTGGCGCCACCACGGCCGCCATTATCGACAACTCAACGCCCACCGTGTGGGACCTCGCTGTCGCGCTCGCCGGCGGCTTTGCGGGCGGGCTGGGCAACTCACGCGACCAGGAGCCCGCAACGCTCATCGCCGGCGTAGCCGTGGCGACCGCGCTCATGCCGCCCCTGTGCGCGGCGGGCTATGGCATCGCCATCGCGAGCGGGTCGCTGTTCCTCTCGGCCCTCTACGAGTTTGGCATCAACGTCGTCTTTATCGCGCTGGCGGCCGAAGCCGTATTGCTTCTTTTGCGTGTACCGCTCAAGCGTGACCTCAACGGCGACGGCATTGTGACCGCCGAGGAAAATGCCGAGGTCGACGAGCTGTCACGCAAAGTGCGCCGCCGCATCATCGTGGGCACGGTGATCTTTGCCATCCCCTGCATTATTATGACGGCGGGGTCTATTGGCTCGGCGCAGGCCGGCGTGCAAGACGGCTACGGCGTCACCGAAACCACGCGCGAACTTGCCGCGGTGCTGCCGAGTTTTAAAGATTACACCGTCGCTGTCGAGACCTCGGCTACCGAGGGCGACGAGGAGGGCGTCGTCGAGCGCGAGATTGTCGCCCATGTGACGACAAGCGAGGCGCTCGGGGAGCACGACCGTCGCGCTGCCCGCAAGCTCATCGACCTCAACGTACCCGAACTCGATCGCGTTGAGTTTGATGTGAGGTAACGCAGGGCGTAGGCGCAAGTCACGACGAGGCGCAGACGCGACACGAATACGAGCAAAAAGCGGGGGCGTAGTTCATGACCGCGCCCCCGCTCGCTGCTTTATTGCCGTAAATCAACTTTCCACATCGACATCGCCGGACTCCACCATAAACGCCGGATAAGTGCTCACCAGATTAAAGCGGGTCATCTTGGTATCTCTAAATAGGTAGAGCCAACCCTGATCGCGTCGACGCGAAATATACGCCACGTGGACCGTACCGAATTCTTCACCGTTTTCCTTCTTTAATATCAGGATGTTGGGGTCATCCGTACGCTTAAACTGCCCGTCTGTGCAGATTCCGTCTTGGTCGACCAGCTGCCATCGACAGTTGTCCTCCTCAAGAAAAGCCAGGGTTTCCCGACTCGTTTTGTCATCCCGATAGTAACCGTCAATGTCAAAGCCTTCGGAAACGCATTCCTGCATATAGGATGTTTCTCGATTTATAGCAAACTGCCCTGCAGCGCCCAGAAGCACTGCCAGGCAAACCACTGCAAGGGTTATCGAGACAAAACGGCGGCTCATGTTAGCCAGCCCGATACTTGCTTAACGGAGCACGAAACATACTTGGTACCTCCGATATCAGGGCAAACGTCACCTACGGCCTGCCGGCAATCATATGTTTCCAACATCAAACCATATGGTTACAACTCGTTGGAGATAGGTTCCATGAACGGACGGTAATTTGCGGCGAACGGCTACATATATTCATTATCTCAGGGTTCCGGAGGCTATTTTTGGCGCCACCGAGGCATTGTTTTCGGAAGTATGCGGCAAATTCCGGAACTCTCGAGCATACCCCGGTTTTTCGCCAATAAAACCGCAGGTACAGAGCTTGGACATATCCAGTGTGCTCGGCCTATTCAAATTTTGCCGCATACTTCCGAAATCCGAGTCCGCTGAAAGCGCCTGCAACGCCATTTACGCAACAGATGTCTAGTAAAAACGGGTGGTAGCCGGCATGGCTACCACCCGTTTGTCTCATAGCTAGCCCAAAGCGGACATGTTACTTCTTAATGCCGCGTCCCAGGCGCTCGGCGACCGATGCCACGGCCTCCTCGCTGGCCGGTCCGCAGCTCACGCAGCCATCGTGGGCACGCATCTGGCCGGTAACCTCGTCCATCGCGAGCGGTGCCACCTTCTCGAGCTTAAAGCCCTTGCCGGCGCGCATGTTTTCCTTGGCCACGCTGATCATGAGCTTAATGCGGTTGAGCTGGTTGACCTCGGACGCACCGGGGTCGTAGTCCACCGCGACAATGTTGCTCTCGGGGTGCTGACGGCGCAGTTCCTTGATCACAGCCTTACCCACCACGTGGTTGGGCAGGCACGCAAAGGGCTGCGTGCAGATGATGTTGGGCGCACCATGGTCGATCAGGTCGAGCATCTCGGCCGTGAGCAACCAGCCCTCGCCCATGTTGTTGCACACCGAAAGTACCGTACGGGCCTTGTCGGCCATGGTGCCGATGCGCTCGGGCGCCTCAAAGCGGCGGGACTTCTCGAGCATCTCCTCCACCGGCGTACGCATCCAGTCCACGAGCTTAATAAGCGCTTGCATGCCCGCGCGCGTAGTGGCAGAGCTTCCCAACTCGTCCTTCTGCAGCTCGGCGTTGCTCATGGAGTACAGGAAGAAGTCGAGCAGGCCCGGTACCACGGCCTCGCACCCCTCGCGCTCGATGACATCGACCACGTGGTTATTGGCTGTGGGGTGGAACTTGACCAGGATCTCACCGACCACGCCCACGCGCGGCTTGGTGCCCTCGCCCACAAGCGGCATGGTGTCGAACGCGCGGATGGCCTCGCGGCACAGCTTGGTGTAGTTATGCCTGTTGAACTTGGGTGCCAGCTTGCGAGCGCGCGCCATGTACTCTTCATAGAGCGCGTTGGCGGCACCGGGCGTGGCCTCGTACGGGCGGCAGCGGTAGAGCATCTGCATCATCACGTCGCCAAAGAGCACCGCGTAGACTGCCTGCTTAAGCAGCGCCGGCGTCAGCTTGAAGCCGGGGTTGTCCTCGCCAAGCGCCACGGCCGAAAGCGAGATCACGGGGATCTCGGGGTGACCGCTCTCGCGCAGGGCCTTGCGGATGAGCGCGATGTAGTTGGTGGCACGGCAGCCGCCGCCGGTCTGGCTGATGACCACGGCCGTCTTGGACAGGTCGTACCGACCGCTCTCGATCGCTTCCATAATCTGGCCCGTCACCAGGATCGACGGGTAGCAGATGTCGTTGTTCACGTAGCGCAGACCCGCCTCGACGGCGTCGTGATCGGTCGAGGGCAGCAACTCCAGGTTATAGCCGGCACCGCGGAACACCTCTTTGACCAGGTCAAAGTGGATCGGTGCCATCTGCGGGCACAGGATGGTGTAGCCCTCGTCGCGCATCTGCTCGGTAAAGGGCACCTTGGGCCACGCGGTCGAGGCGCTCTCGCGTTGCGCCTCGAACGTGTACTTGCGGCTCGCAAACGCGGGAGCATCCGTGGAAGGCGCCACCGGCGCGGCATCGCCCTGCTCGTAAGCCTCGCCCGCGGCGGTTGCCTCGGCCAGACGTTCGGCCTCCTGGTCCTTGAGCGCGGCCATGAGCGAGCGAATGCGGATGCGCGCGGCGCCCAGGTTCGACACCTCGTCGATCTTGAGCACGGTGTAAATCTTGCCGCTGGCCTCAAGGATTTCCTGCACCTGATCGGTGGTCAGGGCATCGAGGCCGCAGCCGAAGGAATTGAGCTGGATCAGGTCAAGGTCGTTGCGCATCGTCACAAAACGGGCGACGGCGTACAGGCGGCTGTGGTACATCCACTGGTCGACGACACGGATGGGACGCTCGGGCTTCACCAGGTGCGCAAGCGAATCCTCGGTAAAGACCGCGAATCCAAAGCTCGAGATAAGCTCGGGCAAGGCGTGGTTGATCTCGGGGTCGTTGTGGTAGGGGCGACCGGCGAGCACAATGCCATGGCCACCGTGGTCCTCGACCCACTTAAGAGCCTCCTCGCCCATGGTCTGGATGTCCTCGTGGAAACGCGCATCGGCCTCAAAGGCGGCGTTGACGGCGGCATCGACCTCGGAGCGCGTGATTTTAGGACCGCGCACGCGACCGCGACCAGCCTCGGCATCGGCCACGCGGTCGACGGCGAGCACTTGGTACAGGCGGCGCTTGAGCTCGGTCTTGTCATGATAGGGCACAAACGGATACAGGAACTCAATGTTCTGCTCGCGGATCTCGTCGATGTTGAGCGCCAGCGCCGTGGGGTAACTCATGACGATGGGGCAGTTATAGCAGTTGCCAGCCGTCGGGTCCTCCTTGCGCTCCCAGCGCACGCACGGCATCCAGATAAAGTCGACGTCACGGTCGATGAGGTTCATCACATGGCCGTGGCTCATCTTGGCCGGATAGCACACGCTCTCGGACGGCATGGACTCGATGCCCGCCTGATAGGTCTTTTTGCTCGACTGGTCGGACAGCTGCACGCTAAAGCCCAGGCGCGTAAAGAACGCGTGCCAGAAGGGGTAGTTCTCGTACATGTTGAGCGCGCGAGGGATGCCGACGGTGCCGCGCGGGGCCTCGTCGGGACTCAGGACCTCGCGGTTAAACAGCAGCTCGTTTTTCTTTTTGAAGAGGTTGGGGGCCTCGGTCTTTTGCTTTTTGTGGCCGGCACCCTTCTCGCAGCGGTTACCGGTAATGAAGCGCCTGCCGCCGCCAAAGTCGTTGACGGTGAGCTGGCAGTTGTTGGAGCAACGGCCGCAGCGGACATGCTTTTGCGTCACGGTGAGGTGCGCGATATCCTCAGCCGAAAGGATGGTCGAGGTGCCGTCGGCGCCGGCGCGATCGCGGGCGAGCAGGGCCGCACCGTAGGCGCCCATGCAGCCGGCGATGTCGGGACGCACGGCATGAACGCCGGTGAGCTGCTCAAACGCGCGCAGCGTGGCATCGGACATAAAGGTGCCGCCTTGGACGATCACCTGGCTGCCGATCTCCTTGGGGTCGCGCAGCTTAATGACCTTGAACAGGGCATTCTTGATGACGGAATAGGACAGGCCGGCCGCGATGTCGCCCACCGTGGCGCCTTCCTTTTGCGCCTGCTTAACACGCGAGTTCATAAAGACCGTGCAGCGGCTGCCCAGGTCGACCGGGGCCTTGGCATGGATGGCGGCATCGGCAAACGCGCGCACGTCCATGTTCATAGAGACGGCGAAGCTCTCGATAAAGCTACCGCAACCCGACGAGCAGGCCTCGTTGAGCATGATGTGCTCAATCACGCCGTCCTTGACGCGCAGGCACTTCATGTCCTGGCCGCCGATGTCCAGAATGAACTCGACGCCGGGCAGGAATGCCTTGGCGCCGCGCAGGTGCGCAACGGTCTCGATTTCGCCCGAGTCGGCCTTGAGGGCCTCGATGAGCAGCGCCTCGCCGTAGCCCGTGGTGGTCACGTGGCCGATGGTGCAGCCGGCGGGGATATGGTTGTAGAAATCGGCCATGATGACCTTGGCCGTGCCCAGGATGTCGCCGTTGTTGTTGCCGTACCAGGTATGCAACAGCTGGCCGTCCTCGCCCACGAGCGCGGCCTTCATGGTGGTGGAACCGGCGTCGATGCCGATGAACACGCGGCCGGTGTAGCCGTCGAGCTTGCCCTTGGGGACGACCTCGGTGTCGTGGCGGGTCTTGAACTCGGCAAAGTCCTCGTCGGTGGCAAAGAGCGGATCCAGGCGCTCGACCTCGGCACCCTGCGTGTCACCCAGGCTGTCGATGGCCTCGATAAGCTGCGGGAACGTGCTGAGCTTGTTGGACTCGTGCGCCATGGCAGCGCCGCTCGCCACAAACAGGTGGGCGTTTTGGGGCACAATGCGGTGCTCCTCGTCCAGGTTGAGCGTGAGGTAGAAGCGGTGGCGCAACTCGGAGAGATACTGCAGCGGGCCGCCCAGGAAGGCGACGTTACCGCGAATGGGACGGCCGCACGCCAGGCCCGAGATGGTCTGGGTCACGACGGCCTGGAAGATGGAAGCGGCGACGTCCTCGGGGCGGGCGCCCTCGTTGAGGAGCGGCTGCACGTCGGTCTTGGCAAAGACGCCGCAACGGCTGGCGATGGGATAGATGGTGGTGGCGTTGGCCGCGAGCTCGTTGAGGCCGCTCGCGTCGGTGTGCAGCAGAGTGGCCATCTGATCGATGAACGCGCCCGTGCCGCCGGCGCAGGTGCCGTTCATGCGCTGCTCGATGCCGTTGTCAAAGTAGATGATCTTGGCGTCCTCACCGCCCAGCTCGATGGCGACATCGGTGGCCGGGATAAGGGTCTCGACGGCGCGTTTGCTGGCGATGACCTCCTGGACAAACTCCAAGTCGAGCCACTGGGACAGCAGCAGACCGCCCGAGCCGGTGATGGCGCAGGTCATCTGGGCCGTCGGCAGCACAGTCGCGGCGCCCTCGAACAGATCGCGGGCGCAGGCACGGACGTCGGTGTGGTGGCGCTGGTACTTGGCGTAGACGATCTGGTTGTCATCGTTGAGCACGGCAAGCTTGACGGTGGTGGAGCCCACGTCGATGCCCAGGTGCAGGTTGCCGCGGGCGGCCTCGGAGTTGAAAATCGCGCCTTCGGGGGCGTGGGCGGCGGCCACGGGCTCAGCGGCGGTGGCGAGCTCGCTAGCGATGGACGTCTCCCCTGCCGCGTTCTTGGCATCGGCAACTGCCTCGGCAACTTTCTCGGCAGCCGCGGTCGCGGCCTTCTGCGCGGCGTCCACCACGGCGGGCGCGGCCTCGCGTGCGGCAGCGACCATACGATCCTTGATGCCCTCGACGAGTTTGCTCATTGTCTCTCCTCTTAGTTGTTGGACTCGACGGTTGCGGCGGTGTCGGCCGCGTCCTCGAGCTGCAAGTTCAATAGCTTCATGCCGTATTCCGGCACGTTGATATCGATGGGTTGGCCATACAGGTCACCAGGACGAACAAAAGCGAGCACCGTCATAATGCGCGCCATGGCCTCGGGCGATTCGGTGAGCCCACGCTCAAACCAGCGCTGAATCATGCCAACCTCGGCGCTCACGACGTAGGTGACGTAGTAGTCAAAGAACGTGCCCAGCGCCAGGCCCAAAATGCCCGTCTGCGCACGCGGCACCACAGCCTCACGCGCGGTGTCGATGATCCTTTTAATGAAGGCCTGGTCGCCGCCCGGACCCAGCAGCGCACCGATTAAGTCGCGGTTGGCCGCAAGATAACGCAGCAGCTCAACCGAACCGGGCGCCGGCTCGAGCTCGTCGATATTGTGATAGAGATCGGGCAGCTGAGCTGCGGTGATGAGCTCAATGCGCTCACGGATCTCGGCCAGCAAGCCGTCCTCGATTTGATTGATAAAGTCGGGGATATCGCGGTAGTGCGAATAGAACGTGCGGCGCGTAAGGCCAGCGCGCTCGGTGAGCGACGCGACATTAATGCGCGAAAGGTCGCCGCTTTCGGCAAGCTCGCTGGCAAGTGCCTGGCGAAGGGCACGCTGCGAGCGAAGGGACCGGCGATCGCATTTCTCGAGCTGGGACAAGCGTCCTCCTTGTTACTCAGCCTGTGCGCTATTGCACAGTGCGAGTATTATTGCACACCGTGTGTACCAACACGTAAAGGCAATATTTGGAATGTGACGAGGGGGCAGTCCCTTTGTCACATTATTCGATGACGGTGCGGGAGTTTTGCTTGCGCATGGTGGCGAGCATGTGTTTGGGGACGGCATGGACCATGCAGCTGCCGATGGTCACGCTCGCGGCGGCCTTAGCTGCATCGCTTGCGTTTTTGGTCGCGTAGCTGTGGCGGAAATGCTTGAGCATGGCGATGTCGTTGCCGCCGTCGCCGTAAACCGCGACCTCGTCCTCGGCAATACCGTAGTAGCCCGCCAGCCAAGCCACACTCTCGCCCTTGTTGCACGCCACGTCCGTGATCTCAAACATCACCGGATCGAACGGCGCGTTGACCACGCGGTCCGAGCGCTCGGCAAGATAGGCCTTAAGGTCGCGCTCCAGCTCGGGCGAGGTCACGCGGCAGTTGATCTTGCACACGTCATGGCGCAGGATGTCACCGATCGACTGGTCGAAGTACTGTTCCTCGTGGTACCCGCCACGCGCACGCATGCCACGCATCACGATACGCTTGATAGGGCTGTCCTTTTTAAAGCCCGCCTGATGCATCTCGAACGATCCACTCGAGAACATGCCATCGGGCGTTGAGCAGTCAAAACAGATATCCGGAAACTCCTTGAGCAGCTCCTCGGTGATCTGCGGATCGATGGTCCAGGTCTTGAGCACCTCGCCATGACTGTCGCGCACGATGGAGCCGTTAGAGCAGCAGGCATCGAGCGCCAGCCCCGTAAAGCCATGCTCGCCGATCGGCAGCGTCGAGCGTCCGGTCGCGGGAACCACATGCAGGCCGGCCTCGGTCAGCTCGCGAATGGCACGGCGGATGGTCCCATCTGCCTCGTGCAGGGCGTTCAGCAGCGTTCCGTCTAAGTCACTCGCGAACATCTTGATCATGGGCGTGCCTCTCCTTCGTCTGCACGATATTGTAGACGAAGGAGAGGCATGCCCAAACAATGCCGTCCCGACGCGGCGGGCCACTGTCTCCGCAAATTCACGGTGCCCCAGCGCGTCAAGACAATCGCCGCAAGCGATTTTTCAGACGATAAAACAGCGCCGTCGTCAACGTCAGCACCGCCAACATGGCTGCGAATACAATCGCTGGTGTCCATCGATCATATGCAACCCCGTACGTCAATTGGCCGATAGGTGTTGCGCAGGAAAGGACCATGTAAACGACCGAAAGCACTTTTCCGCAGAGCTCAGTCGGCGCTACCCGCTGAACAAACGCGATGATTTCAACCGACGTAATGCTCGCCCACACCATGACCCATGCCGAACCAACCGCAAACACGGTGAACACGCATACATCTACGCCGAACAGCAGCGTAACAATAATCGGCGCGACTCCAAAACAGATCATCGCAACATATCGACATATGCCATTGAAAGAAAAACGATGCGGCCAAATGCCGACCAAGCCACTGCCGGTAAAACCACCCAGGCCCAGAGCAACCTCAACTATCCCAACGCAGGACGATTGCATGCCGAGATGCTTTGTAACAATAATGGGAGCGCCAATCGTTAGCCCAACCAACGCAAGGTTCAAAACTGCCGCAAGCAAAATCACAGCGACCAATGATGCATTTTGCAACAGATACCGAATCGACTCCCGAAAATCGTTTCGGCATGTCGTACGAGTCGCGCCGTCTCCCATCGTTTCAGATGAGGCATTTTGCTTGAGTACGCCACCAAACAACAGAGCTGAAATCGCAAACGTTACCGACGCGATTGTGCAAAGAGCATCGATGCCAAAGCACCCATAGACTGCCGTCCCGACCACAGGACCCAAGATATTGCTCACCATGGTCACCTGCGAAACCAATGCAGTGGCCCGCTCAACCTTCTTTTCACCCGCCATGCGCACCGTCTCAATTTGGAGTATTGGCTTTAGCAGCGATTGAGCGCCATATTGAACACAAAGTATCGCTACTACGACGACCGCAAGAGGCAATGAGTGCTTCATGGGGATAGACAGCAGTGATGCAGTCATCAGAGCAATGCCGAGGGCCACGAGGGCCTCGCGATGTCTTCCCCTATCCGCCAAGATTCCGCCAATCGGAGTTGCGAGTACGCCGGGTATGAACGCCGTCGCCACGACGGCGCCATATAACGTTGACGATCCACTGCAATCGAACAAGTAAAGTGGATACGCAAAGCACAGCGCCGACAGCATCGAATACGTGCACAGCTGCGCAACCAGAAGTTCCGCGAGCCTGATTGACCGCACTGTTTTTGATTTCAACGAGACGCCGACGTCTCTCAGCCCAGCCATAAGCCCACCCCCTATACATACCACTAGTATGTATTTAATGACTTGAAAAGGGCAGCCGTGGCTACCCTCACAAATCAATTACATACCGTTGGTATCTATATTACCACCCGGCGCGGTCCCATACGTCCCAAATCTGCGCCGTTGTCTGAAGCACTTCATTACCCAAATCGAGCCCCACCGCGGCAGCCATCTGCGCCAAACATTGTGCGCGAGCGAGCATTCGCTCCTTGGGCTCGAGCGGACGGAACAATGGCAGCAGCCAAAGATTCGCCAACAACGATACGGCCTCCGCCGCTTCGCGCGGGCATTCGCACGCAATGGAGCCGTCGGCGATGCCCTCCTCGATCACTGGCAAGAGACAGCCATCGGCCGACTCGTCAAATGAGCCCTGGTACTGCATCGCCAGTAGGCGCGAGCTTTTTACCGGATCTGCTGCAGGACGCATACGTGCCCATAGCTCAATTTGTGGAACAACGGACTCGGGAGCGTACAGTCGCTTGAGCTTTTGGGCTCCGGTCATATTACCGACGCCAAGCATCGAGCGGCGGTGCTCAACAATCGGAGTCATCGCCCGATCAAACGCGGCGTTGAAAATCTCTTCTTTGCTCTTGAAGTGATGATAGACAGCGCCCTTGGTCATGCCGTCGAGACGGTCAACGATATCTTGAATACTCGTCCCCTCATAACCCTGTGCGCAGAATAGCTCCAGTGCCGCGTCGAGAATCTTCGCGACCGTCTCCTCGGGATATTTATTGCGACCCATAATCCGCCCATCCGCAACGCAAGTCTTGTGCCTCATTGCAGCATTTTAACGTTGCGGATGGCAGACGGTCGATTCTACACCGCGGCCGGGCCGTGTTCGCCGGTGCGAATGCGGATGACTTCTTCGACCGGCTCGACCCAAATCTTGCCGTCGCCGACGGCACCGGTGCGAGCGGCGTTGCAGATAATGTCAACGATACCGTCGACATGCTCGTCGGCGCAGATGAGGGTGAACTGCACCTTGGGGATCGTGTTGACGAGCAGCTCGTTGCCGCGCACGTATTCCTTCCAGCCATGCTGCGCGCCGCAGCCCTGCACCTGGTTGATGGTCATGCCGCGAACATCAGCCGCAAACAGCGCGTCTTTGAGAACCTCAAGCTTCTCGGCACGAACAATCGCTGTAATCTTCTTCATAGTGAATTCCTCTCTTCAATAAAAGAAATTGATTTACCTTCACATGGCACGGGTTTTCCAGGTGCCCGAGATTGCCCCGAAAGAGGAGCGCCGCGTACTTCGGTACGCAAGCGACGGTTTGAGGGGCAAGGTCGGGTGCCTGGGAAACCCGTGCCGCTAATCGAGTCCCGAGAAGGAAGGGTATGCGCTCTCGCCGTGCTGACTCGCATCCAGGCCCAGCGCCTCGTCGGCCTCGTCCACACGCAGGCTGCCGTGGAACAGTGCCTTGACCACCGCGGCGATCACCAAGTCGAGCACCAGCACAATAACGACCGTCACCACAATGCCCAGAACCTGCGAGACAAGCAGCGACACGTCGCCCGTGTAGAACAGGCCGCCCTTACCGGTCCACGAGAGCTCCGGCACGCAGAACAGGCCCGTGAGCACACCGCCCAAGATGCCGCCGATACCGTGGCAACCGAACGCGTCGAGCGCATCGTCGTAGCCAAACTTGGTCTTAAGATGGCTGATGGCCAGGTAACAGACGGGCGAGACGATCAGGCCCATGACCAGCGCTGCCCACGGCTCGACAAAGCCCGCACCCGGCGTGACCACCACAAGGCCCGCAACCAGACCGGTGCTGGCACCCACCAGCGTGGGGCGACCGGTGTGCACGCGCTCGACGACAAGCCACGAGACCATGCCCGCCGCGCTGGCCGTCACGGTGTTGAGGATGGCGAGTGCCGCCACGGCGTCGGCCTTAAACTCGCTGCCGCCGTTAAAGCCAAACCAACCAAACCAAAGTAGACCGGCGCCCAGCGCCACAAACGGCACGTTATGCGGACGGTAGCTCACCATGCCAAAGCCGCGACGACGGCCGAGCATTAAGCAGAGAATCAGGCCCGTGAGACCGGACGAAATGTGTACCACGTCGCCGCCGGCAAAGTCGAGCGCGCCGATGATGTCGCCGATAAAGGAACCATCGCCGCCCCAAACCATGTGGGCGAGCGGCGCATAGACCACGAGCAGCCAAATGCCCAGGAAGGCCGTCATGGCACCAAACTTAACGCGGCCTGCCAGACTGCCCGTAACGATAGCGGCGGTGATCATGGCAAACGCCATCTGGAAGGCGATGTTGATGATCTGAGGGTAGACGGCACCATCCGCAGCATTGCCCTCGGCCGCCTGCAGCACCTGGTTGAGCACCGGCAGGCACAGCAACTGGTCAAAGCCGCCAATAAACGGGCTAGAACCGTCGCCACCGTAGGCCAGCGACCAGCCGGCAACAATCCACAGCACACCAACCAGGCCAATGGCGCCAAAGCACATAAGCATGGTGTTGATGACATTTTTGCGCCTGGACAGGCCGCCATAGAAAAACGCCAGACCCGGTGTCATTAAAAACACGAGCATGGTGCAGATGAGCATAAACGTTGTCGATCCCGTATCGTACATTCGCTCCCCCTTGGTCGCATGAACGTTGTCGGCGCTCATGATGCGGCCGAGGGGCAACTGGTGTAGACCAGATACGGCGTTGTTAAACGCTGCGTTGTCGAATGGAAACGGCACCGCAATCTTGGAAACGGCGCGGCAACGGACGCGAAACGAACGGGAAACGTGCGAACGAGAAGGGCTCGCTTGGCTCCGCTCTGGCTAGCGCCGGAACAGCTCGCGGGCTCGGTCGCGGAGGTCGGTAGCTCGAATGACACCCTCGTAACGATTGATGCGCAGACGCGGGAAGGCGTTAAAGAAGCGTAGGTCGCGGCGGCTGAGTGACACGCTCGGTACCGGGCGGCTCATGCGCTTGCCGGCAAGGCGACGACCGAGCGACGGACGCGGCATACTCGGCGCGGCATCGGCCACGCGGCGGGCAGCGAGCGCCAGGCCGCGAGCACCATCCGAGATAAACGTCGGCATCGAAGTCTTCTCGCGCAGGGCATCGAGCGCCGCGTCGCCCAGCTCGGCCAGCCAAGCGTTAACGGCGCGACCGCGGATATGCGTCTGCGCCACCGAGTCAATCGCCGAATCGGGAATACGTTCGAGCATAGAGTCGGAGGCGTCGGCAAGCGACTCATTGATGCGGTCGGCAAGGTCGGCACGCACACGCTCAAGCTGATCGGACAGACGCCGCCAGCTCGCCAACGAGCACACCGCATCGACCATCATCGCGACCGCGACGATAAAGGCGGCCAAGCGCACGATTAGCACCGGCAGATGGCCAAGCAGCCCCAGCAATGCCGGCTCCACTAAACGGCAAATACACAACGCACCCAAGCCAAACGCGCAGGCCCAGTACAGGCAGATGCGTCCGTGCAGGTTAAACGGCAGATGCGAGTAATCCCAAAACCGGGCACCCGTCGTTTTTTCCAACAGCACGCCCACGCTATATTCGATCACGCTGCATACGAGCGCGGCAGCGACAAACTGGCTCGAGGCGTCTGGGATTCCACGCAGCAGCAACCAGCACGCAATGCCGCCCGCACCGTAGATGGGACAGCACGGCCCTAGCAAAAAGCCGCTGTTGGCAAAGCGTCCGTGGTTGAGCATGGCGCAGACTGTCGACTCCCATACCCAGCCGCAAAAACCGTAGAAGGCAAACGAGAGTACCAGCGCCGAGAGCGGACAGGCGGCAAGCGTCGCGCCGTCAAATGCCATGTCGATCGCGGTTCCCACCGTCTACCCACTCCTCTTTTCGTTCGATTCTTTGCTCGAGCCGTCACTCGGGCCCTCGTTCAAATCGTTCGCGCCGCCTTTGCGCGGCAGACGGCCGGCAATCGTCTCGCGCAGTGCGCACCATTTATCCGCCAGGCACACAATCCATGCCTCACGACACGTCGGCGGCACCGGTACCAGCGGAAACATATGCCGTACGATAATATTCCGCTCGCGCGGCGTCAGCTCAAAATCTTCCTCCGCACGCGCCAAGGCAAAAAACGGGTGACGAAAGCCATGCAGTCGATGGCTTGGGTCGGGATCGTGCCAGTCATAGAGAAAGTAATCGTGCAGCAGGGCCCCGCGCAGCAGCGATAAGCGGTCGACGGAGATACCGACGCGGCCCAGGCGCTCGGCAAAGGACAGACTTGCCCGCGCTACCGAGGTCACATGCGTATAGACCGTCACATCGCCATGTTGGATAAACTCATGCATCAGGTCCAAGCGGCCCGCCTGGGCAAGCTGACGGGCGGCATCGTCGACCTCGCGCGCGATTTTCTCGGCACGAACGGTATCGGACATGCGGCCTCCTTCCGGCGGCGCTCGGCGGCAAGCCGCGGCCTGCGCGCAATGAATAAAATCATCATCGAATTTACCAGTATGGCATCGGACAAAACGTTTTGCCCCACCAGTTGGCGAATTACCGCGCCGCCGTCACATATCAAACGCCAAAATGTGCGAGACTGTCTTGTGCAATTGTGCCGGCCGAGGGAGTGCCGGCGCACGATTCGCATGGAGTAACCCACAACGATGCTGCTTACGCAAACGACAACGCCCGAGGACGTCAAGGCTCTCGATCGCGCCGAGCTTCCGCTGCTCTGCGGCGAGATCCGCCACGCCATCCTCGAAAGCTCCGCCGCCGTCGGCGGGCACGTTGCCCCCAACCTGGGCGTCGTTGAGCTTACGGTTGCGCTCCATCGCGTGTTTAACTCCCCCATCGACAAGATTGTCTTTGATGTTTCGCACCAGACCTACGCCCACAAGGCGCTGACTGGGCGCGCGTACACTTATATCGACCCGGCACGCTACGGCGAGGCCTCTGGTTTTGCCAATCCTGACGAGTCCGAGCACGACCTGTTCGCCATGGGCCACACCTCCACGTCGGTGAGTCTGGGCTGCGGCTTGGCGCACGCTCGTGACCTGGCGGGCGATGCGTACAACGTCATCACCATCATTGGCGACGGTTCGCTTTCGGGCGGTCTGGCGTTTGAGGGCTTTAACAATGCCGCCGAGCTCGACAGCAACCTGATCATCATCGTCAACGATAACGACCAGTCCATCGCCGAAAACCACGGTGGCCTGTATCGCAATCTGGCCGAGCTACGCGCCAGCAACGGCACCTGTGAGCGCAACGTTTTCCGCGCGATGGGGCTCGACTACTGCTATCTGGACACCGGCAACGATGTGTTGGCCCTGGTCGACACGCTGCAGGAGCTGCGCGATATCGATCATCCCATCGTGCTGCACGTCTCCACCACAAAGGGCAAGGGCTTTGAGCCAGCCCAGAGCGACCCCGAGCGCTGGCATCATGTGGGTCCGTTTGACATGGCGACTGGGCGCAAGCTCTGCCCGGGCCATCCGAGCGAGCCTGCGCCGCGCACCTATGCCGACATTACGGGCGAGGCGCTCAGCGCCGCCATCGAGCACGATCCGCAGGTCGTGGGCATCACGGCCGCCACGCCCTACATCATGGGCTTTACACCCGAGCTTCGCGCCGCCGCCGGCAAACAGTTCGTCGATGTGGGCATTGCCGAGGAGCACGCCGTGACCTTTGCCACCGCGCTTGCGCGCTCGGGTGCCAAGCCAGTCTTTGGTGTGTACGGCACGTTTTTGCAGCGCGCCTACGACGAGCTGTGGCACGACCTGTGCCTCAACGATGTCCCCGCAACCATCCTGGTGTTTGGCGCATCGATCTTTGGCACCACATCCGAGACGCATCTTTCGTTCTTTGATATTTCTATGCTGGGCGCTCTCCCCAATATGCGTTACCTGGCGCCTTCCTGCATGGAGGAATACCTATCCATGCTGAGCTGGTCGCTCGACCACCGCGAGCATCCCGTGGCGATTCGCGTGCCGGGCATTGGCTTGGTAAGCCGCCCCGATCTTGCGCCTGCCGAGGACGCCGATTACGGCGCCGTTCGTTACAACGTGGTGTGCCAGGGTCGCGACGTGGCCGTGCTCGCGCTTGGCGATTTCTTTGAGCTGGGCGAGCGCGTGGCAAACCGTCTGACTGCCGAGTACGGCATCGAGGCCACGCTCGTCAACCCGCGCTATGCAACCGAGCTCGACCGCGAGTTCCTCGACAGCCTTGCCGCCAAGCATCGCGTTGTCGTCACCCTCGAAGACGGCATCTTGGACGGCGGCTGGGGCGAGCGCGTCGCGTGCTACTTGGCCTGCACGCCCGTGCGCACGCGCACCTTTGGCATCGCCAAGGGCTTCCCCGACCGCTACGACCCCAACGAGTTGCTCGCTCAGAACGGCATGACGGCCGAGAACATGGCCGCCGAAGCCGTTAGGCTACTTAACGAGTAAAAAACCTCCGCAAGGGAAGCACCCCTGCGGAGGTTTTTATTTTCGCGCGCGATTATCTCAATCTGTAACATCTAGGGCCCGAATTCCCGTCTAACTGTTACAGATCTAGACAAACCGTCTTTGCCCCTGACCTTTGTCTCAATCTGTAACAGATAGAGACCTTTTGGCCGTCTAACTGTTACAGATCGAGACATTCGAATTCCCCTGAAGAGAAAATCTCAATCTGTAACAGTTAGAACCCATTTCCTCGTCTACCTGTTACAGATTGAGACAAAGCAGCGAGACAGGCCACCACATCTGCAAGAACCACCACAAAGGTGCCTGTCCCTTTATGGTAGGTAGAATAACCCATAAGGTAAGTATGTTTCTGAGTTATTTCGTGTTGACCCATTTGAGCGGGATAGGGTATAACTCTACTCAACCGCTAGGGATTTTATTGAGAAAGGTGTTCACCTATGAGCAAGAACCTCTCCCAGCAGGTCGTTCTCGACCGCCGCGGCTTTGTCGCCGCCACCTTCGCAACCGTCGCCGGCCTTGGTCTTGCCGGCTGCTCCGACACCAGCGCCGAGGCCGACAAGGGTTCCGCCGCCGGTTCCTCCAAGAGCTCCGAGGGTACCGAGGCTTCCACCACGCTCGACGCCAAGGCATTCGACAAGCTCGTTAACAACGGTCCCAAGGCCGATGACGATGCCATCGCCGCCAGCACCTGGGCCACGGCCGTCAAGGACGCCGGCGTCTTTAAGATCGGTGGCGTTCAGACCTCCACGCTCTTCTCCCTCCTCAACGAGAAAGACGGTCAGACCCGTGGCTTCGATGCCGGCATCGCGCAGCTCCTGTCCAACTACATTCTGGGCGAGAACAAGATCGAGATCACCCAGGTGACCTCGGACACGCGCGAGTCCGTCCTACAGAACGGCCAGGTCGACGCCGTCTTTGCCACCTACACCATCACCGACGAGCGCAAGAAGCTTGTCTCCTTTGCCGGTCCCTATTACTACACGCAGCAGGCCATCCTGGTACTCGCCGACAACGACGACATCAAGAGCGTCGACGACCTGGCCGACAAGAACGTCGCCGTCCAGTCCGGCTCCAACGGCCCCGCCATCCTGGAGGAGTTTGCCCCCAAGGCCAGCCAGCAGGAGTTCAAGACCGACGAGGAGGCACGTCAGGCACTCCAGCAGGGCCGCGTCGATGCCTACGTCATCGACAACAACATGCAGCAGAGCGCCCTGGTCCGCGAGCCCGGTAAGTACAAGATTGCCGGTAAGCCCTTCGGCAGCAAGGAGCCCTACGGCATCGGCCTGCCGCTCGATTCCGACGGCGTCGCCTTTGTCAACGACTTCCTTAAGAAGATCGAGGACGATGGCACCTGGACCGAACTGTGGCAGATCTGCATTGGCGACCGTACGGGCGACACCAATGTTCCCGAGCTACCCGAGATCGGCGCCTAGGCAATACGCCTAGTAACGGCCGCTACGAAACCATATGGAAACGCATGATGCGCTTTATTGCGCTAAACTGTTTCCTCACTGAGTTGTCGGGGCTTCCGTACACACGGGAGCCCCCTTTCCTTATCGGCGGGAGGTCCGCATGAGTCTCTCCGAGCTCTGGTCGCTCTATGGCCAGAACTATATCGACGCGTTGCTAGCAACCTGGGGCATGACACTTGAGTCGTTTGTCATCGCCATGGTGCTGGCCGTCGCCGTCACCGTGATGCGCGTGTCGCCGCTCAAGCCGCTGCGCGTCTTTGGCGACCTGTATGTTCAGGTCTTCCGTAACATCCCCGGCATCGCGCTGCTCATCATCGTCGTCTATGCGCTGCCGCCGCTCAAGGTCGTCCTGCCCTACCGCACCTGCGTTATCGTCGCCACGGTCCTTTTGGGCTCGGCCTTTGGCTCCGAGAACTTTATGAGCGGCATCAACACCGTCGGCGTCGGCCAGGCGGAAGCCGCACGTTCGCTCGGCATGAGCTTCAGCCGTATCCTCGCCAAGATCGTGATTCCGCAGGCACTGCGCTCAAGCGTATTGCCCATGACCAACCTCTTTATCGCCGTCATGCTCACTACTGCGCTCGGCAGCCAGGTGCCGCTTAAACCGCAGGAGCTCACCGGCGTAGTGAGCTACATCAACACGCGCTCGCTCGGCGGCGTCGCCGCGTTCTTTATCTCGGCGCTCGGCTACCTGGGCACAGCCTTTGTGGTGAGCCACATTGGCAACTATATCGATAAGAAGGTGAGGATCCTCCGATGAGCAAGCACTCCACCTCCGCACTCACCATGCGCGATGCGCTCTACGAGGCTCCCGGCCCCAAGATGCGCGCCAAGATTCGCATCGGCACCGCCATCTCGCTTGTTGCTGTCGCCGCGCTCGCCATCCTGGTACTGCAGCGCTTTTATGTGACCGGTCAGCTTTCGGTCCACTATTGGTATTTCTTTACGCACCTCACCACCTGGAAGTTCTTGCTTGCCGGCTTTGAGGGCACTGTTAAAGTCGCACTCACCGCTGGCGCCATCGCACTGGTGCTGGGCTTAGCCCTTATGCTCGGCCGCACCAGCGACATTAAGCCGCTCCAGCTGGTTTGCCGCGTGCTCACCGATTTCTTCCGCGGCGTACCGAGCCTGCTGTTCATCTACTTCTTCTTTTTGGTGCTGCCCCAGTACAAGATCGCACTGCCGTCGTTTTGGATGCTCACGCTGCCTGTCGCGCTCGCTGCGGCCGGCGTGCTGGCCGAGATCTTCCGCGCCGGCGTCAACGCCGTGCCGCGCGGCCAGGTCGAAGCCGCCCAGGCACTCGGTCTCTCCAAGGCTAAAATCACCTTTAAAATCGTATTGCCGCAGGCTATTCGGTTTATCATTCCGTCGTTGATTTCGCAGCTTGTGGTCGTAGTCAAAGACACCACCGTCGCCTATGTGGTGAGCTACCCCGACCTCATGCAAAATGCCCGCGTGCTCATTACCAACTACGACGCCCTCGTGTCGGTCTACCTGGTTATCGCGGTCATCTACATCCTCATCAACGTCGCGATTAACAAGGCCGCTGTCTACGTTTCGCACAAGACCGGCGCGGCCATCATCCGCTAACGCTTTACCATTTCGAGTCATAAGGAGCCGAGCACCATGGCACAGAGCACCTCTTCCACCGGCAATCAGCCGCTGATCGAGCTCAGACACGTCGATAAGCACTATGGCGATCTACACGTCCTCAACGACATCAATCTCTCGGTCGACCGTGGCGAGGTCGTCGTCGTGATCGGCCCCTCTGGCTCGGGCAAGTCGACCATGTGCCGCACCATCAATCGCCTGGAAACCATCGACTCGGGCGAGATCCTCATCGAGGGCGAGCCCTTGCCGCAGGAAGGCAAAGACCTTGCCCGCATGCGTGCCGAGCTGGGCATGGTGTTCCAACAGTTCAACCTGTTCGCGCATATGACGGTACTGCAGAACGTCATGCTGGGACCGGTCGATGTGCTGGGCGTCTCCAAGGACGAGGCCCGCGAGCGCGCCATGGGCCTGCTGAGCCGCGTAGGCGTGGCCGAGCAGGCCGACAAGGTGCCCGCTCAGCTTTCGGGCGGCCAGCAGCAGCGCGTGGCCATTGCCCGTTCGCTCGCGATGCAGCCCAAGGCCATGCTCTTTGACGAGCCCACAAGTGCCCTCGACCCCGAGATGATCAACGAGGTGCTCGAGGTCATGGTCCGCCTGGCCCAGCAGGGCATGACGATGATCGTGATTACGCACGAGATGAACTTTGCCCGTCGCGTGGCCGACCGTGTCGTGTTTATGGCAGACGGTCAGATCGTGGAGACCGGCACGCCCGACGGGTTCTTCGACCACCCCCAGACCAAGCGCGCCCAAGACTTCCTCAACTCCATCAAGGGCCACTAGCCCAATTGCCATATCTGCTCGCCATGACCATCCAAACTCGAAAGCAACACCTATGATCGGAACTCACACTTCATCGTCATACACCCCGCACGTCGACGTCGATCCCGCCGACCGCCCGCTCATCCTCGTCGCACCGCGCTGGGAAGAGGCGAAGCCGTTTTTAAGCGAGACGCTCTCCCCCAACGAGGAAATCGCAAGTGTCTTTGTCGATGCCATCCTTGCCGCCGGCGGCCTGCCGCTGCAGATGTCCATCACCGAGGACATTGAGGTCATCCGCCATTACGTCGATATCGCCGACGGTATCGCTATTCCCGGCGGCCCGGATGTCAACCCCAAACGCTGGGGCGATGATCGACCCTACGACCCCACCCTCTACTGCGAAATCCGCGATAGCTTTGAGTTTAAGCTGGTCGGCGAGGTGCTCCGCGCCAAAAAGCCGCTCTTTACCACCTGCCGTGGCACGCAGTTGCTCAACGTCGCCACTGGCGGCACCCTGTGCATGGACGTGCCGAGCCTGGGCGCTCGCGAGGGCCGCACGCAGTGGCGCCATACCCACGTGCTCAACGACCCCGTGCATCCCGTCGAGGTCGTGCCGGGCTCGCTGCTCGACCGCGCGGTTGGCGGACACAGGCTGATCCAAACCAACTCCGCACACCACTGCTGCGTCGATCGTCTGGGTAAGAGCACGCGTTTGGTCGCCAAGGCAACCGACGGCGTTCCCGAGTGCATCGAGGTCGAAGGCCAGCCATTCTGCTTGGGCGTGCAATGGCACCCTGAGTACACGTGGAAGACGCTCGAGACCGACTTTAACCTGTGGAAGTCGTTTGTCGAAGCAGCGGCCAAGGTAAAGCAGGCCCGCTAGCTCGCGAACCGCACAACAGATAAGGGCGCCCCGCCGGCCACATGGTCCGGCGGGGCGCCCTTTCACCTATATGCGGCCGGCACGCAGCCCAAGGCTCGCAAGCTCTTATTCAGCCGCCTCGCGCAGGGCCGACATCGTAGCCGCATATTGCTGCTGCAACGCATGCATCCCCTCGCGAGCGCCGTCAACGGCATCGGCGCCGCGCAGCGCTTCGGTTACCACGACCGCCGGCTCGTACAGATTATCGAATCCCAGGTTCTGGCTCACGCCCTTGAGCGTATGCGCTGCCATAAACGCACTCTTGGCGTCTCCCGCCGCCATGGCGGCCTCCAGCTTGTCCATGCTCTCGTCATCCAAAAACTTGAGGGCAAAGCGGGCAAGCATTTCCCCGCCCATCAGTCGAGCGCACGCGTCATCATAATTAGCGCCGATCTTCTCATACGCCTCACGCATGGAAATCATGGATTGAAACTCCTTTGGTCAAACTAAATCGTGGGAAACGCGACAACGTCGGCGGGGCGTGCCAACGTCTCGGCAATACGGTCTTGCACCTCGAGCAGGCAGTCGAGCAACAGCGGATTAAAGGTGCCGCACTTACCGTCCAGAATCATCTGGATCGCCTCCTTGTGCGGGATAGCGTCCTTGTACACGCGCACGCTCGTCAGCGCATCGTACACGTCGGCCACCGAAACCACCTGTGCGGCAATGGGAATTTCGTCGCCCTTAAGGCCATCGGGATAACCCTTGCCGTCCCAGCGCTCGTGATGCCAACGCGCAATCTGGTACGCATATTCCATAAGCGCATTGCCAACGTGATGGCGGCCCAGCTCAAGCAACATGTCGGCACCGATCGTGGTATGCGTCTTCATAATCTCGAACTCCTCGGGCGTAAGGCGCCCGGGTTTGTTGAGAATTGCATCGTCAATCGACATCTTGCCGATATCGTGCAGCGCCGAAGCCAGGGCAATCGTAGAGCGTTCCTCATTGTCGAGGGAGATCGTGTCGCTACGCTGGACCAGACAGCCAAGCAGCAGCTCGGTCAGCTTTTCGATGTTCGTAACGTGCCTGCCGCTCTCGCCGTTGCGAAGCTCCATGACGCCGGCCATGATGTCGATGAGCATGCGACTGTTCTTGACGCGCTCGTTGTACTGCTGGGACGGCAGATTCGTCAGGCGGCGCTGTTTGGCGTATAGGCGGATGGTGTTGCTTACACGGCGGCGCACGACACGGGAGTCAAACGGACGATTGATATAGTCCGAGGCGCCCAGCTCGTACGCGCGCAAAACCATATCGTCGGAATCTTCGCTCGAAATCATGATGACAGGCAGATTGTCGATACCCAATCGGCGCGACAGATCGGCCAGTACCTCAAAGCCGCTTGTGCCCGGCATGACAATGTCCAGCAGCACGAGCGACAACTCATCGCCATAGCGGTCGAGCATGTCGAGCGCCGCACGACCGTTATCGGCCTCGAGGATGCAATACTCGTCCTTGAGCATCTCGTTGAGAATGACTCGGTTCATCTCGGAGTCATCGACAATAAGCACCAAAGGCTTTTCGCTTTGGAAAGCCTCGATGGAATCGGCATCGGTCACAACCGTACCGGCTTTTGCCTTAGCGCGGCTCAATAACTGGACAGCGCGGCCAACGCCCTCATCGACCGTCTCGCCATGAATGCGAACGCCACCAACACATGCCGTCAAGCTCACGTACTCATGGCCCGGAATAATCGTGGAATGAACGGCATCGGATACCTGATGCAGGCGACGGGTGAAGTCATCGGAGGGAATATTGGGCATGACAACCACAAACTTGTCGCAGCCATAGCGCACAAGCTCGTCAGTCGAACGGATTCCGCTGCGTATGGCTGTCGCCACAGCACCGAGCGCAAGGTCGCCGGCATGACGGCCACACGTATCGTTGAAGGCCCTAAAATCATCAACGTCGATCATCGCAACGCCGGCATTCATGCGGGCGCTTCGGAGCTTTTCCTCGTAATATCGGCGATTGTGCACGCTCGTCAGCACGTCGGTGTAGACAAGGTCCTCTTCTGCAGCCTCTTGCTCATCAATCGGACGCACCATCAGCAAGATGTGAGGCTCGCCCTCGACCTTTAGAGGGCGCAGACGGGCGCGGTACTCAATACCATCATTGAGCAGCTGCTCCGACACCTCACCCGAATCTGCCAAGGCCTCAAGACTCGACTGACGCAGACAAGGGCAGCGATCGCCGGCGAGCAAGCAGTTAGGCTCGCTCTTAATCTGATCGGCCGACAGCAAACGCACCACGGGGTAGGTCTTCGCGACACGGGCGACCTCGGCGGCAGCCTCCTCGTCGGTTAGATTGGCCTCGTGATTATTGAGCATATGGGGCCCTTTCGATAGTTTCGCATGGTAGCGGTGGGTTCCAAATGCTACAAGGGTAACACCTTGTCGATGCAGGTAAGTACATGAATGCTGCTACATTTTTATGAGTTGGCAGACGGCGCGATTGAAGCCGCAGACGTGAGGTTTTGAGCACATTTGTTAACACGGCCGAAACGTTTGCGGGTGAAGCCTGTTTTGTTTTTTCAGCTGCTAGAGCCCCAGGATGCCACGGACGGTCTGGGCAGCCGCTGCCGGGCGATCGCGCAGGCCGTTGTGCGCGCCGGGAACCATTACGAGTGGACAGTCCAAAAGCTCAGCCGCTATCCTCGTGCCCGCTTCGCGGGGCGTGCCAATCGAGAGCTCGCCCAGGAGCACGGCGGCCACCGTTTTCGACGCGCGAACGCTATCCCAATCGGGAACGCAGGTCATAGTAATCCCGTATTCGTTTGCCATGAAACTGCGGCCGTTGCGCAGGGCGTGCTTGGCTTCTGCCTCGGTTAACTTGGGGGCCTCAGGATCCGAATCGCCGATGGCGCCCAGGAAGGCCCGTAATGCCCTGGAGACCTTTCCCGCGGCGATCATCTCGAGCAAAACCGGGGCCGCGCCCAGGCCGGCACCCTCGTTTGTCACGGCGGGTTCATGCAGAATCGCACGCGAGATTATGGCGGGGTTTGCACGGAGAAGCTCCAGGGTCACCAGCGTACCGGCACTGTGCGCGAGCACGTTTGCCGGAGCGCCAATATGCTCGATAACGGCCTGCAGGTCGGCGGCCTGGGCGGCGAGGTCGTAGCGTCCGTCTACAGCGTCGCCGCTCTCGCCGCAACCGCGGCGGTCGTAGGCAATGACGCGGTAGTCACAGGCGAGCTCGCGGGCGATGGCGTCAAAAAAGACGCCGTCGACGCAGGCGCCGTGCACGCACACCAAGGCAGGAGCATCAGGCGACACATCCGGGCCGGCATATTCGCGACAGGCAATCGTGGTGCCCGCACTCTCGACTGTAAAATCCATGTTGTGCCCCCATCATCAATGCCCATCCAGTTGCACGTCAGTACGGTTGGATGGACCCGCATTGCCTTACGCCTTGTTAACAGATTAACTGTACCCGACCCGAGGCTTTTCATGGCACGGCATCATGAGCGACGTGAAAAAACGAAACTAGTAAAGCAAGAGCCCGCACCTTGCTTTGGAGCCGATGCTATGCTTAGGCACAATTGTCTTGAGGAGCATATGCCTATGTCTACGTTTTTGAATGCCAGTCCAATCTTTGGGCCCGTTCGCAGCCGTCGCCTTGGTCTCTCGCTCGGCGTCAACATGATGCCAGCCAGCGGCAAAATCTGCACGTTCGACTGCATTTACTGCGAAAGCGGCCTCAACGCCGAGCGCCCCTGCCATGAGCCGTACAACACGGCCGCCGTGGTGCTCGACGCGCTCGAGGCAAAGCTGCGCGAGATGGCAGCCGAGGGCGAGCTCCCCGATGTGATCACCTTCGCAGGCAACGGCGAGCCCACCGCCGCACCGGAGTTTCCGCAGGCCATTGCCGGCGCCGTCGCGCTGCGCGACGAGCTTGCCCCAAACTCCAAGATCGCCGTGCTCTCCAACGGCACGCGCGCCGACCGCCCCGAAGTGCACGACGCGCTCATGATGGTCGACGACAACATCCTCAAGCTCGATATCGTCGACCCGGCGTTTATCCAGCTGCTCGACCAGCCCGTTGGCGCCTACGACGTCGAGCACCAGATCGAGACGTTCGCAAGCTTTGACGGTCACGTTATTATCCAGACGATCTTTTTGACCGGCGAGTATCAGGGCAAGCCCATCGACAACACCGGCGAGGAGTACGTTGCCCCCTGGCTCGCGGCGCTTGAGCGCATTCGCCCACAAGAAGCGACCATCTACACGGTGGCGCGCGAGACGCCGGTCGCCGGCCTTGCCAAAGCTGCGCCCGAGGTGCTCGACGCCATTGCCGCGCGCGTACGCGCCCTCGGCATCCCCTGCCAGGTGAGCTACTAGCGCGCAGCTGCCCTGTGAGTGGGCTATACTAGCTGCGAATGAAAGGAAGTTAGCCATGTTTGACAAAGGACCCGTGCCCGGCCGCAACGACGCTTGCTGGTGCGGCAGCGGCAAGAAATATAAGAAATGCCATAGCGCCTTCGACGAGCGCCTTGAGCGCCTGTGGGAAGAGGGCTGGCAGGTTCTGCCCCGCACGCTCTACAAGACGCCCGCCGACATCGAGGGCATCAAGCGCTCCGCCGCCATCAACGTGGGCGTGCTCGACTACGTAGGCGAGCACATCGCCGCGGGCATGACCACCAACCAGATCGACCAGATGATCTACGACTACACCGTCGAGCGCGGTGGCACGCCGGCCGACCTCAACTACGAAGGCTACCCCAAAAGCGTGTGCACCTCGATCAACGACGTGGTCTGCCACGGTATCCCCTGCGATACGGACGTGCTGCACGAGGGCGACATCATCAACGTCGACTGCTCCACAATTTTGGACGGCTACTTTAGCGACTCGAGCCGCATGTTCTGCATCGGCGAAGTCTCGGCCGAGCGCCAGCGCCTGGTCGACGTCACCCGCGCCAGCGTGGAGGCGGGTCTGGCGGCCGTCAAGCCGTGGCTGCCGCTGTCCGTTATGGCCGAGGCCGTGCAAAAGACGGTCGAGGACGCCGGCTTTAGCGTGGTGCGCGAGTACGGCGGACACGGCATCGGTAAGGAGTTCCACGAGGACCCGTTTGTGGGCTTTACCACCGAGGCGCCCGATGTGGACACCATCATGGCTCCGGGCATGGTCTTTACCATCGAGCCTATGGTCAACGCCGGAGCGCCCGACATCAAGATTAGCAAGGGCGATGGCTGGTGCGTGCGCACCAAGGACGGCAGCGATTCGGCCCAGTGCGAGGTACAGCTCGTAGTGACCGAGGACGGCTACGAGCTGCTCAGCTGGTAGCCGTGGATGCGCCGGATGCCGACGGGCACGCTCGTCTTGCATCCGGCGTTTTTGTTTGAACGTTTTGCCTGATAAAACCTGCCAAAATAAACCTGTCCCTTTTGGCGGGTCGAGCGGAGAGGACTGCTTGTGAACATCCTGGTTTTGCTGCCCGCCAACGACCGTCATCGCGCAATTCTTGAGTCGAGCGCTCCGGGCGAGGACTTTATCTACACGAGCGTCGACGCCATCACGCGTGAACAGGTCGCCAACGCCGACGTAATCTTGGGCAACATAGACCCTGCCCTGCTTACCGCGTGCGAGCACCTCCAGCTGTTGCAACTGCAGACCGCGGGCTATGACGATTACTTGGCCGCCGGCACCGTGCCAGCCGACGCTAAACTTTCCTGCTCGGTGGGCGCCTACGGCCAGGCCGTGAGCGAGCACATGTTTGCCATGGTCCTTTCCATGATGAAGCGCCTGCCCGGCTATCACGACTTGCAGCGCGAGCATCGCTGGGAGGATTTGGGGCCGGTCACTTCGCTCAAAAATGCCAATGTGCTGGTGCTGGGCGCGGGCGATATCGGCGGCCACTTTGCCACGCTCTGCCGCAGCATGGGCGCGCACGTCCGCGGTATCAAGCGCCATCCACTCGTATACCCCATTGTGTTTGAGGACATGGACGGCATGGAGGCCCTGTCTGAGCGCCTGGCCGAGGCCGACATCGTCGCATCCTTTATGCCGAGCACGCCCGAGACCCGCGGCCTGGCGAACGCCGAGTTCTTCGCCGCGATGAAACCAGGCGCCTTCTTTGCCAACGGCGGCCGCGGCGACCTTGTTGTTGCCGACGATCTGGTTGCCGCTCTTGAGTCGGGACATCTCGCCGGCGCCGCGGTCGACGTCACCGATCCCGAGCCGCTACCTGCGACAAGCCCCCTGTGGGATGCGCCCAACATGCTCATCACACCGCACGTCTCCGGATGGTTCCACCTGGCCGCCACGCTCAATAACGTGGTCGACATCGCCGCGGAGAACCTGCGTCACCTGCAGGCAGGCGAGACCCTGCGCTGTTGGATCGAACATTAGATTGTTCCGGCGTTTTACCAAACGCCGGAACCCCTCGACGCTGCGAGCCCGCCAGAGCGGCAATCTGACGTTCAATCGTCGGGCATGGCCAAAAGGCCTATGCCCTTCTTTCACGTCACCTTGCTCGCTCTGGCGGGCTCTCGCTGACTTTTGCTCTACCTGCGGAGTTTCACTGGCGTCGACTTCATCTGCAAGCCTTAGCAGCTCCGTCTTGCCGTTGGCGCTGTGGCATTTGCCCAGATAAAACCTGCCAAAATTAACATCCCTTTTTGGCAGGTATTAGAGCTCCACGCTTTCGGCTCCGTTGATGGTCAGGTCACGCTCGTAGAAGGCGGTGAGGGCGCGGATGGCGTACATCACGTCGCGCACGCCGCCGGTCTCGTAGCTCGAGTGCATGGCCAGCTGCGGCAGGCCCACGTCCACGGCATGCATGCTCGCCTGCATATTGGACAGATTGCCGAGCGTGGAGCCGCCGGCCATGTCGCTCTTGTTGGCGAAGGCCTGCGTGGGCACGTCGGCGTCATCGCAGATGGCCTGGAACACCGCGCGGCTAAAGGCGTCGGTGCAGTAGTGCTGGTTGGCGGCTTCCTTGATGACGATGCCGCCGTTAAGCACCACCTGGTTGCGGGCATCGCACTTCTCGGCGTGGTTGGGGTGCACGGCATGCGCGTTGTCGCAGCTCACGAGCATCGATGCGGCAAGGGCGCGATGATACGACTCGTCGTCAAAGCCCAGCGATCCGTTGATGCGGCGCAGCGCGTCAGCCAAGAACGTCGACATGGCACCCTGCTTGGTCTCGGAGCCAACCTCCTCATTATCAAAGCAGCAGAAGACCGAAACGTCGTGCGCGTTCTCAGCACCCAAAAATGCCTGCAGCGAGGTGTAAGCGCAGGCCAGGTCGTCGAGCTTGGGCGTCGAGATAAACTCGTCGGCCCAGCCCCAAATGCGCGCATCCTGGCGGTTGACCAGGAACAGATCGCGGCCCAGAATCTGCTCGGGCTCAACGTCCAGCTCTTCGGCGATCAGGGCATCGAAGTCACCCTGCTTAAGCTCGCCGGCGCTGATGAGCGGGCACAGGTCGACGGCTCGGTTGGGAGCAAAGCCCTCGTTAACGCCGCGGTTCATGTGGATGGCAAGGCTCGGGATGATGGCGACCTCGCGCTCGGTGGCAAGCAAGCGGCTCTCAATACGGTCGCCCTCGCGCACCAGCACGCGGCCCGCGAGCGCCAGCGGACGATCGAACCAGGTGTAGTCGATCATGCCGCCGTAGGCCTCGGTGTTCAGGCGCAGCGTCTCACCCGCACCGTCGAGCTCAGGCACGGCCTTGACCTTAAACGTCGGAGAATCGCTGTGCGACGCCGTGAGTTGAAAATGATAGTCACCGGCAACGCCGTCCTCGCCCCACGTCGCGGCCAGGTCCTCGCCCACCTTAAAGGCAACAACGCTCGAGGTGTTGCGCTGCGTGTAATAACGCCCGCCCGGCTCGATGTCCCACGCCGCATTCTCGGGCAGGTAGGTAAAGCCCGCCTCGTCGAGCTCGGCCATAATGGTCGCCGCCGTATGGAACATGCTGGGGCATGCCTCGATAAAGTCGATAAGATCGTTGGCGGCCTCGATATCATCGGCCGTCACATGCGCGCGCTCGGGCGTTTCCTGATCCGTCATGCTCTCCCCTTTCGCTGGGTTGATAGTCCCCTCCAGCATACCCCGCCACGCCAGCGTCGCACTCTTCATTCCGTGCTTAATTCCGCGCCGCTCACCAAGTTGAGCCATCATGCCCGCGCTCCTTTTGCGACAATTGCGCTAACAGGACGAGAGGAGCCGTCATGAAGCCACGTAACATTGCCATCGCCTGCGGTGTCGCGGGAGCCGCCGTCGGCCTTGCCGCTGCCACCGGTATCGTTTATCACAAGCAAATCAAGTCCGCCGCGTCGCTCAAACGCTTGACCGGCTACGCGGATGGCTATGACCTGTACGCAATCGACATTGCCTACGACTACGATCTTGATCGCATCATCGCCGCTGGCGTGCGCGACGACCAGACCTACATCGATGCCGTGGTAGCGCAGGTGCTGCCCGGTGTGCCGGCACATGTCCAGGCACCCCAGTTTGCCTGCAGCGCTTTTGTCGCCGTAGATGCCGAAGGCCGCGTGCGCACCGGTCGCAATTACGACTTTAAGGACGACACCTCGGCACTGCTGGTGCGCAATCACCCGCGCGATGGCTATGCCTCCATCGGGTTTGCTGCCCTTAACAACCTGGGCGATAACACTCCGCTTGACTCCGTCGCCGGACGCGCTTCGGCGTTGATGGGCCCGTTTGCCCAGCTCGACGGAGTTAACGAATGCGGCGTGTCCATTGCCGTGCTCACCCTGGATTCCAAACCCTGTGACCAGGACACGCAGCGCCCCGTCATCAACACTTCGCTCGCCATCCGCCTGGTACTCGACCGCGCGGCTACCACGCAGGAGGCCGTCGACCTGCTTTCTGCCTACGACATGCACGCCATGGCCGGACGCGACTACCACTTCTTTATCACCGACGCCGCCGGCGACGCGCGGGTGGTGGAGTGGGATCCGCGCAATCCGGACCGCACTTTCAAAGCGACTCCTGTGCGCCAGGTTACGAACTTCTACGCCTGCTATGGTGACGAGGTGCTTCCCAACCAAAAGAACGGTGAGCTGGGCCACGGCAAGGAGCGCGCCATCGCCATCGCCGATGTCCTCGACGCCCATGCCGACGCCCAAGACGAGGCAGTCGCTTGGAAGGCCCTACGCGCTGCGGCGCAAGAGCCCAATCCGGAAGACATCACCAGCAATACGCAATGGTCGGTCGTCTTTGACAACACCGAGCCCGCCGCCGCTATTACGCTGCGCCGCCACTGGGGCGACGTCGACGCCTTCGCGCTGTAAGGAGCCAGACCCGTCGACCTTACGCTCGCCTGACGTTGCTTACATTTCTATACGCTTGAGCTAACACGTTTTACCTCCGCATCAACAGTGTGCGGGGGTAAACTTATGCGCATGTTATAACTTGCCCGGAAGGATTCATCATGCTCAGGATCGGTCTTCTTACTAGTGGCGGCGACTGCCAGGCGCTCAACGCCACCATGCGCGGCATTGTCAAAACGCTCATGACCAATAGCGAAGAGCCTATCGAGATCTACGGTTTTGAGGACGGCTACCAGGGCCTTATCTACAGCAGGTTCCGCGTCATGACGCCCGCCGATTTTAGCGGCATCCTCACCCGCGGCGGCACCATCCTGGGCACGAGCCGTACGCCGTTCAAGCGCCTGGATACTCCCGAGGCCGATGGCGTCGAGAAGGTGCCCGCGATGGTCCACACTTATCACAAGTTGCAGCTCGACTGCCTGTTTATGCTGGGCGGCAACGGCTCCACCAAGACCGCCAACCGCCTGCGCGAAGAGGGCCTCAACGTTATCGCCCTGCCCAAGACCATCGATAACGACACCTGGGGCACCGAGTTGACGTTTGGCTTTACGAGCGCCATCGACGTCGCCACCAAGTGCATCGACGACATTCACACCACCGCTTCGAGCCACGGCCGCGTGTTCGTCATCGAGATCATGGGCCACAAGGTTGGCTGGATCCCGCTGTACGCCGGCGTCGCGGGCGGCGCGGATGTCATCCTGATTCCCGAGATTCCCTACGACATGGATAACGTCATCAAGACCATTGAACATCGCATGGAAACCGGCAGCCGCTTTACCATCGTGGCCGTCGCCGAGGGCGCTATCTCCAAGGAGGACGCGGCGCTGTCCAAGAAGGAGTACAAGAAGAAGCTCGCCGAGCGCACGAGCCCGTCAATCGTGTACGACATCGCCAAGGAGATCGAGGCCAAGACTGGTCGCGAGACCCGCGTCGCCATCCCCGGTCACACGCAGCGCGGCGGTCAGCCCGACGCCCAGGACCGCATCTTTGCGACCCAGTGCGGCGTCGAGGCGGCACTGGGCTGCCTACGCGGCGAGTTTGGCTACATGATTGCCCTGCGCGACGGCAAGATGTGCCACATGCCGCTCGAGGAGGTCGCCGGCAAGCTCAAGTTTGTCGACCCCCAGAGCGACCTGGTGCGCGAGGCCAAGGCGCTGGGCATCAGCTTCGGCGACGAATAGCCTCGGCCGAAACTGCTCTCATCGGAGACCCCAGGGCTTACATCCCAAATCGTCCTCGGACATGTCAGGACCCCGCCGTGCGCTTCGCGCGGCGGGGTCCTTCCGTCCTGCGGAAAGATTTGGGATGTAAGCCCTGAGGCCTCCTGCGGTAACTAGGGAGGCCGAGGCTATTCGTCTTCTTGCTGCGGGTGCGTGGGCTGAGATTTTGGGATGTTGCAGGCTCTTAGCTGAGAGTAGCACTGACATTTGTCCTGAAATGGCTGGTCGTTAGGGGTTGCTACCGGTAGTTGCGGTAGGGTTGGGGCAGATTCTAACTAGAAATGGTGGTCGCTACCGGTTGTTCTCGGCATACTCGGCTCATTCGATTCGACCATCAAACGAAAGGAACCACCATGGATCTTGCGATGGCGCAGCGGCTCGTTGATCGCCGCAAGGCTGCCGGGCTTTCTCAGGAGGCGCTTGCCGCCCAGCTGGGTGTGAGTCGTCAGGCTGTCAGTAAATGGGAGCGCAGCGAATCCTCGCCCGATACCGATAACCTTATTGCGCTCGCCGCGCTGTATGGCGTGTCGCTGGATGAGCTGCTGTATGGGGAGGCGGTGGCTAGCGCTGATGACTCACAGGCTGATGATGAGGCACAGAACAGCAACGCCGGCACCAAAGCTTCAGATAAGGCTGAAGAGGCTGAGGCTTCTACTGAGCACGCTGATTGCAGCGATAAGCCACTTGTCGATATTTCCCTCGCGCGCGGTATCCACGTCATTGATCCCAATAAAGGCGAGGAAGTCCATGTTGGTTGGAGCGGCATCCATGTGACCAACGAGCGCAAGGGCGAAGAGGTGCATGTGGGGCCGGACGGCGTGCATATCGATACGCTTGAGGACGATGGACATAGCGTACGCACCAATGACGACGGCACCGTCACCATCGACGGCGAGACGTTTTCCAGCTGGAAGGAAGCACACGACAAGCTCGACCATCATGGCAAGCATTTCCACACCAAGGTCGGACGTGCATGGAACAAATTCCCCTTCCCCGCACTTGTCACTCTCGCCTATCTGGTGCTCGGCATTGTCTACGGCACATGGGGCATGGGGCTTTTCCTCGTCTTTCTGGTTCCCGTCTACTACGCGATTGGTGACTTCATCGATCGGCGCCACCTGTCTAAGCTGATCGAGGCCATCTACCCGGCAGCCGCCATCGCTTGGTTCCTCTACATGTGGCTCTGTTTGGGACAGCCCCATCCTGCATGGATCATCCTCATCACGATTCCCGTCATAAAGGCGCTCATGCGCTGGTGCCGCAAACAATGGAAGCACCGCAAACAGGCCTAACACGCTCCGACCCACCAGCACCCAACCGCCCCCGCCCTTCTCCTAAGTTGCGGTGAGATAGGGACTGTTTTGAAGCTCCAAAGCGCCAAACAGTCCGTATATCACCGCAACTTACAAACAACTGGGTCAGTTCCGGCACGGAGATTAGCATTGAGCTGACCGCGCGCCAAGAAAAGGGCCTATTTACTACGTTTAACTCGAGAGGGCCGACCATACCCGCCTTTTCCGAAAACTGGCAAGCCATCTACCTGCGGTTTTAATTTCATAATCTTTGTCACGGTCGAGGGTGTGGTAGCAAACGTAGTAGATAGGCCCATTTTGTGGCATACGACCCATACAAGCCCAATCTCGAAGGCCAAAGAGAGCCTCTCATCCACGCCTGCGAGCGAAAACCAAATAGAATGAAAGGCAAATGGAAAGCCCGTTTGACGAGCGGAGGACATATGCGCGACGTAGCCGAAAGCGACTGGAAGCTATTTAAGAAAATGCTTCCTCAATGGCAAGAACGTTATATGGAAAAGCTCATCGCCCAGTACGTTGAGATGCTGAACGGCGACAGCGAAGCGTCCAGTAGATTTTGGACACTAGAAGAGCGCCTCAATAGAGACAAGCTGTCCTCAGGCGTAATTGCAAACGACATTCGCCGCAGCACAATGCACCGCGAGATAGCCAATTTGCTTATCGACAGCGTGATCACCCTTGACGACCTTGACGGTTTTACCGAGGACATTAAGAGCTATGCGCAACACTGGATTGGCCAGTAAGAGCACTGAACGACAGACATCCCCAGCAAAACGGGGCGAACGCCGGGCCACCTAATGGTTGTCCGGCGTTCGCCCAGATAAAACCTGCCAAAATAAACCTGTCCCTTTTTGGCAGGCTACTCGGCGCTCTTGAGGGCGCCGACCATGTCGATCATATTGAGGGTGCGATTGGTAGCGAGGTTGACGATGATCGTAAAGCCGAAGGAAAGCACCACGGCAAGCACGTAGCTCAGCGGCTCGACTTCGACGTCAAAGTACAATGACGGCATCTGCAAGATGTACGTAAAGCTCTCGGCCAGCGCACCACCCAGCGGTACGCCCAGCGCGGCACCAATCGCCGTGAGGATCAACGTCTCCTTGTTGACGTAGTGGTGCACCTCGCCACGGCGGAAGCCCAGCACCTTAATGGTCGCCAGCTCGCGCTCGCGCTCGGAGATATTCGTGTTGGACAGCGTAAACACCACCACAAACGACAGGCACGCCGCCATAAAGGTCACGAGCACCACGACCGAATTGATAATCGTAAAGTTCGCCTCATAGTTTTCCCAATGCTCGGCCGTACTCGAAATCGTAAGCCAACCGTCACTCTTAAGATTCTTGCTAAACGCAATCTGGTCGGCCGACGAACCCTTAAGCAGCACAAAGACGCCGTTAAGGCGTGCACTTCGACCGAACGCGCGCTCATAGGTGCCCTGCGTCATGTAAAGCGTGTTGCCCAGATAGTTGAGCGAGATGTCGCTGACTTTGACCTTGGCAACATTGAGCGACGAATCCTGGACGTGTGCCGTATCGCCCGGCTTGATCCCCAGCACCAGCTGAGAGCTCTTGCTCAAATACACATCCCCGTCACGCAGGGCGAGCGGTTCTTTGGACTCGTCCTCTAGGCGCACGTAGTCATCCAGGTCGTTCGTGCGGTCATCGGGCACCACGATCAGCTGCACGGTTTCGCTCTTTCCGCCGAATGTAAAGGTAACGTTGTCGGTCATAATCGGCAGCGTCGAAGTCACGGTCACGTCGGAATCCTTGGCTGCACTGCGCTCATCCAACGCCGCGCACGTCTGCGAAAAATCATCGGGATTGGCGACCGCCAGCAAATCGTAGCGTGTGATGTGCCCGTACTGCTTGGGCGACAGCGCGACCGACGTATCACGGATGCCCATACCGCAAATCACAAGCGCCGTGCAGCCCGCAATGCCAAAGATGGTCATAAAGGCGCGCTTTTTGTAGCGGAACAGGTTGCGTGCAGCGACCTTGTTCAAAAAGCCCATGCGGTGCCAGATAAAGCCAATGCGCTCGAGCAGAATGCGCGAGCCGGCGCGCGGAGCCTTGGGGCGCATGAGCGAGGCAGGGGTCTCGGCCATCTCGTGGCGGCAGGCGATAATCGTGGCTCCCACCACGCCCACGGCAAACAGCGCCACCGAAACGATCGAGGACACGATGTCGTACGAAAGCAGCATCTGGGGCAGCGAGTACATGTCGTCGAACACCGTAAACAAGAACAGCGGCAGACCCACAAATCCGATGATATTGCCGAGCACGCCACCGATCAGACACGCCCACAGCGAGTAGTCCACATATTTGGACAGGATGCGCCCGCGTGAATAGCCGAGCGCCTTGTACAGGCCAATAAGCGTGCGCTCCTCCTCGACCATGCGGGTGGCGGTGGTGAGACTGATAAGCACGGCGACGATAAAGAAGATGAACGGGAACACCGTGGCGATGGCCTCGATCGAAGAACTATCGCTCTCGACGCTCGAGTAGCTTGCGATATTGCCGCGGTCCTGGATGTACCAGGTGCATTCGCCCAGGTCAGAGAGCTCGGCGCGGGCATCGGCAAACTGCTGGTCGGCGGCGGCACGGCGCTGGTCCAGGTCGGCTTGCGCCTGCGCACGCTCGTCGCCGCCCTCGGCCATGCGATTGATGTTGTCCTGCTCGATCCCAAAGACCATATTCGCCTGACGCTCAGCTGCGTCCAAGCTCGCCGGTGTGTCGACCGTCAGCTCCTGGGCGCGCGCCTTCTCACGCTCCTCGCGGATCTTCTCGATATTGCCCTTGACCTCATTGATCTTTGCCGAGTAGGCATCCGAATAGGAGTTGAGGCTCTTGGCTCCCTCGACGACCACGTGGACAGCGGAGTAGGAAGAAGATGTCGCGGCATCCTCGCTCACGTAGAACTTGTAGTCCGCAGTCGAAGCAGCGCGAAAGGCGTTGACTGTCGAGTCGGAGCTCACGTCGGTAGGATCGAGAACCTCGGCCGTGATGGTGTAGTCCCCATCGGCAAACTGGTCCTTGGCGCTTTGGTTCGACGAGCTCGCATCGTTGGCGGCAAAGCTCACCGTATCGCCGATTTTCTTGCCCGAAGCCTTCAAAAAACGTGAGGTCACTGCCACTTCGCCCGAAGTCTCGGGCAGCTCGCCGCGCACTAGCACCGGTTGGTCAATATTCTCTTTGGAGAGGCTCTGTACGACGACACGCTCGCGCGTCGTACCCACGGCGGTATAGGCGGTCTCGGTATAGATGCCCTCGGCCGTCTCGACGCCATCGACCTCTTGGATCGCGGCAATATCGTCATCGGTCAGACCATAGGTCGACTGCACGTTGATGTCATAGACATTCTGCTGGTCAAAATAGGCGTCGACCGAATCACACAGGTCCTCGCAGCCCGCCTTAAGGCCGCACATCACGCTCACGCCAAGCGCGGTGATCACAACGATAGACAAGAAGCGTTTGAGGCTGCCGCGAATCGTGCGGTAGATGCCACGGCGAAAAACCGTCGGCACCATATCGTTTGAGCTTTGGGCGGTACGGTAGGTCGTAAAATCCTGCTCGCGCTCCGTGTTCTGCGCGTCGCGGCGTTGACTGTTTTGGCGGTCCTGATTCATGGGCGCTACCACTCGATCGTCTCGATAGGCACAGGATTTTGCTGGATCGTCTCGCTCTCCACGCGGCCGCTCTTAAAGCGGATCAGGCGATCGGCCATGGGCGCCAGCGCAGAGTTGTGGGTGATGATGATGACCGTAATGCCTTGCTTGCGGCAAGTGTCCTGTAGCAGCTGCAAGATCTGCTTGCCGGTTTTGTAGTCGAGTGCACCCGTAGGCTCGTCGCACAAAAGCAGCTTGGGGTTCTTAGCCAGCGCGCGGGCGATGGATACGCGCTGCTGCTCGCCGCCCGAAAGCTGCGCCGGAAAGTTAGCGAGGCGGTCGCCCAGGCCAACCTGGCGAAGCGTTTGCTCGGCATCGAGCGAATCGGGGCAGATCTGCGCCGCGAGTTCGACGTTCTCAAGCGCCGTCAGGTTAGGGACCAGATTGTAGAACTGAAAGACAAAGCCAACATCGGCGCGACGGTATTCCACAAGCTGAGCCTCGTTGGCAGAGCTCACGTCACGCCCGTCCACCGTCACGGTGCCAGAAGTTGCCGTGTCCATGCCGCCCAGAATGTTGAGGGCCGTGGTCTTGCCGGCACCCGAAGCACCCAAAATGATGGCGAGCTCGCCGCGCTCGACCGTAAAGCTCGCGCCGTCGAGCGCGTGGATGCGGGCATCGCCCTCGCCGTATGCCTTGATGACGTCTTTGAATTCGATATAGGCCATCGATTAATTCCCATCTGGTCGGATAACTCTTTAGTATTACCCATTTCCCACCTACCAAAAAGGGACAGGTTTATTTTGGCAGGTTTTATATGGGGAAACGGCAGCTATAGATAGGGCGCCGGGGAGGCCGAGAAATCATCAACGGGGTCAGGCCGACCGCCAAACACAACGCACGCATCTCAATCTGTCAGCCAAATCATTCGAACAGCTGTTCGTTTCTATGATATGATTCAACTATCTAAGCAGGCCAATACGCAGAAAGGCGGCCAACATGGCGTTCGACTTTAAGAAGGAATGCAAGGAGCTCTACAAACCTGCAAGCAAGCCGAGCATCGTAACAGTCCCGCCTATGAGCTACGTTGCCGTTCGCGGAAAGGGCGACCCAAATACCGAAGGTGGCGAGTATCAAAACGCCCTGCCGCTACTTTACGGCATCGCCTATACCGTCAAGATGTCGAAGAAAGGCTCAAGGAGTATCGAGGGCTATTTCGACTTTGTGGTACCGCCGCTCGAGGGTTTCTGGTGGCAAGAGTCCCCGAGCGGCGGCATCGATTATGTACGCAAGGACAATTTCAACTTTATCTCGTGCATCCGCCTGCCTGATTTCGTCACCCGAGATGACTTTGACTGGGCAGTCGCGGAAGCCACGACCAAAAAGAAACTGGACTTTTCCGCCGTCGAACTGCTTAAAGTTGACGAGGGTCTCTGCGTTCAATGCATGCACACCGGGCCCTACGACAACGAACCGGCGACCGTAGACGCTATGCATGAATACACGACCGAGCTGGGCTATGTTCCCGACTTCTCAGACACCCGTTTACATCACGAAATCTATCTCTCCGATCCACGCAAATGCGCACCGGAGAAACTTAAGACCGTGGTTCGTCATCCTATCAAGCGCGCTGAATAGCGTGGGGCGTCATTTCACGCGCTAGGTTTTAAGCCGGCCAACCAGCCGCCTCCTAGGCCGTCCGGTAATTATCTTGACGCGGCCCGTCGCATCTTATAAGTTTGTTTTGCTAAAGCTGGAAAGCCTCTCAACGATGCGCAACTCCAGCTCTTTTTCTATCAAGAGAGCAAGTGTCGGAAAGCAAAATGTCAGAAAGCAGCGCTTCGAGCAGAATCAAACGCCTGGTCAACACCTATAGCGGTCTCGTGCTCATGGGCGCCGTCGGAATCCCTATCGGCGTTATCGTTGGCGCCATCTGTGCCCTTTTTGGTCGTGTGCTCCTGGCAATCGGCGCCTTCCGTGACGAGCACATCGTACTGCTCCTTCCCTTCCTCGCCCTCATGGGCTTGGCCATCGTATTTGCCTACCTCACCTGGGGCAAAGGCACCGATCGGGGCATGAGCTTAGTATTCGACGTAGGTCACGGACGCGAGGACGCCATCTCCCCGCGTCTGGTGCCGCTCATTATGCTGAGCACGTGGGCCACGCATCTCTTTGGCGGCAGCGCGGGACGCGAAGGCGTAGCCGTGCAGATCGGCGCAACCGTCTCGCATTGGATCGGCCGACGTCTACCTTTCCGAGAACCCGGCAACACGTTTTTGCTTATCGGCATGGCCGCCGGCTTTGCCGGACTCTTCCGAACGCCCCTCGCCGCCACGGTCTTTGCGATCGAAGTACTGGTCGCAGGACGCATGGAATACCGCGCGCTGTTTCCCGCGCTTACAGCCTCGCTCGCCGCAAGCATGACCTCCGGCGCTCTGGGGCTCGAGAAGTTTGAGGTCGCCGTTACCGCCTCGTATGCGCTCGACCTCCCCGGTCTTGGACGACTGGCGTTGTTGGGTATCGCGTTTGGTATGGTAGGTGGAGCTTTTGCCTGGTGCCTTGCCCATGCCAAGACCCTTGCAGCGCGGCTGCTCCCCAGCCCTTACATACGCGTTGCCGTTATGGGCCTTGCGCTGTCGGCGATTCTGTTCGCGCTGTGGCAGGGGCGATACTGCGGCCTTGGCACCAACCTGATATCCGCGGCACTGGGTGACAACGGTGAGGCGTCGATCATGCCTTGGGACTGGGCGCTCAAATTCGTACTCACCATCGCCACGCTTGCCGCAGGATATCAGGGTGGCGAGGTGACGCCGCTGTTCTCCATCGGAGCCAGCCTGGGTGTCGTACTCGCCGGGATTCTCGGCATGCCCGTCGAGCTCTGCGCCGCGCTGGGATACGCCGCCGTCTTTGGCAGCGCCACCAATACGCTGCTCGCGCCCATCTTTATTGGCTGCGAGGTCTTTGGCTTTAGCAGTCTGCCGACGTTCTTTATTGTCTGCGTCGTGGCCTACCTGTTCAACATGGATAAGTCGATCTATGCGCTGCAGGAGCACAGCCGCACCCGATAAACAGGGCGTTTGCCACCAAAAAACGCGCACGACAGGCCGGGCCCGCCGCGCGCGTCATCCTATACACGATTAGTTATTGTTGTTGGTCATCGAAGCCACTGCTGCCGCAAGATTGGAAATGGGCATTGTCTGCAGCCAGATGCGCCCCGGACCGGTGAGCACAGTGTTGAACACGCCTTCACCGCCAAACATGATGTTTTTGACGCCCTTGACCATCTGCGCGTCGATGCTCACCGTCTCCTCAAAGCCGGCCACGTTGCCGGTATCTACAATCATTTGCTGGCCAGCAGCAAGCTCGTACTCAACTAGGTCGCCGTCGATCTCGGCAAAGGCAATACCCGAGCCCGTGAGCTTTTGCATGATAAAACCCTCGCCGCCAAAGACGCCGGTCTTTGCCTTCTTGTTAAAGTGGATGCTCAGCTCAACACCACTTTCCGCGGCAAGGAACGAACGCTTCTGCAAAATCCAGCTCTTACCAGGGCCAATCTCGATCGGTATAATGCGGCCGGGGAAGCAAGAGCCAAACGCAATCATGCCATCGCCGTGCGCGGTCCAAATGTTTTGGAACAACGCCTCACCCGAAAAAGCCTTAGAGAATATCTTGCCTATACCACCGCCCGAGGTGGACATCTCCATGTTGGGGGTCATCCAGACCATGGCACCGCTTTCGGTGATCATGGATTCGCCGTCGCTAAGGTTGCACGTAACAACCGGGAAAGCCCCTCCGCCGATCTCGTACTGCATGACCGTCTCCTTTCCTTCGGGAGCCGAACAACGATGTCCATATTTTAGCAGTTAGAGGTGCGTTTATTTGGGTCGGTGGCGTTCATGGCGCCGATCACCGCCAGCCTCCGCTGCCGTCTGCACAGATAAAACCTGCCAAAATAAACCTGTCCCTTTTTGGCAGGTTTTAGAGGCGGACGGTGAAGGTGATCTGGTTACCGTGGCCGCAGACAGAAGCGCTCCCGCCATGGGCTTCGGCGATGGCACGCACCACGGATAGGCCCACACCCGAGCCGCCTGTCTTGGAGCTGCGCGACACGTCCGCACGATAGAAGCGGTCGAACAATCGGTCCAGGTCGCCTTCGGGCAGCTCGTCTACAGCGTTCGATACGACAAGCTCTGCCGAGCCTTTGCCCGCACCGCGCGAAACGGCGCGCAGACTCAACTCGATCACGCTGCCCTCGCTCGCATAGCGCGTGGCATTGTCCAGCAGCAACTCAACCACCTGCGTCACCGCCGCAGCATCGGCATGAGCGCGCACGCCGGTCGCGACCGACATCGACAGGCGCTTGCCGCGCGAGACCGCCACCGATTCAAACGGCGCGGCTGCCTTGTCAACTGCCTCCGAGAGATCGATCGACGCCATGGTAAAGCCCGCCGAGCCCTCGTCCATGCGCGCCAAAAATACCAGACGCTCCGTAAGTGCCGTCAGTCGCGCCACCTGCTCGTGAATGCTCTGCGTCCACTCACTCTCGCCGCTCTCAATCTCCTGTACCTCGTTGGCGGCATCGATCACAGCGAGCGGCGTCTTGATCTCGTGGCTTGCATCGGTAATAAATCGCTTTTGCTTGCTGTAGCTCTCGACCATCGGTCGAATCACGGCACCCGACGCGACCGTTACAATTGCCAGCACCGCCAGCCAGCCAATGCAACTGATCGCCACGCTCGCGCTCAAAAACGAATGAAAGCTTGCAAGCTCGCGCGAGCAGTCCACGAACACATAGGTGATCTCGTCGTCCTGGACGTCGGTCGTATAACGATAATTGCCAGAGAAGCCCGAGGTCCAGCCCTTGGCATGCAGCCTTGCGGCAATACTGGCGGCGCGCTTGGCACCAACCGCGGCAATGCGGGCCGTATTGACATCGGCAACCTGTCCGGCGTCAATCGTCACCGTAAAGTAGCGCGTGTCGAAGGGAGACTCCGCCGTCATGCCTTCGAAGTGTCTGATGCGAACGCCCGCTTGGCTATCGCCGGCATCCTTGCCATTAGCGGGCTCGGCTTTAGACTCGTCCCCCCAATCGATACCGTCCTTGCCCGCCAGAATATAGTCCAGGCGAGCGTCGGCCATCTTGCAGACATGCGAATAATTGACGATGTTGATGCCGGCGATGATGAGCGTGAGCACCACGGTCACGGCGCCCATGGCAACGAGGATAAACTTGCGACGCAGACGGCGGCCCAATGCGTCAACAGAATTAGCCCGCCCCTTACTACTCGAGGCGGCGTGAAACCACTCCGTCATGCGCTTGCACCACGCGCTCGCGCTCACGCTTATTCGCCTTCCTCGACAACCTCGAGCGAATAGCCCTGGTTACGCGACGCGCGAATGGCAACGTTGGCACCAAGCGCCGTCAGCTTTTTGCGCAGGTACGAGATATAGACCCACACCACGTTGGCGCCTTCGGGCGCGTCTTCGCCCCAAACCTCGAGCATCAGACGTTCGGTGGGCATACGCGTGCCGGCGTTGCGCATAAAGAGCTCCATAAGCTGAAACTCACGATTGGCCAGGTGCTCCTCACCCAAGGGACCCGCAAGCGTGCACGATGCCGTGTCGAGGCGCACGTTGCCCACGCTGAGCGTCGTGGCGTCAATTGCCGTGGCGGCACGCGTCATGGCACGAATGCGAGCAAGTAGCTCCTTGGCGGCGAACGGCTTAGTCAGGTAATCGTTGGCGCCGGCGTCCAAGCCCTCGACCTTATCGGACACCTCGCTTTTGGCCGTAAGCATAATGATGGGCAGTCGCTTACCGGCGGCGCGTGTACGCTTGAGCACCTCGATGCCGTCCATCCTGGGCATCATGATGTCCAAAATTGCGGCGTCATAGTCGTTGGCAAGCAGATATTCGAGCGCCGTCAGACCGTCGAGGGCGGTGTCGACCTCGTAGTCGCTATGTTGAAGAATCGCGGTGAGGGCGCGGGAGAGGCCAGGTTCGTCCTCGGCAAGCATCAGCTTCATAGTTGTTCCTTTGGCGCACGGCTATACAGGTTTCGATACTGCCGATGATAGCGCACCGCCAGCTGCCTTAGCGCAGCCCTAGCTGCTCAACCTGCACGTTTTTAAATGCGCAGAATATGGCTTAGCCAAACTTAAGGCGCAGATGCTGAGCACTTGGACGCATGCCGACCGCGAAAGGACGGCGACTCGTTCTTTCAGGGCGTCTTGGCTATGCAAAGTGCCCGAGCGCTATTCCTCGTACGCGCCCTCAAGCCGCAGTAGCCACTCCTTACGGTCGAGGCCGCCGGCATATCCGTTGAGCGAACCATCGGCGGCAACCACGCGATGGCACGGCACAATAATCGAAACAGGGTTGCGAGCGACCGCAGCCCCCACCGCACGAGGAGACACAACGGGGTCCTCGTTTCCCGGTACACGATGTCGAGCCGCAACACGCTGGGCGATCTCGCCATACGTAGCGACCTCGCCACGCGGTATTGAAAGTAGCTCAAACCAAACCTCACGCTGAAACGCCGTGCCAATCAAATGCAACGGCGGCGTAAACCGAGGCTCCTGCCCCGCAAAATAGGCGTTGAGCCAAGCCCAAGAACGCTCTAGCACCGAAGAAGCCGCGCCATTGGCCGGATTTACCGTCTGCATGCCCCCGGCACCCGAAACTGCATCGGTGCCCTCAACGTATTCGGCGCTTTCTTTAAGAAGCGTGGAACCAAAGTGCTCCTGCCCCTCAAACCAAAGCCCCGTCAGACCGCGGCCATCAGCGGCAAGCAAGATTTCGCCCAAAGGCGAAGCAAACGTCGTCGTGACCACCAGCGGCTCCTTTCAAAACTCCGCAACATAATACCGCGAATTGTGCAGACAACCCCAATCGACCCCAAAGTCACCCAAGGCAGCAGGCGCGACAGCGCCCCAGCTGCCGCACGACCCCAAAGTCCCCGCAGGCAGCAGGCGCAACGCGCCGCAGCTGCCGGCCGCGCTCCGCAGCCCCCCCAAGGCAGCAGGCGCAAAGCGCCGAGGCCGCCGCCGGGACCAGGGCCCGCAACAACCACGTGCCCCCACATCAGCCCAGCGGCCCCAACCAACAACGGCCCCATCGTGGGCAGCTCGCAGCAACGTCACCGCAGGCGGGGGCCGGGCTTGGTTTTCAGAACACTCCGCAGACCAGTGTGGCGCCTTGTCCGCGGCTCCGAAGGAGCAGGACAAGGCGCCACACATGGTCGAGGACGTTCTGAAAACCAAGCCCGGCCCCCGCCGGACAGGTCAACCGCTACTCGCAGAGCAGCTTAGCGATCTGGACGGCGTTGGTTGCCGCGCCCTTACGGATTTGGTCGCCGCAGCACCAGAAGGTGATACCGCGCACGGCCTCGGGGTTCGAGATGTCGCGACGCACGCGGCCGACCCAAATCAGGTCCTGGTCGGACGTATCCATCGGCATGGGGAAGCGGTCGTGTGCACCCTCGGCACCCAGATCGTCAACCAGCTTGACGCCGGGAGCGGCAGCCAGCGCAGCACGGGCCTCCTCGACCGTAATATCGCGCTCAAACTCGAGCGTAATGCTCTCGGAGTGCGAACGCAGCACGGGCACGCGCACGCAGGTGCAGTTCACGCGCAGCTCGGGCAGATGCATGATCTTACGGCCCTCGTTTTGCAGCTTCATCTCCTCGGAGGTAAAGCCCTCCTCCTTGACGCCGCCAATCTGCGGAATCAGGTTGCTCGCCAGCTGGGCGGCAAATGCACGCGGCTCGGGAATCTCCTCGCCGCGACCCAGGGCGGCCAGCTGAGCCTCGAGCTCGGCCATACCGGGAGCGCCGGCACCCGAAGCCGCCTGATACGTCGAGACGATCATGCGCTTCACGCCGGCGAGCTGATGCAGCGGCCACGTGGGAACCAGGCCGATGATGGTCGCGCAGTTGGGATTGGCGATAAGGCCGTGATGCCACTTGATGTCGTCGGCATTGATCTCAGGCACAACCAGCGGCACCTCGGGATCCATGCGGAAGGCGTGGCTGTTGTCGACCACGACGGCGCCGCGCTTGACGGCCTCGGGCAGTAGCTCCTTCGCAATATCGTCGCCGGCGGCGCCGAGCACGATGTCGCAGCCCTCAAAGGCCTCGCGGCAAGCTTCCTCAATCACGATCTGCTCGCCGCGGAACTCAACGGTCTTGCCCGCAGAGCGCGCGCTCGCTAGCAGCTTGAGCTTGCCAACCGGAAACTCCTGCTCGTTGAGGCACTCGAGCATCTGGGTGCCCACGGCTCCCGTCGCGCCCAAAATAGCAACCGTGTACTGTTTCATGCTTCCCCCTTTAAAGGTTGTGGCTTTTGCCCGCACGCCGAGCAGGCTGGTTTTTCTTGCCCAGTTTATACAAAAACGGGACGGGCATGAAACCCGCCCCGTCGAAACGAAACCGAAACGAAACGCCCTACGGTAGATTTTTAGGCATGTCCCAAAAATCTACCGGGATGGTCGTTACTTGCGGAAGGCGGCCAGGGCGGGATCGACCGGCGCGGAAGCCTCCAGGTCGGAGACCTTTACAATGCCGTTCTCGTCGGAGAAGGCACGGTAAATGGTCTGAATCGCCAAGTCGAAGTCCTTCTCCTCGACGCCGATAATGATATTGATCTCATCGCAGCTCTGCGAAATCATACGCACGCTCACGCCCGCCTGGCCAAGCATGCCAAACAGGTGGCCCGAGATACCTGCGCGGCCGCGCAGGTTACGGCCGACGGTCGCGATGAGCGCCAAGCCCTCAACGACCTCGATCTCGAGCGGCTCGACCTCCTGCTGAATGTCGCCCACGAGCGAGTACAGCGAGTCGTGCACGTCCTGCTCCTGTACCACGGCGCCAAAGCGGTCGACACCGGTGGGCATGTGCTCGACGGAAACGTCATAGCGCTCGAAGACCGAAAGCGCACGGCGCATAAAACCGACGCGGGGCTTGGTGCGGTCACGGGCAACGTTGATGGCGACAAAGCCGCGCTTGCCGGTCACGCCGGTAATGATGGGCTCCGCCTCGCCCTCATCAGCCGTCTCGCTAATGATGGTGCCGGGGTCCTGCGGCGCATTGGTGTTCTTGATGACCAGCGGAATACCAGCCTCGCGCACGGGGAACACAGCTTCCTCGTGCAGGACGCTTGCACCCATGTACGAAAGCTCGCGCAGCTCCTCGTAGGTAACGCGCGCAATGGGCTGAGCCTCGGGCACAATACGCGGATCGGCAGAATAGAAGCCCGAAACGTCGGTCCAGTTCTCGTACAGGTCGGCGCCCAGGCACTTGGCCAGGATCGAGCCCGAGATATCGCCGCCGCCACGATCGAGCAGCTTGATCTGGCCCTCACGCGTCGCGCCGTAGAAGCCAGGCATAACGAAGCCGCCCTGCTGACCGTACTCTTGCACCAGCTCGGAGGTGCGGTTCATGCTGAGCGTACCGTCGTGATGGAACGCCACAACCGTCGCGGCGTCCAGGAACGGTAGGCCCAGGTACTCAGCCATCAGGCGAGCGGTAAAGTACTCGCCGCGGCTTACGAGCTCCTCAGTAGAGTAGCCACCGGAGCGAGCACGCTCGGCAAAGGCCGCAAACTCCTCACGGATGGGATAGGTGAGCTCCAGCTCGTCAGCGATATCAAAATAGCGCTGGCCAATGTCCTCGAGCAGTTCCTCGCACGACACGTGGTACTTAACGTGCGCGTTAACCAGGTAGAGCAGGTCGGTCACCTTGGTGTCGCCCTTAAAGCGGCGACCGCAGGCGGAAACCACCACAAAACGGCGAGCCGGGTCGGCATCGACGATGGCCTTGATCTTCTTAAAGTGTTCGGCGTCGGCGACAGACGAGCCGCCAAACTTGGCAATCTTAATCATGGGCTGGAGGTTACCTTTCTAAAAGCCTCTGCAAACCTGTTTTGCGCGCTCTGATACCATGGTTTCACCGATTGGGACCAAGGCATCCGAGGAGCAGTGTTATATGGGAACTTATCATAGTACACGAGGACGCACTTTATCGTGCTCAAGTAAGGCGGCAATCCGTACCGGCATCGCTCCCGACGGGGGTTTGTTTGTCTCGGACGAGCTGGGCACCCAGCAACTCGATATCAGCTCGCTTGCAGATAAATCGTACTTTGAAATCGCTCAAGATGTGTTGGGAATGTTACTGAATGATTACACGGACGAAGAAATTTCGGCGTGTGTCGACGAGGCATACCGCGGCACGTTCGCGAGCGAAGAGGTTACGCCGCTCGTCAAACTCGACGCTGCGCCGGGCGCTGACGCCCCTCAGACCTATGTGATGGAACTCTTTGGCGGCCCCACGAGCGCCTTCAAGGACGTCGCCCTGCAGATGCTCCCCCGCCTTATGGCCCGCACCTCCGCCAAGGACGGCGGCGCCGAGCGCATCATGATCGTCACCGCCACGTCGGGCGACACGGGCAAGGCAGCACTCGCCGGCTTTGCCGACGCTCCGGGCACGGGCATCACTGTCTTTTATCCCGAGGGCAAGGTCAGCCGCGCCCAGAACCTGCAGATGTCCACACAGGAGGGCGAAAACGTCGCCGTCTGCGGTATCCGCGGCAACTTTGACGACGCCCAGAGCGCCGTCAAGCGTATCTTTGCCGATAAGGAACTGGCCGAGCGCCTGAAGGCCGCCGGCACCGTGCTTTCGAGCGCCAACTCCATCAACGTCGGCCGCTTGGTGCCGCAGGTCGTCTACTACTTTGCCGCCTATGCGCAACTGCTACGCGCCGGCGCTATCGAGGCTGGCGACGCCGTAGAGTTCTGCGTGCCCACCGGCAACTTTGGCGATATCTTGGCCGGCTACTACGCCAAGCGCATGGGTCTGCCCGTCGCCAAGCTCGTCGTGGCGAGCGACAAGAACAACGTGCTTGCCGACTTCCTGACCACCGGCGTTTACGACCGTAACCGCCCGTTCTTCACGACCATCTCGCCGTCGATGGACATCCTTATTAGCTCCAACCTGGAGCGCATGCTCTACTTCCTGTCCGACGGCGACTGCGAGCTCGTTGCCGGCCTTATGGATCAGCTTGCTCAGACCGGCCGCTACGAGGTGCCCGCCGAGCTGCTGGCCAAGATCCAGAACGTGTTTGGCTGCGGCTGGGCCAGCGAGGACGAGGTCCGCGCTGCCATCAAGAGCTGCTGGGACGCCAACGGCTACGTGATCGACCCGCACACCGCTTGCGGCTATCACGTCTTTGAGCAGGTCGCCCCCGCCGAGGGCGCCAAGGCCCGCGTGCTGCTTTCGACCGCCAGCCCCTACAAGTTCCCGCGCGCCTGCTGCGACGCCCTGGGGCTCGACGTTCCCGAGGATGATTTTGAGGCTATGCGCGTGCTCGAGCAGGTCACCAACACGGTCGCCCCGACCCAGCTCGCCGAACTCGAATCCAAACCCGTCCGCTTCGAGGACGTCTGCGACGTCGATGAGATGGCCAGCTACGTCGAGTCCGCAGCAAAACGAATGAGCACCAACTAGATCCCTTATTAAGCGCCGGCGAAAGCCGGCGCACCTTCTTTTTATTTAGCTTTCGGGATGATGACGAACATGCGAGCGAGTCTGGCCGTTTAGTTCGTCGCGAGTTCCGCACGAGCCGGAAAGCACTTAATGTGCTTTCCGAGCGAGCCGGGACTGCCCGAGCAGCGAACTAAACGGCCGGACCCGCCCAGGAGGACCCACATGATCAAAATCACCGTCCCAGCAACCAGCGCCAACCTAGGCATCGGCTACGACACCCTCGGCATGGCCGTCAGCCTCTACTCGCACTTTACCTTCGAGCGCGCCGACAAACTCACCATCACCGGATGCCCCGAAGAGTTCCAAAACGAGAACAACCTGGTCTACGTGAGCTTTGTGGATGCGCTGGCCGCATGGGGCGAGCCGGCCTTCCCCGTTGCTATCGACATTCAGACCGACGTGCCCGTCGCCCGCGGCCTGGGTTCCAGCTCCACCTGCGTCGTCGCCGGCATCATGGCCGCCGCCGCACTGACAGGCCACACCGTCGACCGTGCCGAGCTCGTTCGCATTGCCACCGAGGTCGAGGGCCATCCCGATAACGTCGCCCCTGCTATCCTGGGCGGCGCCGTCTGCTCCTTTACACCGACCGATTCGCTCCCCCAGTGCCTGCGCTACGAGGTGAGCGACAAGCTTCGTTTTATTACTGTGATTCCGCCCTACGAGGTACATACGAGCGAGGCGCGCAAGGTCGTGCCGCAGGAAATTCCGCTCTCCACCGCCGTATGGCAAATGGGCCGCATCGCCGGCATGACGCGCGGCCTGGAGACCGGCGACCTTGACCTGATTGCCGCCGCCAACGACGACCGCATCCAAGAGCCGTATCGCCGTCGCCTGATTCCCGACTACAACGCCGTGCGTGACACCTGCCTTAACGGCGGCGCTAAGACCATCTGGATCAGTGGCTCGGGCTCGACCCTCATGGCTGTAACCGACGACACCATCGTGGCGAAGTTCCTGCAAGTCAAGCTGCGCGAGCAGTTCCCCAAGTGTGAGACGCATATTCTGACGTGCGACACGGAAGGCGCCCAGATCGAATACCTGTAGCGCCCTGCCTCATTGCTCTCACCGGTCCCCTTGGGGCTTCCCCTGAAAACGTCCTCGATCATGAATTGCCCCGTCGTACGCTTCGCGCGACGGGGCAATTCGATCTGCGGATTGTTTTCAGGGGAAGCCCCAAGGGGACCTGCGCGGCCTCGTCAGGATAATCGCATTCGCTGATTTAATCTTGTGCTCCTACGGAGCTACGGACGAGGGGCCTTCGCGCTGCGGAATGATTTTGAGGGGAACACCCCGACCATCCCTGCGTTTACCTTGCTGAGAATGTCTACAGGAACCCACGCTTTGAAGGGGCGCTGGGCAGATAGGGGCTTTTTAGGTTACATAATAAACTGTTTATCTATGCTACTATTTAACTAGGCATCGCAGTATGGAGGTGGTCAAAGTGTTACGCACACTCAAAGCTTCGTTTTTCCTCTCGATACTTTTGATATTACCGATATGTTTCTCGTTTAGCCCTTCGACTGCTTATGCTGCAGAAAGCGATGCTGTCGCAATTTCTGGCGCAACCCAAGATTTTGATTTAACGAAAGGTCCCGAGCAGTCTCATCAAATCAAGCTTAAGGATGGGACCGTTGCAGTAATAGGAATTAAAAAAACCAATGAGCCCAGCCTGATATGGGACAGTTACTACAACAATGCTTCTGGAACTTGGACTATCTATTACAACAGTCCTTTTATTTATCGCGAATTCAAGATCAAGATTGCGAACTCGCTCATTACCAGCGCTTGGGGACAAAACTATACGACTATCGGCTGTACGGTAACAAACGAGTCCTTTATATGGAACTCGAAACAGGCGACATATCGACTCAACTATGAATCGATGGGGATGGCGTCCGGTATCGCCGTGTTGCAAGCAACCATGGAAGGCAGCACGCTCCACACCTATGCAAACTAGACTCACATCAATTGAGGAAGTTCGATGACCCCTATTCCTGCACACTCAGACATTACAATCGCTCTCGTTTTGATTCTCATCGGAGTGGTTATTTGGCGTATCTGCAAATGGTTTAAAAACAAGAAATAGTTGATAAAACGTATACATCATTTATGCGATGCTTGGGGCCGTTAAGTCGGCCCCTATTTCTATAGCTTTTCAAGCAGCAGTCAGCCCATTTGGAAGTCGCAATGCCATTCATACGATTTCGGCCCTTTAAACCGCTTTCTATTGGTAGGGACTCTTGCTGGTAAGGAGCGCTTACTAGATACAAACCTTGGCAATATATTGGGTTAGGCTGCGCTGGTTTCTTTGTATTCGAAGACTGGCTCTAGGAGGTCTTCGATGTTGCAGTGTAGGGCTTTCGCCATATCCCTTACGGTTGTTACCGATGCTTCGTTGATGCTTCTCTGGCGTTGTTCGTACATTTGGATCGAGCGGAGCGATACGCCCGATTCGTATGCCAAGTCTTGCTGGGTTTTCTTGAGCCTCTTTCTTGCTAGCGCCAGTTTGGTTTGACGAGGTGTTTTCTTCGCCATATCGCAAACAAGACGCGCTACGCGTTCTTCCGAGGCTTCGTGCCAGGGGTAGTACAGGCTGCGCAGCACATCAAACGGAACGACATGCAACAGGTCTTCAAAAGAAACCCCTAGACGCCACTGCAGATACGCCAATATCCAGCCCGTCCAGTATTCCGGTGTCTTCTCAAATCGATAGGTCCGATCTGGCATCGACCCCGCCTGGTAGCCAGACCTTTCGGCAATAAGCGCGAATAGCTCAACGCCCGATTTCCCCGATACGACCCATGCGTTTCCACGTTCAAACTCACGAGCCACGCCGCTCAAACAAAAGAGTTCAGCGACTTCGGATCCTTCTGCTCCATAGTCGTTTACGGCGTAGTCAAAGCAGTCGCCAAGGCTGTTCATTGCGTCCTCGAGATAACAGACGGGATATGTCCTACTCGGCCCACAATCCATTAACTCTGGGATCATTTAATCAACCTTCCCCGCCATTAAATCCTTAATGTAGACACCCTCAGGGTCGAACCCGTTTATGGTGTCCAAGTACTTACGCCGCGCGTTCTGCTCTCGCTCAAAACGCCTGGGATAATACTCGGAACCAATTGACATCACCTCAGTGATAGTTTACCAATAACTATCACTGAGGTGATATAGATAGGAGCTTTTGGTGAGCTAAAGCCTGATTAGAGGCAGGCCTCGGCGATGCGGCGCTTGAGTTCGTCGATGCCGGTGCCGGTCTGGGAGCTTGTGATGATCACGTTCTCGGCCGGGACGTTGAGCTGCTTCTTGATGGCCGCTGCCTGACGGGCCTGCTGGGTGCGGCTGAGCTTGTCGGCCTTGGTGAGGCAGACGATAAAGTTGAACTCGTTGCCCTGTAGGTAGTCAATCATGTCGTGGTCGAGCTTGCTGGGGTCGTGACGAATGTCCACCAGCGAGACGACCAAGTTAAAGCTGCGCTCGGAGTCGAAAAAGTCGCCGATAAGCTCGGCCCAGCGGTCGCGCTCGGCCTTGGAGCGACGGGCAAAACCGTAGCCCGGCAGGTCGACAAAGTGCACGTCATCGGCTTCGAAGAAGTTGATGTTGCTCGTCTTGCCCGGCGTACTCGAAACCTTGACCAGGTTCTTGCGGCCAAAGAGCTTGTTCATAATCGACGACTTGCCCACGTTGGAGCGGCCCACAAAGCTCACCTCGGGACAGGTGGACTCGGGAATCTGCGAAACCTTGCCATAGCTGGCGACGAACTTGGCAAGCTGATAGTTAATGGAATCGGCCATGGATACTCCTTGGTCGTAGGTTCTTACAATATGGATGCACGATTACGCAGCGGCAATGCGGCGGACGATATCGAGCGTAATGTCACTCGCCGTGCGGGCATACTCGTCCAGATCGAACTCGCGCTCGCAAAACGCGTCATACGCTTCATCACAATTATCGCTGATAGCACGCAGCACCAGACAATCGACACCGTTCTTGGCTGCAATATGCGCGATTGCCGCACCTTCCATCTCGACACAATCGGCATGCGTCGCCTCGATGGCGGCAGTGCGCATGGCATCACCCGTCACAAAGCGGTCGCCCGTAGCGATGGTGCCGTTCAGGAACTGTTTGGGGTCTTTCTCCGCAACTTCCGCATCCAACAATGCGTCCACAAACCCATGCTCGACAAGCACGGCGGTTGCAATATCAACCAGAGCCGGTGTCGAGGCAAATTCCTCAAGCTCCGGCGCCGACTCGGCGATGAGCGCCGTATCGGTATCCAGGTAGCGCAGACACCCGCCTATAACCACGTCGTTGATGTGGAGCTTGGGGTTCAGGCCGCCCGCAATGCCCGAGAACACAACGGCCTGCGGAGCATATTTGCTGATGAGATGCTGCGTTGCGGCAGCGGCATTAACGGTACCCATACCTGCCGTCGTTGCGACCACGGTCAAACCGTCAAGCTCACCGCTTACAACGGTCAAGCCCGCCTCTTGCGACATGTGAGCGCCGTTCAGTTCTTCTTTAATCTGCGCAACCTCTTTTTCGAGCGCACCGATGATTGCGATGGTAGGCACACCATCCCCCAAACCTGTGAAACTGCTTATCCACGGTATGGTACCAGCATTTTGGCTCATCCGCGCAATACGAAGCCGTTAGACCAGCGCGGCACGCGTATCGTAGAGGGCTCTGGCAATGGCGGCTACAACCTCACTCGAATGGTCACTCCATGGCATCGATGTCATGATGCTCATAACGTAAGTGTCGCCGTTGACATCGATGAGACCCGCATCGCACGTCGCGTTGCAACCTGCCTCGCTGATCCAACCAGCCTTGTTGAGCACCAGAACCTGCTCGTCCGCAATGCCGTCACGGATAAACGATCGGGTCGTGGAGGCCAGAAGGCCCGACAGCCATTGCGATGTTTCGGTATCGCAGCTCAAATACTCGCTCATCTCGTGCCACAGCTTGGCTGAGGTGCGCGGGCAATAGGTGGGAAAATCACTCATCGGATCGAGCGCGGTATCGCAATCGATGCCAAGACTGACAATCCAATTCTCGTAACCGACACGGTCAAACGCCGCGCGTAACGCAATAAACGAATCGTTGTCCGAATTAACGACCGCGGCCTCGATCAGGTCGCGCACCGTCTGCCAGCCCATGTTGTAGCCACCATAGGTGCCAAGAGAATCATCGAGTGAGACCTGGCCCGTCTCGACCAGCGACTCGCAGATGTAGAGTACATAGAGCGCCTTATAACTGCTCGCACCGTACACCTCGGCGTCCGCGTTATACGTCACGCCCTTGCCGCTCGACGGATCGTAAAACACCACGCCCACATCGCCCAATTCCTGGGCCTGATCAAGGGCATCTTGGAGCGCGGCGAGGCTCTCATCCTCCAGGGCGGGGATCTGGTCTTCAGCCAGTGAGAAGGTCTGCACGGTATCGCCTGAGGGAATATCGTTAAAGTCCGCCTTCGAAAGCCTCATCTTGAGGCTCGCTGTCGACAGGGTTTGACTTGCGGTGGCTTTAGATTCAGAGACCTTTTTGTTTTGCATCTGTACCGTTGACGCATCTGGGTGCGCCATTCGCTCCGACGCGTAGGTTTTGGCGGTAATTCCGAGGATAATAACCGCCAACGTTAGCATCCCAATGGCGGCAATCTTCACCCCGCGGATGCGAGCGTCTGCAAGGCCACGCGAAGACGTGCCCTTCGTCTCATATCTGCTGCCATGTTGCGGCACATACTCGTCCCGCGATGCGCCCTTTCGCACGTGGTCTCCTGACTGCTACCATTCATATACGAGCAGCATAATACCGAGCAGGCATTTCTTACCGAAGACATTCAGTCGCGTTTAAGGTGTCTCTAAACAAAATACAGGCGTATCTATGCAAAAACACCGATTCTGTTGCGCATCTCCGCCCAAAACGCAGTTGCGGTGAAATAGTTCCTGTTTGGGCGGTATTAGCCGATAAACAGGAACTATTCCACCGCAACTTGACGGGGCTCTTTAGCAATCAACTAGGTGCCCGGGGGCACTCATTTAAGTCTGTCCCCAATGAGTGCTGCTAGCCGATGGCGTTTTTGAGTTCCGCACGGCGCTTTTTCATGCCCGTCATGACTGCGTTGCGCAGCTCGGGCATGCGCGCGGTATCCATCTGAGGCACGCCCTCAAGCTTATAGGGAATCCCCAGCTGCTCATACTTGACGATGCCCATCGTGTGATACGGCAGCATCTCCAGGCCGACCACGTTATGCCACGGGGCGATCAGACGACCGAGCGCCTCGCACTCCTCCACCGTGTCGGTAATGCCCGGCACCACCACGTGACGGATAACGACCTTGATCTTGCGACGCGCGAGCTCATCACCAAACGCCAGAATGCGTGCGGGATCGCAACCGGTCAGCTTCTTATGCTCGACGGGATCGGCGTGCTTAATGTCGAGCAGCACCATATCGGTCTCGTTGAGCACAGCATCGAACTTCTCGGGGTGGTTGGGGTCAAACGCATATCCGCAGCTGTCAAGGCAGGTATGCACGCGACCATCGGGGTTGTTGTGCATGGCGCGGAATAGGTCGGCCAAAAACTCGGGCTGCAGGAGCGGCTCACCGCCGGACACTGTAATACCACCGCTGCGGTAAAACTCATGGTTGCTCTGGAACTCGTCCATCAGGTGCTCGACGGTCACCATCGTGCCGCCGTTAACAGACCAGGTATCGGGATTGTGGCAATACGCGCAGCGCATGGGACAGCCCTGAACAAACACCACAAAGCGGATGCCGGGTCCGTCGACCGTTCCCATCGTCTCGATCGAATGCACGCGACCCAGGGCATACGCAGAGTCCTCGGGACGAGCGTCCACACCCTCAAGCGTCATTTCTGCCATTCGCGCTACCTTGCCTCTCCTTGGATGCAACCAATTAAAATGCCAGAGCCATTCTAGCCCATGCGTTTGCGTTTAAACGTCTCGGACTAGAACGGCACGTTTTAATCTATCCCCCATCACCATGGCTGGGGGGCTACGTCGAGATGTCAGGCTGGAGAACGCTCGCCTGCGGCCTTTACGCCTTAAGCGTGAGCACCGCGCCGAAGGCGGTCGGGCCGCAATGGCTCGAGATGACGCCGCCAACCTGCGTCCAGGTAACGTCCTCAAAGCCCAGGTCGTGCGCATAGACTTCCATGTCGTCGCGCAGCTCCTGGGAAAGGCCCACCGAATACGCCAAGCCAATGTGCGAGTAATCAATATCGCCCTTGGCAACCATGTGGTCAATAAAGGCACGGGCGCATTTGAGCATGGAGCCGCGGAGCTTCTTGGTCGCCACGAACTTGCCACCCGTCACCTCAATGCAGGGCTTAATCTTGAGCAGATGAGCGCCCAGGAACGCGGCGTTAGACAAGCGACCGCCCGCCTTAAGGAAGGCAAGGTCGGTAGGAACAAAGCCCAGCAGCACGCGGTCCATGACGGAGTTCGTAAAAGCAAAAATCTCATCGACGGTGGCATCGGGGTGAGCCTCGATGTATTTGGCGGTCTCGACGGCAACGAGCGACTGGCCAACCGAAACAAAACGCGTGTCCATAGAGAAGACGTAGTCGCGGCCCTTAGCTGCAATCTTGGAGGACTGATGCGAGCAGGTCGTGGCCTCGGAATATGCGAGATGCAAAATGGTCGCGTCGGGCTGCTCGGCATGGATGCGGTCGTACACGTGAGCAAAATCCGCAGGCGCGCAGCCACTGGTCTTGGGCATCACGCCAAACTCGTTGCAGCGCGAATAAATCTCAAGCGGATCGATCGAGCCGTCCTCGACGGTCTCGTCACCAATCGTGACATGCATGGGCACACGCACGATGCCATAGCGTTCGCAGAGCTCCGGTGTCACATCCGAACCAGACTCAACCACGATTACGTACTTGCCCATTATCATCACGACCCATCTCGACGTTGGTTATTTATTACGCGCGCACGCCCGTCGCCCAATTGAACAACGACTCCCAAGCACCAGAGAGACGCCGCCCTTCGCCACAACAAAGGACAGCGTCTCCCTGAAATACTCCGTGCTTGCATGAGATTCTACACGGTTTGGTAATGAGTGTTACTTACTCCGCAAACGGTAGCTATATGCGATAAACGGTAGCCACCAAGAAAGCCTGTGTATCCAAAACGCCATGGTCACTCACAATGCGGCTAGCGAGCCAGACGGTAAAACTCCATCGAGGCGTCGCCCTCGGCGCGCAACTGCATCGCCGGCGCCGCAGACGAATAGGTGCGGCTCGTAAGCGCAACCTCGCCGTCGTTGACAAATACCTCGAGCATCGTGGCATCCGAAAGGACTCGCAGGCAGTAAAGCTCGTCGAGCTCAACCGACCTCTTGTCGCGTCCATAGCCCTCATCGCCCATATCAAGTGTGAGCATTCCGTTGGCAAAGCACACGACAACGCCCTCACGAACTTCCAGCTCAATGGACTTCGTCCCCCGGCACGACACGACGGCATCAAACAGTCGACCAGGAGAGCCGACGGTCTCTCCGGCGGTCACCGAAACACGCTCCTTGCGCAGTTGCTCAACCTCGCGCGCGGGCCACTGACAGAGCTTACCGTCGCGCATATTCAGCACCCTCGGCACGGTAAGCGCGCACTGCCATCCGCGTTCCACCGTCGGGTTTTGAGCCGTTGCATCGGGGCAGCCGGCCCAACCGATCATAATCCGTCGACCGTCGGCATCTGCAAATGATTGAGGGGCATAGAAGTCAAGACCCGCATCGACCATCGGGGGCATACCCTGCCCGGCGATTTTAAAGCTAGGCGCCTCCCAATCGGCCTCAATACGAAACCACACGCACTGATGCGGGTTTTGGTAACGCCAACCATCGGCGGGCACGCCCTGCGGACAGCAAACGAGAATAAGCTCGCCATCAAGCTCAAACAGATCGGGGCACTCCCACATAAAACCGAACTTCTCGCCGAGCTCAATACGCGTCGCATATTTCCAGCACTCAAGATCGTGCGAGGTATAGACGAGCACGCAACCGCGGTCGTCTTTCGTACGAGCACCAAGAACCATATAGTAGATACCGTCGTGCTCCAGGATCTTGGGGTCGCGCACGTGCGTACTAATATCGTCGGGGTAATCGACCGGACCAACAGCTATGTGCTTCTCCCCCAATTTATCGGGGTTCTCGGTAACCATGTGAATCTGATTTTGGTCGCGCCCTGTCAGCACATAGTCATAATCATCGCGGTCAAAATGCTTGACGTTACCGGTATAGAAGTAGTGAATCTTGCCGTCGTGCATAAATGCAGACCCCGAATACGCACCGCTCGAGTCGAGATCTGAATCGGGGAATAGCGCGGGACCGCGGTTCTCGTACGTCACAAAGTCCTTCGTCGTCAGATGATTCCACAGCACCGGTCCGCCGTGCGCGGCATCAAACGGATCGTATTGGTGATAGATGTGGTATGTATCACCAACCTGCACCAAACCGTTGGGATCATTGAGCCAGCCAAGCTCGGGCTCCGCATGGAACAGAAGTCTATCGGAGTCAGCCGCGATGCGAGCCGCAGTCTCATCCTGCCCGGCACGCCACAGCTCGTAGTCCGAGCGCGTCACCTTATGTTTTTGATCGAACATTCAATCGTCCTTCTTGTAGAGGAGAAGGACGCCCGGCCCATGCGAGCCAAACGCCCTTCTCCAACAGGTCGACCCGTACATTACCTTGACGGATCTGGATTAGAAGCTGACATCAAAGCCGGCGCCTGCACCCTCTTCATCGGTGGTCGGAACGCCCTTTGCCTTGTTGTAGGCAAAGATCAGGATGATCGGGACGAAGAAAGCGATCAGATTGCCAGCCACATACCACACGAGGGTCTCGGGCGTGACGATGAGCAGGCCAAGTACGCCGGTCAGACCCTGGCCGATAGCGCGCACCTCAAAGAGCTTCACGAAGGCACCGCCGCAGCCTGCACCGATGCAAGCGCAGATGAACGGAATGATCGAGTAGCGCATGTTTGCAGCAAAGATAGCGGGCTCGGAGATTCCGACCAGCGTCGGGATAAAGGACGACATGCAGATGTTGCGCTCTTTGGAATGCTTCTTGTGAATGAGATACATGCCGATGGCGCCGCCGCCCTGGGCGATGATGGAAACGGACCAGATGGCCTGGATGTAGTTGAAGCCGGTCGTGGCAACGAGATTAGCCTCGATACCCTGAATGAACTGGTGCGTACCGGTAACGACGAGCGGCTGCAGGAACGCGGCAAAGACGAAGGCACCAAAGACGCCCATCCTGTTGTACAGGACATCGATTACGCCGGCAAGGACGTCGCCAATCAGGTTGCCGAGCGGGCCGAACACGGTGAACAGGGCGACGTTGGCAAGAATCAGGGTAACGGTCGGGACAAAGACGAACGAGACGACCTCGGGGATGTACTTCTGGGCAATCTTCTCGACCTTGGCCATGAACCAGGCGGTCAGGATTGCGGGGAACACGCCGCCCTGGAAAGCAACCATGGGAATGGAGAGCGGACCAAAGTTCCAATACTCAGCACCCGTCGGGTCCATAACGAACGCGTTGCGGTTCATAAGGCTCGGATGAACCATGACGATGCCGACGAGGATACCTAGGATCGGGTTGCCGCCAAAACGCTTGACCGCGCTGTACATCACCAGGACAGGCAGGTAATCGAAGGTGGTAGCGATAATGGCAAAGAAGCTTGCGAGGTTCTTGAGGAACTCGCTGTGGTCGGCAAGGCTGCCCTCCATGCCAAAGAGGCCGTTGGCAACGATCAGCGACTTAAGGCCGATGATGATAGCAGCGCCGACGAAAGCGGGAATGATGGGGATAAAGATGTCCGAGAATACCTTGAGGACCGAGAAGAACTTGCCCTTCTTGTCCGCCTCGGCGCCCTTGACCTCGGAAGCACTGATCTCCTTAACGCCCGTCAGAGCCATAAACTCATCATAGACCTTGTTTACGGTACCGGTACCGAAGATGATCATGAGCTGGCCGCTGTTGTACAGCACGCCCTTGACGCCATCGATGTTCTCGAGCTCGGCCTTGTTGTACTTGCTCGTATCCTTGAGCACCAGACGCAGACGCGTAACGCAATGCGTGGCACCCTCGATGTTATCCAGACCGCCGACGTTATCGACGACTTGCTGAGACACTACTTTGTAGTCCATGTTCCTCTCCATTCCCTTACGAAATCATAAGACGTTTTGTGGCCATTACAGAGATGCGATCGTTGCATTTGCGCACTTGACCGTACCGTCGGTGACCGTCAGCGCCACACCCTGGCCCTGCTTATTGCAGAAGCGAGCGTTAAGCGCAACATCATCGACAAAGATGGTCGCGATATCGTCGTCAACGACCAGGCGTACATGATGAGTGCCCTCGCCCTTAAAGAACAACGGACGCTCGAGGCCCATGTTGTTGACCTGGAACCACGGATACTGGGGGGCCGCCGTAAACTCGAGCTTGCCCTCACGCAGGTTGGCGCGGAACTCATAGGCAAGACCAGACTCGGCGTCCTCGGCGAGCTTCACCGAGAAGCCGGCAGCGTCACCGGCGAGCTCGATGTCGGCGTCGAGCATATAGGTGGAACCGGCATCCGCAGCGAGCACCTGCTCGACCTTGCCCGACTCGCAGGAAAGCTCAAAGGCCTCGACTGCCTTAGCCTCGCCAAAGGCGCCAAGCATGCTGTCGGGGAGTTTGGTGCCAAGCGTTCCGTCGGCACGCTGAACGATCTCGAGGGGCATAAAGGTGCCACCCCACAGGTAAGAGCTGGGGTCGCCGCCCTCGTCACGCGTAGGAACCCAACCAAAGAGAACGCGGCGCTCGCCATCAAATGCGGTACGTGCGGCATAGTACGCGCGGCCATCGAAGGAATCGTCCGCAGGAGTAATCCAGGGACCGTTGATAGAGCGAGACATGCGGTAACGGGTCTTGTTGCCATCGCTGTACTCAGAGAACACCAGATACCACCAGTCGCCCATCTTAAAGAGATCAGGCATCTCAAACATGGTGTACAGGCCCGGGTTCCACCAGTCGCCCTGGAACTCCCAGTTGGTCAGATCCTTGGAGGTGAACTTGACCAGGCGGCCGGTCATCAGACGCTTGTCCTCGCCCACACGCGTGCCGAGGATGAGCATGTACTCTTCGTTCTCCTCATCCCAAAGCACAAAGGGATCGCGCCAGTTGCGGTCATCGTAACCCTCCTGGGGCGGAAGCAGCGTCTCGGCGATGTTCTTCTCCCACTTGACGGCGTCGTCGCTCGTTGCGTGAAGAAGAACCTGCTTCATCAAACGTGCGCGGACCTTATCGCGATTGCAACCAGTGTAGAGCGCATGGTACTTGTCGCACACCTTAAACACCGTGCCGGCATAAATGTACTGGTCGACTTCCTCGTCGCCGCCGCGCTCAAGGCTCTCGCCAAAGTCCTTGTAGTTGACGAAATCCTTGGTCGTAGCGAGTGCCCAGCCAAACGGCTCTCCGAAAGGTTCGGGGTTACGCGTGTCACGCTGATGATAGAGATAGAACGTGCCGTCCTCGCCGTACGGCATGATGTCGCCTACCCAAATTCCCTCAGGCTGGTAATACACCTTGTGCATCCGAGACTTCCTTTCCACGACATACTAACTCGGTACAATGGCAAGATATGTCAATCGTTTTTCATATGTCAAACGTTTTCATACCAATACGTCTTTTCGCAGTTCCAGTCGTCGGTAAACGGTTGACATATGCCGGCGAACGGTCATCAGAGGCGTTTGAGGAATTCTTTTGGCACGGGATGAACTACGCGGTTTTGCCCTCAATGAGTTCAACGGGGAGCTTGATATTCGATTCGGGATTATCGCCGTTAATAAGAGCGATGATGGATTGCGCCGCGAGCTCTCCGATGCGATCGATATCTTGACGTACGGTTGTTAAGTCAGGCATAAACGTCATAGTTCGGCGGGCACCATCCGCGCCCACGACCTTAATATCGTCTGGAGCGCTCAAGCCGCGCTGCTTCATCACGTTGAGACAGATGGCCGCCATCGTATCGTCTCCCGCAAAGATGCCGTCAATATCGGGGTTCTCATCGAGGATCTTCGCAACGACCGCGCCCTTTTCGTCGTCGGGCTTAACGAACTCAACCTCACGGACAAGCGCGGACAAACCGGCCTGCTCAACAACATCGAGGTAGGCATCGGTACGCTTATTGGCAGGCATGCGCATGCGGCTATTGCTGCGCAGGCACAGGATACGCCTGCAGCCGTCATCAATCAGACGGCGCGTGGCGAGCTCGCCAATGCCATAGCTGTCACTTGCAATCTGGACAGAGCCCTCGCCAAGATCGCAGTCGATGCCAACCAGGCTCAAGCCCATCTCGGCATATGCCTCGGCACCGATATTGAGGGAGTTGACGATGACGCCGTCGACCATATTGCGGCGGAGCATGTCAATATAGGAACGCTCAAGATCGGGTCGATTGGCGCTGTTGCACAGCAACATCTTAAAGCCGTTTTCCGCTAACGTGCGCTCGACCGCCTGCACAACCTGAGCATGGAACGGGCTGCTCACAAAGGGAACGATCATACCGATAAGATTCAGGCGACCGTTGAGCATGGCACGGGCGATATCGTTGGGCGTATAGTTGATGCGCTCCATCGCGGCATGGACCTTATCGCGGGTCTCTTGGCTAATATAGCCGCGATTATTAAGCACGCGAGATACCGTAGTAGGCGAAACCCCCGCCACCGCTGCAACTTCCTTGATGCCAGGCTTAGCAGAATCCTTAGAACGAGCGCCCTCGCGAGCCATAGCACCCTCCCCCATCAACATGTCAAACGTTTACATACGAACAAAGCATACCCCAACAACAGCGGGAAGACGGTAACAGCACAAGTAAGTAAACGACTCATCCAAATAATTAGGAGAGTTCCGCCTAAAGGGTGACTACACAGGACCCCCGCCGGGCCGCTTTGGGTTACTTTCCAAAACATTTCCGCAGGACGCAAAGGGCTCCGCCGCGCGAAGCGCGCAGCGGAGCCCTTTGCATGTCCGAGGACGTTTTGGAAAGTAACCCAAAGCGGCCCGGCGATCCTGCGGGAGTTAAACCCCTTTAGAACTTGTCATGGAAGGTACGCGAAATGACCTCGTCCTGCTGCTCCTTGGTGAGCGTGTGGAAGTTCACGGCATAGCCGGAAACGCGGATGGTCAGCTGCGGGTACTTCTCGGGGTGAGCCTGAGCGTCAAGCAGCGTCTCACGGTTGAAGACGTTGATGTTCAGGTGGTGGCCACCCTTCTCGGCGTAAGCGTCGAGCATGTGGACCAGGTTATCGGCCTGAGTCTCGGAAACTTCAGAAACCTTCATAATGTGTCTCCTTCGATCGATAGGCGCCGGCCGAAACCGGCGCGCTAATCAGTAATCGTTATTGTTAGTATAGCACTAACAATAGTTACTCGCCCAGCTGATCAAGGTCGATATCGCCAAAGAACACCTGGTCCTCCTTGCCGAGCGCGCCCGGGATGATGGAGAAGGTGTTGGAGATGCCGTCCTGAGCATCGCGGAACGGGAGCTTGGAAACCGAAGACAGCGAAGCGATGGCGCCGTGGCTATCGCGCTTGTGCATGGGGTTAGCACCCGGGGCGAAGGGCTGGCCAGCCTTGCGGCCATCAGGCGTAGAACCGGTCTTCTTGCCGTACACGACGTTGGAGGTGATGGTCAGAACCGAGGTCGTGGGCACGGAGTTGCGGTAGGTGTCGTTCATGCGGATGTACTCCATGAACTGGTGCACAACGTCGTGAGCGATCTGGTCGACGCGGTCGTCGTCGTTACCGTACTTGGGGAACTCGCCCTCGGTCTCGAAGTCGACGATGATGCCGTTCTCGTCACGGACGGGGTGGACCTTGGCGTACTTGATGGCGGACAGGGAGTCAGCCACGACGGAAAGGCCAGCGATGCCCGTAGCGAACCAGCGATGCACGTGCTTGTCGTGCAGAGCCATCTGGATGCGCTCGTAGCAATACTTGTCGTGCATGTAGTGAATGATGTTCAGCGAGTTGACGTACACGCCAGCGAGCCACTTCATCATGTCGTTGTACTTTGCCACAACGTCGTCGTAATCGAGCGTATCGCCCTCGACGGCGCGGTACTTGGGGCCGACCTGCTTCTTGGAGACCTCGTCAACACCGCCGTTGAGCGCGTAGAGCAGGCACTTGGCCAGGTTGGCGCGGGCGCCGAAGAACTGCATCTCCTTGCCGATGCGCATGGAGGACACGCAGCAGGCGATGCCGTAGTCGTCGCCGTGGTAAACGCGCATGAGGTCGTCGTTCTCGTACTGGATCGAGGAGCTGGCGACGGAAGTCTTGGCGCAGAACTTCTTGAAGTTCTCGGGCAGACGAGTCGACCACAGAACGGTCATGTTGGGCTCGGGGCTGGTGCCCATGTTCTCGAGCGTGTGCAGGTAGCGGTAGCTCATCTTGGTAACGAGCGTACGGCCGTCAACACCCATGCCGCCGATGGACTCGGTGACCCACTGCGGATCGCCGGTAAACAGGGCCTGGTACTCGGGGGTACGGGCAAACTTGACCATGCGGAGCTTCATGATGAAGTGATCCACGAACTCCTGGATCTGCTCCTCGGTGAAGGTACCGTTGGCAAGGTCGCGCTCAGCGTAGATGTCGATGAACGTGGAGGTACGGCCAATGGACATAGCGGCGCCGTTCTGCTCCTTGACGGAAGCGAGGTAGGCGAAGTACATCCACTGGATGGCCTCCTGCGTGTTGGTAGCAGGGTTGGAAATGTCGAAACCATAGGTCTCGGCCATCATCTTGAGCTCGCCGAGGGCGCGGATCTGCTCCTGCAGCTCCTCACGATCGCGGATGTTGTCGGCGGTCATGACCGTCGGGGTGGAAGCCTTCTGGGCCTCCTTGTCCTTGATCAGGTAGTCGACGCCGTACAGGGCAACACGACGGTAGTCGCCGATGATGCGGCCGCGGCCATAGCCATCGGGCAGACCGGTGATGATGTGAGCCGAGCGGCAAGCACGCATCTCGGGGGTGTAAACATCGAAGACGCCAGCGTTGTGGGTCTTGCGCTCGAAGGTGTAGCGCTCGACAACGTTCTCGTCGACCTTATAGCCGTGCTGGCTGGCAGCCTGGCAAGCGATGCGGATGCCACCGTTGACGTGCAGCGCGCGCTTGAGCGGCTTGTCAGTCTGGAGACCGACGATGGTCTCCTTCTCGCGGTGGGCGTTATCGATGTAGCCAGCGGGGTGGCTCACGATACCCGTAACGGTCTTGGTGTCCATATCGAGGACACCGCCCTGCTCGCGCTCCTTAAGCAGCAGGTCGAGAACCTCGCCCCACAGCTCCTTGGTACGCTCGGTTGGGCCGGCGAGGAACGACTCGTCGCCCTCGTAGGGGGTGTAGTTCTTCTGGATGAAGTCTCGGACGTCAACTTCTCCCGTCCAGATGCCTTCCTTGAAGCCTTCCCATGCCTCCTGCATTGTGTAACCACGCTCCTAGTTACGTGTAATGCGGCGCTCTCTCACACCGCTGCTTATTGAATTCTTGAATGTTCGGCTTGCACTACCGGCTTCTTCCGTTCTTCACCACACGTTGGTGCAGGGAAAACGTTTGTCCACCTTGGAACTACAACCCAAAACCCAAGATTTCACCCGTTTGAGAAGGATAACATAGCCACCCCCTTCATCAGGGCTGTTATATGTTTCTTTTTTTATACCATTAGTGCGTTTTTAACAAATCCGCAGGAAATGCGAGCGCGAACAACTACCGTTCACCGATTTGTTTGGTATATTTCCTTGCCTTTGTACGACGTTCACTCTAGCTGTTATGCCAGTTTTAGCAGGGTAAAGTGCCCCAGAGACCCCGCAGAAACTGCAGGGCGGCCACGGGATTTCCCCCGGGGCCGCCCTGTGGCATGGCTAGTTATTTAGCTTTGATTGCCGTTTGGCATTAGGCGGCTGCGGCGGCCTTGTCGGTCGTTGCTTTGCTGTGGCCCTGGCCCTCAAAATGCTTGTAGCACCAGCTGGTGACCAGCGGGGTCAAAATGGCCGTCACGATAGCACATGCTGCAACCTGCGCCGTAGCCGTCGCGAGCACCGCGCCGCCGTACATGGCCTCGTTGACGCTTGCCATGGCAGCAGGCGTGGCCACATTGGCTCCGGCGCAGCTCGAAATGGCCGCACCTGCGACACCCGTACCGCCCGTGAGCTTATCGACCGCGATGACGGGAATTGCAAAGACTACCGAGCAGATCACGCCGAGCAGGATGCCGGGAAGACCACCGTTGATAAGCTGGCCAAAGGTCATGGTCGAGCCCATGGCAAAGAAGACGAGCACGATGATGGCGGAAAGTGCCGGTGCCATCATCTTCTTAAAGCTCGGGAAGAGGTTACCCAGAATAATGCCGACGACGATCGGCAGGATGGCGCCCACGAGCGACCAACCGATCGGAGCCTGACCGGCAGCGCCGAGCACGATCATCGTGACCGGAGGGCCGACAACCAGCGTGGTGATTGCGACGGCACCACGCTCGGCCTCATTGCCCATGGTGCCCATCAGACCAGCGTACATAGCGTTGTTGGCGCCGGTGCAAGCGGCCAGCATCACCATGGCAGAGATGCCAAACAGGTTGTCGTTGAATACATAAAGGATGAGCAGCGACACGGCAACGACCACGATCTGCTTGACGGCGATGATGATGGCGCCGCGGGCAGCGGCGGCAGGAGCGCTCTTAAACGAAATCGTCGTACCGACGATGAGCAAAAAAGCGCCAACAAGCGGGCCTGCGCCCTGCTGGGTCATGCCGAGCGTAAAGCTGCCGAGCGTTTTGAACAGGTCGGGGAACAGCGTGTTGAGCAGGCAGCCCAACAAAAGCGGCACCAAAATATTGGCACCCGGGATGGAGGACATCTTAAAGAACGGCTCCTTTGCCGCCGGCGCCTCCACCGCAGTCGATTCACTCATATATATCTCCTTTGGATGCATGCGAATCGTAGCCGCACGCGCCTATGTCAGAAAGAAGGCGACGGTCCCGAGTCGCAGGAACCGTCGCCGAATAATCGTCGTGGGGTATTACCCGTCCAGGACGATGCCGCCGTCGCAGTCGCCGATCTCGCCGTTCACGAAGCTGGCGAGGTCGGAAGCGAAGAACAGCACCATCTGCGCAGGCTCGCTGGCCTGGGCGGCGCGGCCCAGAGGAATACCGTTGATGATGCGCTGAGAGTTCTCGTCAGAGAGAATCGAGGTCATATCGGTAAGGGTGAGCGACGGGCACACGGCGTTGCAGCGGACGCCAAACTTGCCGCCTTCCTTGGCGACTGCCTTGGTTAGACCGTTAACACCGGCCTTGGAGCTCGCGTAAGCCGCGGTGCCGAGCAGGCCGCCACCGATCTTGCCCGCAACGGAACTCACGTTGACGATAGTGCCGGCATGGGCCGCCTTAAAGTGCGGGTACACAGCATTCATCATAGTGAAGGTACCGTTGAGGTTGATGTCGATGGTACGACGCCACTCGGTGTCATCGATCTCGTCGAACTTCTTGGTGCTGATGACGCCAGCACAGTTGATCAGGATGTTGGTTTGCGGCAGGTCCGTAAAAATCTGCTCGACGGTCTCGCGTGCCTTGGGTGCATCGGCGACATCGAGCTGATAGAACTTGTTGCCCTCGCCAAGCTCGACCACAGCGGCCTCGCCCTTGGCAGCGTTCCTTGCGATGAGCGCGACGTGTCCGCCGCCCGCGACGATGCCCTTGGCGATCTCGAGGCCAATGCCCTGAGTGCCGCCGGTAACGATCGCGGTTTTGCCCGTGAAGTCAAATGCCATGACTCCAACCCCCTTGATTCAGGTGTCTCCTTGCGGGAAGTTGGAGCATCGCACGTGGCGATAAATGAGTCCCAGTCGTCATGGTGGTGACAACCCCTCGCCTAACCGCGGGCATAATAGTTCTTTGAAACGCTTCAGCAATTGAATGATTTTAAGTCTTTATGCGCTCTTTATATTGCCTAGCGGCCAAGTAGTTTTTTTTGGGACATGTCCCAAAATCTACCGCATAGGGTACGCGTGCAAGGGTATCATCTTTCACCGAAAATAGTTTCTAGTGTTAGGGGTTTTCGGTGGAAGATACCGATTTCCATGAGCTTGGGCGTCAGCTCTTAACTGAGTTTGGCAGCATGCATCAGCGCATTTCGCGCTTTGCGGACAAAGCTCTCGGCGGCGAGATGGCTGTCATGCGCGCTCTCATGCTCGCTGGCGGTTCGCTCACGCCAAGCGAACTCGCTGATCGCGCCTGGGTCTCGAGCGCCCGCATCGCCAACATCCTGCGCGCCCTCGAAACCAAGGGCTGGGTCGAGCGCGAGCACTCAAAGACCGACCGTCGTCGCGTACACGTCACGGTGACCGACAAAGGCCGACAAGATCTCGAAATCAAACGTCGGGAATTCGAGAAACGCACCGCGGCCTTCCTCGAGCAGCTCGGCGAAACAGATACCCAAGAGATGGTGCGCCTCCTAAGGCGTGCCAACGAAATTATCGATCGCAATCAAGAAAGGAGAGATGCCGAGTGAGGATTCTCAAGCTCTTTAAAAAGCATATCCTGGCGCTACTCACGGCTATCGTGCTTATCGTAATCAGCTGCAATGCCGACCTGGCGCTACCTACCTATATGAGCGACATCGTCGACGTGGGTGTGCAGCAAGGCGGCATCGCCTCGCCCGTACCTGACACCATTCGCGCCGAATCGCTCGACGACCTTGAGCTCTTTATGAGCGCCAAGGACGCCAAGACGGTAGAAGCTGCGTTTGGCAAGGCAGACAAAAACGGCATTCGCACGTACAAGGGAACAGAGGATGAGCGCGCCGACGGCAGCAAGCTCGCCGATATCATGAGCCTGCCCGAGACCGTCGTCCTTTCGCTCAACCAGGGCATCGACGCTGGCTCCATGGGCGACATGATGGGCACGTCCAACGAACAAGACAACAGCACCGCCCAGGCCATGCCCTCCCCCGAGCAGATGGCGGCGATGACGCCCGAGCAGCTCGCCGAGATGCAGCAGAAGGCCGCAGCGGCGCAGAACATGCAAAAGCAGATCGACGCCGACGGCGGCAAGATCACCATGAAGAGCCTGCGCCTGGGTGTCGAGGGCGGTCTGGTAGACCAAAGCAAGCTCGTCGAGGGCGCCAACCAAATGGCGGACAAAATGGGCTCCATGTCGGGCTCCATCGTGACCCAGCGCGCCGTGAGCTATGTACAGGACGAGTACAAGGCGCAGGGCATCGACCCCGCTGACGTGCAGAACGCCTACCTGAGCCGCATGGCGACCACGATGTTTGGGCTGTGTCTGGTGTCGCTCATCGCCACCATCCTGACCGGTGCCGTGGCTTCGCGCACCGCCTGCTCCATCGCCCGCGACCTGCGCCGCGAGACCTTCAACAAGGTTATGCACTTCTCGCCGGCCGAGGTGGGCAAATTTAGCCAGGCCTCGCTCATTACCCGCTGCACCAACGACATTCAGCAGATCCAGATGGCCGCAACCCTGTTTATCCGCATGTGCCTGATGGCCCCCGTCATGGGCATCGTCGCCGTCATGCGCGTCCTGGCCAACCACACCGGCCTGGAGTGGACCATCGCTGTGGCCATTATCGCGGTTTCGGCCGTTGTCGGCGTGCTCATGGGTCTCACCATGCCCAAGTTCAAAAAGATGCAAAGCTTTGTTGACCGCGTGAACCTTACCGCCCGCGAGCTGCTCGACGGCCTTATGCCCATCCGCTCGTTCAACCGCGAGGAGCATGAGCTCGAGCGTTTTGACAAGGCTTCGCTCGACCTAATGACCACGCAGCTCTACACCAACCGAGCCATGAGCTTTATGATGCCGCTCATGATGCTCGTCATGAACTGTATCACCGTGCTTATCGTCTGGTTTGGCGCGCAGGGCGTGTCCGACGGCGTGATGCAGGTCGGCAACATGATGGCGTTTATCTCCTACACTATGCAGATCGTCATGGCGTTTATGATCCTCACCATGGTCTCGGTTATCCTGCCCCGTGCCGAGGTCGCAGCCGAGCGCGTGGAAGAGGTCATCACCTGCCCCACGAGCATCAACGACCCCGCCTCGCCCAAACTGCCCGCGGCCAGCGCACCACGCGGTGAGCTCACCTTCCGCGACGTGAGCTTCCAGTATCCCGATGCCCGCGCCGACGTCATTAGCGGCGTAAACTTCACCACGCACGCCGGCCAGATGCTCGGCATCATTGGTTCCACGGGCTCGGGCAAGTCCACGCTTGTACAGTTGATTCCGCGCCTGTACGACGTCACGGGCGGCAGCATTTCGCTCGACGGCATCGACGTGCGCGACATGACCCTTTCCGAGCTTCGCCGCCGCATTGGTTACATCCCGCAGCAGGGTCGCCTGTTCTCGGGCACCGTCGAGAGCAACCTCAAGTTTGCCGGCGACATGGTGGGCGATGACGACATGCACCAGGCCGCACGCATCGCCCAGGCCGAGGACTTTATCGCCGAGCGCGAGGGCGGCTACGACTCCCCCATCAGCCAGGGCGGCTCCAACGTCTCGGGCGGCCAGCGCCAGCGTTTGGCCATCGCCCGCGCCCTGGCCAAAAAGCCTGAGATCGTGGTGTTCGACGACTCGTTTAGCGCCCTCGACTACAAAACCGACGCGCGCCTGCGCGAGGAGCTGGCCAAAAACGTCACTGACGCTGCGCTCGTGGTCGTGGCCCAGCGCATCGCGACCATCATGCACGCCGACCAGATCATCGTGCTCGACGACGGCCACGTGGTGGGCACCGGTACGCACGAGGAGCTGCTGCGCAGCTGCCCGGCGTACCTGGAGATCGCACAGTCGCAGCTTTCCGCCGAGGAGCTGGGGCTTACCCAAGAAGAAATTGCAGCCGTCATGGAAGGAGGCGAGCACTAATGGCCGACGAGACCAAGACTCAGATTCCCAAGCCCACCCGCCGGCGCGGTCCCATGGGCCGCATGGGTGGCATGGGCCGCGGCGAAAAGGCCAAGGACTTTAAGGGCACCATGAGGCAGCTACTCGGCTATATCGGTCAGCACAAGATTGCCGTGTTTGCCGCCGTCGCCTTTGCCGTGTGCTCGGTCATCTTTAACATTGTGGGACCCAAGGTGCTCGGCCAGGTTACGACCAAACTGTTCGAAGGCCTGGTCTCCAAGGTCAACGGTACCGGCGATGTCGACTTTGCCTGGATCGCCAAGACGCTCGGCTTTTTGCTCTGCCTGTATCTGGCAAGCTCTGCCTGCAGCCTGATCCAAGGCTGGCTCATGACCGGCGTCACACAAAAGATCTGCTATCGCATGCGCAAGGAGATTGCCGCCAAGATTGCCGTCGTGCCGATGAGCTACTTCAACGGCCACAGCAAGGGCGACGTGCTCAGCCGCATCACTAACGATGTCGATACGCTCGGCCAGTCGCTCAACCAGAGCGTGACGCAGCTCATCACGTCGGTGACGCAGATTATCGGCGTGCTCGTCATGATGCTGTCGATCAGCCTGCCGCTCACCGGCGTTACCGTGCTCACGCTGCCGGCAGCCGCGATTATCCTGACCGTGATGATTCACTTCTCGCAGCCGTACTTCCGCGAGCAACAGCAAGTCCTGGGCGCCGTCAACGGCATTATCGAGGAGGACTTTGCCGGCCAGAACGTTATTCAGGTGTTCGACCGCGCCGAGGCCTCAATCGAGGAGTTCGACCGTCAAAACGACCGTCTCTTTATTAGTGGCTGGCGCTCGCAGTTCCTATCGGGCCTGATGATGCCGCTTATGAGCTTGGTGGGCAACATGGGCTACGTGGGCGTTGTCGTGGTGGGCGCACAGCTCGCGCTGACCGGCAATGCCACGCCCGGCGACATCCAGAGCTTTATCCAGTACGTGCGCAACTTTACGCAACCCGTGCAGCAGCTGGGCAACGTGAGCAACACGATGCAGTCGATGGCCGCTGCCACCGAGCGCGTCTTTGAGTTCCTCGCCGCGCCCGAGGAGGAGCAGAAGGCCGACGCCCAGATTCCCGAGAAGCGCCCCGGCCACGTTGAGTTCGACCACGTCAAGTTTGGCTACACGCCCGACAAGACCATCATCCACGACTTTAGCTGCGAGGCGCAGCCCGGTCAGACCATCGCCATCGTCGGCCCCACCGGCGCCGGCAAGACCACGCTCATTAAGCTGCTGCAGCGTTTCTACGACGTGGACGGCGGTTCGCTGCGCGTCGAGGGCGTCGACGTGCGCGACTGGGACCGCGCGGCACTGCGCGGCGAGTTTGCCATGGTGCTGCAGGATACCTGGCTGTTTAACGGCACCATCCGCGAGAACATCCGCTACGGACGTCCCGATGCGACCGACGCCGAGGTCGAGGCCGCCGCGCGCGCCGCACGCTGCGACCACTTTATCCATACGCTCGCCGGCGGCTACGACTTTATGATCAATGAGGAGGGCACCAACCTCTCACAGGGCCAGCGCCAACTCGTGACCATCGCCCGCGCCATTTTGGCCGACCGTCCGGCGCTGATTTTGGACGAGGCGACTTCCAACGTCGATACCCGTACCGAGGAGCTTATTCAGCGCGCCATGGATGCGCTGATGCAGGGCCGCACGAGCTTTGTCATCGCGCATCGCCTGTCCACGATCCGCAACGCCGACGTGATCTTGGTGATTCGCGACGGCGACATCGTCGAGAAGGGCACGCACGACGAGCTGCTCGCCCAAGGCGGCTTCTACGCCGACCTGTACAATTCGCAGTTCGACGAAGCGGCGTAAATTCTGCCGCAGGGAACGAATAACGCCCGAGAACGGGGGCGCAGGACAGCCTGCGCCCCCGTTTTTTGTTCTGCGGCCCTCGAACCGCCTCCCCTGGGACCTGATTGACGCCCTCCCTCAAGGCCCCGTGGACAAAAAATGGCAAATATGAGTACTGTCACCTTTTTAGTAACAGCCAAAACTGCCCCAAACGACCTCATTGCGGCCTAGATATGCCTTCAAATTGATCAAAATGCCCGGTAGCATGCTTCTGTGTGCCAACGTTAATGAACATATTTACTGTTGTGTCTATTATCTTGTAAGATCGATATGATACTACGCTAGCAACAGTACTCATATTTGCCATTTTTTGTCCACAGGGTATGCCGCAGAAGATCCAACTTGCTCCAGCGTGCCGTACGTTGGCCCTCCCCTTCCGGCGAGCGCCGACATTTCCCCAGATAAAACCGACCAAAATAAACCTGTCCCTTTTCGGCAGGTTTCACTTGCACTTTAGCGTGCGACAGCGGATAATGCCGAGCATTCGAGAATTCGCCAATTGTTGCCGTTAATTGATAAAGGAGGCCCCATATGGCCATGGAATTCAAGCGCAGGTTGCCGATCCCCATGGAGATCCGCGAGGAAATGCCGCTTTCCGCCGAGCTTACCGCCAAAAAGCAGGCATTCGACGCCGAGGTCGCCAAGGTCTTTACCGGCGAGGACGCACGCAAAGTGCTCATCATCGGCCCGTGCTCTGCCGACCGCGAGGACTCGGTGCTTGAATACATGAACCGACTGGCCAAGGTCGCCGAAGAGGTCAAGGACAAGCTCATCATCATTCCGCGTGTCTACACCAACAAGCCGCGCACCAAGGGCACCGGCTACAAGGGTCTGCTGCACAACCCCGACCCCGAGGCGCCCGATGACCTGCTCGAAGGCGTTAAAGCCATTCGCCACATGCACCTGCGCGTCATCGAGGAGACCAGTTTCTTTACCGCCGACGAGATGCTCTACCCGTCCAACTACCAGTACCTCGTCGACCTGCTGAGCTACGTTGCCGTGGGCGCGCGCTCGGTCGAAAACCAGGAGCATCGCCTGGTGTCGAGCGGCATTTCGGTGCCCGTCGGCATGAAAAACCCCACCGCCGGTTCCACCACCGTCATGCTTAACTCCATCTACGCCGCCCAGGCACATCAAAGCTTCATCTTCCGCAACTGGGAGGTTGAGTGCGACGGCAACCCGCTCGCACACGCCGTCATGCGTGGCTACATCGGTCTCGACGGTCGCACCTACCCCAACTACCACTACGAGCACCTGGAGCGCCTGGCCGAGCGCTATACCGAGCATGCCGGCTACGCCAACCCGGCGGCGGTCATCGACTGCAACCACGACAACTCGGGCAAGCGCCCGCTGGAGCAGTACCGCATCTGCAAGGAGGTGCTCGACAGCTGCCGCCGCAACGAGTCCATCTCCAAGCTGGTCAAGGGCTTTATGATCGAGTCTTACCTTGAGGACGGCAACCAGCCGGTCGATGGCGGTGTCTTTGGTAAGTCGATCACCGACCCGTGCCTGGGCTGGGAAAAGACCGACTACCTCATCCACGAGATCGCGGAGCGGGTTTAGTTACGCGGGCCGTCCTCTACCTGCGGCGTTGTCTTACTCCGGATGCGGCAGTTAGGGACGTTCCTTCTAATATGAGCAGGACATTGTCAAGAGGCAAAATCGGGCCTGGCCCCAACGATATGGGGTCAGGCCCTCTCCCTATATCAACCCGTCCGCGGTGACCTCGGCGTGTCTTACCGACGCTCGTCTTTGCAGTTTAATATCCGCCCGTGGCGATCTCTCGCTGGGCAATCCGTTGCTACGGCTGAGGCTTCTACGTCGAACCGACAGTCTGTGCACGCGTGTGGCGCCCTGGGCGCTCGCAGAAAAGGGACCTGAGGTTCGCCTCAACGGCTTCGGATCGAACCGCTTCCGGGGTGATTGGCTTATGTGCGGGGGACCGCCCCCCCTACGCCTCCTCGGCCATGAGGCCGACCGCCCACACCCAGCAGGCGAGCTCGCGCGCCGTGGCCACGTTCGCCTTGTTGCCGTGGACCCCGCGCGCGAGCAGCGCCTCCCGCCTCTCGACCAGCCTCCGCACGCCCTTGGCGGCATGCCTCCGGGCGGCCGGGTCCGGGGCCTGGCCCTTGGCGAGGTCCTTCGGCCGCCCGGAGCACGTCAGGTAGTGCCACGCGGCCTCGACCAGCGTCTTTCTCAGGTGCTTGTTGCCGGCCTTGGTGATCGCGCCCCTGCGGTCGCTCTCCCCGCTGGAGTGCTCGGAGGGCGTCAGGCCGACCCACGCGGCGAACGAGCGGGCATTCCTGAACCTCGAGAACTCGCCGGCCTCGAACACGAGGTCGGCGGCGGAAGCGGTGTCGACGCCCTTGAGGCAGCGCAGGGAGTCGACCCTCCTCCTCCACCTGGGCTTGCGGGCCTCGCCCTCGACGAGCCTCTCGAGCCTCGCCTTCTCCTCCGCCGCCCGCCTGACCGCGTCGACGTAGTAGGCGAGCACCTCCTCGTCGGCCCCCTCCGCGAACCTTATCGACTCGATCCAGGACCAGTGGGCCCGGGTCCAGTTGCCCTTCCTGCGGCCGGTGGGCGTCCTCTCGTCGAAGACGAAGCCGTGCCTGAGCAGGAACTTGGAGAGCCGCTGCTTCGAGCGCGAGAGGTCGTCCCTCGCGTCCTCGAGCGCCCTGGTCAGGTCGCGGGCGGCCTCGCACTCGTCGTCGGGGACCCACACCTCGACCACGTTGCCGACCGACAGCATGCGGGCGAGGAACTCGGCGTCGTTGCGGTCGTTCTTCCTGCGCCTGTCCGCGCTGGGCTTGATCATCTTCGAGACGGCGCCGACCACGCAGTCGACCCCCAGGCCGGAGAGCCTCTTCTGCAGGTCGAAGCCCGTGACCCCGGACTCGTACACGCACCTGGCCCTGGGGTCCACGGAGCGGACCCACTCCGCGACGGCGCCGGCGTCGTAGCCGAAGGTCGCGGCGCGCACCTCCCCGGTCATGACGTCGAGGGAGACGGCCTTTATCGAGCGGGCGTGGACGTCGAGGCCGACGAAGGTGGTAGTATCGAGCATGGGAGCCCCTTCCATGAATGCGGCGTGGCCGCTGCGGCTGAATTAGACACTCACCATTGTCGGCCTAATCCGCGGTCTTTCATGCAGCAGGGGCTCTCAATGTTTTTATGTCCTGCTCATATCGTCTCTGCCGGCAGTCTGGGATGTTCCTTGGGGTAGTCATTGGGGACGTTCTTTAATGACTGGTCGTTTAAGAACGTCCCCAACGACTACCCAGAATGAGAGTGGATAATCTCCCGTTTTTGGCCTATACCAGCGCTAAAAGTGGGAGATTATCCACTCTCATCGAGCAAGTGTCCGAAAATCCGCCCTCATTCCTTCTTAGGACCCTCCGTCCCCGAGGATTCGAGGCTCGCCTGCCGAATGGTCGATGCGGCCGTCCTGCGTCCATGTCACACTCAGGGGTGGCCTGACCCAACTTGGAAGGAGCCCCCATGAGCCTTGACAACGTAACTCTGCGTGCCGCCACGCTTGATGACCTGGCCGGCATCGCCGCCATCTACAACCAGCTGTGGTGCAACACGCTGCGCAACCGAGGCGACGTCGAAGCCGCCGATTTCTGTGCGCGCTTTAACATCGCCATGCAGCTGCAGCGCTCCCCCATCGCGCTCGTTGCCGAAGCTGAAGGCCGCATCATCGCCGCTTGCTGCATCGGTATCTTCGAAGACGGCAAACCACGCACCAATCCCACGTGGGAGCCCTGCTACAACGAAATGTTCGTCCAGGCAACCGAGATGGCAAAGACCGCCGATGCCAAGCTCGAAGGCTCGCTCTTTGGCGATAGCCGCGAGAAGGCAACAGCCGACCGCTTTGCCGCCACGGGCAACGAATATGCCCAGGGCCAGCTCAACCTGATCATCATCGTGCCCGAATGGCAGGGCAAGGGGCTCGGCCGTGCGCTCATCGACCTTGCGCGCGCCGAACTCGCCAAAGACGGGTGCACCAAATTCTTCCTGATGAGCGACTGCAACTCCGACTGGCAGTTCTACGAGCACCTCAACATGAAGCGCATCTTGGAGGATCACAGCCAGGACACCGGCGACGGATTTATCGTCTATATGTACGGAGGCGACACGCAGGATTAACTTGCATGTCGCCTCACGGGCTTTCTACAAGACGGCCCAAACCATCAACCAAGACGAGTCAACAAGGCGCGCTCTCCTCGGCAGCAAGGGCATTCGTGCTGTAACGAGTGGTGGAGATGGCCACGTTTGCACACAACTGTCTCGGATAGATAGCGGTCGAGCAGGCGCGCCCATGTGCGTGCGTCAAGACGCTCCTCCGCCCTGCCATACAGCGATCGACGGAGTGCCTCGCCCATAATGCCGCTAAAATCATCGAGCTCAAGAGCGTACTTTGGGACAACGTATCCGACCAACGTCCCCACAAACGGGCTGTGCCCATTACACACGCAGCTGTTTATCAATGGTGCAGGCGGAATGTCATCGTCGTCCAGGTCAAATATGTCCAAGTCCAGCTCACCAGAAGCGTATGGGTGTATTCCGCGGTTAAGCATCTTAAAGATATGGACCGCGAGTCCAAAGTCATCCGTCTGTGGCGTAAACACGGGGGCATTCGTGGACGCTGCCAAGCTCTCGAAATCGCTGATGCCGGCTATCTCCATGAGTTGAAGCACCTCGGGGGCAATATAGCCGGGAGCGGCGCACGCAGTCCTATGTGTCACATCCGAAAGCGTAAAGCTATACGAGCGCCTTGATGGTATCCATGCCCGCATGCGCCGAAGCCTCGCAACCCTTCTGCCCGTTGAGCACGCACTCGAGCAGCGTATCGTATGCGCGCTGGGCTTCGGGGGCCAGGTACGCCCTGTTAAACATGCCCTCGGGTCGCACGTTTCCCTTCGAATCGATTATACAAGCCCCCAATCTGTTTGGTTTCCCCAGATTGTGTGCCCGCACACCCAAGCCGCACGGCCCGCCGTTCAGCTGAAACCACCACACAAAAAGTCCGCCGACCATTGAAGTCGGCGAACTTTCGCGTGCGGACAATCAAGCACTGTTCACCATGGAACTGCTATTTACAGCGCGCCTTGGGCTGCTGCTGGGTGATGCAGTGGATGTTGCCGCCACCATAGATGACCTCGCGCGTCATGATGCCGATGACCTCGCGATCCGGATAGGCGGCTTGGATATCCTTGAGTGCCTGGGCATCGTTGGGGTCGCCAAACTGTGGCACCAGCACCGCCCCGTTGATGGGCAGGAAGTTGAGGTAGCTCGGCTCGAAAGCATCCTCGGGGGTACGCGGCAGCACACCCTCGACCGGATCGATGGTCGATGCCTCCTCCTCGGTCATATATACCGAGGTCGCAGGCATAATCACCTTGTGGATCTTGAGCTTGCGGCCACGGGCATCCGTCGTCTCGGAAAGCGTCTTATACGCCTCTTGGCACTCCTTGTAGAACTTATGGTTGGGATCATCGGTCCACATGCAGCAGACCTCTCCGGGCGCACTAAAGCATGCGACGTCATCCACGTGCCCGTTGGTCTCAAACGGGTCGATGCCATCCTTGATCCAAATGACCTTCTCGATGCCCAGGTACTCGGCAAGCTTCTCCTCGATCTGCCCCTTGGTGTACTGGGGGTTGCGGTCCTCATTGAGCAGGCACATCTCGGTGGTCACCACGGTGCCCTGGCCGTCGCAGTTAAACGAGCCACCCTCGAGGATATAATCCTCGGGACGATAGCGGTTAACCTGCTCGAGCTGTGCCACCTGCAGGCCAATGGAAGCGTCCTTGTCCCACGGGAAATACAGGCCGTCAATGAAACCGCCGTAAGCATTAAAGTGGAAGTGCGAGAGTGCCACGTCGCCCTTGTCGTTGACAAGAAACGCCGGGCCGGGGTCGCGGATCCAGGAGTCGTTGTACTCCATATGAATCACGCGCACGTTCTCAACGCCATCGAAAATCTCGCACACCGCAGGGAAATCCTCGGCATTGACACCAACGGTGATGGGTTGGAAGCGTGCAACGGTCTTAATAATCTCGGTAAAGACCTTTTGCGCCGGCTTGGCACCGCAGCGCCACACATCCGAACGATGCGGCCACAAAATCCAGGTGCGCTCCTGCTCCTCATACTCGCCGGGCATATAGAACCCGTCCTTCTTAGGTGTGGACTCACTCTCGTAGATGGTCTTCATTTCAAGCTCCTAAATCTCGGTGCTTTTGCTTGACGAGACCATGATGCGGCCGCACCGAGATGTTCTCAATGGTCCCTCGAGCCCCTTTCAGCGATCGACGGTATACCATTCGCTGACCTAAAGTTCTATTCAGGCCGAGAACATGACATACTGGGTTCCGCAATGGAAAGGACGCCCTATGCCCCCATGCAATAAACAGCAGACTATTGAGTTGGACAGTACGACCCGGACTGCTCTCAACGAGCTCGCGCTTGCAATCCACGCATCACACGGTGTCGATAAGCTGCAAAAGGGGACCCTCGAGGGAACGATAGGGCTCGTGCCCCATCGGATCGCCATGTTCGACCTGATCGAGGCGGCGGGCAGTGATGCCCCACGCTACGTCCACCCCGCAAGCAGCGGAATGGACGACCGCGCACTGAGCGACTACTACAACCGCTACGCCGCGATGGACTATACAACATGGAGCTTTGACTTACATAAGGTCGGCGTCTACCGCGACCTCGACCTCGTCGACGTCAAGCGACGCGATGCCACGCCCATCTATCGCAAATGGATGGAACCGCAGGGCGTCTACTTTGGCTGTACGGCCACGCTTGCTCACAACAACCTACCACTTGGAAGCATCACCCTGTTTCGCGAACGCACGGCCGGGGACTTCACTGACACCGAGCTCGCAATCCTGCTCGAAATCGCTCGGCACGCGAGCCTCGCGCTCGCCAACCTCTATCCTCGGGGCATTAAACTCACCCAGACCGAAGACACAAACCATCTGAACGCCTTCATTACAGAACACAATATCCAACCGCGCGAAGCCGAAGTCATGCGGCTCATGCTCGACGGCAAAACGAACAAACAGATGGCAAACGAGCTATTCATAAGCGAGTCAACCGTCAAGAAGCACATCAACGCCATCTATCGCAAGCTCGGCGTCGGCAACCGCCTGGGCCTTATGACTGCCGTGCAAAACATCCTGCGATGAAAAAAGGGCGCCCTCCATGCGGAGAACGCCCTTTGATTTCGCCATTTGAATTAGTGTCGGCTCTGGCTCAAAGAGTAGACAGGTTTATTTTGGCAGGTTTTATCTGGGAAAACGCCAACCGCCGCGAGGGGAGCTACTTGCCCTTGCGGCGGCCTTCTCGCCGAAAAACCAAGTGAGTAGACCTTTTGCAGGAGGCCGAGCACACTCCAAAACGCCACAGCTCTGACCTGCAGTTTTATTTAGCGTTTGTCGCGGTGTGCTCGACAGATCCAAAAAGCCTACTCACTTGCATCTGAGGCGCACCGGATCGGCAAAAAACCGCCGCGAAAGGGGTCCGATCCTCTTCGCGGCAGTTGTTAATACGCCGAACTTGTTATCGCAAAAGCCAATCACGCGCCGAGACCACGCTACAGTCTTTCGACTCATACGTTGAATCCACGCGGGCCACAACATAGCGCGCATCTTTTGCAATGTCGATCTCATCGCATACAGCCTGTAAATGGCGGGCGTACTTATCGTGATACGTTCTGGATGATTTTATTTCGATAGCCTTGGGACTCCCTGAGTTTGTGCAGTCGAGCAAATCGATTTCTCGCTTGCCGTCGTCCCTATAGAAATACAACTCGGGATTCTCGCCCACGTTGAGATGGCTCTTCGCCGTTTCGGAAACGATGAGGTTTTCGAAAACTGCCCCCAGATAAGGGCTCTCCAAAAGTTGCTCCAGTGATCCAATTTTGAGCAAGTAGCAGAGCAGCCCCGTGTCGTAAAAATAAAGCTTGGGCGTTTTAGTCAAACGTTTCCTGGCATTTGCATAATAGGGCTGCAGTGAAAACGTCAGGTAGCTCTGCTCCAGGATAGACAACCAGCTTTTAATGGTCGATACGTTCACACCCGTATCTCGAGAAAGCGAAGATATATTAATGAGAGCACCGGCGCTCTGGGCAATTATGGACAGAAACTTATGAAACTCTGCTTTATTGCGCACGTCAAGCAAGCCCACAACATCGCGCTCAACATAGGTATCGATATAGCTGGGGAAATAAACCGAGGACGGCATTCCGGCGGAACGCAGGCGAGGGTATCCCCCTTCGAGCGCAAACAAATCCACTTCCAACTGCCCCTGCTGGCCCCTCTCCGCTTCTCGAAACGAAAATGGCAGCAATTTTAAGATCCCGACTCGCCCGGCAAGAGACTGGCCGATGCTTTTCATCATCAAAAAGTTTTGCGATCCCGTAAGGATGTATTGACCGGCGTCTCCCCGCTCATCCGAAACAACCTGAATCATCGAGAACAAATCCGGGGCGTATTGCGCCTCATCGATGATGAGTCCGCCCTTTCGGTTGCGGATAAAACTCACCGGATCCTCCAAGGCCGCGCGCCTCGTTTGGGGGTCCTCAAGCGTGACATAGGAATAGTCGGGAAAGGCATGCCTAACCAGCGTAGACTTACCGCTCTGCCTAGGCCCCGTCAACGACACAACAGGAAACCAACCCGCCATGCGAATGAGCAACTCATGCAAATCCCTGTTAATGTACTCGGCCATATCAACGCCCCTTATAACGCTGTTACCATAATCGTATAGTATCATTTGCCATAATCTTGCAGTAGCATTTTCCATAATCTTGTAGTAGTGTTTTCCACAATCTTTTAGTAGCCCAGTTCAAAAACGTTATTTATAGAGCCGAAATCTCAGACCCTAAATAACAATAGCCACCACAATGGGAACTGTCCCCATTGTGGTGGCTTGCAGGCGAGTTGACTTATTCGACTATCGCGGGCCGGCCGTGTCCGAGTCTAGAGCGTGGCAAGTCGCTTGGATTCGCGGACGGCGAGGGCGATGGAGATAAGACCAGTGATGGCGTCAGCCGCCACCAAGGCAAACCAGACACCCTGAACGCCCATCATGTTGCCAAGCAGGTACATAAGCGGCACGGAGCAGATCACGTAGCGGAGCAGACCGGTGAACGTGGCGATACCCACCTTCTCAACCGCCTGGAAGTACATCGACATGGTCATGGCAAGATAGCCCAGGGCCACGGCCAGGATAACGATGCGCGTAGCGTTGGCGGCAACCTCGACGAGCGCCGGATCGCTACCAGCAAAAAAGGCGCAGACCGGCGTTGCGGCCACCCATAGCACAGCAGACACCGCAGCAAGCGTCACGACCTGGTACTTAAGCGTGCAGGAGAGCGTTTCCTTGAGGCGCGCCCACGCCTTGGCGCCGGCGTTGAAGGCGGCAATGGGCTGCAGGCCGTACGAGAAGCACTGGGCGACCATCATGGTAATGTAGAGGATGTAGCCGTTGATCACACCAAAGGCCGCGATGTAGAGCGAACCCATGTCGCCGCCGAGCTGGCCAAGCAACGAGTTGGCAACGGTGTTGAAGATGAACGTGGCAGCTTGCACCAAAAAGAACGGGAAACCAATCTTGATGATCTGGCCGCAGATGGCCATGTCGAGTTTGAGGTCGGCGGCGCTGATCTGGAGCTGCGACTTCTTACCGCCGATGAACCAGAAGATACCGATGGCCCAGATACCGATGGAAAGACCGTAGTACACACCAGCTCCCATAACGCCAAGCTTGAGCACAAACGTGGAAAGCGCAAGCCAGCAGATAGCGACGATGGCAGACACGGTCATGAGGTTGGCCTGGATCTGAACCTTCTCGTCCACACGCATGACGGCGGTGACCATCTGACCAATGACCGTGAGCGGCAGCAGCACGGAGAAGGTGCGCACGCCGGCAACGGTATCGGCCATGATGTCGGGCGTGGCGCCGAAGAATGCGCAGATGGGCTCGGTAAACACAGCCATCACCACAGCAAGCAGCACACTCACAATCGTGGTAAGCCAAAAACCCTGGCTAAACGCCTTGCTGGCGCCCTTAATGTCGCCGGCACCCAAAAGGTTGCCCACCACGGCGGGCACGCCGGTGCCAAACAGGTTGCCAAAGGCCAGGTTAATGTACTCGACCGACATGATGATCGAAACACAGGCCAGGCCGTGTGCACCCAGGCCCCAACCCATCACGAGGCCCTCAAGGACCACCATGATAATCTGGGCGAGCATACCCTGGCCGGTGATGATGGTGTACTTGCGCACCAGGCCGGGAATCGGCTGCGAGGCAAGCTCACGCTCCTCCTCAACAGCGGCGGTCGTTTCTTCTGCCATTGTTCTCCCCTTTCCATGAGAGATTGATGAATGGATGTATGAATGGATGGGCGGCACGCACAGGCTGCGGCACCGCCCAGCGATGCAGCAGCCCCGCTAGGCCTCGTAGACCACCTTGCCGGCAATCATCGTGAGAGACGCCGTGGCCTCGAGGACCTCAGCCGGTTCGCAGTCAAAGAGGTTACGGTCGAGCACACAGATATCAGCCTGTTTGCCGCATGCGAGCGTACCAATGCGATCCTCGGCATGCATGGCGTAGGCGCTGCCGTAGGTGTAGGCGCGCAGGGCCTCGGCCATGGTGATGCGCTCCTGCGGGAACCACCCTTCTGGGTTGGAGCCGTCCTCGAGCATGCGGAAGACCGCGCCGTACACCTCCTCCATGGGCTCCAAGCCCACAACGGGGAAGTCACTGCCCAGGTGCACCACGGCACCGCTGGCAAGCAGGCTATGCAGGGGCCACGAAAGCGCAGCACGCTCGGGGCCCACGGCATCGTCCTTGGCAAGGTCAGCCATATCGAGCAGCATGTGCCACGGCTGCATACCAGGGCATATACCCAGCTCCGCGTAGCGCGGCAGATCCTCGGGCTGAACCGTCTCGTTGTGCTCCATGGAGTGGCGGCAACCCCGCTTACCATGCAAGCGCTCGCCCTCCTCAAAGCAATCAAGCACAAAACGCACCGAGCGATCGCCGATCGTATGGACGCGCGTGTCAACGCCCCATTCCTGCGCCCTGACAATGGCGGCACGGATGCGCTCTGGATCCTCCGCGGGCTCACCGCAGGTATCGGGCGCGTTGGAATAGGGTTCAAGCATCCAAGCGGTGTGGTCGGAGCACACGCCATCAAGAAACTGCTTAAAGCCGTGCCACTCGACCTGCGTACCCGAGAAGGCGTATTTCTCCTTGATCTGCTCGAGCGTTAAGGACTCGTTTTCGAACAGATCGGTGTACAGGAACACGCGCAGTGGCAAGTCGCCCTTGGCATTAAGACCTGCCAACACCGCATACGGGTTTTCCATGCTCACAAACGTAGGATTGACCATGCCGACCGTAGTGATTCCCAGGGCATTGGCGCGCCGGGCGGTTTTTGCAAACGACGCGTCAACAACCTCGGGCGCTGGGTCGTAGACCTCATCCATAAAGAAGGAGCCGGCATTGTTGGAAAACACGCCCGTCAGGTTGCCGTCGGCATCCTTAAGGATCTTGCCGCCTGTAGGATCGGCCGTCTCGGTAGTAATGCCGACTTTCTCGATAGCGCAGGTATTGGCACTAAACGTATGCATGTCGACCTGCTGCAAAAATACCGGACGGTCCGAGATGTATTTGTCAATCATCGCAGCCGTGGGCATCTCGGGGATATCCCACTGGAACTGAATGATTTGGCAGCCCAGAATCCACTCATTATCGAGATGGGCGTTCGCAAACGCCACGACACGCTCCATCGCCATCTCAAAACTGGTGCAATCGATAAGGTTGACGGCAAAATCGGGGTCGGTCATAAACGCACCCTGAGCAAAATGCGTGTGCGAGTCAATCAGGCCAGGCATAACGAGCTGATCGCCAAAGTCGCGCACCTCAGTATCGGGGCCGATAAACGGCGCCAAGTGGGCATCGTCACCGCAGGCAACGATCTTATCGCCACGCACGGCAACGCCGCCCTTAAACGGTTCGAGCCCATCGCCGGTAAAAACGGTGTTGCTCTTGATAACTACATCAGCCTTGTCCATGTGAGCCTCCTCAGGCATCTTTGGTTGCAACGCGGACGCACCGCCCGCGTGGGCACTCGGTTGGGAGCGTAGCGCTCCCGCATCGGCGCGTGCCTACAAGCCGTGCTCGGACGTCTGTCCCACGTCCGCGGCTTCGCGCTACACCCATTGATACACAGGGGCAAATCCGTGCCAAGGCCAGGGATCGCAAACGGTCAGTTTAAGCAGGTTTACACGCTTTACCTGCAGGTTTATTGTCTGAGATTATTACCGCGTCATTACGCCCAACGGCGTGCCCGCCCACACGGCAAGACCCGCATGCAAGGAAGAATAGGACTAGGAACGCCAAAAGGCATCTATGAGGTCATCTCGGTTGGAGACACCGCTTTTAACGTAGATGCGATGCAAGTGCGCCTTGACCGTGCCAGGGCTGATGACCAACTCGCTGGCGATGTTTTGGGCGTCGTTGCCCTTCAGCACCAGCTTGAGCACCTCCTGCTCGCGCCGCGACAGCTTATGGGCATCGGCATAGATCACAACGCGTGATGCTAGATCGTCCCCAGAGCGTGCGCTCTCGGCCGCCACGTCCTCATCGGCACGCGGATGGCGGGCATACACGCGCAGGATATGGCTAAACTGGCAAAGGAGTTGGACCGCGCATGCCACGAGCAGCACGTTTTCGGAGATATTGCGCTCGGACAGATACCACAAAAAGAGGCTGATGACGGGGTTTTGAGAGTCGGGGCGGCAGAGCAAAATCATGTAGGTGTCCTCGGCGATTACGCAAAACGCAAGAACGAGTGCCACCTTCCAAAAGAGCTTTGAGCGGTCGAGGTCGAGTTTCTCAACACGCGTGGCCCTGTGCCGGTAATGCCAGGCGGCATAGGCAAGACATCCTACATTGCCCAGGTCACGCGTGAGCCAAAAGAGATACTGCTGCATCTCTCCGGCAGCACCGCTGCGAGGCACCAGCACCAATTGCAAGATTGAAAACGGCACGATAGCAAGTCCGAGCATGCGCGACGTCGGCCTTTTGCGCAAGCGCGCAAACATCCACAGTACCACGCAGGCATAGATGGCAATACCGAGCACGCAGCGCAGCAAGGGGTGCTGCAACGGCTCGCTAAAGGTAACAGCGTAGTCGTATTTGAGCCGATTGTACTCGTCAAAAAAAATGACCGACATATCGAGCATGTAGAGCAAAAAGCCCGCCGCGGCCACCAGGCTGTCGCGACGGCGCGTCATGAGCCAAACCACCAATGCCACGGCACTGGTCACCAGAGCCACACCCATGATAATTGTGGTGTAGATATAGAATGCGAAGCTCATGTCCCCCCCCTGTTCAGATGCTGTGAGGATGTTGACAGATTCTTTGCCGCAAGATTAGACTCACCGATTAAACGTACTGTATCGTTTAGATAAACAAGCTGTGTCTCACCGATGAAAGGAGATGCCATGACACCGATCGCTCCGCTCAAGATGCTCGTCGCGCCCGCCGCCAAGGCCATCACCCGACTCGGTTCTTCCATGACCTACGACGATGTCCCCTGCGCCGTTGAGGCGCGTTCGGACAGCTGCCCCTACCTGGGCCACGTCCCCTACTTTGCGCCTAAGCTCGTTTCCGATCCCGAGCACCGCGAACAGTAATCCAAGATGCACCAAGCGCCGCGTAACTCGCGGCGCTTACTGTTTTGGTGCAAAGTAACCTGACCCCCGTGCACCAACGCCGGGATTGTCGACGCTTCGGCCGCGGCGCGATATGAGGCGCGAAACCTCGCCCAGCAACACGCCGATCACCACACCCATGAGAATGGGCAACTTTGCCATTTCGGCGGGCGAGCTGTTGAGCGGCACAATCGTAGCGACAATCGAAAGCACGAGCTCTATCACGGGAATCGCGAGCGCTACCACGAGCACCTTACCCTCGAAGGGTGCGCGGAACACACGCGGGCGACCGTCGCATTTGCGCAGACGCCAAAACGCCGGGAACATCGGGATATAGCTCATAAGCAAGAAGACGACGTTCATCGAGAAGAAAACCCAAAAGACATCGGAGCCCTCGCCCAGCGGAATCTGGAGCAGTAGCACCATACTTGCAAAACAACCGTTAATGAGCGCCGAGCCGTTGGGCATGCCGGTCTTTTTGGACACCAACGCAAAGGGACGCGGCATGTTGCCATGGCGCGCGGCATAGCTCGCTACGTTGTTGACGCCAAAGCTCCAGCAGATCATATTGGCGAACAGCGTCACCAAAAAGGCCACGCCCACGACCATCGTCAGCGGGCGGGTGCGCCCCACCATAGCGGCGACTGCGTCCACAATGCCCGAATCGAGTGAAAGCTGCTCGGTGGGAACCGCGGCTCCAATGCCGATGCCGCAAATGATGTAAATTGTCGCAATAGCCACGCCACCGGCAATAACCGCCTTGGGGATATCGCGCGACGGGTTCTTCATCGTGCTGGCAAAGGTCGCGACCACTTCGAAGCCCATAAAGTTGAATAGGATGATCGAAAGATACGTCAGTGAGTTAGTGTCGCCCAGATCTGGAATGAAGGTCTTAAACGACATGTCGTTGGCAAAGCCGTTATTGCAGGCAAACCAAATGCCGACGATTCCCACCACAGCGGTAATGAGCACCTTGATGACGGCGCCGCCGTCCATAACCCAATCGGCCTCCGCCACCGGCTGCATTGCCATGACCGTGACGCCCCACACAAAGGCAATCTCGATGGCAATTCGGATCCCGAGTGAAAACTCGATACCCCACACCGCATTAATGACACTGGGGAACATGCAGGCGATACTTGCCACCCACAGCGGAAAGTTAACCCAGTAGCACCAAGAGCAACGGGCGCCCCAACGGTCGCCCAGGCCCAAACGAACCCAATCGTACAGGCCGCCCTCGGAATCAAACGCCGTACCGAGCTCAGCCACCACCAGGCCATAGGGAAGCAAAAACGTAATGATAAGGAAGATCCACCAGAAGAACTGCACGTTGCCCATGGCAGATGCCGGAGCCGCCGCCTCGATGGTAAACACGACGCAGATAACCGAAAGGATGACCTCGATCAGGGAGAACTTTTTACCTGCCATGGCGCGCGCCCCCTACAGCAAAAAGGATGGCATCTGTACCGAAGGCGCAGCCCAAGGTAGGGTTGCAGGCCGCGTCACCGGTACAGGTGCCATCCCAAAGAGAAGAGAGAATGCAATTGTTGAACCAACGCTCGCGGAACAGACGCGTGTAGATGACGATACGCTGGTACATAGATACTCCGATCAAAACGGCCGCGTTCGCGACCGGAAACTTTCGGCAATTGAAAACGCGTCTGACCTGGGAAATTCAAGCGAACAATTGGCCTAACCCGCAAAAAATCCCAGATCAGACGCGTACTCAATCAAAGAGGCGGGCACTCCGAAGTGGAGGCAACGGGGTGCCCAGAGAAAAACCCAGCCGACCAAGACATCAAGCAGCAGCCCATCAATGTCCCGAGATGGGACTACATGCCACCTGTCCGATTGATCGGCTGGGTTTTCGGGGTGCCCCAGGTCGCCGCGAACGAGGAGCGTAGCGTACTGACGCTACGTAAGCGACGAGTGAACGCCAAGGTGGCGCGCCTGAGTTACGCCGACGGCTCCTGCTGCGTAATGCAGTGGATATTGCCGCCGCCGAAGACAACCTGCTCGGACTGAACGCCAACACACTTGTAGACGTCCTCACCCCAGACCTCGTCATAGATCTTCTGGAGCGTGTCAACGGCCAGCTGGTCGTTCTCGTCGCCGTACTGCGGGACGATGACGCCGTGGTTGGTGACCAGGTAGTTCATGTAGGAGGCGATCAGCGGCTCATCGGGAACGCGCGGCTCGGCGTTCTCGTCGGCGTCGATGGTGTCGCAGGAAGCCTGGTCCATGAACAGCGGGTTCACGGGCATGCAGAGCTTGTAGACCTTCATCTTGCGGCCCTTGGCGTCAACGGCGTTGGAGAGGGTCTCGTAGGCAGCGTGGCACTGCTCGTAGAACGGATACTCGGGATCGTCGGTCCAGATGCAGGCCATGACGCCCGGGGCGATGAACGTGGCGACGTCATCGATGTGGCCGTTGGTCTCCTCGGGGTCGATGCCCTCCTTGACCCAGATGACCTTCTCGACACCCAGGTAATCCTTGAGGTGCTCGTCCATGTAGGCGCGAAGCTCCTCGCTCCAGGGCTCAAACTTCTTGTGGTACTTGGGCCAGATGGACTCGGGATCCTCTTCCTCCTCCAGAACCGCAGAGCAGGTGCGGCCCGGGGAAAGCAGGCACTGGTCGGTCACGACAAGGGTGCCCTCGCCGTCGACGGTGATGGAGCCGCCCTCGAGGATCATGTCATCGGGACGATAGCGACGGCAGCCGGAGAGCTCGGCCATCTTAAGGGCGATCTGCTCGTCCTTGTCCCACGGGAAATAAAGGCCGTCGATGAGACCACCGTAGGCGTTGAAGTGCCAGTGGTTGGCGCGCTTCTCGCCCTTGCCGTTGATGACGTAGGTGGCGGCGGTGTCTCGGAACCAGGCGTCGTCGGTGGTCATCTCGATAACGGTGACGTTCTCGTCGTTCTCGAAGACGGCCTTGCAGTTGGCGTAGTCGGCCTGGTTGGCGCACATGGTGACCGGGGTGAACTCGGCGATGGCGCGGGCGATGGCGGCATACTGCTTCTGAGCCGGCTTGGCGCCGTGGGCCCAGGTGTCGGTGCGGTGGGGCCAGCCCATCCACACGCGATCCTGCGGGGCAAACTCAGCAGGCATAAAGAAGCCGTCGGCCTTGGGAGTGGACTCGGACTCGGTGATCGTACGCATAAGATTTCCTCCAAATCGAACGATCGCTTGCCGCGGGCGGGTTACCCGCGGCCTAAAACCAAGAGATAGTGGGCGCCCGTTCCCCGGCAAAGGTCGGGGCGCCCGGCGCCGGTTTTCACGGAGTCGCACCGGCAAGCGACGACGTAACCAAGTGCGCGGAGACAAAACGCACGAAGGATACGGAAGAGAGATTGGGGTGGGCGGTGGTTACCGGAGCTATCGCTCACACCCACCCCGGGGAATGGTTAGCAGATGATGAGGGTTGGAACCCCGAATCCGGGTGCTCTAGTTCTCCTCGGCCTCGGCGGCCTCCTCAGCGAGACGCTGGGCAGCCAGCTCGGGGGTGAGACCCTTGTACTCGGTCTCGCGGCCCTTGGCGCTGACGACGCGGACGACCTCGCCGATGAGCAGAAGCACGATGAAGATGACGATCATCGGGACCTTGTCGCCAATTTCGGCGGCGGAGAACGGCACCAGCGTTGCGACGATGGCCAGGACCAGCTCGATGCAGGGGATGGCCAGCATGACCTTCATCATGGCGCCCTTAAACGGGAACGTGAAGATGCGCTCGCGGTCGGGGTCGTTCTTGCGAAGGTTGAGGAACGCCGGGAACATCGGGATGTAGGTCAGCAGCAGGAAGACGACGGAGGTGCCGAAGAGCATCCAGAAGACACCGTTGGAGATGGCATCGATGGGAACCAGCTGCAGGCACAGCACCAGGGAGGCGACGACGGCGTTGACCAGGTTGGCGCCGTTGGGCATATCGTCATCCGAAATCATCGAAGCAAAGACCTTGGGCATGTTGCCGTGCTCGGCAGCGTAGCGAGCGACGGAGTTGACGCCGAAGGACCAGGCGGCCATGTTGGCGAACAGGGTGATCAGGAAGGCGATGCAGATGACCTTGAAGATCATAGAGTCGCCCACCATGGTCTGGACTGCGACGATCATCCCGTAGTCGGGGTCGATGGAGTCGGCCGGCACGGCGGCGCCGATGCCGAAGCCGGCGAACAGGTAGATGACGGCGATAGCCACGCCGCCGACGATGATGGCCTTGGGAATATCGCGAGCGGGATCGGCCATGTCGTCGGTCATGGTGCAGATGACCTCGAAGCCCATGAAGTTGAAAATGATGATGGACAGGTAGCCGAGGGCGTTGGTGTTGGTGAGCTCGGGCAGGAAGGTGGCAGCGGACATGTCGTTCGCAAAACCGTTCTCCATGGCATACCAGATGCCCAGGGCGCCGACGATAACGGCAACGGCGACCTTGATGATAGCGCCTCCGTTGAGGACCCACTCGGAGTCGGCCGCCTTGGAGCGGCCCATGAGATACACGATCCACACAAAGGCAAGTTCGATACCCATCTTGGCGATTAGGTTGAACTCGACGCCAAAGACCATACCCAGGATGTCGGGGAACATAGTGGCCAGCGAGGCGATCCACAGGGGGTAGTTGACCCAGTAGTAATACGAAATGCGGGCGCCCCACTTGTCGCCCAGGCCATCGCGTACCCAGTCGTAAATGCCGCCCTCGCCGTCATAGGTGGTGCCGAGCTCGGCGACAACCATGCCGTAAGGGAGCAGAAAGGTCAGGATCAGGAAAATCCACCAGAAGAACTGCTGGTTGCCAATGGCGGCAGCAGGTGCGGCGGCCTCGCAAACGAAGACGACGCAGATGATGGTCGAAATGACCGTCAAGAAGGAAAGCTTTTTCTTTCCGTCGCTCATGATGAGCTCCTTCGCTCAGTCTTGGACAGATCCGGAGCCTAAGGTATTAAGGCAATTGCTTGGGCCTCGGTGAGCGGGCGACAGGAGACGAGCATCCGCCGCCCGCAAACGTGCTTTTAGAAGCCTTGAGCTTAGAGCTGCTCGAGAGCCTCGAGAGCGGCGTGGAGCTCAGCCTTGGTGGAGTACTCGACACCCTCGTCGTTGAGCGGGGTGCGCTTGCCCAGGGCGGCAAGGAGAGCACGGATGGAGTGCTTGCGGTTCTCGGCCTCGACCCAGCACAGGGAGCGCTCGGGATCGTCCATGACCTCGTCGACGACCTCCTCGTTGCGGGTGGCCGGCAGGCAGTGCATGAACTTGGAGCCTGCGCCGGCGAAGTTCATCATGTCCATGGTGACCTGATACTTGGGATAGAACACGTCCATGTAGTTCTCGCCCGAGACCTCCTCGTCGTACAGGCCATACCACACGTCGGTGTAGATGAAGTCGGCGCCCTTGATGCACTCGATGTCGTCGGAGATGACGATGGAGCCGCCGGAAACCTTGCAGTTCTCCTCGGCAATGGCCATCATCTGCTTGCCGAACTCGGCGCGCTCCTCGACGGTGCCAACGTGCAGGCCGCCGTCGGGGATCTGGTGGCCCTTAGGTCCAAACTGGACAAACTTCATGCCGACCTTGGAGGCGATGAACATGAGGGAGACGCAGACCTGGGTGGCGTCTCCGATGAAGGCCAGGGTGCAATCCTCGATCTTCTTGCCCTCGGGGAGGTTCTCGAGCATGGTCATGAGGTCGCCCATCTCCTGCGTGGGATGGTTGAACTCGGACATGCCGTTGATGACGGGCACAGCGGAGCCCTCGGCGAGGCCGACGACGTCCTTGTGACGGTCAACGCGGGCCATCATGATGTCGAGCAGGGAGCCCATGACGCGAGCGGTGTCGCCCAGGGACTCGTGGCCACCGAGCTGGATGGTGCCAGGGCCATAGAACTGAGCATGACCGCCGAGGTCGGTCATAGCGGTCTCGAAGGAAAGACGGGTGCGGGTGGAGACCTGCTGGAAGATCATGCCAAGGCTCTTGTTGCGGAGCAGGTGCGGATAATAACCGTCAACCTTGATGGCCTTCTTCATTGCCAGGCCAAGATCCTCGATAGCCAGGATCTGCTCTTTGGTGAAGTCGTTGGTGTCGATGAAATCCTTAGGCAGCGCCATGTCGATTCCTTTCCGCCGGTCGTGCCGACTATTGCTATGAGGCGCTCGAACATCACGCCTCGTGTTGACAAGACCATCATTCACCCGTATGCAATTTTCACCTAGTTTATTCGGGATTAAAGACCGTTCACGGAGTTACACCCCCTCTAAACCAATATAAACCCGCAGGTAGCCAGCTTGCAGGGGGTTTACTATATAGAACCGCGAACGGTATACGGCTATGCTGTATCTCGGCGCCTAATCCGCAATGGAACGAAGGGTTGAGGCGTCTATATCCCACAAGGTATACAGGGCTCGGCCATAGATGAAATGAGATGGGACGGTGGCAGATGAACACCCTGATGTTCTTCTATACCCTAGCGATACTCGTGATCTGTATTGTGACGGCAGTGCTTTCGCTTGCCGCCTACGCCTCGTCTCGTCGACAGTTCTTTATCTATGGCAGCGGCGTTTTTATTTGCTATGCCATCGAGATGACCGAGATCTTCTTTTTTGAATACACGTTGCAAAACCAGAGTTTTCCAGCCAGCGACTATTACTCAATTACCATGCCTGTGTTGCGGATCCTTGTGGCGACCGCTTCACAGGCTTTTATTTGGCTGATTGCCATGGACTTGCTCGACAAACATTCTAAAAAGCAATTCGCTATCCCCGTCTTAACGTTTTTGCTGTGCGAGTCGCTGATTATCGTCGCTGTCCCCTCCGGTCCCATGCATCAGTGGCTCTACTACACGATGCGTCAGGTATTCCTGGTTTTTGTGGGACTGCATATCTTTTGGACGGCGCATAAAAGCACGCAGGTCGAGCTTAAGGCACGCGTCAACAATCAACGAAAGCACCTCATTATCGGCGCCATTCTGGTCGGGTGCATCGTTGCCGAGGATTTCTACAACATCCTTGTTGTTCCCATGAGCCTGGTACCCTCTTGGCTGCAGCTGTACCTGTCCGAGCGCAACTTTAGCGAGAACATCTTTGCGTGCTACTTTGCGATTCTGCTGATCATCTATGCCTATCACGTGCTTTCGATTCGCATGCAGGAGGCGCCCGAGGAAAAGAACGTCAGCGATCTTGACAGACACATCGAAGAGCAGATGCCCTTCTATCGCAACGCCTACAAGCTCTCCAACCGCGAGACCGAAGTCATGCGTCTGGTTGTACTGGGCAAATCGAACCAAGAGATCGCCGACGAGCTCTTCCTTGCCGTGGGCACCGTCAAAACCCACATCCACAACATCTTGGTCAAAACCGAGCAGCAAAACCGCACGACCTTGATCCTCCACTTTTGGAAACGATAACCTACCAAAAAGGGACAGGTTTATTTTGGCAGGTTTTATCTGGGCAAACGTCAAGGCCGCCGCTAGGGAACTACTTTCCCTAGCGGCGGCCTTCTAGCCTAAAAACCCAAGTGAGTAGACTTTTTGCAGGAAGCCGAGCACACCCCAAATCGCCACAGCGCTGACCTGCGGTTTTACCGAGCATTTGTCGCGATGTGCTCGGCAGGTCCAAAAAAGTCTACTCACTTGCATCTGAGGCGTACCGGAAAGGCAAAAAACCGCCGCGGAAGGGGTCCGGACCCCGTTCGCGGAGGCTGTTCGCGCTGGTTTTGCGACGATTTTGCCCGTCTGCTACTCGCTGTAGCGAGTGGCTATGGCAGCTTGCACCATGCCGGTGCTCATGAGGTACGTCACCAGGAAGTAGCCACCATAGGCCGCCAGGAAAATCGCGCAGGTGAGGCCCACGGTGCCGGCGATGCTCATATCGCCGAATACGCTCACCAGCTCGATGATCACCTTGAGCGCCACAAAGGAGTGCGCCAAGCCCACTGCCAGCGGGAACAGGAAGAACACCGCTTGCTGCGCCATCACCGAATGCCGGATCTGACGGTCGTCACAGCCGATCTGTGCCAGCACACGATAGCTGCGGCTGCCGTCGGCCACGTTGGAGAGCTGCTGGATCGATAGAATCGCCGCGCATGCAACGACCAATACAAAGCCAATGTAGATGGCTAGATAGCTAATCATGCCGTTCATCTGCGCCGCCTGCGTATACATCTCGGAACGCGTGATGAAGACTCCCCATCCCCCCGGCTCCTTGCCGTCAACGAGCAGAATGTCGAGCATGGTGTATTTAATGCTCTCGTCTGCCTTGGTCACATCCATCCCCTGCTTGTAGTTAACGAGCAGATTACTGGAATACGGCTGCAGATTAAGCTGGGACAGCAGTTCATCAGCTACGACCACGGTACCGGGATTGCTGCCCATCGCCGAGTTGGCGATGGCCGCCGTATCCTCGTCCGACTTATCGGTTGCGGGCTTGAGCTCATGCCCGCCCAAGGTGAGGGTATGGCCGCCGGCCATGTATTTGGTGTACAGGTCGCCCAGCTCACCACCCATATCACACGTAAGCAAATACTGGTCCCGGCCAATGCTCACCGGCTCCTCGCCCATCATCTGGCGCAGTTTGTTGTACTGGCTCGCCGGCGTCACATACAGACCCATCGCATCAGCGTTGCTTCCCTCGAGCGCCTTGGGAAGCTTTTCTCCCATGGCCTTGCACATCTCACCCGCCACCACCGAGGGGCCCGAGCCGCCAAGCGGGTAACTCAGATACGAATCGATCTGCACATGCTCACCGGCAACATCGGCGATATTGACCTTCTTGCCGGTCTCGTCGTTGTTGTCCACCGACTTGCGATCGCCGTGCCATGCGGAGTACAAATCGACCGTTGTATCGGCCAGCACCATGCGATCGGCCTCGGACGGATTGACATACTCTTTGTAGTAGTCGAGCGTTTCGGGCGTGTAATAGACATATGTCTGAGATACGTCAACAGGGTTATAGCGCTCCAGGTTTTCGTTCATCACGTTGGCAATCGACATACCGCAGGTCACCGAGGTAATGGCCAAAAACAGAATCATCGCGATGACGCCCATCGAAAAGCACACCGTGTTGACCTTGGCCGCAAGCTGGCGCACGGTAAACATGTTGAGGCCGCGCCAGTACACGCCGCGCAGGCTCTGCAGCAGCTTGATGAGCATGCCCGAGAGTCCCCAGAACAGCGCAAAGGTACCCACTGTAACCATAGCGGTCGTAATGCCAAACTGGCTCATGGCCTCTTGCAGCTTGCTGTCCGTCGCAGTCAGCGGGAACCCATCACGTAGCAGACGGTAATAGGCCACGCCCACAAGCGCCACGCCCACGGCAAAGATGGCAATCGCGATCCAGGGGTTGCGCGTCTTGATGCTCTCGTTGCGACGCTCGGCACCCATGAGCTCAATGAGCCTGGTGCGACGCACGGCGCGAAGGTTCAGCAGTAGCGTGAGCACAAACATCACGAGCATGCAGGCAAGGGTCAGATTGAACGCATGCACCGAGAAGAAGAAGTGAAAATCGGCGATCTGCGTCTTAAAGAGCGAAGCGGTAAAGAATGTCATGAGCTGGGAGAGCCCCACGCCCAGCACAATGCCGGCGACAAACGCGCCGACCGAAACAAATACGGTCTCGAGCGCCATGATCGTGGCGACGCGCCCGCGGCGCATGCCGAGCACCTGGTACAGGCCGAACTCCTTTTTGCGGCGTTTCATAATGAAGTTGTTGGCATACACCATCAAAAAGGCCATGACGCCGGCCAAAAAGTACGTCAGGTAGCCGAGCATGCTGCCCATGAGCTCGGACAGTCCCTCCTCCTTGATGCCGGCAATGTCGACCTGCATCGAGACGGTATTGAAGGCATAGAAGACCGTGACGCCCAGGGTGAGCGTCAGCAAGTAGACAAGGTAATCGCGGCCGGCGCGGCGGACGTTGCCCCAAGCGAGTTTACAGAGCATCGGAGCCCTCACCGCCCATCATGGCAACGACCTCCATAATGCGGTCGAAGAACTCTCGGCGGTCGGTGTCGCCGCGGCGCAGCTCGGTGAAGATCTTGCCGTCGCGGATAAACAGCACACGGCTCGTGTAGCTGGCGGCAAAACTGTCGTGCGTAACCATGAGCACCGTGGCGCGCAGACGGCGATTGAGCGCCTCCAGGCTCTCGAGCAGCAAGCGGGCGCTCTTGGAATCGAGGGCGCCGGTGGGCTCGTCGGCCATAATCATAGTGGGGTCGGTGACGAGCGCGCGAGCCGCGGCAACGCGCTGTTGCTGACCGCCGGACATCTGGTAGGGATACTTGTCGAGCACCTGACTGATAGACAGACGCGCGGCTACATCCTGCACGCGGGTCGAAATTTCGGCCGAGTTTGTGCGGGCGATGGTGAGCGGCAGGGCAATGTTCTCGCGTGCCGTGAGCGTATCGAGCAGGTTGGAGTCCTGGAAGATAAAGCCGAGCTCCTCGCGGCGGAACTGCGAAAGCTTGGCCTGTTTCATGCGCGTCACGTCCTGGCCGTTGATGCGGATGGTGCCGCTCGTGGCGGCATCGATGGTCGACACGCAGTTGAGCAGCGTCGACTTGCCCGAGCCCGAGGCACCCATGATACCGACGAATTCGCCGCGGTTGACGGTAAAGCTGACGTCGTTGAGCGCGCGGGTCACGTTGCCCAGCGCTCCATATACCTTTTCGAGATGCGCGACCTCCAGTACCGGGGTCGCTGCTTGCATGGTTTGCATACCGAGTCCTTTCTTGCAATTAGTCTACGGCATCTATAGTCGCAAGAAGCCGAGTCGGCTACCATCGATATGGCTTACGCTTGCCTTACCGTTGTGTAAGGTACGGGTAGCTAGCCTGTCACGTGTTGATGTTGAGAGAGGACTCCTGTTGAAGACTGTTCATGTTGCCGCTGGGATCATTCGCAAGGAAGGATCCGATGAGCTGCTTGCCGTGCAGCGCGGCTACGGCGACATGCAGGGACTTTGGGAGTTCCCGGGCGGCAAGCTCATGCGCGGCGAGACGCCCGAGGACGCCGTACGCCGCGAGCTCATGGAAGAGCTGCAGGTCAAAGTCACCAACCTGCGCGATTTCTATACCGTTGAGTATGACTACCCCGATTTCCACCTCTCCATGGAGTGCTACTACTGCTCGCTCACCGATGAATCCGATGAACCCCAAAAGCTTGACCGTCAGCTCGATATTCGCTGGATTCCACGCACGTCTCTTGCCACTGTTGAGTGGATGCCCGCCGACAAGGGGCTTATCGATGCGCTGATTGAGCTGAAGGAGGACCGGCTTGAGGCTAACGGCACCACTAACGACACCGAGGCCGCCACGGCCGACGAACCCGCCACCAAACCCAAGCGCGCACCTAAGCGCCGCAGCAAAAAGCGTCCCAAGCCCGGCCTGCTCGACGGCATCGACACCTCGGACCTTTCCGCCGACGAGCGCGAACTGGTGCGCCGTCGCGCCGCCATCAAAAAGTCCATGAAGGGCAACAAGCGCGCCAACACCAAGCCCGAGCTGCTCGTACGTCAGCGCCTACGGGCCGCGGGCCTTACGGGCTATCGTTTGGAATGGAAGGTACCCGGCAAGCCCGACATCGCCTTCCCCGGCCGCAAGATCGCCATCTTCGTCAACGGTTGCTTTTGGCACCGCTGCCCCAAGTGCAACCCAAGCCAGCCCAAGCGCAACGTTGAGTTTTGGGAGGCAAAGTTCCGTCGCAACGTCGAGCGCGACCGTGCTGCTGTGGCAGCGCTCACTCAAATGGGCTGGACGCCCATAACCATCTGGGAATGCGAACTCAAAAAAGACCGCATCGACGCCACGATGGAAAAGGTCATCGAGCAGGTGCGCGCCACAGAGCCGCAGCGCTAACAGCGAGCATTCACACGCTCCGCACGTCCGCGCCACATCCACGTCACAAACCTTAGAAAGCCCTTAAGCTCAAAACCTTTCAAGAGTGTTACTCGATACCTCTGACCTGCAGTTTCATCGTAACACCAAACCAGGTTAAGCCTTTCTTTAGCGCTTCTTTGCGGCAGCCGCGGCATAATACTGCCAGCGCACGGGACCTAGCAGCAAACCCCGAGCGCAACCTTTTGGTGGACATCGAGGAGGCCGCATAAGCATGCATTCTTCCAATGACGCAACACAGCAGCCATCCCTAACACATGCAGACCTTTTCTCCTTCCCCCCGACACAGAGAAACGGTCTCCTCGACTCCCCCACCACAAAAACCAAGCGCTCAGCCGATCAGAGCCTCAACTTACGAGCATCCTTCGAAAAGCTCCAAGCATCCCTAGACAAGGCGTTCCCCGAACAGGCAAGAGCAATCTAAGCCCATCGCGCTTTATACTGATGCCATGCGAAACATGGATCACATAGAATTGCACCGCGGAGGACGCGAGGAAGCGTTTCCCGAGACCGCCGAAGACTGGCCCTATATTGCCGAACGCGCAGAATTCGCTCGCTATCCGGGCAATTCCGTCCCCTGGCACTGGCATTCCGAAGTTGAGCTTTTCTACATGGAGCAGGGAGCGATTGACTATCGAACGCACGCGGCTCATGAGCACGTACGCTTTGAGGAAGGGTCCGCCGGCTTTATCAACGGCGGCGTTTTGCACAGTACGCTGCAATCACCCAATTCGGCGCCAGCCATTCAAATGCTGCATATCTTTCAGCCGTCGATGCTCGGCGATCCCGCGGGACGTCTCCAAAAGCGCTACATCAACCCATTGCTTCAATGTCGAGGCGTCGATGTGCTCAAATGGTCGCCCACCAATCCCGACGATATGCCCTTTATCGATTTGCTGAAGAGCTCCTTTAGCCACGACCTTCAACAGCCGCAGAACGAGATGGCGCTTCGAAATAGTTTGTCAGAGCTCTGGATTCAGATTAACGCCAAGACCGAACCGCTCTTTTCTTCCGACGGCGCCTCTTGGATGACCAGCCGCGACGTACAGTTCAAGGCAATCCTGGACTTTATCCGCGCAAACTATGCAGCCGCTATAGATGTGCCCCAGATGGCATCTGCAGCCGGCGTAAGCGAAAGAGAGTGTTACCGCATTATCGAAACTTGTGCAGGAACGACCCCGGCGGCATATCTACGCGCATACCGCATAAACCGTGCTTGCGAACTTTTGGCACACACCACGCGAACGGTACAGACAGTCGCGCGCCAATGCGGATTTATAACAGCAAGCCATCTTGGCCAGGTATTTAAAGAACAAATGGGGTGCACTCCTTCGAGCTATCGAGCAGCGAGGCAGAATCTCGATAGCACCAGGCAGAAATCCCGCTAGCCCTTCTTCTGTCACTGCATCAAACTTGCAGGCAAACAACAGAGAGGAGCAATCATATGAAGCACTTTGACCATATCGTATTTGACGTTGATGGGACATTGGCAGATACAGAAGAAAGCGTTCTGTCATCGCTTGTCCAGATTGTCCAAGAAGAGACCAGCAAAACGCTTCCCCGACACGAGCTTGACTTTGCCCTCGGCATACCCGGCAAGGATGCCCTTGAGAAACTTGGAATCTACTCGCAGGCAACGTTGGATCGCTGGTGCCAAGTTGCCGCCAGCTTTAAAAGCACCATCAGCGTGTTTCCAGGTTTGCTTGAAGTCATCGCAACACTCGCCGATAGCGGCTGCAAACTTGGCATCGTCTCCTCACGTGCGCGCGACGAATACGCAAAAGAAATTGCACCCCTTGGTTTCGATAAGTATTTTGAGCACATCATCCTTGTCGAAGACACAACCGAACATAAACCCGCACCCGCACCCATGCTCGAATATCTCCGACGTGCGGGCGCGAATCCTGGCAACGTCGTCTACGTTGGCGACACCGTCTACGACGAACAATGCGCAACTTCAGCAGGGGTCAGTTTTGCCCGAGCAGCATGGGGATCACACCAAGATATCCCAAACGCCACCTACAACCTCAAAACCCCCAACGACCTACTAACCCTAACAACCAAATAACCCACGCGTCCCACCCTTTCAGCCCCAACACCACAAGGGCGATTGAGCAGGACGGTTTGGGCGGGTCCCCGTACTTAGTTTCTAAAATCATTCCGCAGCGCGAAGGCTTCTTATTATTTTCAGACCTAACGCCACAAGGGCGACGACCTCGAGTAGGTCAACCTGGGAGGGACGAGGGCTTAGTTCCCCAATCTTTCCGCAGGGGGGCAAAAAGCCTCGCCGCACGAAGTGCGCAGCGAGGCTTTTTGCATGCCCGAGGACGATTGGGGAACTAAGCCCTCGTCCCTCCCCGGGATATGTAGCGAGTCGGAGTACCCTTGCTGTTACTCTGCTTTGCCCACAGAGTTGAGGTTGGTCATGCGGATCTTAACCAGCTCGGTGATCTCACGCATGCCCTCCTTGGCCGGCTTCTTAGGATCGAAGCAGGCAGGGTTCTCGGCCATGTAGGCCATGAAGCCCTTGGTGTAGGCCTGACGCAGCTCGGTTGCGTAGTTAACCTTGCAGATGCCGTTCTTCACAGCCTCGGCAACCTGCTCATCGGGCACACCGGAAGTGCCGTGCAGAACCAGCGGCACGTCGACGGCGTCGCGGATGGCCTTGACCACCGACTGCTCGATGTGCGGATCGCTCGTGTACACGCCGTGGCTGGTACCAACGCCAATTGCGAGGGAGGTGCAGCCGGTACGCTCGACGAACTCCTTGGCCTCGGCAGGATCGGTGTAGGGGCTCTCGCCCTCAACCGCAGGGCCGTCGTCCTCCTTGCCGCCAACCTTGCCGAGCTCGGCCTCGACGGGCACGCCCATGGCACGGCCAGCATCGGCGACGGACTTGGTCAGAGCGATGTTGTCCTCGAAGGACTCGTGCGAACCGTCGATCATGACGGAGGTGTAGCCCGTGCGGAAAGCCTGCATGCATCGGTCATAGCCATCGCCGTGATCGAGGTGCAGGGCAACGGGCACGGAAGCGCGCTCGGCGGCAGCCTTGACCATGCCGTAGAAGTAGTCCAGACCAGCGGTCTTGATGGTGCCCGGGGTGGTCTGCATGATGACGGGGGACTTGGTCTCCTCGGCAGCGGCCAGAACGGCCATAACAAACTCGAGGTTCTCGACGTTGAACGCGCCGACGGCGTAGTGGCTGGCCTGAGCGTCCTTGAGCATCTTTTCGGTGGTAACAAGTGCCATGAGCGTTTGCTCCTCTCCCTCGCCCGCATCTGGACATCGGGCGTACGTGTCCGCAAGGCGTTTTACCTTGCGTTTTGCTGCGCTCATTGTATGAAAATCGCATCTGTCGCATGTACGAGATATCGCCGGCACGCAGGCCAAAACGCTCGTTTTTGAAAAGCAAACGGAAGGGATTCAGGCTAAATTCCCCTATCCGACATTACCGTTTTCAAGCGAATCATCTTTCTTTTATAGAAAAGATAAGTAATCGAAAGGCGTTTACTTGCTCAAAAAGAAAATGAACGAAAATAGACTCAACACAATTCCTGCAAATTTAGGCTGAGGATGGAGCAGCTATGGCCCACGCAACAACCCGAGCTTTCGCCGATGAGCGACGCGCCGCCATCATGGAGATGCTTGAACATAACGCCTCGGTGCAAGTAGCAGAAATCGCCCAGACCTTTGGCGTGTCCTCCGTTACCGCCCGCGCCGACCTGGACGCGCTCGCCGAGTCCGGCAAGCTACGCCGTACGCATGGTGGCGCCGTGTCGCTCCACAAACGCCTAACCGTCTCCACGCAGGATCGCCGCATCAACGTCAACGTTGCCGCCAAGCAAGCCATTGCCCAAAGCGCTATCAGGCTTGTTAACGACGGCGACACGGTGCTTGTCGACTCCGGCACCACGGCACTCGAGTTCGTTCGGCTCCTCGACCAGCGCGATGGCATCACCGTCATCACGGCCGACATTACCATTGCCGATTACATCGACGAGAGCATGCCCTCAGTCGATGTCGTCATGCTGGGCGGGGCACTGCGCAAAGGCCATCGCTATCTGTACGGACCGCTCACTATGCAGGCGCTTCAAACGGTTCACGCCGACCTTGCCATCGTATGCCCCGGCGCTTTTGTCCCCCGTTGCGGCTTTACGACCGACTTTCCGCAGATGGCCGAGACCAAAACGGCTATGATCGCCGCAGCCCATCAAAGCGTCGCCCTCATGGACGCCAGCAAGGTTAACGGGCGCGGCATGTACCGCTTTGCCGAGCTTGTCGACGTCGACACCATCGTGATGGACCGTGATCCCGATGGCGCCGTCGCCACCTCACTCGCCGAGACCGCCGACGAGGCCCGCCCAAATCTCGTCATCACCGGCGCTTAAACAAAAACCACCACAAAGGTGTCTGTCCCCTTTGTGGTGGTTTGAGCGTCAAACGTGAAAGAATCGCTACTTGGAAAGCTCGTCGGCGAGGGCCTCGATCTGAGCGCGCGAGGCGTCATTGAGCGAGCCCAGCACGGTCACCTTGTTCTGTGACAGGGTGATGTCCTTCATGCCCTCGAGCTCCTTGGTCATAACCTTGGCGGCAGTGGGCGCCCAGGAGCCGGCCTCAACGAGTGCCACTGTACGGTTCTGATAGGCGTGCTCGGCAAGCGTATGGATAAAGGTGCTCATGAACGGGAAGATCTCGCCCTGATAGGTAATGGAGGCAAGCACCAGACGGTCATAGCGGAACGCGTCCTCAACGGCCTCGGCCATATCGTCGCGAGCCAGGTCAAAGACAGAAACCTTCTGGCCGCGAGCCTCGAGCGCAGATGCGAGCTCCTCAACGGCAGCCTTCAGATGGCCGTACACGCTCGCGTAGGCAATCGTGATGCCCTCGTCCTCGGGCTGATAGCTCGACCAGGTGTTGTAGGTGTCGAGGTAATAGCCCAGGTTCTCGGTCAGCACGGGGCCGTGGAGCGGGCAGATGATCTGGATGTCCAGATTGGCGGCCTTCTTGAGCACGGCCTGCACAAACTTGCCGAACTTGCCGACGATGCCAAAGTAATAACGGCGCGCCTCGCAGGCCCACCCTTCCGGATCCTCGATGTCGTTGGCGCCGAACTTGCCAAAGCCGTCGGCACTAAAGAGCACCTTGTCGGTGGCCTCGTAGGAGAACAGCACCTCGGGCCAGTGCACGTTGGGGGCGCCGACAAAGGTTAGGCTGTGGCCGCCCAAATCGAGCACGTCACCCTCCTTGACAACCATCTTGCGCTCGGGGAAGTCGGTGTCAAAGTAGTTAACCATCATGCGGAAGGCGCCCATGCTTGCCACAATCTGTGCCTGGGGATAGCGCTCCATAAAGGCGGCGATGCCAGCGGAGTGATCGGGCTCCATGTGATGGATGACCAGGTAGTCGGGCGTGCGACCGTCGAGCACAGCCTCGAGGTTACCGAGCCATTCGTCGACAAACCCGCCATCGACCGAATCGGCGACAGCGATCTTTTCGCCCAAGATAACGTAGCTGTTGTATGCCATACCGTTCTCGGACACATCGTACTGGCCCTCGAACAGGTCGATGTCATGATCGTCAACGCCAATGTAGCGGATATCCTTGGTGATCTCCATCAGGCAAAGCCTCCTAGATAGACAAATGAACCCGTCTATCATAGCACTCGCCTTCATAGTCACGGCTATCTGCCGGCATCCTTACCGATTGTTATTGATATGCAACGCCGAGCCGTTGACCTGCGAAAACTATGCGCGCGGCGCTGCCGTGGTGTGTCGAACGATGAGCTGACCGGGAATACGAATGGCGACGGTTTTGTCCGATGCCCCCGCCTTGGGAACTGCGCGCTCGAACACCTCGCGCCCGCGCTGATGCAGATCGAATCGAACGGTCGTGAGCTCGTTGTGTGCCACAAAATCATCGAGCGAATCGTCGACGCCCACCACGCTCACGTCCTCGGGCACGCGCAAGCCGCTATCGCGCAGCGCGGCAATGGCGCCGTTTGCCATCTGGTCGTTTGCCGCGTAAATCGCCGTCATGGTGCGGTCGTGCCCAGCCAAGTACCGAGCGGCCTCGTAGCCGCTGTTGGCAGACCAGTCGCCCTCGAGTGGCTCTACCGTCTCGATGTGTTTACGCTCGAGTGTATCTTGCCAACCGGCGCGACGAAATTGCTCGTCGACCGAGAACGACGGGCCGCCAATATAGCGAATCTGCTCGTGCCCCAGCTCAAACAGGTGATCCATAAGCAATAGCGAGCAGCCGTAATGGTCGGAATCGACCGTGGTCACGCGCGGATGCGCGTACATGGTAACGATGACCGTTCCAATGCCCGGCAACGGATCGAACGTCTCAAAATCGGGCGCCATGCGACTCATGCCGATGATGATACCGTCCACGGGCAGCGCGGCCATACGACGCGTGGCCTCGGCAAGCGAAAACTCCTCGGTCTTGGACATCTCGACCAGCGTGATGGCGCAATTATGCTCGCGAGCTGCGCTGGCGATGCCGTCGATCATTGAGAGGTTCCCAAACTTGGTGACATCGTTGACGCACAGCCCGACCGAATGGTAACGGCCGTCACGCAGCGAGCGACCGGCATAACTCGGACGAAAGCCGAGCTCTTGCATAGCGGCCTGCACGCGCTGGCGCGTCTGCTCGTTAACGTTGGGCAAGCCGTTGGCGACGCGCGAAACCGTCTGCTGCGAAACGCCAGCAGCGCGGGCGACGTCGGCCATGGAGACCGGACGCGAACTGGTATCGTTGGACGGGCACCTTGCCACAGGATCACCTTCACCCTTGAGAGATCTGAATAGCGTGAATGCCGGCCCGGGCAGAAATACATCCCGCGCCGAGGCCCGCTATCGTCGGACGCATGTTAACGTACTCTACTTTTTCTATCTGCATCTCTTCTGCTTTATAAGTCCATACGGCAGTACCGTTCACGGCTGAATTTCTACCGATTACCAGATTCTCAAAAAGTGATAAGTGTTGTGTTATGAGTACGTTAACATAGCCCGTAACGTGCGGCATCGTAGATGCTGAGTTTATGCCGCTTCAAATTGTTAACGTACTCACTACGACGGAAAACTCGTCAGCATGCGCCAAGGAAAGGACCCTCATGACCACCCCCGACGAAAAGACACTCGCAACGCTCACCAAGCTGTTTGAGGAGGAGTTTGGCCCCATCGGCGATCGCCAGGTGCTCTATGTGCACGCGCCCGGCCGCTCCGAGATCAGCGGCAACCACACCGACCACGAGGGTGGCCACGTTATCGCCGGCTCGCTCGATGTCGCCGTTGACGGCATCGCCGTGGCAACCGATTCCAACAAGGTTCGCGTAGCCGACGAGGGCTATCCTACGTTTGAGATCACGCTCGACACGCTGGATGTCCAGGAGTCCGAGAAGGGCACGTCCGCAAGCCTCGTGCGCGGTATGGCCCACGAAATCGCTGCTCTGGGCGTTGAGCCCCAGGGCTTCGACTTTGCCTTTACCTGCTCCGTCCCCTCGGGCGGCGGCCTTTCCAGCTCTGCCGCCGTCGAGGCCGCGTACGGCCGTGCCATGGAGACGCTCTGGGGCGCGCCCGCCATTGAGCCCGTCACGCTCGCTCAGATGAGCCAGCGAACCGAGAACAACTACTACGGCAAGCCCTGCGGTCTTATGGACCAAGCCGCCGTGTGCCTGGGCGGCCTCGCCTACATGGACTTTGAGGACCAGGCTCAGCCTAAAACCCAGAAGCTCGAGCTCAACTTTGAGGATCACGGCTATGCGCTCGTGCTCGTTAAGGTCGGCGCCGACCACGTGGCAGCTACCGACGACTACGCCGCCGTTCCGCGCGAGATGCAGGACGTCGCCGCCGAGTTTGGCAAGGCACGCCTGTGTGAGGTCGACGTTGCCGACTTTGACGCCAAGCTCCCCGAGCTGCGCGCCAAGCTGGGCGACCGCGCCTGCCTGCGCGCCGTTCACTACTGGTACGAGAACGGCCTGGTCGATAAGCGCTGGGCAGCGCTCAACGCCGGCGACATTGACCAGTTCCTGGTCCTGACGCGCGAGTCGGGCGCCAGCTCTGCCATGTACCTGCAGAATGTTGTTGCCAAGCTGGGTTCCGAGCAGCCTTCCATGTATGCCCTGGCGCTGGCCGAGCACGTGCTCGACGGCCGCGGCGCCGTTCGCATTCACGGTGGCGGCTTTGGTGGCACCATCCAGGCCTTCGTGCCGCTCGATCTGGTCGACACCTTCATTGCCAAGATGAACGGCTGGCTGGGCGAGGGCTCTGCCCGTCACTACGCCATCTCTGACAAGGGGGCTTACGCGGCATGGCTGTAATGACTGACGTGCGCGAAGCGGCGCAGAACCTGATCGAGTACGCCATTCATCGATCGATGATCGGCCAGGACGATCGCATCTGGGCATACAACACCATTCTGGAGTGCATCGGCGCTACGGGCCCCGCGCTCGATATGGCCTGGGCGCTCCAGGTTGAGAAACTCTCGCTCTTGCACCCCAATACCCTGCCCGACTTTGATCTTGAAGGCACGCTTGCCGCGCTTTCCGAGGCCGCCGTTGCCAATGGTGCTGTCGAGGATACGGCGTCGGGCCGCGACCGCATCGCCATGCGCATCATGGGCGCGCTCATGCCGAGGCCTTCGGTTGTAAACGAAGAGTTCAACGGACGTATGGGCGTCAACGAGCCCCGTGCCGCGACCGACTGGTTCTACGTCCTGTGCTGCGACGCCGGCTACGTGCGCCGCGCCGCCATCGCGCGCAACATCAAATGGAGCACCCCCACCAACTGGGGCGATCTTGAGATCACCATCAACCTGTCCAAGCCCGAGAAGGACCCGCGCGATATCGCCGCGGCAGGTGCCGCCAAGAACACGGGCGAGAAGTATCCCGCCTGCCAGCTCTGCATCGAAAACGAAGGCTATCCCGGACGCTCCGCCGCAGCCGACGGCGGCGCTCACCCCGCCCGCCAGAATCTGCGCATTATCCCCATCCAGCTCAACGGCGAGCGCTGGGGCTTCCAGTACAGCCCGTACGCCTACTTTAACGAGCACTGCATTGCCATGAGCTCCGAGCATCGTCCGATGCACGTCGACCGCAAGGGCTTGACCTGCCTGCTCGACTTTGTGGACCTGTTCCCGCATTACTTCATCGGCTCCAACGCCGACCTGCCTATCGTGGGCGGCTCGATTCTGTCGCACGACCACTTCCAGGGCGGCGCGCACGAGTTCCCCATGATGCATGCCGCCGAGGTCTCGCAGTTTAGCGTGCCCGGTTTTGACCAGGTCACCGGCACTGTGCTGCAGTGGCCGCTCTCGGTGCTGCGCCTGCGCTCGCATGACCGCGCTCAGCTGCTCGACGCTGCCGAGAAGATTATCCTCGCCTGGCGCGAGTGGACCGACGAGTCTGTGGGCGTTATCGCGCACACGGCCGACGGCGTAGCGCACAACACCGTGACGCCCGTCATCCGCCGCGTCGACTCCCGCGGCAACGCCGGCGGCGAGATTTACGAGGCCTACCTGGCGCTTCGCTGCAACATCACGACCGACGAGCATCCGCTGGGCGTTTTCCACCCGCATGCCGAGTACCATCACATTAAGAAGGAGAACATCGGCCTGATCGAGGTTATGGGCCTGGCTATTCTTCCGCCGCGCCTGGTTCCCGAGCTCGGCGCTGTCCGCGAGCACCTGCTGGCAGCCAAAGCCGATACCAGCTACGACCTTGCCAGTGCGCTCGAGGGCGACGACCTTTGCCGCAGCCATGCCGCGTGGGCCGAGGACGTCTATGCCCGCCGCGCCGACGAGCTTACGGCGGATAGCGCCATCGGCATCCTGCACGAGGAGGTCGGCGTGGTGTTTGGCCACGTGCTCGACAACGCCGGCGTCTTTAAATGGGACGAGGCCGGCCGCGCCGCCCAGCAGCGCTTTATCGACTCACTGTAATGATCCCTTAGGGACGGAGGAAAACGGATCATTTCCGCCCACACGACAACGGCGCCCGCCGGCAACATCGCCGACGGGCGCCGTTTTTGAGTGTAGCCATTGGGGACGTTCTTAAACGACTAGTCAAACAAGAACGTCCCCAACGACTAATGACTCGAGCGTGGAAAATCCCCCACTTTGAACTCGTATGGGCACCAAAAGCGGGAGATTATCCACGCTCATTCTATTAGGAGTCGCAACCGCTACAACTCTACGACCTCAACGTTGTTGTAGATCTCGTCCCAGCGATCCATGACCAGGTGGCCGGTCTTGGGATCCATGGCGTTGAGCTTGCCGCAGGTATTGGCGGTCTTGAGCACCGTGACGTCGTCGGCACCAGCAGCAATGGCATGCGCAAAGCCGGCGATAGTCGAGTCACCGGAACCCGTCGCGTTCACAGCCGCAATCGCGGGCGTCTTGGCGCGGAATGCGCGACCCTCATGGAAGCCCACCGAACCGGCAGCGCCCATCGAAACGACAACCCAGGGAATACCGGCAAAACGGTCATCGGCGGCAAGCGCCTCGCGCAGGGCATCGACATCATCGGTCGTAAAGGACGTACCCAGTAGGCCGTTAATCTCGGTCAGGTTGGGCTTTACGAGCTCGGGCTTGGCATCGGACTCCAGCGCTGCCTCCAGCGATTCACCCGAGGTGTCGAGCAGCACCTTGGCGCCCGCCTCCTCGGCGATCTTGACGAGCTCGGCATAGTAGCCGGCATCGACGCCACGCGGCAGCGAGCCCGAAAGCGTCACGACGTCCGCCTTCGCTGCAAGCTCGGCGAACTTGGCCGTAAAGGCCTCGAGCTCGGCCGGGGCGATTTGCGGGCCGCTCTCCAGCAGCTCGGTCTGATTACCCTCGTGCAGAATATTCAGGCAAATGCGCGTCTCACCGGCGATGGGCACAAAGTCGTTCTTGACGCCGTCGGCATCCATAAGCTCGGCCATATAGGCACCCATGTGGCCGCCAAGCAGACCAGTCGCGAGCACGTCGTCTCCCAGTTGCAGCAGCACACGGCTCACGTTGAGGCCCTTGCCGCCAGCGGTCTTTTCGGGCGTCACGCGGTTAACATCGTCGATAATCAGCTTGTCGAGCTGATAGCGCGTATCAATCGACGGGTTCATGGTAACGGTCAGAATCATGTTGAACTCCTGTTCCGGGGCGGCATGACCCACCCCAAACATACGATAGCTCGTTAAAGGATCTCGATCTCAAAGCCGCGGGTGACGGTCTCCCCCGGCTTGGCCACCAGGCAGCCACGCTTGTGCTCCAGAATATCGTCCTCGTCGGAGCAGGTGGACAGACCACCCCACGGTTCCACGGCCACAAAGTCGCCCTCGGGCTTGCTCCACACAATCAGGTACGGCATATCGGGGAACGTCAGGCGCACGCCCTTGTCCTCGGTTTTCTTGGTCAGCGTAACCACGCGGCTCTCGAGCACGTCGAAGATGGTCTCCGCGAAGTCGAAGAGTTCGTGGGTAAGCGGCAGGTTCTGGCCGATCATGGGGTTCTTGCTGCGATGCTCAACATCAATCAGCCCCGTCGAGGGAACGGCAGTACAGAGCTCGGTGGCCTCGCGCTGCTCAAAACGAAGCTCGTAGTCGTCATAGGACTCGCCCTCGTCGAGCGGGCACTTAAAGCCGGGGTGACCGCCCACAAAGAACGGCATGTCCTCGGTGCCCTCATTGGTCACCTCGTACGACACGGCCACCTTTTCCGAATCGATCGTGTAACGAGCAACGATCTTAAACGGATACGGGTACTGCTCGAGCAACTCGGCATGGTCGGCAGAGCTTAGGCTCAGCGCAACCATGTTGTCGCTCTGTTCCTCGAGCTTCCACTCCTGTTTGCGTGCAAAGCCGTGGCGGGCGAGCTTAACCTCGCGGCCGCCCATGGTCATTGCGCGACCGTCACGAAGGCCGCCGCAGATCGGAAAGCAAATGGGTGCCTGGCCCGACCAGACCGAAGGATCACCCTGCCACAGATACTCGCGACCGTCGGCCACAATTGAGGTGAACGAGCCGCCCTCCGTGCTCAGTGCTACGCGGATAGAACCGTTATCAAGAACAAACTCCATAGGAGCCTTCCCTTTCGTACGCCAGCCCGCCGAGTCAGTGGGGCTGATAGAAAACCGGCCCGCGCCCCCTCACAGAAACGCGAGCCGTCAATTGAAAAGCTGCAGAATGCCGGGTACCGCCAAAACGAAGCACACAAGCTCAGCAAGCAAACGTGTTATCGGAGCAGCTCGCCCGCCGGATTGCCTCTAAACAACAGAGATAAACCCCACAGTTCACCTCAACGTCAGCGAGAAGCCAGCTGGTGAGGCAAGGTGCCGTGAAGCGAGGCGGCATTGACCTTCTGGTCATGCCGCCGAAGCTGAACGGCAGATTGCCCACCAGATGGCTTCGCAGCGTCGGCCGGTCCGGCGTTCGGTAGAACGCCGGAACCCCTTAGTCGTGATACTCGCCGCGGTCCCACTTCTCGAGGAGCTCGTCAAAGAAGTGCGGGTCAGCCTGAGCCTCGGCGTCGGCCTTATTGCAGGCATCGATCTTGGCAATCAGGGCATCGTGCTCGGGGGTCTTCTCGTAGGGCTCCTCCAGGAAGGCAAGCATGATGTCGGCCATCAGGAACTCGCCGGTGATCTTGCCGCCAAAGCCCACGATGTTGGCGTTGAGCTCGCGGCGGGCATACAGGGCAGAGGTCATGTCGCGAACCAGGGCGCAGCGGGCGCCGGGAACCTTGTTGACGGCGTTGGTGATGCCGATGCCGGTGCCGCACAGGGCCACGCCAAAGTCGGCCTTGCCGCTGGCAACAGCCTCGCCCACGGCCTTACCGTAGATGGGATAGTGCGTACGGGTGTGGCTGTAGGTGCCGCAGTCAAGCACCTTGTAGCCAGCCTGCTCCAGGCGGTCGGCCAGATAGATCTTCTCGTCCGTAACGATATGGTCGCAACCGATTGCGATGGTCTTCTTCATCAGAACGTCCTTTCGTCTGAATTCACAAGTTGAGGTAGAAGTTCGAGTTCTCGGTGGCTCTCGTTAGGCCATCTTGTTGAGCATGTCGACACGGATCTGGTGACGGCCGCCGGCGTACTGGGCGCGCAGGAACTCGCGGGCGATCTTCTTGGCGACCTCGGTGCCCACAACGCCCGGGCCCATGGTGACCATGCGCGAGCCGTTGTGCTCGCGGGTCATGTAGGCGGAACGCTCGTCGGAAATGTTGGCGACGACCATACCCTTGATCTTGACGGCAGCCATATAGGAGCCGACGCCGTACTTATCAAATGCGAAGCCCTGGGAATCCTTGTGCTTCAGCAGGTCCTTGGCAACGGCAGTGGCGGAATCGACAAAGTCCGCGGCAGGGGTCTCGGAATAGTCGACGACCTCGTGACCGTCGGCGATGAGCATCTCCTTGATGGACTCCTTCATCGACATACCGTCGGCATCGGAAGCGATTACAACCCTCATGACATCCTCCTTGAGAGATACGCAGGTGCGTAGTTTCTGTTTGGAAGTGTTGAATCGCGTTCAGGTCCGGGCATCTGAATGTGCGGTTCTTCACTGTTCATGTTTATTTGAACACATTCGAACATCGAGTGCAACCATTATTTGTTTAACTTTGTTCTTTTTTGAACAAATACCGTTCACGGATGATTGGCGACCGTTTGAGCCCGGCGCAGACGTAGCGACCATGTGTTCAACAAACAAAAGGGCGGCCGAGAACGTGTCTCGGCCGCCCTTCTTACGGTTGGTCTTCCAAGGATCGCTTTGCCGCCTACTCAGACTGTCCGCTCTTCTTGGCATGTTTGGACGGAGCCCTCAGAAAACGGCCCGTCAAATAGTTCGCCGGGCCAGAAATATCGATCCCCAGCAGCGTGTGCCCCAGCCACAGAAACGCCGCGAGCACCAGCAACGGGATAACGCACGAGGTCACGATCATCACGATGACGCCTTCGATCAGATCGGTCACCTGTTGCACCACCTTATCGGTCATCGACTTGGCACTGTCGGTCACCGATGTGAGTAAACTCGATGCCCCATCGGTCAGCTGCTCAAGCACATTCTTGTTTTCCGTGGTCTCGGATTTCTTCTCGCTCTTTGTGGAGCTCGCCTTGCTCGCTTCAGTCGCCTTTTGCTCTGTCTGCTCGATACTCACCTGATACGTCTCATCGACCTTTTGCGATACCCACACGCTTGCAGGCACCAACGCCATGCCGATCATGGCGACTACCAGCACGCGGGTCGCCACGCGGCGCAGGACGGCACTCGTGCTCCAGCGTCCGTGAATGCCAAGCGAGACCGCAAAGAGCACCAACGCAAACGGGATTAAGATGCCCAAGCCAACCGACCACAAAATCGTGAGCAAGTATTTCTCTAGGTATAGCACGGCAAGCACGATACCGAGGTTGCCTGAAAGCTGTGCGAGCTGCTCGGCAACCGGCGTTCCCGTATCTCCAGGCAGCGCCGTGATGCCCGCAGACAGGGCAACGCACGAGGTCGTGAGCGCCAAAACGTTGCCCTTCTTTTGATCGATAACCTCGATGGTGGAGTCCCAAGTCTTGGTATCGGCAAAATGCGGGCGCGCGACAAAGCCCGACAGGAGCGCCATAACCACAAGGGCGACGATGATGCCAATCTGCAGTTTTTTGTTTGCGCACACGACATCGGACAGGCTGGGCTGCAGCTCGGTTACTGTCGTGTGCTCGGTTATCTGGACAGGACGCCCATGAGCCATCTCGTGCGCGTCTCTTTTTTGTATTGACCCGTTATCCGGCATTTGGATACCTCCTCAGTCCGGCGTTTAATGTGAAAGGAAGTATACCCACCCAGCGAAAAACCGAACGGCAAGACGAACGGGCACCAAGACTGTCCCCAATGACTATTTCGGGATGAGTTGCGGTGGAATAGGGATTGTTTTGCGCCCGCCGGTCCCTATTCAGTCCCTATTTCACCGCAACTTGGAGGAGCGCAGAAAAAGCCCTGTCGCGGGTAGCGGCAGAGCTTTTGGAAGGGGGCTTGGTTGTGAGAGCTCGTTAGGCGAGCTTAGCCTCGAGTGCGGCGATGCGCTTATAGGCATCGATGGTAAAGCGGGTCTGCTTCTCCAGGATCATGGTGGTCATGAGAGTATCCTGAGCGTGAGCCATGATGAAGGTCATCTCCATCTCACCGCCGCCGGCCTCCTGCGAAAGCAGCTTGGTCTGCGTGTCGTGGGCGCCGATAAGTGCATCGCTGGCATCCTTGTGCAGCTGCTCGGCCTTCTCAAAATCACCCTCGCGAGCAGCATCGAGCGCTGCAAGCAGATCGGTCTGGGCGTCGCCCGCGTATGCGACAATCTCGAATCCAACCATCGAGATTTCTTCTTTGGTTGCCATATTGCGTTCCTTTCACATATGAACCAACGGAGAGCATCGCGTCCGGGCATACGCGCTGCGCTGTGTATGGCAGGAACATTAACATTCAAACAAAAAAGAACAGCGCAAAACGTAATTTCGAGCTATGAACGGTTGCTTTTCGCCCGTGAACGGTTTTTAAACCAATCTGAACAATATCGAACACAATTAGCGGCAACCCAAACAGAACCGCACCCTAACGCAAATCGCGCACCGTATCGCCCTCTACGAGCATACCGGGGATCAGCATGTGCTCCACGCCAGACGCACCCCCCTCGGCGCCGGCAACCTTGTCGACCGCCCACATGCCGACGCGCTTGTTGTCAAAGCGCACCGTGGTCAGGTGACGGTCGGGCACGATATCGCCCAGGCTGTCATCAACACCCACTACGCTCACATCCTCGGGCACGCGCTTCCCGCGCGACTCGAGCCCACGGATGCAGCCATATGCCATGGCATCGTTGGAAGCATAAATGGCCGTACAGGTCGGATCGTCCGCCAGAGCCTGGCCGGCGGCATATCCGCTCTGTGCCGTCCAATCGCCACGAATGAATCGCGGCGGCTCAATACCATGCGCGCGCAATGTCTCGCGCCAGCCCTCCTCGCGACGCATGCCCGAAAGCGAGCGCTCGGGGCACGAGATAAAGTGCACGGTCTTGTGCCCCTGCTCCAGCAAGTACTCGACCACCTGGCGCGAGCAATCGAACTGGTCGTTATCGACTGTTGAGCACAGCGGGTGCTCCAGCATGGTAACGAGCACCGTCTGCATACCGGGCAGCGGCTCAAAGGTGCCAAAATCCGCCGGCATGCGGTTCATGATCACAACCATGCCATCCACCGGCAGCGCGCTCATGCGCGACGATGCGCTCTCGAGGGTATACGGATGCCCGTCTACTTTAGTGAGGGTGATGGCATAGCCATGTTTGTCGGCCGCGGCGGCAAAGCCCTCCATGCGGTCGAGGTTGCCGGTGCCGGTAATGTTGAACATGGCGACGCCGACGGTCTTAAACTTGCCGCGGCGCAGCGATCGACCGGCAAAATTGGGGCGATACCCCAGCTCGCGCATGGCGGCACGCACGCGCTCCTTGGTCTCGGGGCGCACGCTGGGCGAATCGTGCACCGTACGCGAGACTGTCTGCTCCGAGACGCCCGCGAGACGCGCCACGTCCTTAACGGAAACCGATTTTTTAACAGCGGCCATAGGTCGATCTTTCTATGTCAACGATGCCATTGGTGGCACCCTACGCAGTCAAATGAAACGTCTTTAAGTATATCTAACGCCTCCTCCGCCATACGCTCACCACCCAAAACCTACCGTTCACCGACAATCCCGCTTCCCCGGACGGCTTTTGTCGACCAAATGTTAACGTTGCCATTGTGCAAACACAGAGCCACCGGGCGGCTCAAACGTTTACGCGTAAGGAATCGACGGTTCGCAGGCACAGGAACCACCGATTCGCGTCTTTATTTGTGCCGCAAAATGGCAACGTCAACATTTTGGCAACCGAACGCCAAAAGTTACCATCGTTGCTAACCCACCGACTCTTAGGAGCATTGCATGGAGCAACTCATCGCCATCATCGAAAAGGGCCAGCCCTTTTTCAACGCGATCGCCCGCAACAAGTACCTCAAGGCGATCCGCGACGGCTTTATCTCCGTCATCCCCATCATCATCTTCTCGTCCATCTTCTGCCTGGTAGCCTCGGTCCCCAACATCTGGGGTTTCTACTGGCCCGATGACATCAACAACGCCCTGTGGAAGTGCTACAACTACTCCATGGGTATCCTGGCCATCGCCTGCGCTGCCACCACGGCCAAGCACTTCGCCGACGCTCAGAACCGCGATCTGCCCAAGAACAACCAGATCAACTTCATCTCGTGCATGTGCGCGGCCATCATCGGCTTCTTGCTCCTTTCGAGCGACACGATCGCCACGGACGCCGCCAGCGGCTTCAACACCACCTATCTTGGTTCCAAAGGCCTGCTGACTGCCTTCATCGCTGCATTTGTGACCGGCATCATCTACAAGTTCTTTATCAAGCGCAACATCACCGTCAAGATGCCCGAGCAGGTTCCGCCCAACATCTCGCAGACCTTTAAGGACATCATCCCCTTCTCCGTCTGCATCACCGTCTTTTGGGTCTTTGACATCGTCTTTCGCGCTGCTTTTGGTTTCTGCTTTGCCCAGGGCGTCATCCAGGTGTTCCAGCCCCTGTTCACCGCTGCCGACGGCTACATCGGCCTCGCTGTGATCTACGGCGCCATGAGCCTGTTCTGGTTCGTCGGCGTCCACGGTCCCTCGATCGTCGAGCCCGCCATCGCCGCCGCCCTCGTTGCCAACATGACCGACAACCTGGCTGCGTTCCAGGCTGGCCAGCACGCTTCCGCTGTCCTGACCCAGGGTGCCCAGTACTTCGTCGTCTGCATGGGCGGCACCGGCGCCACGCTCGTCCTGGTCTTTATGTTCTGCTTCCTGGCTAAGTCTCAGGAGATGCGCGCCGTCGGCAAGGCCGCCATCGTCCCGGTCTGCTTTGCCGTCAACGAGCCGCTGCTGTTCGCCGCACCCATCGTGCTCAACCCCGTCTTCTTTGTCCCGTTTGTCTTTGCCCCGATCGCCAACATCTGGATCCTCAAGGTCTTTATCGACTTCTTGGGCATGAACGGCTTTATGTACACCCTGCCCTGGACCGTCCCCGGCCCCATCGGCACCATCATGGGCCTGGGCTTCCAGCCGCTCGCCTTTGTGATGCTCGCCATCATCCTAGTCGTCGACTTTGCCCTGTACTACCCGTTCTTCCGTGCCTATGACGCCCAGAAGTGCGCCGAGGAGGCCGAGATCTCCCAGGAGGAGCTCGCCGCCAAGAACGCCGAGAAGGCCGCCAAGCTCAACGACGCCTTCCAGGGTAAGGCCGACGCCAAGAGTGTTGCCGCCGGCGCCGCCGCCGAGGCCGTGAAGGCCGACTCCCCCGCCGCTTCTGCAGCATCCGCTGCCGAGGCAACGACCGCCAGCGACCTCAACGGCAAGCGCGTGCTCGTGCTCTGCCAGGGCGGCGGTACCTCGGGCCTGCTCGCCAACGCACTGGCCAAGGCTGCCAAGGAGCGCGGCATCAATCTGGAGACCGCTGCCGAGGCATATGGCAACCACGTCGACATGCTCCCCGACTTTGACCTGGTCGTCCTGGCCCCGCAGGCAGCCAGCTACCTGGGCGACCTGCAGAAGGATTGCGAGCGCGTGGGCAACAAGTGCGTCGCCTGCCGCGGTAAGCAGTACATCGAGCTCTCCCAGAACGGCGACAAGTCTCTCGCCTTCGTCTCCGAGCAGCTTTCGAAGTAAGTAACGCTCAGGGCCAGCCGACCATCCAAGACCGGCTGGCCCTTCGATTTAGACGATTGGATCATCATGTCCGTAAATCCTGCTAGCGTCACCAATCCGCCTGCGCAGTTTCCCGAGGACTTTGTCTTTGGCGGCGCCACTGCTGCCTACCAGGTAGAGGGCGAGACCCGCACTCACGGTAAGGGCAAGGTTGCCTGGGACGACTTTCTGGAAGCCCAAGGCCGTTTCTCCCCCGATCCCGCTTCGGACTTCTACAACCAGTACCCCGTCGATCTGGAGCTGTGCGAGGAGTTTGGCATCAACGGCATTCGCCTCTCCATTGCCTGGAGCCGCATCTTCCCCAACGGCACCGGCGAAATCAACCCCGAGGGCGTCCAGTTCTACCACGATCTCTTCGCCGAGTGCCATAAGCACCATGTTGAGCCGTTCGTCACGCTGCATCACTTTGACACGCCGCTTCCCCTCTTTGAGAAGGGCGACTTCCTCAACCGCGAGACCATCGATGCCTTTGTGGACTTTGCCACCTTCTGCTTTAAGGAGTACGCCGACCAGGTGACCTACTGGTTCACCTTTAACGAGATCTGGGCCGACGCCTCCAACACCTACATCGAGGGCACCTTCCCCGGTGGCGTCAAGGCGCATCTTGCCGAGGCCTTCCAGTGCGAGCACAACATGATGCTCGCCCACGCCAAGGCAGTGCTGGCCTTCCACAACGGCGGCTTTAAGGGCAAAATCGGCGTCATCCAGTCGCTGGAGTTTAAGTACCCGCTCAACGAGAACGACCCCGCCGACATCAAAGCCGCCAACAACGAGCACGTGCTGCAAAACCAGTTTTTGCTCGACGCCACCTTCCGCGGCGACTACGCGCCTGACACCCTCGAGTGCGCCAACCGCCTGGCCGCCGTCTCGGGCGGCACCATCGAGATCTTGGACGAGGACCTCGAGATTATGCGCGAAGCTGCGCTTTACAACGACTACCTGGGCGTTAACAACTACCAGTGCCGTTTCTTGAAGGCTTACGACGGCGAGAACGACCTGCACCACAATGGTACGGGCGAGAAGGGCACCGGCCGCTGGCGCGTCAAGGGTATTGGCGAGCACGTGAACAAGCCCGGCATCCCCACCACCGACTGGGACTGGATCATCTATCCCGAGGGTCTGTTCGATCTGCTCGTCTACATTAAGCAGCGCTACCCCAACTACAAGCAGATCTTCATCACCGAAAACGGCATGGGCTACAAGGACCCCTACGAGGACGGTTTTGTGGACGATCAGCCGCGCATCGACTACATCGAGCAGCACCTGCGCTGGTTGCTCAAGGCCATGGAGGTGGGCGTCAACGTGGGCGGCTACTTCCTGTGGAGCTTGCAGGATCAGTTCTCCTGGACCAATGGCTACAACAAGCGTTACGGCTTCTTCTACGTAGACTTTGAGACCCAGAAGCGCACGCCCAAGGCAAGCGCCTACTGGTACAAGCACGTGGCGCAGACCCGTCGTCTGGACTAGCGACTTGCGACTAGCGAGATGCCCCGCTCACACAACCTGCCCCCATTTCTCAGCCGGGGGCGGCACGTCACACGGCGCGCCGCCCCCGGCCTTTTTGTTTTTGAGCGGGTCGGGGTCCGTTTGTCTCAATCTGTAACATCTAGCCGAGTTTTTCGGTCCCACCTGTTACAGATTGAGACAAACGTGGAGGCCGGGCCGAAATATCTAAATCTGTAACACTTAACCCGGTTTTGGACGTCTAGTTGTTACAGATTTAGATAAACGTGCGAGCCAATCCCTTCAATCTAAATCTGTAACAACTAGCTTGTGTTTTCGCCCCTAGCTGTTACAGATCGAGACAAATAAAATAGACCGGGCTGACAATCTCAGCCGCATGCCCCCTTTTTGGCCGCATTCCACCGATCAGATAAAGATCGTCATATACAGAGGTAGATATATCCTATGCCCTTCAGCCCTGAGCTGTTTAGGGTGAAGAACTATCTCTTCTCCGACTCGTCGTTCGAATCGTCTGCCGAAATCGTCAAGCGAGATTGTTGAATACGATTTGGAAGATTTAACTTCAACAGGAGTGACCCGCGGTTTTCCAGCCGCGTCTTCAAAGCCGCGCGAAACAAGAAAATCAATTTCACGCGTTCTGGGCCGACTCCCCTCTGTTTTGGAAGGCTCCTGCCAGCTGTAATAAAAAAGCGAATGCCCCAGACTCTTAAGCTGCTGCGCCACGATGTTCTCGATTAGCATTCCTTTATTAATTGAAATTCTTCCAAATTGAATGTCTCTATGAACATCCATAAGGTCCGGACCATCATCAAACGCCAAGCTCACGAGCAATCCCGTGTCCGCCATATAGCATTTAAGCGAAGACGCGTCCTCGTGCAGGCGGTAACCCACGCTCGGATCACTGCATAAATAGCAACGGTTAATCAGTCGCGCATCCTCAAGCCAGATTAACGCCGACTCATATGTCTCAAAACGGGACCCCTTCTCCAAGCTGTCAAATTTGAACCGTTTATTTGCCGCAGATAATTGACCCGGAATATCGTCATAAACCGCCCGCGCACGTCTAGCGTCCGAACCTCCAAACTTGGCAATGTCCTCCCTGTACAGTGCGATAATCTGCCGTTTAACCCTGTCGCATCCTCTAAAATCATTCTCTGCCACAAAGGAGTCGACCGACTGAGGCATACCACCGACAAGCATATACTCATCAAATAATCTCATGCACGTCGCATGAACGCCGTCCGGAAGCGCGGTCCGAGATTCGCGCGCTTTACGGATCTCTTCTGCATAAAGATCTTTTCCGGTCGCCCAAAGATACTCCTCAAAATCGAGGGGCTCGAGAGGGATTCTTTCTTCCTCTGACGGTATGACAATGCTATCGACATTCTTTTTGATGGAGACAAGAGAGCCTGTCTCGATGTAATCAAATCTGCCGTCTTCTACAAGATGCTTTATGTATTCGCGCGCGATGGGAAACCGCTGCACTTCATCAAAAATGACCAGCGACTCTCTCGGTTCGAGGGCCTTACCATACTGCAGCTGAAGCATGCGTAAAAAAAGATCGACATCTTCACGATGGTTCAGAAATATATCGAGCGTGGCTTTGCTAGCAGCCGAAAAGTCAATGTACAGATAATCCTTGTATTCATTTTGCGCGAAGCACTTGACGAGCGTCGTTTTGCCAACGCGTCTTGCACCCTCAATAAGCACCGCAGTGCGCCCTTGCGAGCGTTCTTTCCACTCCTGCAGACGATCATATGCCTTCCGTTTAAACATAATCTCACCTCAGCATAATTTACGTGCTAGTTTACAAAAATACCGACCTTCAGATATATCTAATAATACAAAAATACCGAGCTTTAAATGAGCTTATAGCTACAAAAATACCGACCATTGCATTGGTCTAAACATACAATAATACCGAGCTTCATGTATAACGGATGCTATGCCGAGCCGTCTCGATCTGTAACACTAAACCCGGTTTTGGGCGTCTATCTGTTACAGATCAAGACAATTCAACGATGCCGACTATTCGATACGGCGTGGTACAATTATGTCCCAATGCGAAGGAGATACTTATGCCCATCTGTGTGCCCGTCCGAGACATGAAGGACACTGCCACATTCACCGCACTTGTTGAGTCTGAGCGCGACGTCACCGTAACTAAGAACGGCTACGAGGCCATGCACTGCATCAGCAGCGACCAGTATCGCCTCATGCAAGAAGAGATCGCCAAGGCAAAACTGTTGTCTCGTATGATGTTGGCAGAAGACGAAATATCGCAAGGCGACTACAGCGACTACGAATCCTTCGCGGCTTCGATACGAGACAAATATGACCTATAACGTCGCAATCCTCAAAAGCGCGCGATATGAGTACGAGAGTACTGTCGGATACCTTGCTCAAATCCTCAAGAATCCGCGTGCAGCAGGCAATTTTATCGCTGAGTTTGAATATCAGCTTGATCTGCTTCGCGAGCAGCCGCTTTTACGTCCCCTCTCGCACATACAAGAGCTGGCGGCACGTAATTACCGTTCGTTTCCCGTCAACAACTACGTGTGTCTATACAAGTTTGAGCACGAAACAATCTATATCGCCCACATCTTTCATCAGTCACTGGACTACGCCCGCCTGGTCTAGCCCACAAGCTGAATACTTGGCCCGAGCGTATATGCATGTCATTCTGCACGTCATTGTGAAGCGATAATCCCCGCGCCGGCAGAGGACGGAAGTATCGTCTGCAGCGTTAGCTAGCAGATGACCCGCGTGTGCTCCTCGATGGCAGTGCGGTCCTCGGCGGCGATACCCGGCTCACACACCACAGCGTCCAAATTGTCCAGGCGGCAGAAGGTGTAGAAGTCGCGCTTGCCGATCTTGCTGGAGTCGGCGATCAGGTAGCGCGAGTCGGCCTTGCTAAAGGCGAGCTGCTGGATACGGCCCTCGTCCATGTTGGACGTAGACACGTCACCGTCCAAGATGCCGTTGGCGCCGATAAACGCCGCATCGATGCCCAGCGCGCGCAGGGTATCCTCGGCCGTTGGTCCCACAAAAGCGGCGGTGCGGCGACGGTACATACCGCCCACGAGGCACAGCTCGCAGTCTTCGCGCGCCTCGAGCAGGTTAAACACCGAAAGCGAATTGGTCACAATGCGCAGGCGAAACGTCGGCAGCATCGAGGCCATCTGCTCAACCGTGGTGCCCGTGCCCAAAAAGATGGTCGAGCCCTCCTCGATAAGCTCCACAGCACGGCGCGCAATCTGCAGCTTTTCCTCGGCATGCTTAGTGCGCTTTTCGCTGTGCGAATACTCATGGCGCAACATAGCGTGCGGACGGCCCTGTGCACTGCGGGCTCCGCCGTGCACGCGCTCGATCTCGCCTAGGCTCGCAAGTTCCTCAAGGTCGCGGCGGATCGTCATGTCCGAGACACCTAACGCATCAGAAATCTCTTTTACCGAGACCGTACCCTGCTCCTCGAGCAGCTGACGAACCTTATCCTGTCGCTCTGCCTTAATCACGATGAATCCTCGCCGTTCTTTGCGCGCATATCATTCAAACAGTAACGAACAAATTGTATCAGACTCTTACGCGTCAAAAATGAACGCCCGCACAGCTCCAATCATCACTTTTTTGAGAAAAATACCCCCTGCTTTAGTGGGGTGTAGTGATAATCTCGCCTGTTCGCGCTACAGTTTGTCCGAAATACCTCGATGTTAGGAACCAAATGATCACTTCCGAGCTTTTCGGCACCGCGCCGTGCGGTACCCCCGTTCATCGTTACACCCTCAACGGGCCCGAGATCTGCGTTCGCATTATGGACTATGGCGCCACCGTGCTGGGTATCGATGTGCCCGACATTCCCGGCAACGTGCGAGATGTGGTGCTAGGCTTCGATAAGCTCGAGGATTACTTTGACAACCCCGCCTGCTTTGGCGCAACCATCGGCCCCGTGGCAAACCGCACTGCGGGTGCCACGATCACCATCGATGGCACAGACTGGCATCTGCCCGCCAACGAGGGCGCCAATAACCTGCACAGCGATCTTGAGCACGGTCTGCATAAGCGCGTGTGGGATGTTGAGCTCGACGAGGTCCACAACGCCGTGCGCATGACCACCTCGCTTGAGGACGGCGAGCTGGGCCTGCCCGGCAACCGCACGTTTACGGCCGTGTTTACCGTTACGCGCACCGGCGCCTTCCGCATCGAGTACGGCTGCGAGAGCGACCGCGCCACCTATGTGTCGATGACCAACCACACCTACTTCAATCTTGCCGGCCACAACGCCAGCATGGACTGCGAGCATTTCTTTGTTGCCAACGCCGCCCACTACCTGCCCATCAACGAGCAGAATATCCCCACCGGCGAGATCGCTCCGGTCGAGGGCACGCCGTTTGACTTCCGCGAGCTGCGTCCCGTCGCGCCCGGCATGGAAGCCGACGACCCGCAGATCAAGCAGGCCCGCGGCTACGATCACTGCCTGTGCATCGGCGGCTATCAGTATGGCCGCAATCTGCGCCGCGCGCTGCATGTCGAGGAGATGTGGACCGGCCGCGAGCTTGACTACTACACCACTGCCCCGGGCGTGCAGCTCTACACCGGCAACTGGCTGGGCGACGAGCATGCCAAGGACGATGCCAGCTATGGCTGGGGCGCCGGCTTTGCCCTCGAGGCAGAGATGTACCCCGACACGCCGCACCAGCCGCTGTTCCCGCAGGGCATTGTGGGCCCGGGTCACCCCTACAGCAATGTGATCGAATACCACTTTATGAGGCACTAAGCCCACAACGCGACATATCGCACAGCAACGCCCGCCGGCACCACCGCCAGCGGGCGTTTTTCTACCTAGTCATTGGGGACGTTCTTGGATGACTAGTTGGATGGGATCGGGGTCGGAGCTGGGGAGTAAGCGGATTTCTAGCTCTATGCCGAGCGCCCGCAGTTCTTCGAGGGCGGCGATGTCCGTATCGTCTATGGCAACGGCAGGCGTTACAGAGCGCTTTCCCTCCCCTGCCTGCATATGGCCAATGCTGATCTTGGTTATTGGCACACCACCCTTAACCAGCGCGAGCGCATCAGCGGGTGAGGCCACCATAATCAGAATCCATTGACGCGGCGTTGCGGTATGAATGATGTCGATGGTCCTTTGCACCGAGAAGAACCGCGTCCACACGCCCTCGGGCGCCGCGACCCTCATAGGCGCCCACTTGCGCGAATCCGCCGCAATCTCGTCGTTAACGATCAGGACGAGGTTGGAACCCACGGCTTCGTTCCACAGCCCAACGTCTTGCCCGTAAATGAAACGGTCGTCGATGCGTGTGAGAAGAATCTTGGGTTGAGCCATCGCTGCCCCATTCTGTTTGAGACCCGTAAGAGCAAGACATCGCGTCTCCAATATTAGTGCATTTAAAGTGAGAAAAGCCGTCAGAACACTTGCGCGGATGTGCGATGTCCCGTATCATAGACAGCCGTTGACGCCTCAGTTGCGTCATCATATGGCCGCCAGCGTAGCTCAGTTGGTAGAGCACCGCTCTCGTAAAGCGGGGGTCA
>CAJMOC010000005.1:0-108785 GCA_905214945.1 uncultured bacterium
TTGAGTGGGCGGGTACCGGTGTTGCCATGGGCAACGCCGTCGATGAGGTTAAGGCGGTAGCCCAGATGGTGACCGCCAATAACAACGAAGACGGTATTGCAGTGGCGCTGGATAAGCTGCTGGGCTAGAATCGCCGATAATGCATGGTTCGGGCGCCTGCTTACAGGCGCCCTTTTGTTAGGGAGGGTGCCGTGTCCGCATTTCCGTTCGACGCCGTTATCTTTGACATGGACGGTGTCATTGTCGATACCGAGTATTACTATCTGGGCGAGACTGCCGCGTTTGCCAAGGAGCTTGGGTTGAACCTGACCCAAGAGGAGTTGAACGGGCAGGTCGGTACCTCGCATCAGTTCTTTCTCCACATGCTGGTCGATTGGTTTGAGCGTGCCGGTAAGGGGCATTTTACTGGCGAGGAAGCGTTGGCCCGTTGGGATGAGTGGGCGCATAAACGCCCGCGCGACTATCAGGCTTTGATTAACCCAGGCGCCGTGGATACGATTCGAGAGCTGCCGCGCCGCGGCGTTCGCGTGGCGCTTGCCAGCTCGTCGCCCATGGATAGCATCGAGGAAGTACTCAATGCGTGCGGGCTGTCGGATGCCTTTGAGTATGTGGTGAGTGGCGAGCAGTTTAAGGAGAGCAAGCCCGAGCCCGACATCTACCTGCATGCGCTGGACCTGCTGAGGCTGCCCGCGAATCGCTGCTGCTGCGTTGAGGATTCGGTGCCTGGCATCACTGCCGGCAAGCGCGCCGGTCTGACAGTAATCGCCAAGCGTGAGGAGCGCTTTGGCTTTAGCCAAGATGCCGCGGACAAGATTATCGACCAGCTGCCGGAACTGCTGGAGCTTGCGTAGGACTTTGTCACCGCGTTCGTCTTGGTCGCATGTGGCATGGAGGACTTCTGGGGGCCACGGAGCGCCGATTTCCGAATAGGTGAGCAGTCCCGGGAAGTCGAATCGTTGTCTTCTCGGGACCCTGTGGGCAAAAAATGCCAAATATGAGTACTGTCACTATTTTAGTAACAGCGAAATTAAGCTTTTGAGGCCCTAGTTGAATGTCCGAGAGCGATAAAAGCCTGTTATAGGCGGCTTTATCCATGCTAAAACACCCTGATAATGAACGGCTGTGCATTATCAGGGTGTTGTTTTGTCGCAAAATGATGTGACTAGCTTTGCAACAGTACTCATATTTGGCATTTTTTGCCCATCGGGATCAGCGGAAGTCAAATATGGAGCGCGAATTTCCTAAAACGGTCGATTCGACGCTCTCCTCGGCGCAGTTTTTAAGTTCGGCGATGCGCCGGGAGACGCTTTTTAGCGATGTGATGAGCTGCCGCGCGCTTGTATCTGCTTGCAGTTCGGCAGGAGCGTCGGTTTCGAGCAGCAGACAATCGAGTGGGATCTGTCTGGCATATTCGCGACCGCGCTTGGTGGCGAGCATCCGCTCGTTCACGGAAAAATAGCAGCCTGCGCTTCGTGCGCGGACGAACTCGTTCGAAGTGTCGCTAAACCAGTGGAAAATGATAGCGGGGGAGTCGGGGCTTGGCGTGAGTAATCCATGCGACTCGAGGATGTCTAGCACGGTTCCTGCCGAACGAACGGCGTGAATTGATATCACACGCCCGGCAAGAGGGCTCTGCACGAGCGCATCGCAGAGCCGGTCAAGTGTCTGTATTTGAAGCGGTTCGCTTCCGGCAAAACGCGCGGAAAAGTCGAGTCCCACCTCGCCGATGTAGCGCTCTTGGGCGGCAACTTCGCAAAGCAGATTGACTTCGGCAGGACCGCAGCGGCCGTCGGCGAGCCACCAGGGATGGAGGCCGATGCCGGCAAAGATATTTGACCGGCCGCAGGCGCGCTTCTTGGCGCGTGCAAAGTCGTGCGGATCGACGCCGCAGTCAAATAGGACCAGGCCCAGCGCCGTTGCCTCATCGGCAACGGCGTCCGGGCGAGCCATTAAATCAAGATGGCAATGCGCATCAAATAATTGCGGTGTCATCGCGGTGCGTCTCGTTAATTTAGGCGCTGGCCATCGGCGCGCACGCGTTCGCACCCGCGCCCGCTGATCTGGCGGATAACCTCGCCAGCGATCATCTGGCCCATGATGGGCGGCATAAAGCTCGCAGTTCCCAGCTCGGTGCGCTCGTGGATGTTGGAAGGGTCGCGGGGCTGTGTCTTAACCGATTCCTCGCAGCTAAACAGTACATGTAGGCTCTTGATTCCGCGCTTCTTACATTCTTTGCGCATAATGCGGCTCATGGGGTCACGTACCGTATCGAAGATGTCGGCAAAGCGGAGGCACTCGGGATGGAGCTTGTTGGCCCCGCCCATGGAACTAACCAAACGAATGCCGTGGTCCTGAGCATATTTGGCAATGGTGAGCTTGGCCGAGATGGTGTCGATGGCGTCGACGACGTAGTCGAGCTTGCCGCCCGTCTGTTCCAAAACGCTCGCGAAGAAATCATCGATGTTGTCGCTCAGCAGGTATTCGGTACGTTTGATAACGGTGGCGGCAGGATTGATATCGTGGATCATGGCTTCCATCACGTCAACCTTGCGCTTGCCGACGGTGCTATGAAAGGCGATGGCCTGGCGATTGATATTGCTGGGCGCGATGATGTCCTTGTCCAGAATGACGAAATGACCGATGCCGCCGCGGGCGAGTGCCTCGCAGCAGTTGGAGCCCACGCCTCCGCAGCCGAGCACCAACACCGTAGCATCGGCGAGCTTATCGAGTGCCTCGCGGCCCATGATGATCTCGAGCTTGGTGTCGCGTGTCTCGATGGCGGCTGCGGCAGTGGTTTCGGTCATAAATATCCTCCGATGGGGAAGCAGGTCGTGTTTTAGCTATCGCCATTATAGGTATTATTACGATTCCATTTGAACCCTTGGGGTTTGTTGAAATGGGATCGGGATTCGCATAAGATAAAGCAGATGGCACCCGTTGCAGCGGGTTGGCCAACTCCCAAACACGTTTGTAGCGTGAGAAGTGGCCGTCTTCGCATTACGCGGAGGCGGCTATTTTTTTGAGTACAAGATTAGACAGTTAGACAAACATCTAAATATCGAGTATAGTGTGCGCGTCATGAGAGATGATGAGAGGAGGTCTTATGCCGGGAGAGGGTTTTAAGGCGCTTGCCGATCCAACGCGACGGCGCATTTTGGAGTTGCTGCGCGAGGGCAATTGCACGGCGGGGGAGCTTGCCGAGCATTTCGATATCAGTAAGCCGTCGCTCAGCCATCATTTGGCGACGCTCAAAAACGCCGGGTTGGTGACCGACGAGCGCCATGGCCAAAACATCGTTTACAGCTTAAACACCACCGTCATGCAGGACTTGATTGGCTGGTTTATGGGCTTTACAGACACTGAAGGTGATGAGGATGAATAACGAAAACAAGGGCATTCACGCCACGGGGGTATCGCCGCGCGTGTGGATTGCGCTGGTCGCTCTGTGTGTCGCCAATGTCGTAGCGCACCTCATGGTGATGCCGAGCTTGCCTGCGCAGATTCCCACGCACTGGGGCGCGAACGGCGCCGTCGACGGTTGGGGTCCTAGCTGGATGGCCTCCGCGCTCGGCGCGCTGCCTCTGGCGCTTCTCGCAATGTTCTGCGTGGTGCCGCGCATCGACCCCAAAGGCGAGGCATATCGAACCTCGGGCAAGTTCTATCAGGGCTTCGTAATCGCCTTCACCTTGTTCATGTGCGCCATAAGCTGGCTGGGAGAGCTTACGGTCTGGGGCGTGGTGCCGGCGGTCGGTTCGGTTAACGTGCTGATTTCCGGTGTTGTCGGTTTGCTGTTCATCGGCGTAGGCAACTACTTGCCGCGTGTGAAGCAGAACTATACGCTCGGTATCAAGACACCTTGGGCGCTTGCCGATCCCGAGAACTGGCGCCGTACGCAGCGTTTTGGCGGCGCCTGCTTTATGGTGCTGGGTATTGGCCTGATTGTGATGGGCGTGGCAGGCAGCGTGCTTTCGAGTGAAGTCGTCGCCGCGGTGATTGCGGTTCTGGCGTTTGGTTCGGTTGGAGCCGTCTACGTCTACTCGTATCTGTTGTGGCGCAAATCGCAGCGAGCCGCTCGTTAAGGTTGCGGAAAACTAGCGTACGCAGTTCATAGTATGTTCCGGGGGACTTTTCCCAGGTAGTATTAGGGGGTGTGGGCAACCATGCCCCTTTTTCGTTACGTTTCAGAGCTGGTTTCCTCATTTCGTTTCTACTAAAGCGAATCAAGAATAGGGAAACAGCAGGTAGAAAGGATAGAACAGGCAAATGGCAGAGTTTATCTACCAGATGTATCAGGCTCGCAAGGCCCATGGCGGCAAGGTAATCCTTGACGACGTGACCCTGAGCTTCTACCCCGGTGCCAAGATCGGCGTCGTGGGTCCCAACGGCATGGGCAAGTCGACCCTGCTCAAGATCATGGCCGGCATCGAGGAAGTTTCCAACGGCGATGCCAGGCTCACCCCCGGCTACACCGTGGGTATCCTGCAACAGGAGCCGCCGCTCGACGACGACAAGACCGTCATCGAGAACGTGCGCATGGCGTTTGGCGACATGATTGCCAAGGTCGATCGCTTCAACAAGATCGGCGAGGAGATGTGCGACCCGGACTGCGACATGGACGCCCTCATGGCCGAGATGGGCAAGCTCCAGGACGAGATCGACGCCGCTGATGGCTGGGATATCGATTCCAAGCTCGGCCAGGCCATGGACGCCCTGCAGCTGCCCGATTCCGACATGCCGGTCAACGTGCTTTCCGGCGGCGAGCGCCGTCGCGTGGCCCTGTGCAAGCTGCTGCTCGAGGCTCCCGACCTGCTGCTGCTTGACGAGCCCACAAACCACCTAGACGCTGAGTCGATCCTGTGGCTCGAGCACTTCCTTCACAACTACCAGGGCGCGGTGCTTGCCGTCACGCACGATCGCTACTTCCTGGATAACGTTGCCGAGTGGATCTGCGAGGTCGACCGCGGTCACCTTTATCCCTACAAGGGCAACTACTCCACGTATCTGGAGACCAAGGCCGCCCGTATCGAGGCGCAGGGCAACCGCGACGCCAAGCTCGCCAAGCGCATGGAGGCCGAGCTCGAGTGGGTACGCAGCTCGCCCAAGGCTCGCCAGGCCAAGAACAAGGCTCGTCTGGCTCGCTACGAGGAGATGGAGGCCGAGGCCCGCGCAAGCCAGAAGCTCGACTGGACCGATATCCGCATTCCCGTTGGACCGCGTTTGGGTAACAAGGTGCTCGAGGCCCATCACCTGCACAAGGAATTCGACGGTCGCGTGCTCATCGACGACCTTTCATTCACCCTGCCGCGTAACGGCATCGTGGGCGTCATCGGCCCCAACGGTGTCGGTAAGACCACGCTGTTCAAGACCATCGTGGGCCTGGAGCCGCTGACTTCGGGCGAGCTCGAGGTGGGCGAGACCGTCAAGATCTCCTATGTCGATCAGAACCGTTCTGGCATCGACCCCGATAAGAACCTGTGGGAGGTCGTCTCGGACGGCCTGGACCACATGATGGTCGGCGAGACCGAGGTTCCGAGCCGTGCTTATGTGGCGAGCTTTGGCTTTAAGGGCCAGGACCAGCAGAAGCGCGCTGGCGTACTCTCCGGTGGCGAGCGCAACCGTCTGAACCTGGCGCTCACGCTCAAGCAGGGCGGCAACCTGCTGCTCCTCGACGAGCCCACGAACGATCTCGACGTCGAGACGCTGTCCTCACTCGAGGCGGCGCTGCTCGAGTTCCCGGGCTGCTCGGTGGTTATTAGCCACGACCGTATGTTCCTGGACCGCGTCGCCACGCACATTCTGGCGTGGGAGGGCACCGACGAGAATCCGGGCAACTGGTATTGGTTCGAGGGCAACTTCGAGGCCTATCAGGCCAACCGCATCGAGCGCCTGGGCGAGGACGCAGCCCAGCCGCATCGTATTCACCGCAAGCTGACGCGTGACTAGGTTTGTTACGCGGTTTTACCAAACCGCGTAACGAGATGATGCTGCGCGAGCCGCAAGCACCCCATCTTGTCGTTCAAACCGTCGCTCGCGTACCAAAGTACGCGTCGCTCCTCTTTCACGGCAACCTGGGGCACTTGCGGCTCGCTCGCTGTTGGTTACGATGCATCGACAAATGAGCAATTTAAACGAATGAGCAAAAACGGCTCAAATCCTGATTTGGATTTGAGCCGTTTGTCGTTACTGCTCGGGTTCTTCGACTTTATCGATGGTCCAGGCGGCTCCGAGACCGCCGGCGGTGTTGCGGCGGATGCGCACGGCAACCTCGCGGCGCTCGCCGGCCTGCGTGTAGTGCAGGGGGAAGCTTGCGCGGTTTCGCGCGGCCTCGATGGTACCGCGCTCGCGGGCGATCCAGTAGTACTCGCCGACGATGCCGAGCGTGTCGGCGCCGTAGGGGAGATAGGTCGACAGCTGGTGCAAAAGCGGGCCGGGGCAGAAGACCTCGGTTGTGAAATCGACGGGGAAGTCCTCGGGGATGGCGGGCGCTGCGGGTGCGGGGGCCGGTGCTGCAGCGGGGACCGGAGCCGGTGCGGGAATCTGGTCATAGACAGGTTCGGATGCGGACTCGATGACGGGTGCAGACTCAGGCACCGGTTCCGGCTTAACTGCGGAATCTGTCGGTTCCACGGAGACGGATGTGTCTTCAGTCTCGGTTTTGGCATCGGCTTGCGGGGCGTCCTCTGCCTCGACAGGCAGCTTTGCTTCGACCGGCGTGGATGCCATGGTGGTGATGCCGGCGTTTGCGTTCTCGGGGTCATAGACGACCGTAAGCGAGATGGCGGGCTGCGGTGTCTCGGGCTCCGGCGCCGACTCGGTAGCGTCTTGATCGGCGGGTTCGTCGGACTGATCGTCCTCGGCCTCGTTGCCAAAGACATTGCTGTTTTGGAACGCAGACGTCTCGGGTTGGTTAGCGGCTTCTTCGGTTGTCGACTTGGGAGCTTCGTTGAGCTCAGCAGTGGCTTCCTGCTCGGATATGACTTCAGGATCGGTCGTGGCGGCGATTTCGGTTTCTACTGCTACCTCAATAGCGACTTCGATCTCTGTCTCGGGCTCGGGCTCCGGCACAGCTTCAACCGCGGCTTCTGGTTCGGGACGCTTAACGTGCTTGGGGCGCACAGCCTTGAGGTCCTTCTCACTGCGCTTTTTCTTTTTGTAGGACTGCTTAGCGCCCTTGGCGGTCTTGGGCTTGTCCTCGCCCTTGGCAAGTGCGGCATCCCAGGCCTCGTTGGCGATGACGGTGGCATACAGGCGACCGCCCTTAAAGACGGTCAGCTTAATGCAGTCGTCAAGCTCTTCGAGCAGCTCGCGCGTGGATTCGAAGCCCAGGTCATAAGCAGTCATGTCGTCAACGGCGAGAGCCTCTTCGACCTGCGTCATAAACGTTTGCTTGCCGCATCCAATCGCATCGCGCAGCAGGCGATACAGATAGATGTGGTTGCCCAGCGAAAGCATGGGCCTAACTATTGTCTTGCTCATGGCAAATCTCCTCTTTACACATGTAAAGCATCTTACCATCGCATGGCGCTCGCCATGACGGCGCCCAAGGCAAACGGGCGCGAACCGCTGTCGATTCGCGCCCGTTGTACAGGTTGCCTATCTGGGGATGCAGTGCCTAGTTGCCCGATGTCGTGCCTTGGCTTGAACTGTCAGATGCCGTGCCGGACGCGGTTCCGCTCGAGCTGTTGGTGTTGCTGTTGTCGGTAGATCCCGTACTCGGTGTATTGCCATTCGCCTGGTCGCCCGTGCTCGGTTGAGAGCCGTCAGTCGTTTGGCTTGAGTCAGTCGTGCTGGATTGCGTGCCGCTGTTGTTCACGGAAGAATCGACGCCCTGCGATTGGTTTTGGGTGTTCGAGGACGAATTGGCAGAGGTAGAACTGCCTTGCGTATCGTCCGTCTGTGCCTGCTGATCCTGCGACTGGGTGTTGCCATTTGCATCGCTCTCGCTCGTGCGCGACGACAGGATTGGCTCGGGACGCTCGCCCAGACCCTCACCGGCAGTGGTGATAAGGATGGCGCCGGCGCAGGCGATGACCGCGACGATGGCGATAGCGATCGAGAAGACGATGACCTTCTTTTGCGTCTGGCTGCGCTCAGCCGCCGCCTTGGCGCGCAGGCTGTTGGGGGCGACGCGCGCCGTGGTCGCGCGTCCCGCAACCTGGCGCATCTCCTGCGTGGTTGCGGCGCCACCTAGGTGCTCCTCGACATTGGGCTCAACGGGCTCGTAGGCGCCGGTAGGGTAGTCGACAGCGGCATGCGTGCCCTTGATTGCTTCGGCGCTGGCGGAGATAAAGTGGCGATAGACCTGCGAGGACACAACAGTGATGACTGAGCTCACAGCGGCACCAATCACCGAGCCGGCAATGCCGATCTTTGAAGCAAGCGCCACGCTCGTTGCGGCAGCTGCGGCGCCGGCGATGATCTGGGGAATGGAAATGTCGTCGAACAGGCCCTTTTTGGGCGCGATGGCCATGGTCTGTCCGATGGAATGGTTCTCGTGCACGCCGTTGTTGAGTGATGCCGGCGTCATGACGCGCGTGCGCGGCGCGTCGGTGTACTTGGTTGTCATACGGGGTCCTCCCGGTGTAAATCTGCTTCGTTTCGTGTAGCCATCAGGGTACCCACCAGATGTGAATCGTACGTGACATTTAACAGATACCATCAACTCATCAAGGGGGCTTGCTGTCTTTGGTGCGATAGCTTGATGCTAAACTGGATTTATGTTTGCGAGGTGGTTTACGTGATGTACCCGTATATGACATTCGAAGATGGAACCGAGGTCATTCATTCTGACCTGATTACAGATGGCGATATCGAAAAGGTTATCGTGCATTTTGAACGACCGACGGCAGAGGGTTTCGACTCCGCTCGTTGTGAGTTGCCTTCCTGTTCGTGGACTGACTGGGAAGGGCATTTTACTCAGAGTGAAAAACGAGCTTTCGAAGAGTGTCTGAGCAAATTATTTAGATAAGTTCGAGTTTAGTTCGAATAAAGAAGCTGAATGCGATGACCTAAAGCGTATGCATTTTTAGTATTAGATGCGTATGAAATGGAGGATGTGAATGGATGAGCTAATAGACTTTAAAAAACGATTTCTCAAGAATGGCGAGCTGGTTTCAATTCCAAAAAAGGAAAGCTATAAAAGAATCATGCTGCTATGGGCCGTCTCTTTCTTTGAATTAAATACAAGTTATACGGAGCTTCAGGTTAATCGTGTGCTGTCACAGCTCTATCCTGATTATGCCGTGTTGAGGCGGTACTTGGTTGATTATGGATTCCTATTAAGGGATGAACGAGGCCTGAAATACGAGGTTAATCGTGATGTTCACGGTATTGAGAGCTAGCCGTCCGGTTCGGGTCCTATATATTGCTAGAGGGATAAGCGAAATAGGCAATTGGTGTGCGAATATTGCTTTGCCAATGCTAATTTACGAGGTAACTCACGATGTTTCTGCAACTGCTTTGATGGTCTGCTGCAGATTTGCCCCCTCTCTGTTTTCAGTTGCGCTCGCGCAGCTGCCTCAGAAGATGGGTATCGGGACACTGCAGGCCATGAGATTGGCAGACTTAATTCGCGCGGGATTATTCGTTTGCTATATTTTTGTTGATAGTAAATGGAGTATGTTTGCTATTACGTGCGCGGTATCGCTTTGCCGAACGGTAGAAATGCCCTGCTTTTACTCGTTGTTAAGAGCCAATACGAATAGTATCAATCGCGACGTAATTAATAATTCGTTTGGGTTCCTGCAGAATTTGATGATGGTTCTGGGGCCAGTTGCCGGCGGTTTTGTTGTCGCTCAATTTGGGGCGGAGGCTGTTCTTGCATTAGACGCGCTTTCTTTTGCCGCGTCGTTCTGGTTGCTGCGAGATGTTCCGTCGGTTATCGAGGTTAATGATAAAGAGGGAATAAGCAAAAATGAAAAAAACAGGACTGCATTTAGTGATCTTAGCGCGAAGCACTTGGCAATTGGTTTCCTATTAATCGATATTTCTAGTGGCGTGGCATTCGGCTCTCTGAATTCTCTTTTGCCAGCTATAGCGCAATTGCAATTTGACTCGTCATCGATACAATACGGATTCCTTCAGAGTAGTCTTACAATCGGACTGTTGTTCGGAAATACAATATATGGTCGTTTAATCAGTGGTTCCGATTGCGTTAAATCATATTGTTTTGTGACGTATCTTGCGCTCGGTGCGTATCTGGCGTTTGGCTATCGCTATGCGTCTGGGATATCGTTTATTTTCCTTTTTATCGTCGGTGCCGGAAACGCCATTCAAGATGTGCTTCTCATAACATCGCTGCAGGATTTGGCGAGAGACGGATCTGAATCGATAAGCCTGTTTTCAATTAGGGAGTCTTTGCAATCGGTTGCTGTTGTTATTTCAACACTTCTTGTTTCGCTGTTCACGAGCATCGCGATGTTCTCAATTCTCGTTACAGGACTTGGTGTATTTTCAATTATGATGGTAGTTGTGTTTCAATTGAATTATTTGCGAAAGATGTGACGTTGATATGCCTAAAACGCTTTTAGTATTTCCCCCCAGGATGGAGTCCAGTGGGGCCGTATCTTGCCTTGCCTGTTTTGAAGTCATATCTTCAAGAGGTTGAACAATACAAAGTTGACATTGTTGACTTAAACGTGGAATTTTACGATGACCTCCTATCTTTTCGACATGTCGAAGAGTGCTGTAAAAGGTATCGGGAATCAAAGGATTCGTTTAGTTCGAATGTCCAATTAACAATCGAGTTGATACAAAAGTCGGCACTTAATGTTGACGAGGCAAAAGATATTTTCAGATCGAAGAGATACTTTAATCTAAAAGAAAGACAATATGCTGAAAACATTTTTAGAAATGCACTCTATATCATAAATCACGTCTCATATGGAGTTAAATACACGTTCAACTCCATAGATCTGCCCTATGATTATTATTCGACACCAGAAATAATGAAATCGCTTGCGGATACCTTGCATAATCCGTTTATTTCCTTCTATGAAACTGCCTTTCTTAAGCGTATTCAGAGGGAAAAAATCGAGTTTATTGGGATTTCGGTGAGCGGCTGTTTCCAATTGATTTCTGCAGTTACGTTAGCGAAACTGATTAAAGAAGAATGTCCATCTGTTAAACACGTCTCATTGGGCGGCAATTACATTACTCGTTTAGCAGATGACTGCATGAAAGAATGGCATCCCTTTTTTGAATACATTGATTCGATAATGATGTATGACGGCGAAGAGCCGCTTGCACGTCTTCTTGAGGCTCTTGACTCTGGTGATGACAATCTCGACTGTGTTCCAAACCTTTGCCATGCTAAAGGTGGAAAGATATATAAAAACCATCGGATTGAGCAAACATTTATCAACGATACAGTTCCCGATTTCGATGGCTTCGCCCTTTCTAAATACTTCATGCCTGAGCTAATATTGCCGGTTTATTCCTCTAGGCAGTGTTTTAATCATTGCGCCTTCTGCACCATTCCCGGTGCTACCGGTGGTTGTTACCGAAAGATGCCTATATCGAGAGTATTTGAAATAATGTGTCGGTTAAATGAAAAATACGGCACGAGAGTTTTCTCTTTTGTGGATGAAACATTCGAAGGCAAAAGAATGGAGCAACTCGCGGATGAAATAAACGCATCGGGAAAAACGTTTTTCTGGCATGGAGAAACGAGGTTCTCTCCAACCCTAAGTACAGATGTTTTTAACAAGATATACCAAAGTGGATGTAGGCAGATTCAGTTTGGCCTCGAGTCATACAACCAAAGAGTTCTTGATCTAATGAAGAAGAACACGAGAGTTGATTGGATTGATCGCAATATCCATGATTGTCTCAATGCGGGTATTCCTGTTCATCTATTTTTTATGATTGGCTTTCCGACCGAAACTAAAGAAGAGGCTCTGAACACCTTAGCTTATACAGAGAATGTTTTGAATTATTCAAAACAGGTATGTGGTGTTCCATATTCCACGAGAGGATTTACGAATTTTGGTCTCGTTATGGGGTCGGATGTTTGGAATCATCCCGATAAGTATGGTGTCTCTGTAATGCCGAAGTCCCAATATGAGGATTTGCGCCTCGAAGTGGATTATGTTTCAGGCACTGGTTTAACTTTAAATGAAGCAAAATCCTTATCTGATGAGCATCATATTGATTTTTATATGCAAGAGGTCATAAACGGTAGCGACACAATTGACTTGCCCCAGCGGCTTCATATTTCAGAGGTGACCTGGATCCTAGATTCTATTCACGCTGTTAGGTATAAGGGACATTTGACCAAAGTAAAGCGACGGCTAACTAGTCTAAATCCAGCTGATCGAATCTGGCTGGATTCCAAGACCTCTGTCGTGCTCGTTGAGCCATTTGCCTACTTCTATAATTCTGAATACCATCATGTCTATGCTGTTTCCCAGTTGGTATACCTTAAGTTGGCCCGTTTATTGGAGGCAGATTGTAGCATTTCTCTTATTCTTGATCAGGGCGACCTCGAGCTGACAAGGGCGATAGAAGAACTGTTGCATTATGGATTGCTGAATACAAATATCGATGCCGATTATGTAATGCACGATAATGGTTTTCAATTGGTTAAAAGTTCGTTTGTTAAAGAAGTCGGACGCTCAAAAGAGGGGTTAAGAGTACTGCTGAGTTGTGCCACCCATAGAATGTGTGCGGTTAATGATTTTTCGTTCGCTTTGCTTTCGTTGTTTGAAAAGCCGATTACTAAGAACGAGGTGCGCGACATTTTGAAAAAAGAGGGACTATCGGCAAACGAGGAGCAATTAAACAAGTTGGTTGATAATTGCATGAAAGCAGATATACTACAATTAATTAGATAGAGGAGGTTTCTGCATGGACGTTATTAACAAAGATCTCTTGGAGCAACTGAAAGAGTTTCAGGAAGAGGGCGTCGTGGTAGAAGTGTTCGACTTTGAGGACTACATGGATAAATTCTGCCATTAGTTTCGGAATTTACTTGCCTCGCTTAAAGGAGAAGTCGATTATCGATTTCTCCTTTTTTAATTAAAGATATTTTTGGAATACATGCTCTTAGCACAGGTTGGCGTCTCAGTAAACTGGGAGGTTGCTTTGGCTAGTTAGAGATATGTGAACGTCCGTTAGACTGAATCTCAGGGTAGAAGGGGCCTCCAGTGTCCAGATCAACAAGGCAATGCTGCGTTTCGGCTAATAAGAACGACGGCTTTTTGCGTGTGGCGGCGGCGTCGCCGCGGATTCGCGTGGCCGATGTCGAGGGCAATGCCGAGGTTGCGCTGACGGCTGTTCGCGAGGCTGCCGAGCGCGGCGTTCGCGCGCTAGTGCTGCCCGAGCTTAATCTGACTGGCTATACCGCGGCCGATCTGTTCCATAACCGCACACTGCTGCATGCCTGCGAGGCGGCACTTGTGCACATCCTCGATGAAACCCGTGAGTTGCCGGTCGTCTTTACCATCGGTCTTCCCGTTGCAGTTGCCGAGAATATCTACAACTGCGCCGCCGTGTGCTGCGCGGGCGAGCTTTTGGGCCTCACGGCCAAGAAGTATCTGCCCAACTATGGCGAGTTCTATGAGCGCCGTTGGTTTGCTCCGGCGCCTGCGGATCCCGTGTGGGTTGAATTTGCCGGTCAGGGTCCGGTCCCGCTGGGTTCGGGGCTTGTCTACCGTTGCTGTGATGAGGGCGCCGAGGACCTGGTACTGGGCGTTGAAGTCTGTGAGGACCTGTGGGTGCCGGCACCCCCTTCGACCGAGATGGCGCTTGCCGGTACGACGGTGATTCTCAACCCGTCGGCCTCGGACGAGATTATCGGTAAGGCAGATTACCGCCGCAGCCTCATCTCCAACCAGAGCGCGCGCCTGTACTGCGCCTATGCCTACGCGGACGCGAGCGAGGGCGAGTCCACGACCGACATGGTCTTTGCGGGCGAGAACCTTATTTACGAAAATGGCTCCAAGCTCGCCGCGACGAAGCTCCTCACTTGCGATATGGCCGTCGCCGACGTCGATCTTGACCGTCTGGTGGCTGAGCGCCGTCGCTCGACGACGTGGACGCGCGCGGACGATGCGCCGGAGGCCACGACCGTTGAGTTTTCGTTTGAGGGCGTGCTTGCGAAGGATCCCGTCCTGCGCGATGCGCTCGACATCGACCGTGTCTTCCCCCGCGCACCCTTTGTGCCGGCCGACCACGGCGACCTGGCCGAGCGCTGCGAGACTATCCTCGACCTGCAGACCGCCGGCCTTAAGACCCGCCTTGCCCATACGGGCACCAAGGCTGCGGTCATCGGCCTTTCCGGCGGCCTCGATTCCACGCTGGCGCTCCTCGTGACCGTGCGTGCCTTCGATGCACTGGGGCTGCCGCGCACGGGTATCACGGCGGTCTCCATGCCTGGCTTTGGCACGACGTATCGCACCAAGTCCAATGCCGAGTCGCTTGCCCGCGACCTAGGCGTGAGCTTTCGCGAAGTTTCGATTCACGCGGCCGTGGAACAGCACTTTATGGATATTGAGCACGACCCGGCAGTTCAGGATGTGACCTACGAGAACAGCCAGGCGCGCGAGCGTACACAGATTCTGATGGACCTGGCCAACCAGGCCGGCGGTTTTGTCATCGGCACGGGCGATCTGTCGGAGCTGGCGCTCGGCTGGGCCACGTACAACGGCGACCACATGAGCATGTACGCCGTCAACGCGAGCGTGCCCAAGACGCTTGTGCGCCATCTGGTGCGCTATGCGGCTGATGTCTTTGGCGGGCGTATTGCCGAGGTCTTGCTCGATATCCTCGATACGCCGGTGTCCCCCGAGCTTCTGCCTCCCACGGGCGACGGCGAGATTGCGCAGAAGACCGAGGATTTGGTGGGCCCGTACGAGCTCCACGACTATTTCCTCTACTACCTGCTGCGTTTTGGCTTTGAGCCGGGTAAGATCTACCGCATGGCGCTCAAGAGCTTTGAGGGTGTCTACGATGCCAAGACCGTCCACACGTGGCTGCGTACGTTCTACCGTCGCTTCTTTGCCCAGCAGTTTAAGCGCAGCTGCCTGCCCGATGGTCCCAAGGTGGGCTCGGTGACGCTCAGTCCGCGCGGCGATTGGCGTATGCCGAGTGACGCCAGCTCGCATCTGTGGCTTGCGCAGATCGACGCGCTCAATCCAATTGACTAAGGTTGGCTAAATTGAACCAATACGGGGTTTGCAAGCGTTACACTTTTACAATCTGATGGCCCGTATCGCGCGGCGCTCTTGTCGGAGCGCCGCGTTTTTTATATCGAAAGGTGGCACCATGCAGGCATCGCAGCGTCTCGACCGCTTTGGCGCGGAGGTCTTCGCCTCGCTCAACAACAAGCTCCTCGCGCTGAAGGCTCAGGGTAAGACCATTTACAACATGAGCGTGGGAACGCCCGACTTTAAGCCGTACGACCACGTGGTCGAGGCACTCACGCAAGCAGCCCAAGATCCCGAGATGTGGAAGTATGCCCTGCGCGACCTGCCCGAGCTCAAGCAAGCCGTGTGCGATTACTATGAGCGCCGTTTTGGCGTTTCGGGCATTACGCCGTCCATGGTGCAGTCGTGCAACGGCACGCAGGAGGGCGTGGGCCATTTGGGCCTGGCCCTGCTCGATCCGGGTGACACCATTCTGGTTCCCGATCCGTGCTATCCGGTCTTTGAAGCGGGTGCCAAGATCGCCGATGCCAAGCTCGAGTACTATCCGTTGGTCGCCGAGCATAATTACCTGCCCTATGTGGCGGGTATCGATCCCGAGGTTGCCGATCGTGCCAAGTATATGATCGTGTCGCTGCCCGCGAACCCGGTCGGCTCGGTGGGCACGCCCGAGGTCTACGAGGAGATTATCGCCTTTGCTCGCGAGCACGACCTGCTCATCGTCCATGACAACGCGTACTCCGACATCGTGTTCGACGGCGAGCCGGGCGGAAGCTTTTTGCAGTATCCCGGCGCGCTCGAGGTGGGCGTTGAGTTCTTTTCGCTCTCTAAGTCGTTTAACGTCACCGGCGCGCGCATCGGCTTTTTGGTCGGTCGCGAGGATGTGGTCTCGGCTTTTGCCAAGCTGCGCGGCCAGATCGACTTCGGTATGTTCTTCCCGATCCAGAAGGCTGCCATCGCGTGCCTCAACGGTCCTCGCGATGAGGTCGAGGCGCAGCGTCTGAAGTACCAGGAGCGCCGCGATGCCCTGTGCGACGGTCTTGAGGGCTTGGGCTGGGAGCGTCCCAACGCGCATGGCTCCATGTTTGTGTGGGCCAAGCTTCCCGGTGGTCGCACCGATTCCATGGCGTTTTGCGAGGAGCTCATGGAGAAGGCCGGCGTTGTGGTGACGCCGGGTGCGAGCTTTGGTCCTTCGGGCGAGGGGCACGTGCGCATGGCGCTGGTCCTGCCGCCCGATCAGATCGCTTTGGCTGTCGAAGCCATTCGCGCGGCGGGCCTGTTTTAGAAAGCTATTTCGGCGCGTCAATAGCTCGAAACCGATTTCGTGCAGTTATTTTACGAATCCTGCAAATAATTTCGGTAAACGGTCGATATTTGGCTGCGAATAGGAGCATAATCAAAGTCCCGATTGGATGTATTGGGATTACGGCAAGCCGCTCGGGTCGTTCCCGGGCGGCTTGTTTGTGGAGAGAGATGGGAGTTTCTAATGGTTAACGAGAAGAAGGTCGCTATTGTCGGCTGCGGTTTCGTCGGCTCGTCTTCGGCGTTTGCGTTGATGCAGAGTGGTCTGTTCTCCGAGATGGTCCTCATCGACGTGGACAAGAACCGCGCCGAGGGTGAGGCCCTGGATATCGCGCACGGCATGACGTTTGCCGAGCCGATGAAGATCTACGCCGGCGATTATTCCGATGTCGCCGACGCTGCCATGATCGTCGTCACCGCTGGCGCTGCCCAGAAGCCCGGTGAGACCCGCCTGGACCTGGTCAACAAGAACGTCAGCATCTTTAAGTCCATTATTCCCGAGATTAAGAAGTCCGGCTTCGACGGCATCCTGCTCATCGTCTCCAACCCGGTCGATGTTCTGACCTACGCCGCCATCAAGATGTCCGGCCTGCCCGAGGGCCATGTCATCGGTTCGGGCACTGTACTCGACACCGGCCGTCTGCAGCAGATGCTCGGCGCCCACGTCGAGGTTGACCCGCGCGATGTCCAGGCCTACGTCATGGGCGAGCACGGCGATTCCGAGTTTGTCGCTTGGTCCAGCGCTCAGGTTGCCGGCGTGCCGCTGAACACCTTCTGCGAGCTTCACGGCCATCTGGAGCATGAGGCTGCCGAGAAGCGCATCGCCGAGGACGTCAAGAACTCCGCTTACGCCATCATTGAGAAGAAGCACGCCACTTACTACGGTGTCGCCATGGCCGTCAAGCGCATCTGCACTGCCGTCATGCGCGACGAGCAGACCGTTCTGCCCGTCTCCTCGCTCATGGTGGGCGAGTATGGCCTGTCCGATCTTGCCATCTCCATGCCGACCGTCGTTGGCCGCGACGGCGTTGTCTGCCGCGTTCCCGTGCCGCTGAACGATGACGAGCAGCATGAGCTTACCGCCTCCGCCAAGGCCCTCAAGGACATCATCGACAGCGTCGACTTCTCCTGCTAAATCGAGCTCTTTTGGGCAGCAGGCTACAATGAAAGGCGTCCGGGCCACACGGTCCGGGCGCCTTTTTGGTGCGAGGGGGTCAGGTTACTTTGCACCACCCCAATGCACCATAGTTGATGGGAGGGCCATGTCGGATTCGCCTAATTTTTTGACCTATGCCCAGACGGCGTTTGATCCGTTTGAGGAACGGCCGTTCTGCGCGGTGGATAGCCTGGTCTTTGCGTGGTTGTCCTATTTGCGTTTGCCGGGTGATATGGCGGAGCTGACGAACTGGCAGGGCCTAGACGTACGCGAGCTGCTGCGCGCCGAGTGCTACCAAGACATGATTGGCGACCTGTGGGATCCGGAGGGGAGCCGTGCCCTGTTGGAGGCCGTGGCAGCAAGCCCTCGCTACCGTGGCGTGCACGTTTGCGGCTATCGTGCCGTGAGCGATGTGGTGGCGACAGAGCAGTTTGCAGCCATGGCGTTCCGGTTTCCGGCGGGGTTTAGCTATCTTTCCTTCCGGGGGACCGACAGCACGATTGTGGGCTGGAAAGAGGACTTCAACATGGCGTTCCGGTGTCCCGTGCCCTCCCAGGAATCTGCGGCGCGCTATGTGGACGAGGCGGCGGATGCGATTGACGGGCCGCTTTTGTGCGGAGGTCATTCCAAGGGTGGAAACCTTGCGGTGTACGGTGCGGCGATGTGCTCCGATGTCGCCCGTGAGCGAATCGAACGGGTGTATTCCCATGATGGTCCGGGCTTTGTCGAGGAGTTTCTGAACGGCAACGCCTTTGCCGATCTTTCCGGTCGAATCGACAAGACGCTACCTCGGTCGTCGATCTTTGGCATGATGTTCGAGACACAGGAGGACTACGCCATCGTTGAGAGCACCGAGTTCAGCCTGCTGCAGCATAATCCCTTTAGCTGGGTGGTTGATGATCGCGACTTCGTGTACTGTGAGCGCCTGTCCGCCGGTGCTCGATACGTTGATGGCTCCATTCGCGAGATGCTGCTTGCAGTGTCACCTAGCGAGCGCGAGCGTTTTGTAGATGCGTTGTTCTCCGTGTTTGAGGCTACGGGTGCTGAGCGGTTTGCGGATATCGCCGGGAATCTGCGCGAGAGCCTGCCCGTGATGCTCCAGGCTGCGCAAGGCTTTGACGAGGATACGCGACGCTTTGTCTCGCAGACCATCGTGGCAATCCTTAAATGCGCACTGCTGCCCAAACGACCCCAGATCGACATGCCCGCTGCCGGCAAGAGTTTGGCAGAACAGCTCGAGGCTTGGCAGTCCGAGCTCCTGCGCTAACCATTGGTGCAAAGCAACCTGTCCCCGATGCACCAAGCTTCGATGCGCCTGGGGCGGGCTCGACCGCTATACTGGTTCGTGCCGAAATCGATCTAGAACGGAATGCCGTATATGAAAATCAATCACGCGATTCTGCATATCCTGGACTTTGACTCTGCCGTCAACGTCATGAGCCAGCGCGAGCTCGATATCGAGAGCCGTACCGTGCGCAACTTTGTGACCACGCATCTGCGCCGCGCACGAACCTCGGCCGACAATAAGCGCGCCACGTTTGCCGAGAACTCTGCGTTTGGCGGCGAGCTCAAGGGCTATTTCTTTGGCGAGCGCGAGTTCGTAGACCTGTCGCAGCAGATTGCGGAGTTCATTTCCTCCGAGCTTACCAAGGCCGAAAAAGCCGAGTCCACCGATGTGCTCGTGGCCGACTTTGACGACGACGAGGATGCCCGCTGGTTTGCCGTGATGCTGCTGGGCTCCAAACAGGCCTTTATGCACGAGGTGGGCCGCGAGGAGGGCGAGGTACGCAACGACATCGCGCGCCACTATGCTATTCTGCCGAATCCTTCCCAAAAGGTGCCAAGCTATGCCATCGTGCGCGCGAGCACCATGGAGATCGGCTATGTGGACAAGAAGCGCAAGATTGCCGGCGAAGACCGTATGCTCATTCCCGACGGTCTGCTGCAGTGCGATACGGGCGTGTCGGGCAAGGAGGTCATCGACACCGTGACGCGCGTGGTCGAGGAAGTCGCCGAGGAGCACGGTGCCAATACAGCCGTAGCGCTCGCTAAGGTTAAGGCTGCCGTTGCCGAGAAGGTTGAGGACGATGAGGAACTGCCGCCCTGGGATATCGTCGATGAGGTCTTTGAGGACGAGCCGGTCATCAAGGAGAGCGTGCGTGCGGCGCTGACCGAAGAGAAGGTGCCCGAGCGTGTGCCCGTGGAGCGCAAGCAGGTCGAGCGTGCGGCCGTGCGCAACCACAAGATTCGTACCGATACGGGCATCGAGATCAGCTTTCCGGCCGAGATGGGCTCGAACTCCGAGTACATCGAGTTCGTCAACGAACCCAACGGCCTCATCTCCATCGAGCTCAAAAACATCGGCAGCATCGAGAATCGATAAGTTGCGCTTGGACACTGCAGAAAAACAAAGGTCGAAACCCTTCGGGACTTCGGCCTTTTTTGCTTGGGGCTGAATTACGTCGCCGGTTGAGCATAAGTCAGCGAAAACGCCCCAGAGCGAGCAAGGTGACGTGAAAGAGGAGGGCATTGACCTCCTGGTCATGCCCGACGATTGAACGTCAGATTGCCGCTCTGGGGCGTTTGTAGCGTCGGCCGGTCCGTCGTTCGTTAGAACGACGGAACCAAAGGTGTAGCGTCGAGCCGTTGTGCGGTTTGGTAAAACCGCGTAACCCTACAGCTGGCGCAGGCCTTCCTCGAGGCCGGTCTTGCTGTCGGTCTTCTCGTCGCGCATCTTGATGACGCGGGCGGGGACACCGGCCACGACGGCGCCGGCGGGGACGTCCTCGACGCACACGGCGCCGGCGGCGACAACAGCGCCCTTGCCCACGCGCACGCCTTCCAGGACCACGGCGTTTGCGCCGATCATGACATCGTCCTCGATGATGACGGGCGTGGCGCTGGCGGGCTCCACGACGCCTGCCAACACGGTTCCAGCGCCGATGTGGCAGTTATTGCCCACGGTGGCGCGGCCGCCCAGCACGGCGCCCATATCGATCATGGAACCCTCACCAATGACGGAGCCGATGTTGATGATGGCGCCCATCATGATGACGGCGCGATCGCCGATCTCGACGCGGTCGCGGATGATCGCGCCCGGCTCGATGCGGGCGTTGATGCCCTTGAGGTCGAGCATGGGCACGGCGGAGTTGCGGCAGTCGTTCTCTACGTCGTAGTAGTCGATGGAGCCGGCGTTGGCGTCGAGGATCGCCTTGAGCTCATCCCAGTCACCAAAGACGGTCTTGCCACGACGACCGCCGTAGACGTGCGCATTGCCCCACTGGACCTTCATGCCCGGCTTCTCGCGCACGTACAGCTTGACGGGCGTTTTCTTGGGCGCGGTGGCGATGTAGTTGATAATCTCCTGTGCATCCATCTCGGCTGCGTTGCTCATTTGCTATCTCTCCTTTGGGTGGATTCGGTTGATACCTGGTTAGGCAAACATGACCTGGTCGAACGTATAGAAGCCGGGTTCGCGGGTGACGAGCTTCTGCGCGGCTGCCAGGGCGCCGTTGACAAAGATCTGACGGCTCGTGGCGCGGTGGGTGAGTGTGACTTCCTCGTCTTGGCCAAAGAAACTCACTTCGTGCACGCCGGCGACAGTGCCACCGCGCAGCGAGTGCATGCCGATCTCCTTGGGATTACGCGCGCCGCACATGCCCTCGCGGCCATAGACGGGGTGGTAGCCTGCCTCGGGTTTAGCTTCGACGACGGCGTCGAGCAACAACTCGGCAGTGCCGCTGGGGGCGTCGACCTTTTGGTTATGGTGCGTCTCGACGATTTCACAGTCAAAGCCGGGCAGCTCGCGTGTGGCCTGGGCCACTAGGTGACGCAGGGCGGCGATGCCGATAGAGTAGTTGCCCGAGTGCATGACGCGGGCATTCTGGCCCAGCTCGCGCAGGCGGTCCATCTGCTCGGGGGTGTAGCCTGTGGTGCCCGAGACCAACGCCGCGCCCGTGCGCTCGACATAGGCGACAACGGCATCGAAGGTCACGACGTTCGAGAAGTCGATGATGACGTCGGTCGTCGGTGCGCTCTCGAGCTCGGACAAGTCGAAGCCGATCTGGGCGACGATGTCAAAAACGGGCTCTCCAGCGGCGTTGACAATGCCCTCGGCGGTAGTGCGGATCAGCGAGCCCATGCGGCCCGTTCCCATAATGACGGTCTTAATCAAGCAGACCAGCTCCCTTCAGAGCATCGGTAAGTGCAGCGCGCGTGTCGTCTGCCATGGGGCATAGCGGCATGCGGTAGTTGGCTTCGATCATACCCATCTGAGCGAGCGCTTCCTTGACGGGGATGGGGTTGACCTCGCTAAAGAGGGCGTTGATGAGCGGCTGGCCGGCAATCTGGATATCGCGGGCGCGCTCCACGTCGCCGTCCAGATAGGCGCGACACATGTCATGCACGAGCTGCGGCTGAACGTCTGCCCACACACTGATGGTGCCCGAGGCGCCCAGGCTCATGAGCGGTACGGTGAGGGCGTCCTCGCCCGAGTACATGCGGAAGTCATCGGACAGCAGGTGGGCGATCTTGGCCGCGTAGGCGACGTTGCCCGAGGCTTCCTTAATGCCCATGATGTTGGGGTGCGCGGCCAAGCGCTCTACGTTGCGCTCGCTGATGCCGCAGCCGCAGCGGCCGGGGATGTTGTACAGGATGCAGGGGATGTCCACGGCGTCGGCCACGGTCTTAAAGTGCTGGTAGATGCCCTCTTCGTTGGACTTGTTGTAGTAGGGGGTAATGAGCAGCAGACCGTCGGCGCCCAGTCCCTGATAGGTGAGCGACTTGGTGAGCATGGTCTGTGTGGAGTTGGAGCCCGAGCCGGCAATGACGGGGACGCGTCCCGCAACCTGCTTGACCACTGCGGCGACAACGGAGTTGTCCTCGTCGTCGGTCATCGTGGCGCTCTCGCCGGTGGTGCCCAGGGTGAGGATGGCGTCGGTACCGTTTTGCAGGTGGAAATCGATAAGGCGCTCGAGCGCGTCAAAGTCGACACTGCCGTCCTTTTTAAACGGCGTGACAAGGGCGACGATTGAACCCTCGAGATTGCGGATGTCCATGTTCTTCTCCTTCGCTTCCGCGATCTGGATGCGTTTGTTCCACTGAGCGGCGACGGCCAGGCGCTCGTCCTGAGCGCGGCGGCGGGCACTTTCGGCGCGCGATTTGGCCAGCAGCTCACGGCCGCACGGCAGCACGTCGAGTGTGGCAAAATAATCGCCCGGGCGCTCGGCGCGGCGGATGAGGTCGGCCGAGCCGTCGGGGCGCAGCAGCACCTCGGCGGAGCGTAACCGTCCGTTGTAGTTGTAGCCCATGGAGTAACCATGTGCGCCGGTATCGTGAATCACGAGCACATCACCCATGTCGATCCGCGGTAGCTCGCGGTCGATGGCGAACTTGTCGTTGTTCTCGCACAGATTGCCCGTAATGTCGTACGTGTTTGTGACAGGCGCCGCGGTCTTGTCGGAGCCACCCGGCTGGCCCATCACCGTAATGTGGTGGTAGGCGCCATACATGGCAGGGCGAATCAGGTCGACGGCGCTTGCGTCGACACCGATATAGTCCTTGTAGATTTGCTTCTCGTGGATGGCCTTGGTGACCAGGCACCCATAGGGGCCCATCATAAAGCGGCCCATCTCGGTACAGATCGCCACATCGCCCATGCCGGCGGGAACCAGGATCTCGTCGTAGGCCGTGTGTACCCCTTCACCGATGGCGTGGATGTCGTTGGCCTGCTGCTCGGGCAGGTAGGGGATACCGACGCCGCCGGACAGATTGATGAAGGCGACGTGTGCGCCGGTCTCGCGCTCCAGGCGCACGGCAAGCCCAAAGAGGATGCGCGCGAGCTTGGGGTAGTAGTCGTTGGTGACGGTGTTGCTGGCAAGGAATGCGTGGATACCAAAGCACTCGGCGCCCTTGGCCTTAAGCATACGGAAGGCCTCGAAGAGCTGCTCGGTGGTCATGCCATATTTGGAGTCGCCCGGGTTGTCCATGATGCCGTTGGAGAGCTGGAACAGGCCGCCTGGATTAAAGCGGCAGCTGACCGTCTTGGGGATGGGCCCCGCAACACGCTCAAAGAACTCAATGTGGCTGATGTCATCAAAGTTGACGATGGCGCCCAGCTTGTCGGCGAGCTCAAAGTCGGCAGCCGGCGTGTCGTTGGACGAGAACATGATGTCGTGTCCCGTGATACCCAGCGAGCGGGCGATCATAAGCTCGGTATAGCTCGAGCAATCGCAGCCGCAGCCGTATTCGTTGAGAATGGAGATGAGCGCCGGGTTGGGGTTGGCCTTGACGGCAAAGTATTCCTTAAAGCCCGGGTTCCATGCAAAGGCGTCGCGCACTTCTTGCATGTTGCGGCGGATGCCCGCCTCGTCGTATAGATGAAACGGCGTGGGGAACTGCTCGACGATATGCTCGAGTGTTTCCTTGTCCACAAACGGCTGCTTGGCCACATATGCCTCGTTGGGGGTCAATGCCATGTCCCGTAAACCTCGCTATCCAGACGGCGCCATCTGCGCATCGAATCCGCATAGCGTGGACCCAATGTCCGGATAGCGCTCCCGCATTGCTGCAGACAGTCCTGCGGGTGTTTCCCACAGGCCCACCAGGTTGTTCGTGCCCGAAAAACCCAGTTCGGCGGGTTTCGCCTCCCCACGGGGTCAAAGCCTGCCGGCTCGCCCGCGGCTCTTCGTGCCCGCGCCTCTATCAAGTGGTAAAGACCCTATCACGTTGCACTTTACCAAACAAGAGTATTCGTATATAACGTTTAAAAAATGCAGGGATATGCTGGAAACATGTGCACCACAATCCTGTATCACAATAAGTTGCAACAGATGTGCCTCACGAAGGGATCCTCTATGACCGAGCTCCAAGAACTCCGTCGCTATCGCCGCGATCTCCATCGCATTCCAGAGCTCGATTTCGATCTTCCGCAGACGATCGCCTATATCGAGGGCGTGTTGGCGCCGCTCGCTTGCGAGGTGACCCATCCGTGCCCCAGCTGCGTCTGCGCTTTCTTCGACGCTGGCGTTGGTGCCGCGCATGCCACGGCGATTCGCGCCGATATGGATGCGCTGCCCATTGCCGAGACAACGGGGGCAGCGTTCGCTTCGACCCATCCCGGCAAGATGCATGCTTGCGGCCACGATGGACACATGGCCATGGCACTTGCCGCCGCGACGTATGTTGACCGTACAATTCGCGAGCAGCCGGGCGCCATTAAGCGCAATGTGCTCTTTGTGTTTCAGCCGGCCGAGGAAACGACCGGTGGTGCCAAGACGGTGTGCGAGAGCGGCGCGTTCGAGCGTTACGGGGCGGATCGCATCTTCGGCTTCCACGTGTGGCCCGATCTGCCCGCCGGCACGTTGGCGAGCTGCTCCGGTCCGCTGCTGGCGCGCTCAAGCGAGACACACATTCATATTCACGGGACGAGCATCCATATCGCTAAGACCTATGGCGTTCCGGTCGAGGAGTCGCACGATACGGCGCTGGCGGCTGCCAAGTTCTTGGTTGCCGAGCGCGAACTGATGGATGAGCTGGGTGCCGATGAGCCCTGCATTGGCAAGTTCGGCCTGCTGCAGGCAGGCACCGTCTGCAATGCGGTGGCGGGGGAGGCCCATGTTGCCGGCAGCCTACGTGTGTTTACGGACGACATGTTCGACCGCGCGCGCGAGGGCGTGCGCCGCGTGCTTGACGAGGCGTGCACCGCAACGGGCTGTACATATGACCTCGATTTTGCCGAGGGCTATCCGCCAGTCGATAACGACCCCGAGCTGTTCGCCCACATTGCGCCTGCCTTGTCCGAGCTGCAACTTGTGGACGAGCCGCTGCTAATTGCCGAGGACTTTGCTTTCTATCAGCGCCATCTGCCGGGCGTGTTCTTCTTGCTGGGCACGGGCGTGCCAGAGGGACAAGAAAACCCGAGCGATTCGGATGACTGCCCCGCCTATGCCACGAGCGCTCTGCATACCGATACCATGCTCTTCGACGAGGAAATCCTACTCAAAGGCCTCGATGCCTACAAACGATTGCTTAACTTGGAGTGACGATGAAGCGCCGACAGACTGCCGTGTATAGTCCGGGTGGGTGCGGGTGCGGTTTGCTGCTGCTTCCGGTCATCGCTGTGAGCATTGGCGTGATGTTTGTGCTTGCTGGGCTGGCTGCGGCGGCACTCGTACTGTTTATCACTGCCATCGACGTGACGATTTGGCTTTATCGCAGTCGCGGGCAGCGCCGCGCCGACGGTAAGACCAATGTTGGATGGACCATCTTTTTAGTCGTCGCCTACCTATTGAGCATCAGCTACCTGGTGTTCTTTGCCCTGTTGATGATCAGTGCCTTTACCGGGAAATCCGTCACGGTGGGTTGATGCGCTGCCAGCAGACGGTCGCGCAAAGTGTGTTTGCTCGGCGTCTGGATAGCTGCATTGGCCGTTTACCGCAACCTTAGCTCTCAGCTAATGAATTCAAGTTCAATCCTTCCTACGATGTGCTGTGTGCCGGCACGGTAGCCGGATCGTAGGAAGGATGAATAATGGCAAAAAAGGGAAAGAAGCCGATCGGCAAGATTATCCTAGGCGTCATCGTGGTGCTGGTTATCGTCGGTGCCGTGGGTTCTATGGGTGGTAATTCAACCGATTCGTCTGCGAGCGATTCGGCAAAACCTGCCGAGGCGACACAGCGGGCTGAGGAGCAAAAAGAACCGCAAGAACCGTATATCATTGCTGACGAGGCTGAAGACACCTCCAGTCAGTTTGCCTATAAGATCACGGGCACGCTGACCAATAACACGGACAAGGAAAAGAGCTACATTCAGATTGAGTATGTTCTGTATGATGCCGATGGCAACCAGGTTGGAACGGCTCTTGCAAACACCAATCATCTGAAGGCGGGCGGCTCCTGGAAGTTCGAGGCGCTGGGTACGGTGTCTCCCGACCAGGTTGCTAGCTGGGAGCGTTCGGACGTAAGCGGTTTCTAGCATGTTGCATGCACTGGGGGAGGTGAAGTCGTATGCCCGATAAAAAGCTGACCGAGGAGTTGCTCAATGAGCTTCTCGATGCGCCGAACATCGATGGCTATATCAGGGAGCACGACTTTGCCGCTCCGTCGCTTTCGGACTACCTGAAGCAGCTGCTGCAGGAAAAGGGCTTGGAGCGCTCGCGCGTGGTTCGTATGGCCGATCTCAATGAGACCTTTGGCTATCAGATCTTTACCGGTGCGCGTCACCCGAGTCGCAATAAGGTGCTGCAGATTGCCTTTGCGATGGCGCTGACGCTCAAAGAGGCCAACCGTGCACTGACGGCTGCCGGGGTAAGCGTCCTTAACTGCAAGGATCGCCGTGATGCGATTATCATCTTTTGCATCGATCGCGGGTGCAGCCTCCAAAAGGTCAACGAGGAGCTGTATCGCTTTGGCGAGGAGACGGTGAGTTAGCGACTGATATCTGAGCCGGCGGGGCTGCCGAACAACGATGCAAGCGAACGGGGCGCGGATGCCATGGGGTGTCTGCGCCCTGCGCTATGATGGAGGCTATGGATACTCAGACCCCAACATATTCCGATGACGAGCTGACCGCAGCACTTGCCGAACATCTGGCGTCGCTCGATCGCGACGACAGCTATCGCGTGGAGCGTGTGCTTAAGCGCTCGTCCGTTGAAACAACCGAGCTCGTGTACTTTGAAGGAACCGGCGGTGGTTCGCTCGGCCCCTTTGTTCGCAAGCGCATCGACGCGTCGGCCCAGATTGGCGGGGCGTATGAGCGCTTGTTTGCTGCCCAGCGCGCCGGGCGACGGTATGAGCACTTGCCTCGGATTGACGATTGCCGCCGCGTGGGCGACGAGCTTTGCGTGGTCATGGAATATATCGAAGGCGAGACACTCGAGGCCCTGGTGGGGCGTTTGGGAGCGACGCCCGATTATGCTTGCGAACTGTTTGGCGCCCTTTGCGATGCAGCCGCCGAGCTCCATGCCGGCTTCGCGGCGGCGGGGGAGATTGCTGCACCGGTGATTCACCGCGACCTGAAGCCCTCGAATATTATCGTGTCGGGCGTGAGGTATTCGGCTGAGGTCGGTATGACCTTTTCGTCGCTGGTGATTATTGACTTGGGGATCGCGCGCGTGTGGCGCGCTGGCGCCGATGCCGACACCGTCAAGTTCGGCACGCGACCCTATGCGCCACCCGAGCAGTATGGGTTTGGGCAGACGAGCGTGCGCAGCGACGTCTACGCACTTGGCGCCCTGTTGTTCTTCTGCTTGACGGGAGTCGACCCTAAACCAGGGCTCGACATGCGCGAGCAATGCGAGGCGCGTGGCATTCCCACTCCACTTGCCGATGCCGTCTGCATGTCGATGGCGCTCGACCCGGCCAAGCGTTTTGCGAGTGCGGAGGCATTGGGACGGGCGACGCGCGCGGCATACGACCTGAGTCGCCCCGTGCGGCCCCCTGCGCCTGCGCCTGTCCGTAATCCGGCATCGGAGACGGAGCTGACGCCCCAAGGGCTCCAGAACCCCGCAGGGCTTCCTAGGCCTGCCGCCTCCGCTGCATGCGGTCTGCTCTCTCGCGTTCCGGAGTCTCTGGGGCGCATTTGGAATACGCTCGTCTGCTTCTCGCTGCTTGTGTTCTTTGCCGGAAGTCACTTTGCCGTCTTTCACCCCACGGGAGCAAACCAAAGCTACCCGACGTGGTTTCTCATAATCGAGTATTTTTTCTTTGTCGATGGCCTTATGGTGCTTATGCATTTTGCGCTGCTCGATAAGCGCCGTCTTCGTTGGCGATTCGCACTGCTCGACAGCTATCGCGGCAAGAAACTCGCGAAACTCTGGCTCAAGGCATTGGGTGTGCTGCTCCTATGCATGATCGTCATAGTCGCGGTTGCCAATGCGACCGGCGTCGTCGATACCTCCGCTACCTAAAAGAAAAGGGCCCCATTGGGGCCCTTTGCAGTTGCGCTTAGATGCGGTTCATCTGAGCGGCGACTTTGTTGTACCAGTCCTGCCATGTGGGCGGGCAGTACTTTTTGGCCGCTGCCGGGGTAAGGGTGGAGCCGTAGTTGGCGCCCAGATAGGCAACGTGAGCGGAGATGCCCTCGCTCCAGCTGCCAAAGCTGCGCCAACCGCCGCCACGGGCACTCCAGCCCCAGGCGTTGTAAGAATTGGCGCAATAAGCACCCTTGGTGCTCTCGATGCAGGCGATGGCGGGGGACCAACGGGGGTCGACACCGGTATTCCAAGCGGCGACGGCAAAGTTATAGCCCTGGCCTGCCATGGGGGAGCCGGCGAGATAATTGTCGATGCGGCTCGTCCACTCATTAATGAACGAATCGTAATCGGAGCTACCGGTATTGGCGTTGTTCACCGTGGTGTCGATGGTGGTGTTGGTGTTGGTGGCCTGGCTGCTGGAATTGCTGCCGCTTACGCCCTCGCCCGAGAGCTTCTCGGCGGCAGCGGCCTTATCGGCCTCAAGCTTGGCAAGCTCGGCGGCATTTTCCTGCTCGGCTTTTGCCTGTGCCTCGCTGCGGAGCTGCTGGGCCTGAGCCAACGCATCCTCGGCGTTTTTCTGCTCTGCCTCAAGCTGAGACTTGGCCTGCTGGAGCTCAACCTTGTTCTGCTCGAGTTCGGTTTGCATGTTATTGAGCTGTTCGATCTCGTCGACGCTCGAGCTCGTGATCTGGTTGGTGTATTTGCAGGTCGTGATGAACTCACCCAGGCTCTGCGCGTTGACCAGGAAGCTCACGATGGGGTTGGTGCCCTTCTGATACTTGTACAGATCGCGCATGGCGGAGCTTGCCTTGGCCTGCTGCTCGGGAAGCTTAGCCTCGATTTCCTCGATGCTTGCCTCATTGGAGTCAATCTGCTTTTGCAGGTCATCGAGTTTGGTACGGGCGTCGTTGTAGGCGCTCGTGGCGGCTTCGATCTTCTGCTGGGCTGCGGAAAGCTGGTCCTGCGTTGCCTGCGAGGCGGCATACGCCGCAACGGGGGAGAGCATCGGCGTGGCCGTCAGCGCAACGGCGAGCGCGGCGCTCGTGATGATACGAGCCGGCTTCGACGCAATGAGCGCTGCGGCGCGATGATTCGAATGCTGCATCCAGTCCCTCTGCAATCAATCGTAGGTTATGGTTCGAACGGTATTCTACTACTGCTTTCGACCTCAACTTGAACCTTAAAGGTTCCAAAGGGTCAAGTTGAACTTGAGGCTTTGGCTTTGACCTGCAGTTATGATGAATTGTTGAGAAACCATAGAGTTCAACTTTAACGTTACGGAACCCTGTCGAGAGGGTTTTTGTTTATCAAAAGTCGCCTCATGTGGGGTTTTGCAACTACAGGGTCCCATCACGGCGAGGGCGGATTTCATGCTGGATAATTGCGCTGATTGCCATAGATACGGTGGAGCTTTGGGCGCCGGCGGTTTGGCACGCTAGAATAAATCAGTTGCGCAAAGACCGCCCGTTGTGTGGGCAGTTCGTGATAGGAAGTTTCCATGGCATTGCAGTTTACAGAGCGCGAGTTCATTCCCGTGCTGCTCGGTGGCGACATCAACGCCTATTCGGTGGCGCGCGCCTTCTACGAGGAGTACCAGGTCAAGAGCCTGGTCTTTGGCAAGTACCAGACGGGTCCCGCGTACCGCAGCCAGATTATCGACTACACGCCCAACGTGGATATCGATACCATGCCCGTGATGCTCAGGACCGTCAACGGCATTGCCCAAGCGCATGCCGATAAGACGATTGTCCTTGTGGGCTGTGGCGATAACTATGTTGCCCTCGTGGCTCAGGCCAAGGATGCCCATGAGTTGGCGGATAACATCGTCGCGCCTTACGCTCCCTATAGCATGCTTGAGCAGTGTCAGAAGAAGGAGATCTTCTACGAGCTGTGCGAGAAGCACGGCGTGCCCTATCCGCATACCTTTACCTTCACCATGGCGATGCTGAACGACCAAGGCGAGGCACCTGCCGAAGTGCTCGACCAGATCGATTTTCCCTACCCGATGATTCTGAAGCCTTCTGACGGCATCATGTGGTGGCAGCACGAGTTCGAGGGCCAGAAAAAGGCCTATGAGATTGCCGACCGTGCCGAGCTGGAACAGGTCATTCGCGACTCGTATGCCAGCGGCTACACCGACGACCTGATCTTGCAGGATCGCGTGCCCGGCAACGACGAGTACATGCGCGTGCTCACCAGTTATTCCGACCGCAACGGCAAGGTGCGCATGATGTGCCTGGGTCACGTGCTGCTCGAGGAGCATCAGCCTCACGGTGTCGGCAACCACGCCTGTATCATCACCGAGCCCAATGACGAGCTCGTGGGCGGCGTGCGCAAGTTGCTCGAGGACCTTCACTTTGTGGGTTATTCCAACTTTGACGTTAAGTACGACGAACGCGACGGCTCGTTTAAGTTCTTCGATTTCAACACGCGCCAAGGTCGCAGCAACTACTACGTCACTAACAGCGGCTTTAACGTTGCCAAGTATGTGGTGGACGAGTATGTGTTCAACCGCCCGTTTGAGCCGGAGTTTGTGACGGCGCAGGACGAGGCGCTGTGGATGGTCGTTCCCATGGGCGTTGTCGACAAGTACGTCAAGGATCCCGAGCTGCGCGCTAAGGTGCATCGCCTGGACAAGGAAGGCAAGGGCGCCGACCCTTCGTTTATGAAGGGCGACTTTGTCTTTAACCGCTGGCTGCGCATGTGGCACACCAAGCTGCGTCACTTTAAGCTGTTCAAGACGTATTACAAGTAGATGAGTGCGGCGCCCGTCCGGTTTACATCGGGCGGGCGCGGGTATGATACGCGCAATTGCGGAAGCGTCACCAAGGAGGCGGCGATGGAAAAGCTGGGAGTTATCGGCGGCATGGGCGCCGAGGCCACGTCGTATTACTACGACCAGGTGGTGCGCCATACGGCTGCTGCCTGCGATCAGGAACATATCGACATGGTGGTGCTCTCCAAGTCGACCATGCCCGACCGCACGCTTGCCATTAAGACCGGCGAGCATGCCAAGCTGCTGGCGACCATGAAAGAGTGTGCCCAGGCACTCGAGTCGCTGGGCTGTGCGCACATTGCCATTCCCTGCAACACGTCTCACTACTTCTACGACCAGATCCAGTCGTTTACGAAGGTGCCGATTATTCACATGCCGCGTGAGTCGGTGCGCTATGCCCTTGCGGGTGCGGTGATGGGGGAGTGCGAGTTCGACCCCAACCTGAGTATGCCGGCCGAGCCGGTGCACAAGATTGGCGTCATGGGCACCGACGGAACCGTGGGCGCGGGCGTCTACGGCCGCGAATGCGAGGCTGCGGGTGTTGAGGTCGTCTATCCCAGCGAGAAACGCCAGAACGATGTGATGTCGCTTATCTACGATGATGTGAAAGCCGGACGTGAGCCCGATATGGATAAGTTCGACCGCGTGATGTGGGAGTTCGCCCGTAGCGGCTGCGACCGTGTCATTCTGGCCTGCACCGAGCTATCGGTGCTGCAGAAGTATCGAGAGATGCCCGAGATCACCCTCGATGCCATGGATGTCCTGGTGCGCGAATCCATCATCCGCAGCGGCGCCCCCTACCGCCTCTAGCTTCCGACCTGTCAAAAAGGACAGGTTAATTTTGGTAGGTTTTATCTGGTGAAACAGTAAAGGCCTCGGCTCGTTTGGTGCGAGCCGAGGCCTTTTGCGTTGGGCGGTTGCTGCCGGTGGCGAACTAGAACAGGAAGCCGATGGCGATGAGGGCGATGCTGACGATGAGCACGGCGATGTCCAGGCCCTTGATGGGGTAGCGCTTGTACGAGCTGGCGCGTGTACGCAGATAGAAGCCGCGCTGTTCTGCCGCCAAGGCTGTGGCATCGGTCTTGCCCACGCTCGAGATGAGCAGTGGCACGCACAGTGGCAGCATGAGCTTAAGCTTCTTGATGGGGTTCTTGGTGTCGTACTCGACGCCGCGTGCGGTCTGCGCTTCCATGATGGCGTTCATCTCCTGACCAAACACCGGCACAAAGCGTAGCGCCGTGGTAAAGGTGAAGGCATAGCGATACGGCACGTGCAGCACCTCGACGCAGGCGTTGGCAAGGTCGTTGAGCTTGGTCACCATGAGCATGAGGATGAGTGGTAACGCCACGCCCAGCAGGCGCAGGCAGGCCTTCGATCCCGTGATGAGGCCCGTGTCGGTGATAAAGCCCCACACCACGTTGCCATCGCGCATAAAGGCTAGCTGGAGCACCAGCATGATAAGCGCGAGCGGAATCAGCAACTTGAGCAACGAGAACAGACGGTCGACGACGCCGGCATAGGCACCCAGCGCAAGGGTGAGTGCCAAAAAGCCCAGCAGCGCCACGTAGGTGTCGGACAAGAAGATGCCGACGATGATGGCGGCGGCGAGGCCCAATTTGACGACGGGGTTCAGGCGATGCAGTAGCGTATCGCCTGGCATGTAGTCGATGACGTTAACCACGGCGGACCATCTCCTTGGTAATGCGAACGACATCGCTGACCTCGCTCACCTGCGCAAAAGCGGGCGAGACGGAAGATGCCAGACGGCGCGAGAGTTCAATAACCTGGGGCGGCTCAACATAGGCACGCTGCATGAGATCGATGTTCGAGAATAGCTCGTGCGTGCGGCCGCGGTCGAGGATGCGACCGTCGGCCATTACCACAATGCGCTCGGCAAAATCCGAGACGACTTCCATATCGTGGCAGACCATAATCACGGCGCAGCCGCGCTCGGCCATGGTGCGCACCGTTTCCATGACGGTCATGCACTCGCGGTAATCAAGGCCGCTCGTGGGCTCGTCGAGCACGACGATCTTGGGCTCAACCACTACGACGGAGGCAAGCGCCACCATTTGTCGCTGGCCGCGCGAAAGTGAGAAAGGTGCCTCATCGGCAGGCAGGCCAAAGCGGTCGATAACAAGTTGAGCACGGCGCAGAGCCTCGGCACGGTCGATGCCGGCAAGCTCCAGGCCAAAAGCGACCTCGTCGAGTACGGTATCCTTGCAGATCTGGCGGTCGGGGTTTTGGAAGAGCGTTGCGACCTCGCGGGCAATGCGGCTCGTGGGAACGGCTGCGGTATCCAACCCCGTGACGCGCACGCTGCCCGAGGCGGGCTTAAGCAGGCCTGTGAGCAGCTTGGTGAGCGTGGTCTTGCCGGCACCGTTTTGGCCGACGATGCCCACGAGCTCGCCAGGATAGAGCGTCAGGCTTAGGTCGTGGACGGCGGCGCCGCCATTGGGATAGGCAAACTCAACGTGATCGAAGGTGAGCACGGGCTCGGCGTCCTTGGCATGAGGGCGCAACGACGGTGCATGCGGGGAGCCGGCGGGCGCCTGGGCTTCGCTGGCCGCGTGTGCGGGGTCGACGATGCCCGAAATCAGGCGCTCGGCCTCGTCGACATCCAAGCAAGGGGTACCGCTTACCAGGCCATCGGCCTCGAGGCTATTGAAGATACGCGTGACGCGAGGGCAGTCGACGCCGATGGCACGGAGCTCGTCGGTATGCGCGAAAACCTCGTGTGGCTCGCCCTGCAGCGCGATTTCGCCATGGTTGAGCACGAGCACGCGGTTGCAGTACTCCGAGAGCAGGGCGACCTTTTGCTCAACGACGACGATGGTGATTCCAAGTGCGCGGTTTGCCTCACGCAGCGTCTCGAAGACCAGCGTGGAGCTGGCAGGGTCGAGTGCCGCGGTGGGCTCGTCGAGAACCAAGACGCGCGGACGCATAGCGAGAATGGCGGCGATGGCTACCTTTTGCTTCTGTCCGCCCGAGAGGGTGGCAATCTCGCGGTCGCGCAGGTCGCTGATGCCGACGGTCTCGAGCGTTTCGCTCACGCGCTGCTCGATCTGGTCATGGGGGACGCCAAAGTTCTCGAGGCCAAAGAACATCTCGTCCTCGACGACCGAGGCGACCATTTGCGTGTCGATATCCTGCAGCACGCTGCCGACGATTTGCGACACGTCGGTCAACGAGACCTCGCAGGTGTCGTGGCCGTCAACCATGACGGACCCAAAGAACGTGCCGGTGTAGTGGTGGGGCACGGCGCCCGACAGGCAGGCGGCAAGCGTGGACTTGCCGGCGCCCGAGGGCCCGATGATGCCGATGAAATCTCCCTTGTTCACGCTGAGCGAGATGTGGCTGAGCGCCTGCTCGGTCTGCGTGCCATAGGAGAACGAGACATCGTCGACGTTGATGATCGTTTCCATGGATACCTTTCATAGTCATCGGGGACGTTCTTACATGACTAGTCGTTTAAGAACGTCCCCAAGAGCTAGTTGTCTGGGACAGTCTTTGATGGTGGAGCACGGAGACGGCTTTACGAGGGGCCCCAGGTTGGCGCGAAAGAGGAGCGAAGCGTACTTGGGTACGCGAGCGACGAATGAACGCCAAGATGGGGTGGCTCGTAAAGCCGAGCGGGTTAGTTGAGCTTGAGGGCCTTCTGGATGGGCAGGTAGAGAGCGCCGACCAGGATGGCGTTAAAGACGGCGGTCATGGCGACGACGGGCAGCATGGCAGCGGCGAGCTCGCCCACCACGCCGAGCATGGCCATCTTGATGACCATGAAGATGGCGCCCGAGACAAAGGTGGTCACGAAGGTTGCGACTATGGCGACGGCGGGCTTAACCTGGCCGTCCTTGGCAGCAGCGTTGACAATGACGGCCATGAGCATGGCGGCGATGCCCTCGGCGGCAAAATCAACGAACGGCGAGGTGGTGGTGATCTGGATCACGGCGGCCGAGATCAGGCCGATAACGAGCGCCTGACCGATGTTGGGGCGCACGACCAGGATGGTGAGGCAGAAGGCCGAGATGATGAACTCGGGGCTGATCATGCCGCCCGAGATGCCGGAGATGGCCTTGCCGACGGTGAAGTTGAGGATGAAGCCAGCGGCAAGCAGGATGGCGAGCAAGACGAGGGCACGGACGTCGAGTTTGCCACGGTCGGCGGTCTGGACGGTGCGGGGCTGGGCGGCGGTGGTGTTCTGAGACATGGTGAAAATCCTTTCGGAGGGGAAGTGCAAGAGGAGAAAGCGGAGGCGCGTGATGCGAATGCGATCGGGCTCGAGATAGAAAAAGGCCCCCGGTCGAAACCGGAGGCCTTTCAATCACCTAGAGCGCAAAAACAGGCGTGAGGGGCTCACTGTCGACCGATCGTATTCGCATCACGCCACCACCAGTTGTTGAGAGACTTCATCGTGTTCTTCATGTCAGTGGCTCCTTTCGTGATGCCGTGGCGCGGTCGCACCTTGTTGCTGTTGCGCTGCACTATAACACAGCAAAGTGTTTGCAGGAAATCTTTTTTTCGAAAAGATTTCAGCGGTGTTTCCCACCGGTCGAAGGGGCGGGCGGGCGACCTTGGCCATCTCGCCCGCGCCTTAAGGTGTGGGGTTCTTAGGCCTTCTTGCGACGATAGAGCACGAAGCCGCAGACACCGATGATGACGACGGCGCCAACAGCCATGGCGGCCATGTTGTTGCCCTCGGACTTCTCCTCGGGGGCCTCTTCCTTCTCGACCTCGGGCTCGGCTACGTCCTCATCGGAGAGCGCCTCGTCGGCGTAGGTGATGGACTCGACCAGGCAGTCGTTGTCGGCATCGTAGTCGCTCGGGACGAACTCCTCGGAGAAATCCTCCTCCTTGAGGTAGTCACGCATCTCCTCGAGCATGGCCTTGCACTTGAGGTAGGTGTTTTTGGTGGCAGCCTTGCCGGCCTTGTTGGCCAGGGCGGTGCGGGCCTCGGTGTCCTCGGCGGCCTGCATGGCCTCGTCGACGGTCAGGTTCTGCTCGATGAGCTCCTTCTGCAGGGCGTCGAGGTAGGCGCGGACGCCGGTAGCGCAGTGGTCGCGGTTCTCATAGGCGAGCGTGTTGATGTCCATGAGAACGTAGTTGATGGAGTTCTTGGGCTCCTCGTTGTTCACGACGTCTTCCTCTTCGCAGTGATCGAAGGAGACATCCTGATCGCTGAAGTAGGGGCTGACCTCGGTGAGCAGTGCGGAGTAGAAGGGAATAGCGACGGAGAACTCGGCGTTGGAGAGCATCTCCCACTGGATGGTCGCGATCTCGGGGTCCATGCCCTGACGGATCTGGAAGGTGTGGATCTCGGTGTTGCGGTTGGAGCCGATGGCATAGGCACCGTCGGTGTTGGCGTTGAGGCCGGCGACATTCTCGCCACGAGTGGCAAAGCTGCGGATCATCTCAAAGGTGTTCCAGTCGGACTTGCCGGGCTGGAAGAACAGCGGCTGCATCTCGTGGACCAGGGCACCGGTCGTGGCGCGAGCCTCTTCGCCCTCGTCCTTGACGATCTCGTAGTCGGTGCCTTCGGCAAGCGGAGCCATGAAGTAATCGCGTCCCTGGACATAGCGCGACCACTGGTGCATACCGGCCTCGCTAATCTCCTCGCCGTAGGTCTTGGCGACGTCGAACTTGCCGTCGGTGTACTCGGCAAAGCCTTTCTCCTTAGGCATGGACTCGATGCCCTCGGAGTGGAGGCAGTTCTCGGTGTCGTCGAGGTCGACGTCATAGGTGAGGTTGCCGATGTTGGGGTTGAGCGAGGCGATGTCGTCGGCGAGCTTCATGGCAATCCACTGATGGCCGGAAAGCGCGGCGAACAGCCAGGTCTCGGTGCTGTCGGCGATGATGATCTGGTCGTTGGAGCAGACGCCCTGCTCGTCGATCAGGCTGCCGAGGAGCTCGACACCCTCGCGGGCCGTGGCGCTCTCGCCCAGAATGACGCTGGCGTAGTTGTACTCGCCGATGCCGGTCTCCTCGGTGACGGGATCGGCCTCTTCGGCCTTCTCGTTATAGGAGGTGCTCAGCGTGGCAGAGCAGGAAACGCCCTTTTCGTTAATGCCGGCCTCGGAATATGCGTCGTAGCGATCTTCCCACTGCGAGGGGTTGTCGCGAACGAAGGTGTAGCGGTAGGTTGCGCCCTTGGACCTGTACTCAAAACCGGACTCGACCGAGGTGTACTCGTTGCCGTCCTTGTGTGCGGGCTCAATGCCAAAGTGCTTGACATAGCGTGGACCGAAGTCCTCGGAACGGCCGTAGTACGTGTTGCCGTCTGCCGTGAGCTTGCTGCCCATGTAGATCTGGGTGCAGGCCAGCGCCGAAGTCGGCATGGCCATGATGGCCGCTGCTCCAAACGCAAGGCCGCAGCCGAGCTTTTTGAGCGTGTTGACAGGATGAGTAAACCTCATAATCCCTCCCAACCGTTGAAACCCTGCGGAACCGTGCAGGATTTCAGCTAATAAATACATCTATTAGCCTATCGGAAGTCTAAGAAGTATTCATTAAATTTGATGAAATACTCGATGAGCGTCCTATAATATGCGATGAGCGGATAAGAATACTCATTATGTAGCTTTACTTAAATAAAGGCACCCTGCAATTACTCTACCTGAATAAAGCACCTTGCACGGGGCGCAAAGAAAAATCCCCCGCTGTTTGGCAAATGCATAAACAACGGGGGAGACGATGATTGGATGAATATCATACCAATGTGGGATTACTTCTTCCGGCGGTGGATCACGTTAATCGCATAGCCGATGAGCATGGCCAAAACGATGACGATAAAGCCGAGCAGGGGATTGTCGTTCATGGGGTCCTCCTATTTTCCGAGTGGGGAGAATTCGTCGACGATGAGGTCGAGGCATTGCGGAAGCGCGCGGGCTCCAAAGACGCCCGAGTTGCTGGAGATGATCTCGCCATCGAACTGCATGCCCAGCGACGGGGTGCAGGTGATCTTGGCTTCTTTGGTCTGGATGATCTTGAACTGCGGGCGGCCGAGCACCTTGCCGGCGGGGTCGAGTGCGGCGGTGATCACCGTGGGCAGGAGCTGGACGGTTTTTACGGGCTCGATGACCGCGATGTCGACCATGCCGTCGTTCATGCGGCAATCGGGGAACAGGTTGATGTCGTTTTGAATGACCGAGGTGTTGCCGGCCATGCAGCAGATGCCATCGAGCTCCTCAACAATGCCGTCATGCTCAATCGTAAAGTGCGCCACCGTGGGGTTGGGTGTGGCGAGCGCCGACAGGAAATAGGCGATCTCGCCGATGTCGTTTTTGGTGGGGGCGGCCTTCATCATGATCTCGGCATCGTAGCCCGATCCGGCGATGATGATGAAGCCGTGGCGCTTTTCGTTGCCGTTCTCGTCAAGCCAAAAGAGCTCGCCCATATCCGCCTTGACGGTACGGCCGACGCGGCAGGCCTTGGCGAGCGCCGCGGCCTCGGGGGCATTGCCGATGTTGTTAAAGAACAGGCAGGCCGTGCCGGAGGGGAAGACGAGCGTGGGGACGCCGCATCCGCGCATTTGGTCGAGCACGTTGGAGACGGTGCCGTCGCCGCCCGAAATCACCACGCGATCAAACTCGCGCACGTCCGCCACGGCGTCCTCGGGTTCCATGCCATCGCCGATAAAACGCATCACGACCTCGTCGCCACCCTGCGCGAGGGCGTGCGTGAACGCGTAGATTTCATCTGAGCTGGGGCCCGATGCCGGGTTGTGGATGATAAGGCAGCGCATACTTACGTTCCCGTTCTGTGACTAACCGAGTATAGTTGTGGGGCAATGCCGATATCCTACCCGTGTTTTTCGGGCCTAACCTTATTCGATGGGTTGATATGTACATTTCCACACATCAGGCTCTGCTCGACTTTTGCCAGCGCGCTCGTGAGTTCGACGCGATTGCCGTCGATACCGAGTTTTTGCGCGAGCGCACGTTCCACCCGCGCCTGTGCTTGGTCCAGATTGCCACCCCTGCCGAGAGCGTCGCGGTCGATCCTCTGGTGATCGACGACCTGTCGCCGCTCGCCGAGCTTATGGGCGATGAGAGCGTGACCAAGGTCTTCCACGCCTGCTCGCAGGATATGGAGGTTATGCTCCATACCGTGGGCGTGCTGCCGCGTCCCATTTTTGACACGCAGGTGGCCGCCGCCTTTTTGGGCGAGCGCCAGCAGATTTCCTACGGCGCGCTCGTGCAGACGTTTTGCGGCGTCTCATTGCCCAAGACCGAGTCACTGACCGATTGGTCGCGCCGCCCGCTGACCGATAAGCAGATTGAGTACGCGATCGATGACGTCAAGTATCTGATCGTTGCCTATACCGAGATGATGAGCCGCCTACGCGAGCTGGGTCGTGTGGATTGGGTGCTCGATGAGCTGCGCCCGCTTGCCGACGAGTCGCACTACCGCGCCGACCGCCATGAGGCATTCCGCAAGGTCAAGCGCATCAACTCGTGCAGCCGCCATCAGCTGGGCATTGCGCGCGAGCTCGCCGCCTGGCGCGAGGACCGCGCCGAGCGCCGCAACATCCCGCGCAAGTGGGTCATGTCCGACGATACGCTGCTGGCGCTCGTCAAGCGCAATCCCGTGCGCGTTGAGGAGTTCCGCAGCATCCGCGGCACCGACCAGCTGGGGGAGCGCGACGTGGACGGCGCGCTCATGGCCATCAAGCGCGGCGCGAGCTGCCCGCACGATCGCCTGCCGCTTATGGTGCGCGGGCATCGCCAGATTTCGCCGGAGCTTGAGAGCGTGACGGACCTGATGTATGCGCTTATTCGCTTGGTTGCCGAGCGCTCGGGGGTGGCGACCTCGGTTATCGCTTCGCGCGATGACCTGGCCGATTACATCGAGCATCCTGAGCAAAGCCCCCTGCGCGAAGGCTGGCGTTTTGAGCTTGTGGGTTCGCGCCTGGACGATCTGCTTTCCGGCAATATGGGGCTCACCGTGAAGGACGGCAAAATCGAGCTTTTATAGTTACGCGGTTTTACCAAACCGCGTAACAGCTCGACGCTGCAAACGGCCGAGAGCGGCAATCTGACGTTCAATCGTCGCTTGCGTACCAAAGTACGCGTCGCTTCTCTTTCACGTCACCTTGCTCGCCCTCGGCCGTTTTCGCTGACAATGCCTAAACATCGATGCTGACTTGCCTGCTGGGCGAGTGGGTAGAATGCCTCCAACGTGTAATTCGATTCGGAGGAATTCGCATGCCCTATTACTATGGATATGGCTTTGGCATCGACCCGCTGTACCTGCTGGTTGTTCTTGTTTGTACAGTGCTTGGCCTTGCTGCGCAGAGCTATATCAACTCGACGTACAAGACCTGGTCCAAGGTTCGCTCGGACGGCGACACGGGTGCCACGGTCGCTCGCCGCATGCTCGACGCCAACGGTTGCAACGCCGTGGGTATCAAGGGCGTCGCCGGTGAGCTCACCGACCATTACAACCCGCAGGATAACAACCTATATCTGTCGGATTCCAACCGTTCGGGCGGGTCGGTCGCAAGCGTTGCCGTCGCCTGCCACGAGGCGGGCCATGCTGCCCAGCGTCAAAGCGGTTACGCCATGATGAAGGTACGCACCGCCCTCGTGCCGGTCGTCAACTTTACCCAGAACACTTGGACCATCGTGTTGCTCATGGGCCTGTTCATGAACGTCGCGGGGCTCACGACCCTCGCGCTGGTCTTCTTCTCGTTTAGCGTGCTGTTCCAACTGGTTACGCTGCCGGTCGAGATTGATGCCAGCCGCCGCGCCGTGGCGTACATCGAGCAGTCGGGCATGAGCTCCAAGCAGGTCAACGGTGCCAAGAAGGTCCTGACGGCAGCCGCGCTCACCTATGTTGCCGCAGCGCTCACCTCGATTATTCAGCTGCTCTACCTTATGGCTCGTTACAACAGAAACTCCAACCGATAACAAATTGGGTCGCTGGGCGCCGTGGGGATTTGTGTCCCTGCGGCGCTGTACTATGTGTTGGACTTGAATTTGCGCAGGGCCGGAGCCCATGTGCACGATGACGAAAGGGGGCTGCGTGGGAGGCTGGAATCTGACCGGCAATACCGTTTCCGCCGAGTTCGACGGATCGGATGAGCAGGAGCGCAAGGAGCTCAGCGTGAGTCAGGCGGTGGAGATCGCTGCCGGTGCGCTCGATGCCATTCCGCAGCTGAGTGTCCTGGGCGAGGTCACGGGCTTCCGTGGCCCCAATGCCCGAAGCGGCCACTGCTACTTCCAAATCAAGGACGACTCGGCGGCCGTCGACTGCATCATCTGGAAGGGCGCCTACCTTAAGCGCACCTTCGATCTGCGCGACGGCATGCAGGTGAGCTTTAAGGGCAGCTTCAATCTCTACAAGCCTACGGGTCGCATGAGCTTCGTCGCCCGCTCGTTCTCGCTGGCGGGGGAGGGCTTGCTGCGTCAGCAGGTGGCTCAGTTGGCCGAAAAGCTGCGTCGCGAAGGTCTGATGGACGAGGCGCGCAAACGTCGCATTCCGGTGTTTTGCTCGCGCGTGGCAGTCGTCACCTCGCTTTCGGGTGCCGTAATCGACGACGTCAAGCGCACACTGCGCCGTCGCAACCCGCTCGTCGAGCTCGTCTGCGTGGGCGCCAAGGTTCAAGGTGAGGGCGCGCCTGCAGAGCTTATTGAAGGCTTACGCCGCGCCGCTGCCATTACGCCGGCGCCCGATTGCATTTTGCTCGTGCGTGGCGGTGGCTCCTTCGAGGACCTCATGACTTTTAACGACGAGGAGCTTGCCCGCGCGGTGGCAGCCTGCCCCGTGCCTGTGGTGACGGGCATTGGGCATGAACCCGATACCTCGATTTGCGACATGGTGAGCGACCGCCGCGCCTCCACGCCAACGGCGGCGGCAGAATCGGTGGCGCCGGCTATGACGGAGTTGGCCGACGTGCTCGAGGCGCGTCATCAGCGTCTGGGCGCCGCGGTGGCTTCGATGATTGGGTCGGATCAGGTCGACCTGGAGATGCTCGATCAGCGCGGTCGCCGCGCCTGGGACACCTATACGGCTCGACTGGGCGACGCGCTCGATGCAGCCGCGTGCCGCCCGTGCCTCAACGATCCAACGTTTATGGTCGAGCGCCGCGAGTCCGAGCTTGCCCTGACGGCCGATCGTCTGTCCGGCGCCATAACGCGTTCGGTTGGGACCTTCCGCTCCAACTTCGAGCGTCTGCCCGAGCGCTTGATCGCAAGCACCTCAGGGCTCGACGGCAAGCGCCATGCACTCACGCTTGCGAGTTCCCGCCTAGAGCATCAAGGGCGCACGATGCTCAGCAAGCCAGCGTCCGACCTAGGCCGAGCTGCCGCGTCGCTCGATGCCCTGTCGCCGCTCAAGGTGCTTGCCCGCGGTTACTCCATCGCGTACAGCGATGATGGTGTGGCTACGAGCGCCAAGACCTTTAAGCCGGGCGACGCCATCCGCGTGCGCATGGCGGACGGCAACGTGTCGGCAACCGTCAATGCGGTCGAGTAGACCGCGTTTCACAGTGATAGACCCTTAGGAAAGGAAACAGATATGGCAGAGAAGACCCCGGTCGAGCAGCTTACGTACAAGCAGGCCTCGCAGGAGCTGGAGCTCATCATCCGCAGCCTGGAGTCGGGCGATATGGAGCTCGAGGAGTCGCTCGAGAGCTATACCCGCGGCGTCGAGCTCCTCAAGAGCCTGCGCACCCGCCTGTCCGATGCCGAGCAGAAGGTCTCGGTGCTCCTTAAGGACGTCGACGGCAACGACGTGCTCGCCGACGGCGAAGCCGCCAACACCGACGACAGTCTCTCGTTCTAGCCATTCCGACCAAATATAATTACCTTGGTCTGTGAGAAAGGAACCAACCATGTGCGATTGCATCTTCTGCAAAATTGCCAACCACGAGATCCCCTCGACCGTTGTCTATGAGGACGACCAGGTCATCGCGTTCGACGACCTTAACCCCCAGGCGCCGGTCCACACGCTCGTGATCCCCAAGAAGCATTACAGCGATATCGCCGACAACGTGCCTGCCGAGACCATGGGCGCCATGGCTCACGCCATCCAGGAGGTCGCCAAGGCCAAGGGTCTGGAGGACGGTTTCCGCGTTATCTCCAACAAGGGCGTTAACGCCGGCCAGACCGTCATGCACTTCCACATGCATGTCCTCGGCGGCAAAAACCTGGGCGAGAACCTCATCTGAGGGCGCCTCTTCCGTGCAATGAATCGGAAGCTCTGGCACCGATAACTTATATATCAACGCAATAAACCCGAGCGCGAGGGCGTTTGGGTTTATTATTGAAGCGTATGTAACCTGGCGGCGCCACACCGCCTGTTAGTAGGGAGACACATGAACGTTCTGGTCGTCAACGCAGGATCTTCGACCCTTAAGTATCAGGTCATCGATACCAAGTCCCACAAGGTGTCCGCAAAGGGCTCCTGCGAGCGCGTCTGCTTTACCGGCGGTACCTTCACCCACGCTGCCAACGGCTCCAAGAAGGTGACCGAGAACATCGAGTTCCCCGACCACAAGGTCGCCATCGAGGTCGTCCTGAAGGACCTTGAGGCCAACGGCGTCAAGATCGAGGGCATTGGCCACCGTATCGTTCAGGGCGGTTGGTACTTCGGCGATTCCTCCCTCGTCGACGAGGACGTCCTCGCCAAGATCCGCGAGGTTGCCCCGCTCGCCCCGCTGCACAACAACCCCGAGGCCAACGTTATTGAGTACTGCCTGGAGCAGTATCCCGACCTGCCCAACGTCACGGTCTACGACACTGCTTTCCACTTCAATATGCCCGAGGTCGCCAAGACCTACGCCCTGCCCAAGGACGTCTGCGACAAGCTGCACATCCGTAAGTACGGCGCCCACGGCACCAGCTACCGCTACATCTCCAAGAAGGTTGCCGAGATGACCAACGGCGAGGCTCGCAAGGTTGTCGTGTGCCACATCGGTTCCGGCGCTTCCCTGTGCGCCATCGAGGACGGCAAGTGCATGGACACCACCATGGGCCTGACGCCGCTCGACGGTGTCATGATGGGCACCCGCTGCGGCTCCATCGACCCTGCCACCGTGTGCTACCTGCAGCGCGAAGGCGGCTACACCTTCGACGAGGTCGACGAGATGATGAACAAGAAGTCCGGCCTTTTGGCTGTGACCGGCGGCAAGACCAACGACTGCCGCAATGTCGAGGAGCTCGCCGCTGCCGGCGACCCCGAGGCCCAGCTCGCCTTCGATATGTTTGTCTACAAGATTGCCGCCAAGGCCGCCGAGATGGCCACTTCCATGTGCGGCATGGACACCCTGGTCTTTACCGCCGGCATCGGCGAGCACGCTCCGGCTGTCCGCGCTGGCGTGGCCGATCGTCTGGCCTTTATGGGCGTTAAGATGGACCATGCCCGCAACGCCCTGCGCGGCGACGGCGCTTGGTGCCTGTCCGCCAAGGATTCCAAGGTCAAGATTTTCGTCATCCCCACGGACGAGGAGTTCATGATCGCTTCCGACGTCGAGCGCATCGTCAACGGCAAGTAATTGATGCAAGGGGAGGGGACTGGATGGCCTTGTGCCGTTCAGCCCCCTTTTACGCTCTTTGGGCGAAGAGTATAATAGATAATTATTGGATTCTGATAACTTCTTATTAAGGGTACGGCCGCCTTATAGGTTTGCCGACCGTACTGTAATCACGAAGGAGTCTCATGAACGTACTTGTTGTCAACGCCGGCAGCTCGAGCCTTAAATATCAGCTTTTGGATACCGATACCCGCGAGGTTTTCGCCAAGGGTAACTGCGAGCGTATCGGCTCGGAGATGGGCATCTTTGGCCACTCCGAGAACGGTGGTGCCAAGCAGACCGAGGAGATTCCTTTTCCTGATCATCGCTGCGCCATTGCGCGCGTGCTCGAGGAGCTCGAGAAGACCGACTTTACGATCGATGGCATCGGCCATCGTATCGTTCAGGGTGGCTGGCACTTCGATGATTCCGCGGTCGTCGACGATGAGGTCATGGCTAAGATCCTTGAGGTGGCCCCGCTCGCCCCGCTGCACAATTACGGCGAGGCCGCGGCAATCGAATATTGCCGCGAGAAGTATCCGGAGCTGCCCAACGTGGCTGTTTTCGACACCTCGTTCCACATGACCATGCCCGAGGTCGCCTACACCTACGCCCTGCCCAAGGACGTGTGCGACAAGTACCACGTGCGCAAGTACGGCGCCCACGGTACGAGCCACCGCTACGAGTGGATGATGGCCAAAGAGATCCTGGGCTCGCGCTGCCACCGCCTGCTCTCGTGCCATTTGGGCAACGGCGCTTCGCTTGCCGCCATCGAGGACGGTGTGTGCCGCGACACCACGATGGGCCTCACGCCGCTTGACGGTCTGATGATGGGTACCCGTTGCGGTTCCATCGACCCAGCCACCGTGTGTTACCTCCAGCGCGAGGGCGGCTACAGCTACCAGGAAGTCGACGACATGATGAACAAGCAATCCGGTCTGCTTGCCATCTCGGGCATCTCCAACGACGCCCGCGACATCCGCACGCGCGCCTCCGAGGGTGACGAGCGCTGCCTGCTCGCCTTCGATATGTTCGCCTACAAGGCCATGCAGCAGGCCGGTTCCATGATCGCCTCCATGGCGGGCGTGGACACCATTACCTTTACCGCCGGCATCGGCGAGAACGACTGGTCGATCCGCAAGGCATTCTGCGACTGCTTTGAGTGGCTGGGCGTGCGCATCGACAACAACAAGAACCGCGAGGCCGTGGGCAACGGACCGCAGGTCATTAGCGCCGCCGGTTCCTCCGTCACGGTCATGGTCATCCCCACCGACGAGGAATACATGATCGCCCACGACGTCGAGCGTCTGACCAAGAACAACTAACGCGCGCATTTGCAAGTAAACGAAAGGCCTCCAGAGCAACAGCTCCGGAGGCCTTTTTACTAGCAGGCGGAAATTCCAGTCCCAAAGTGATCGTCACCAGCAACGCCTGCTCTTTCAGCAATGACACCCATTCGTTCAGGATTCTCAGCCTCAGCTCGTAGCCAAGCCGCCGTCTACTCCAGATGCCCTAATTGCTACGTAGCGGTAGAAGGCCGTGCGGGCTAACCCCTGAAAACAATCCGCAGACCAGAAACGCCCCCGTTCGTAGCTCCGAAGGAGCAGAACGGGGGCGTTTCATTGGTCGAGGACGTTTTCAGGGGTTAGCCCGCACGGCCTTCGGGCGAGTGCGTGCGCTACTCAGCCATCTGAGCCTGGACGGCGGTGATGGCCACGACACCCACGATGTCGTCGGCAGAGCAGCCGCGCGAAAGGTCGTTGACCGGCTTGGCGATGCCCTGCAGGATGGGGCCGTAGGCGTCAGCACCGGCGAAGCGCTGGACCAGCTTGTAGCCGATGTTGCCGGCCTCGAGGTCGGGGAACACGAGCACGTTGGCCTTGCCGGCAACGGAGGAGCCGGGAGCCTTGAGCTGAGCGACGGTGGGGACGATGGCAGCGTCGAGCTGCAGGTCACCATCGATGGCGAGCTCGGGAGCCTTCTCCTTGCAGAACTTCACGGCCTCCTGGACCTTCTTGGCGACCTCGCCGCCGGCGGAGCCCATGGTGGAGTAGGAGAGCATGGCCACGTGCGGCTCAACGTTGCCCATGAAGGTGGACCAGGAGTGAGCGGAGGCGATGGCGATCTCGGAGAGCTCGTCTGAGGACGGGTTGATGTTGAGGCCGCAGTCGGCAAAGATCAGCGTGCCGTCGGTGCCGAACTGCGGGGTGTCGGTGCACATCACGAAGAAGGCCGAGACCAGCTTGGTGCCCGGGGCGGTCTTGAGGATCTGAAGCGCAGGGCGCAGGGTGTCGGCGGTGGAGTGGCAGGCGCCGGAGACCAGGCCGTCGGCGTCGCCCATCTTGACCATCATGGTGCCAAAGTAGGTGGCGTCCATCACCTGGGCGCGAGCCTGCTCGATGGTAACGCCCTTCTTAGCGCGGAGCTCGGCAAACTTCTGCGCGTACTCCTCGTGCTTCTCGGCGTTGCGCGGGTCGATGACGGTGGCGCCGGGAACATCGATCTCGTCGGGGTCGCCCAGGATGACGATCTTTGCCAGGCCTTCCTCGATGATCTTGGTGGCTGCGACGATGGTGCGCGGATCCTCGCCCTCGGGCAGGACGATCGTCTTAAGGTCGGCCTTGGCGGCAGACTTCATACGGTTAAGGAAATCGCTCATGTTACTCCTTACAAGCGTTTCACTAAGCTCCAGGCGCCCGGCTGTTCACGAATAAACCCGCTGCTAGCGGGTTTGCCTTTCAATTATGTACGCCGCGGTGCTTGAGCTTTCCTTGTGTGGCAAGCTCATTATAGGACGCATTAGCGCTATAATCGCTCTGATAAATATGTCTCGAAGAATGTTCGAGAAAAGCCCAGCTAACGAGCCCGTGGCTTTTGACAAGGAGTATCGATGCAGATTACCTCAGGCCTGCCTGAAGGCTTTAACGCCGGCGCGTACGACATGATTGTCGTCGGTGCTGGATATGCCGGTGCCGTTTGCGCCCGCCGTCTTGCCGAGACCATCGGCTATCGTGTTGCCGTTTTGGAGCGCCGTAGCCACATTGCGGGCAATGCCTATGACTGCACTGACGAGGCCGGAATCCTGATCCACGAGTACGGTCCGCATATCTATCACACCTTTAACGAGCGCGTGCACAATTTCCTGTCGCGCTTTACCAAGTGGACGGATTATCAGCACAAGGTGCTTGCCAACATCAACGGTACCCTTATGCCCGTGCCCTTCAACCATGCGAGTCTCAAGCTCGCCTTTGGTGACGAGCGCGGCGAGGAGCTGTATCAGAAGCTCGTGGAGACCTTTGGCAAGGATGTCAAGGTGCCCATTATGGAGCTGCGTAAGAAGAACGACCCCGACTTGGCCGAGGTCGCCGATTACGTCTACGAGAACGTCTTTTTGCATTACACCATGAAGCAGTGGGGCCAGACGCCCGATCAGATCGACCCCTCGATCACCGGCCGCGTTCCCGTCTTTGTGGGCGATGATGACCGCTACTTCCCGCAGGCTCCCTTCCAGGGCATGCCGCAGGATGGCTATACCGCGCTGTTCGAGCACATGCTCGACCACGACCTGATTGACGTGTTCTGCGACGTGGACGCCCGCGATCTTTTTGAGATCGATGAGACCACCGTCAAGGTCGACGGCAAGGTCTACGGCGGCGAGATTGTCTATACCGGTCCGCTCGACGAGCTGTTCAACCTCGACCTGGGCGCTCTGCCGTACCGTACGCTCGACATGAAGTTCGAGACGCTCGATATGGACCAGTTCCAGCCCGTGGGCACCGTCAACTACACCACGAGCGAGGACTACACGCGCATCACCGAGTTCAAGAACATGACCGGTCAGGTCCTGCCCGGCAAGACCACCATCATGAAGGAGTACTCCAAGGCCTATACGCCCGGCTCGGGCGAGACGCCGTACTACGCCATTCTTGAGCCCGAGAACCGTGAGCTCTATGAGCGCTATCTTGAGCGCGTCCAGAACCTGACGAACTTCCACCCGGTGGGTCGTCTGGCCGAGTATCGTTACTACGATATGGACGCCGTGACCAATTCCGCCCTCGATCTTTCGGATGAGATTATCGCTTGCCATGCATAAAGTCATAACATTCGGTATTCCCTCGTATAACGCCGCCAAGGACATGGACCATTGCATCACCTCCATCTTGGAGGGGAGCAATTACGCCACCGATATCGAGATTATCGTGGTGGACGACGGCTCCAAGGACGAGACGGCCGCCAAGGCTGACGAGTGGGAGGCCCGTTATCCTGGAATCATCCGCGCGGTGCACCAGGAGAATGGCGGTCACGGTATTGCCGTCCTTTCGGGTCTGCGCGAGGCGCAGGGCACCTACTACAAGGTTGTCGACTCGGACGACTGGCTTGACGGCGCTGCCCTTTCGACCATGCTGTCGATTCTGCGTGGCTTTGAGGAGCGCGACCAACGCGTTGACCTGTTTATCTCGAACTATGTGTACGAGAAGGTTTACGAGGGCACGCATACTGCTATTGGCTACAAATTTGCCCTGCCGCGCAAAAAGATCTTTTCCTGGGATCAGATCGGTCATTTCCGCCTGGACCAGAACCTACTCATGCACAGCCTGTGCTATCGCACGGATGTGCTGCGCGAGTCCAACCTTCCCATGCCGCCGCACACGTTCTATGTGGACAACATCTACGCCTACGTGCCGCTGCCGCGTTGCAAGACCATGTACTACGCCGACATCGACCTCTACCGCTACTTTATCGGTCGCGAAGGCCAGAGCGTCAACGAGGCAACGATGGTCAAGCGTCTGGACCAGCAGTTCCGTGTTACGCGCATCATGATGGAGTCGTACCACCTGTACAGCGATGTTGAGTCGTCGCGTCTGCGTTCGTACATGATGGGCTACTTCACCATGATGATGGCGATCTGCTCGGTGCTCACCAAGCTTTCCGAGGAAGATTGCGCCGACGAGCGCCTAAAGACGCTGTGGAATGATTTGAAAGCCTACGACGAGCGCATGTATCGTCGTGCACGCTACGGCGTGGTCGGCTTCTTCACCAACCTGCGTGGACGGGCCGGAGACAAAACCACACTCGGCCTATACCGTCTTGCCTCAAAGATCTTCAAATTCAACTAGCTGCTGAGTAATCGCTGCTGATAGGTTGACTGGGCCCCTTGGCCTTTAGTTTGCTACTGCGAACAGTCCTGCTCGCACGGAAAGCACATTAAGTGCTTTCCGGCTCGTGCGGAACTTGTATCAAACTAAAGGCCAAGGGGCCTCTGCTATAAGAATTAATTGTCAGGCTGTCTGAATTTGAAGATCTTAGACGCGCGGTACACAGGGGCCTGGGCTGAAAAGAATTTGGTTGGTAGTCGGTCGGAGGCGGGCGGGCGTTACGTTTGTCGCGAGTTCCGCATGCAAAGAAGGCCACTTAATGTGGCCTTCGTCTTGCATAGGACTGTAGAGCAGCAAACATAACCAAGCCCCACCGGGCAACCGGTCAGGTTAGGCTACTTCGCGGCGCCGGGGATGCCGTGGGAGGTTTTGGCGTTTTTTGCTCCGTTTACGATGGCGGTCTGTAGGACCCTTACTGCGAGCATGCCCAGCAGGTCTAGGGGAACGGCGGCGCTTGCCTGGGTGCCCAGTTTGCCGCTGGCGAGGGTGTAGATGGTGTCGCCGTCATTGGTGGTGTGCGTGGGGCGGATAGCGTGCGCGTAGGCGTCTGCGGCCATCTGGGAGACCTTGGTGGCTTGTGCCTTAGTGAGTTCCACGTTGGTGACGATGCAGCTGATGGTGGTGTTGGTGCGGTCGAGCGGCATCTGCATGGATCCGGCGGCAGCAAAGGCTGCGAGTTCCATGTCGACGATCTGGTCGCTATCGGCGGCGGCGCGCATGCCGGCGACCCACTCGCCGGTGAAGGGGTCGACCACGTTGCCGCAGGCGTTGACCGAGACCACGGCGCCCACCTTGATGGGGCCGAGCGCCACGGCGGCAGCGCCAAGGCCGGCTTTCATGCAGGTGGTGGGCCCCATGAGCTTTCCTACGGTAGCGCCGGTGCCGGCACCCACATTGCCCTGCTCGAGTGTGGTGGGGGTGTTGTCGAGTGCCTCGCGCACGGCGGCGATGCCGGCTTCTATGTCGGGGCGCACGGTGGGATCGCCAAAGGCGAGGTCGAAGATGCAGCTGGAGCACACGATAGGCACCTGCGTGGGGCCGACGGGAAGGCCGATGCCGCGGCCCTCAAGCTCGCGAGCGACGCCGCTTGCGGCCTCCAGACCAAAGGCCGATCCGCCCGAAAGGCAGACGGCGTGGACCTTGTCGACGGTGTTCTCGGGTCGCAGCAGGTCGGTTTCGCGCGATGCTGGAGCACCGCCGCGAACGTCAACGCCGCCGGTGGCGCCCTCGGGTGCCACGATTACGGTGCAACCGGTGCCGGCCTCCTCGTCCGTATAGTTGCCATAGCAAAAGCCATCGACATCGCAGACGTCAATGGCCTCGAGCAGTGTATCCATGTTTAACTCCTATCGGTTTTCCGCCGCGCCATGTGCCCGGTCGGGATCCGTACGGTACGCCAAAATTGTAGGCGCTGGGGGATACCCAGCGCCAGATGCAATTACGAGAGCTTTTGAATCGCGCGCGCGACGCGAGCGATGGGTAGGCCCACCACGTTATAGAAGTCGCCCGATATATCATGCACGAGCATGCGTCCTCCTGTGCCCTGAATGCCGTAGGCGCCGGCCTTGTCCATGGGCTCACCCGAGGCGACGTAGTGCTCGATCTGCTCGTCGGTGAGCTCGTAGAACGTCACGTCGGTCACATCGACAAAGGACAGGCTCTCGGCGGCATGTGGGGCGGCCGTATCGCCTGCCTTAACGATGCAGACGCCGGTTGCGACCTGGTGCGTGCGGCCCGAAAGCTCACGGAGCATGGTACGCGCCTCGTCCTCGGTTGCCGGCTTGCCCAGAATCTTGCCGTCAAAGGTGACGATGGTGTCGGCCGCGACCGTCAGCTCATTGGGCTCGGCATGCTCGGCGGCAACGGCGGCGGCTTTGGCGCGTGCTAAGCGTTCAACGAGCGTAAGCGGGGCCTCGCCATCAAACGGCGTTTCGTCGATATCGGCAGGAATGATGCGAATGTCATAGCCCGCCTCGCGCATCAACTCGATGCGGCGCGGTGATTGCGAAGCCAAAATCATAGCTGAATGCCCTCGGCGACCTTCTCGACGGCCTTGTCGCCGGCGAGCGTGCGCAGCAGCTCAAGCGCAAAGGGGAGCGACTGGGCCATGCCGCTGGCGGTGATGATGTTGCCGTCTTGCGTAACCTTCTCGCCGGTATAGGCGCCTTTGGGGAAGCTTTTCTCAAAGCCAGGGAAGCACGTGGCGTGGCGCCCCTCGAGCAGGTCGAGCTCACCCAGGATAAACGGGGCGGCGCAGATGGCGGCGACGTGCTTGGTCGCGGCGAACTCGCAGACCACGTCGCAGACGCGCTGGTCGGCGCGCAGGTTGGTGGCGCCGGGCAGACCGCCGGGCAGCACGACGCAGTCATACTCGTTAAAGTTAATCTCGTCAAAGAGTACGTCGCAGGTTACGGGAATCTGCAGCGAGCTTACGACCTCGCGCGTGGGCATAATCGAGACGAGCGTGGCGCGCACGCCGCCGCGACGCATGACATCGACCATGGTCAGGCATTCAATCGTTTCAAAGCCATCGGCGGCAAGAACGGCAACGCTGGGCATAAGGGTTCCTTTCAAAAAACGGCATACAATTAGCCGTCTTATACCCCGAAGACCTCCGCTTGCCACGCTCGATTTCCCAATGTTTAAAATAGCCCCGTCCGAATTAGCTACCCCCACCCATCCTCAACAATCTCAATCTGTAACATCCATCGACCAAAACTAGCCCCAACTGTTACAGATCGAGACAGTCCCCAACGGCACCGCCCCGTTCGGGGAACGACCGCCACAGGTACGGCGGGCAGAGGCTCGCTTTTTCTTGACAGAATCTCACCTGTTGTAGTACTTTGTCCCAGTCTAAAAACGCGTGGACTTTTCTGGGCGCTAGCCACCTTTTTGCCACGCAACCGAGCAGTCGGTTGCGTGGCTTTTTTCGTCTTGGCAGCAGGTGCCACATGCACCGCCAGAAGACCGCACGAGCCCACCTTCCGACTGCAGGGAACAGACGCACGAGATGTGCGTCTGCAAGACAGCAGACGGAAGGGAGCCGAATGGCAGGAACAAACACAATCAAGCAACAGGCCGCCGGGGCGGGAGCCACGGGCGCGGGACAGGCCAAGGCGGCGCTCCAGGTCTTTGCGGGCGGCGCCTGCTACGGCGCGATGGCCACGACCTACAAGCTCGCCTACGCCGCGGGCTTCACCTCGGCACAGGTGGTGGCGAGCCAAGCGTGGCTCGGCTGCCTCTTCTTCGCCCTCGCCACGCTCGCAGGGCACGCACTCGGGCACCGCTGGCAGCGCGTGGGCTGGAAGCTCGCCCTTAAGCTCATGGGCCTGGGAGCCCTCACCTGCCTCACCTCAATCCTCTACTGCTACGCCATGAGTGTGCTGCCCGCCCCGGTGGCGCTCACGCTCCTCTTCCAGTTCACGTGGCTGGGGCTCGTGTGGCAGACCGTCATGACGCGCCGGCCGCCGAGGCCCCTCCAAGTGGCCTCCGCCCTGGCCATCGTCTTCGGGACGGTGTTCGCGAGCGGCGTTTACAAGACCGGCATCACCGGGTACGACCCCGTGGCCCTGCTCTGCGCGCTGGGGGCGGCCGTGTCCTGCTCCCTCTTTGTCACCCTCTCCGGCAAGGTCGAGGCCCCCTGCTCGTCCGAGCAGCGCGGCGTCATCGTGTGCGCGGGCTCCGTGGTCATGTCGCTCACGGTGTGCCCGGACTACGTTGTCTCGGGCGTCCTCGCCCAGGGCATCCTGCCCTTTGCCGTCATCGCCGGCTTCTTTGGCATGCTCTGCCCGGTCTTGCTCTTCGGCATGGGCTCTCCGCACCTGCCCGCGGGTCTCTCCACTGTCATGGCCGCCGCGGAAATCCCCGCCGGCCTGCTCATCGCCATGATCGTCCTCGGCGAGCCGCTCGGCGTCGTCGAGTGGCTGGGCGTTGCCATCATCCTCGCCGGCGTGTGCCTGGCACAGGTCCCCTCCCTGCTTGGAGGCCGGGAGGCACGTCGCGCCGCCGCAGGACAAGCCATCAGCTAGTCACCCCTTCACGGGCGGCCCGCGCGCATCAGGGAAAGGGCCACGGGCCCGGCGCGTGAGGTCGCAAGGACGTTATAAAGCGTCCCCGCAGAGGTGGGGGCGCCAGAGAGAAGGAGGCACCATGCCATTTCCAAAAGGGTTCCTTTGGGGAGGAGCCACCGCTGCTAACCAATGCGAGGGAGGTTATGACGAGGGCGGCCGCGGTCTTGCCAATGTCGACGTCATCCCACACGGGTCGGAGCGCAACGACGTAAGTCGCGGCCTGAGGCGCATGCTCGACTTTGAGCCCGGGTACTACTACCCGGCCCAGACGGGCATCGACTTCTACCACCACTACCGCGAGGACATAGCCCTCTTCGCGGAGATGGGCTTTAAGGTCTTTCGCCTCTCCATCGCCTGGAGCCGCATCTTCCCCAATGGCGACGAGGAGGAGCCCAACGAGGCCGGGCTCGCCTTCTACGAGGACGTGTTCCGCTGCTGCCGCGAGCACAGGATCGAGCCCCTCGTGACCATCACGCACTTCGACTGCCCCATCCACCTCGTCAAGAAGTACGGCGCCTGGCGAAACCGCGCCCTCATCGAGCTCTACAAGCGGCTGGTGAAGGTGCTCTTCAACCGCTACCGCGGCCTCGTGCATTGGTGGATCACGTTCAACGAGATGAACATGATCTTGCACCGTCCCTTCATGGGTGCCGGCATCGTCCTCGAGCCCGGGGAGAATGCCCGCGAGGCCGAGTACCGCGCCGCGCACAACGAGCTCGTGGCGAGCGCCTGGGCCACCAAGATCGCCCACGAGGTCGACCCGGAGAACAAGGTTGGCTGCATGCTCGCCGCGGGAAGCTACTACCCCTACTCCTGTCGTCCCGAGGACGTCCGTGCAGCGCAGGTCAAGAACCAGGAGGACCTCTTCTTCGTGGACGTGCAGGCACGCGGGCACTACCCCGGCTACGCGCTCAAGATGCTCGAGCGCGAGGGCATCGACGTGGGTATGACCGCCGAGGACGAGCGCATCCTTGCGGAGAACACCGTCGACTTCATCTCGTTTAGCTACTACTCCTCGCGCTGTACCGCGGGCGACCCCGATTCCGTGGGCGGCGTCGCCGAGGGCAACGCCTTCGCCGGCGTAGAGAACCCCTACGTGCGCACGAGCGACTGGGGCTGGGTCATCGACCCGCTGGGGTTCCGCATCACGATCAACGACCTCTGGGACCGCTACCAGAAGCCGCTCTTTGTGGTGGAGAACGGCCTCGGCGCCTATGACGAGGTGCTTCCCGACGGCACGATCGAGGATGACTACCGCATCGCCTACCTGCGCGAGCACATCGAGGCCATGCGCGACGCTATCGAGCAGGACGGCGTCGAGATGCTCGGCTACACCACCTGGGGGCCGATCGACCTCGTGAGCGCGGGCTCCGGCGAGATGGAGAAGCGCTACGGCTTCATCTACGTGGACCGCGACAACCTGGGCAACGGCACGCTCGAGCGCAGGCGCAAGAAGAGCTTCTACTGGTATCAACAGGCCATCGCCACCAACGGAGGCGACCTGGGCTAACCACCCGGGCAATATCACTAAGGAGAAAATAATGGCAGAAAAATACGACGACCTGGCCAGATCCATACTCGAGAACGTAGGCGGCGCCGAGAACGTCGCCAGCGTCGCGCACTGCATCACGCGCGTGCGCTTCAAACTCAAGGACGAGTCCCGCGCCAACACGGCCAAGATCGAGGCCCTCAAGGGCGTCATCCAGGTCATCCAGGCCAACGGCCAGTACCAGGTGGTCGTGGGCAACATCGTCGAGGACGTCTACGACGCGGTCCTGGAGGCCGGCAACTTCTCGGGCGGCGCAAGCGCCGACGACGAGCCCCAGGGCGATAAGACCGTTGCCTCCGCCATCATCGACCTCATCTCTGGCATCTTCCAGCCCATCCTGGGACCGCTTGCCGCCGCAGGCATCATGAAGGGACTGCTTGCCCTCATCACCTACTTCGTCCCGGCCTTTGCAAACGACGGCCTCTACACGCTGCTCTACACCGTGGCTGACGGCTTCTTCTACTTCCTTCCCGTCGCCCTGGCGTTCAGTGCCGCGCGCAAGTTCCGCATGAACGAGTTCACCGGCGTGGCAATCGGCGTGGCGCTTCTCTACCCGACGATGGTCGCCCTGACCTCGGGCGAGGCGCTCGGCAGCATCGACCTCGGCGTGGCCGGCACGTTCTCGTGGTACGCCACCGCCCTCGGGCTCCCCATCATCATGCCCGTGTCCGGCTACGTGAGCTCGGTGATCCCCGTCCTTCTCATGGTGTGGTTCGGCTCTATCCTTGAGCGCTGGCTCAAGAGCTGGATGCCGGCTGCGCTCAAGATGTTCCTTGTCCCGCTCGCCACGATGACGGTCTCCATCGTCTTGGGCTACCTCATCATCGGCCCGGTGGCCACCCTCATCACCAACCTGCTGAGCGCGGCATTCTCGTTCATCTTCCAGCTCCCCGTGGTTGGTTCCGTCCTGGGCAGCGCCCTGGTTGGCGGACTGTGGATGTGCCTCGTCATCTTTGGCTTCCACTGGAGCCTCATCCCCATCTCCATCATGAATCTGAACACCCTCGGCCACGACAGCGTGCTCGCCGCCACCATCGGCCACGGGTTCGCGCTCGGAGCGGTCATCTTTGCCATGTACCTCAGAAACAAGGACGAGCGCTTCCGCGGCATCGCCCTTCCCGCGATGATCTCCGCCTTCTTCTTCGGCGTCACCGAGCCGGGCATCTACGGCATCGCCCTCCCCAACAAGCGCGCGTTCGTCGTGGCATGCCTGAGCTCCGCCGTGGGCGGCGCCATCGTGGGAATGACTGGCGCTCTCATGTACATCTCGGGCGGCCTCGGCGTCTTCAACCTGCTCAACTTTATCGACGGGACCCCTGGTGGCGCCGGGATCTCCCACATGATCTTCGCGATCATCGCCTCGCTCGTCTCTGCCGTCCTGGCCTTTGTTATCGAGTTCATCACCTACCGGCCCAACGACGATGAGGAAGGCACCCGCTAGCCTGCGCCCTCCTCAATCAGCTCTATGTAATTGAGGGGCAGTTGAGGTGGGTGAGGGCCGAGGGCGATCAAGGTGGCCGCCCTCGGCCCGGGACAACCTGCCAGAAGGCGTTTAGCTTTCTCGGGCGGCGCTGAAATGAACTGCGCCCCGATACTTGGACGGGTCAATTAGCGGCCTATGCCGCACATGGGGACTGATTTCGGAACTCCTCCGGGGTCAGTCCCTTTTGCTTAACCCGCCTCCTCTTGTTCCAGTGAACGGTATAGGCTTCGAGGTCCCGCTTGAACTCCTCGAAGCTCCGCCACGTCCGGCTCCTGTAGAATTCGTCCTTCAGGCGCCCGGGCAGCAGCTCCGTCGCATGAGCTTGCCCTCGCACGCCGCCGGCCCCGGCCGGGTCCGGGCACCCTTCGGCCTCCCGCTGGCCTTCGGCGCGCCCGCACCCCCTGTCGCAAAGCTCTGCTGCAAGAGTCCTCAGCGTGGCGTCGTGCCTGACTCTCCCGTCCATAAAGAAGCCCCCATTTCTAATGTTCAAGAAATGAGGGGCGGTTCAATTTCGGGACGGGGATTAAATAATCATTCGGAGCAAATCTATTTTTATCCCCGTGCCAGAAAAATCATCGGGCGTGGTCTGGGGCAAACAGTCTAGTTGCGCTTGAGGTGGACGACGGTTTCGCAGTGGAAGGTTTGCGGGAACAGATCGACCGGCGTGATCTTGACGGGGGAGAAGGTACCTTCCTCGACAAAGCGCTTAAGGTCGCGTGCCAGGGTGGCGGGGTCGCAGCTCACGTAGGCGACATCGCGAGCGCTCGTGCTGGCGATAAGGTCGATCGCCTCGGGGGCGAGGCCTGCGCGCGGCGGGTCGATCACCAAGACGTCGGCATCCTGGTCGGGGAACTCGCGCACCGCGTCTCCGCCAATGACGTCGACGTTATCGAGCTTGTTGATCTCGAGGTTACGGCGCAGGTCGCGCACGGCCGGGCCGTAGGCCTCGACGGCGGCGACGAAGTCGCAGCGGCGGGCGAGCGGCAGGGTAAAGGTTCCGGCGCCGCAGTACAGGTCCACGGCAAGCTCGTCTTCTTGCGGGTCGAGCGCTTCCATGACAAGCTCGATCAAAATCTCAGCACCCTTGGTGTTGACTTGGAAAAAAGACGGGGCAGACAAGCGCATCTGACCCTCGGCGATATTCTCGGTCCATGAGCCCTCTCCGGCGAGCATCTCAACCTTGGAGACGCGGCGGGCCTTCTTCTCACCCTTGCTCATAACGCGCACTATGCTCGTGGGGTGTGCGGCGTCTGCCAGCACGCGCGAGACTTGCGAGCGCGGAAAAGAGCCCGTGGGCGTCCAGAGTGCAACCTCGAGCGCCTTGGTGCGGCGCGATGCGCGAATGCCCACGCGCTCCAGGCCTAGGTCGTGGCTCCCGCTCAGATAGTTGAGCGCGCCGACGACCGACTTGAGCGCCTTGGGAAAACGTTTATCGAACAGCGGACACGAATCGACGGTCACGATCTTGCTGGGATCGACGCCGTGCATGCCAAGACGAACGCGGCCGTTGACGACGGTCGGTTCGAGCTCAATTTTATTGCGGTAGCCCCAATCGTCCTTGGTCTGGCGGATGGGCTGCACCAGCTCGTCGACTTGCTCAGGGGTGAACTTGCCGATGCGCTCGAGCGTGGAGCGCAGGTTTTGCTCCTTGGCGGCAAGCTGAGCGGTGCGTGAGAGATTGCCCCACGAGCAGCCACCGCAGATGCCCACGAAGGGACAGGGAGGCTGGATGCGATCGGGGCTCGGCTCCAGAATCTCGGTGGCGCGGGCGCGCATAAACGATTTGCCGTCCTGCACGATCTCGGCCTCGACGGTGTCGCCCGCCACGGCGCCCTGCACAAATACGGCTTTGCCGTTGTCGGCATGCGCCAGACCGTCGGCGCCATACGTCATCGATTCTATGGTGAGCTTCATATTCCTGCCTGTCATTCGCGTTGTTGTCCGCAACCATGGTAGCAGGGAAAAGCGCCTCGTATCTGAGGCATTCCTCAAATACGGGGCGCTTCGACAAACGTCTATTTCGTCTTGCCGGTAATGAGCGTCTTAAGACCCAGGCCGATCAGGCCCAAGCCCATGCGCACGCGGCCGGGGCGATGGCGCTCGATGGCCTTGGTCTTGCCGGCGGGTTTCTCGCGGCGGGCGCTTGCATGGGGCGCGGACTTGACGGTCTGCGGCTGAGGCTGGGGCTGGGGCGCAGGCTCGGGTTCGGATTCCAGGTCGGGTTCAATGACGGTTGCCTGGACCTTCTGGACCTTGGGAACGTCCGTCTGGGGCTTGGGCTTGGGGCCCAGAACAGGTGCGGATTCCGGTTTTGCTTTGGCGACGGGCTCCGAAGCCACGGCTGCGGACTCGGCGTTGCGATAAGCGCGCTCCAACAGGAACTCCTGCGAGTTAAAGGGCTTCTCACCCTCTTTTCGCTCTACGGGAACCCAGGTGCCGTCGCTCGTCAGGCTACGTGCCTTCACGTTGTCGCGCAGCTGCACGCCCATGTACTCGTGCACCAGCGCGCGGCAGGTGGGGTCGAGCACGGGGAAGGCGATCTCTACGCGGTGCTCGGTGTTGCGCGTCATCATGTCGGCAGAACTCAGGTAGATCATGTCCGAGTCCACGCCGAAGGCATAGACGCGCGCGTGCTCCAAGAAACGTCCGACGATAGAACGTACGTGCACGTTTTCGGTCTTGCCCGCAATGTTGGGCTTCAGGCACGAGATGCCGCGGATGATCATGTCCACGCGGACTCCTGCGCACGATGCCTCGGAGATCTTGTCGATGACCTCGCGGTCGGTCAGCGAGTTGAGCTTAAAGAACACGCGGGCGGGCTCGCCGGCGAGCGCACGTTGTATCTCGCGGTCCAGACCGCGCATGATGAGCGGCTTAAGGCCGACGGGCGCCACGCCCAAAAAGCGGTAGTCGCCGCGCAGGTTGCCCAGCGACAGGTTGCGGAAGAACAGGTTGGCGTCTTCGCCGATGCCGGGATGGGCGGTCATGAGCATAAAGTCGCTGTAGAGCTTGGCCGTCTTCTCGTTAAAGTTGCCGGTACCCAAAAGCGTGAGTCGGGTGAGCGCCATACCCTCGCGATAGGTAAGCTGGCAGATCTTTGAGTGGCATTTAAAACCCTCGGAGCCATAGATGACGGTGCAGCCCGCTTCTTCCAGACGCTCTGCCCACTCGATGTTATTTTGCTCGTCAAAGCGCGCGCGGAGCTCCATGAGCACCGTGACCTCTTTGCCGTTCTCGGCGGCGTCAATCAACGACTCGCACAGGCGGCTCTGCTTGGCCACGCGGTAGAGCGTGATGCGTAGCGAGATGCACTCGGGGTCGTATGCGGCCTCATGTACCAGGTCCAGGAACGGATTCATGGCCTCGTAGGGGTAAAAGAGCAACTTGTCGCCCTGCAGCACCTGCTCACGAATGGAGCGGGACATGTCGATGGTGGGGTTGGGCTGCGGCTTAAACGGCGTAAAGAGGAGCTCGTTGCGCAGGTGCTCGGGAATTTTGCCCTCGATGCCAAAGACGTAGCCCAGGTCGAGTGGGATATCGCAGGTAAAAACCGAGCGGCGCGAAAGCTCGAGCGCTTTGCGGATGGTCTTGAGCGTCGCCTTCTCGAGCGAACCGGAGACGGCAAGCACCACCGGCTGCAGGCGCAAACGCTTTTTGAGGATGCGCTTCATGTGCTGGCGGTAATCCTCTTCCTCCTCGACGCCCTCGCCGTCCGGGTCGATATCGGCATTGCGGGTGACGCGGATCAGAGCGCGGTCGAGCGGCTTATAGGAGCCAAAGCAGCTGTCCAAGCAGGCAAGAATGACGTCCTCGAGCAAGATGTAGGAGTAGGTGCCGGCGGGCGAGGGAATCTCGACCACGCGGTTCATCGAGGCGGGAATCTCGATGAGGCCCAGCAGACTTTCCTCGTCCGTGACACCGTCCAGTCCGCAAGCTAGATAGAGTGCGCCGTTGCGCAGGTTGGGGAAGGGGTGGCGCGGGTCAATGACCAACGGCGAGATGACCGGCGACACGTAGGCCTGGAAGTAGCGGGTGACAAAGGTGCGCTCCTCGGGCGTAAGTGAATCGATGCGAGCGCGGTGAACGCCCAAGGCGTCGAGTTTGCCCTCGATGCTCTTGAAGATGGACTCCCAACGGGTAAGGAGTTCGGGCAGCTCTGCCATGACGGCATCGACCTGTTCGGAGGCGGTCAAATTGCTCTTGTTGTCCACGGGCTGTTTTTTGAGTTCTGCCAGGTCGGACAGGCCGCCCACGCGCACCATGAGAAACTCGTCGAGGTTGGACTCGAAGATCGACACGAACTTGAGGCGCTCAAACAGCGGGACGGTCTCGTCAAAGGCCTCGTCAAGCACGCGGTTGTCAAAGCGCAGCCAGCTAAGCTCTCGGTTTTGCGTATACGAAAAATCACGCGGCGGCTTGCGCAGCTTGGCGGCCTTTTGCTTCTTTTCGATTTTGCTCGGCATATGCATCTGTCCGTTCAGTCCCCGCAGGGGACGATAGCCTAACTCTATTCTATTGTCTCAATTTAGTTGACCGCTGGCACGGACGTATCGCGTGAACGGTATCTTTACCTATTTCTTACGATGCCCGGCCATAGAACTAACGCTCGCGACGCTATTGCTAGCGTTCAATATTCTCACTCAACTGATAGGGATGCGTGAATAAGAATGATGGTGAGCTGAATATCATCGAATTCGGTCCAAAACGTGAGCTAGCTTCATTTATATACATAAAACCGTTTTACCTATGCAATTCTGAATCATGGATTTATAGATGCGATGGGGGATAATTTATGGGAAAAAGAGCGTTTACCTTAGAAAAGTTACTTTAGAACGCCGAAGTGCATTATGGGGGAATCATATTCGATATACCGTTCATCGAACTTTGTTGACCGTTCGGGGGCGAGGTGGAATTGCGGTTGGAATTTGGATATAACTAGAGCTGTCAGCAAGCAGCACCCGTTACGGAAGGGTGCTGAGAGATTCGGCCGAAAGGCCCGAAAGAAAGGTAGGAGGCCATGACGAAAGGTCTGCACGTGCCTTCCGAGATCGGCAAGCTCAGGAAGGTCTGCCTGCACCGTCCCGGCGACGAGCTCCTCAACCTGCCGCCCGACGAGCTCGAGCGACTCCTGTTCGACGACGTCCCGTTCCTTGAGGTCGCGCAGCAGGAGCACGACACCTTCGCCCAGATCCTGAGGGACCAGGGCGTGGAGGTGCTCTACCTCGAGAACCTCGTCGCAGAGGTGTTCGACCAGGTCCCCGGCGCCCGCGCCGAGTTCACCGACCAGTACATCGCCGAGGCAGGCATCCGCGGCCAGCACATGCCGCAGATCGTCCGCGAGAAGCTGGACTCCATCGAGGACAACCTCGAGTTCGTCAAGAAGACCATGGCCGGCATGACCAAGGCCGAGATCGACATGCCCCTCACGGCGTCCACGACCCTCGACTCCCTGGTCAACTCCGAGTCCGAGTCCGACCTGATCATCGACCCGATGCCCAACCTCTACTTCACCCGCGACCCGTTCGCGGTCGTCGGCGAGGGCGTCAACCTCAACCGCATGTACTCGGTCACCCGCAACCGCGAGACCCTGTACGGCAAGTACGTCTTCAAGTACCACCCCGACTACAAGGACGTCTCCCTGTACTTCCGCCGCGACTGCCAGTTCCACACCGAGGGCGGCGACGTGCTGAACATCAACGAGAAGACCCTCGCCGTCGGCATCTCCCAGCGCACCCAGGCGGCCGCCATCGACGTCATGGCCCAGAACATCTTCTGGAACTCCGACTCCAAGGTCGAGCGCATCCTGGCCTTCGACATCCCCGTCTCGCGCGCCTTCATGCACCTCGACACGGTCTTCACCCAGATCGACGTCGATAAGTTCACGATCCACCCCGCCATCATGGGCACCCTGCGCGTCTACGAGCTGACCGCCGGCAAGAACCCGGGCGACGTGAACATCCGCCTGATCGAGGACACCCTCGAGCACGTCCTGGAGGACGCCACCGGCGTCGACCAGGTCAAGCTGATCCCCTGCGGCGGCGGCGACCCGATCGCGGCCTCCCGCGAGCAGTGGAACGACGGCTCCAACACCCTGTGCGTCGAGCCCGGCAAGATCTGCGTCTACGCCCGCAACACCGTCACCAACGACGTGCTGTACAAGGAGGGCCTGGACCTTCTCGTCGTGCCCTCCGCCGAGCTCTCCCGCGGCCGCGGCGGCCCGCGCTGCATGAGCATGCCCTTCTGGCGCGAGGACCTCTAAGGTTTTCAAAGACCCGTACAGGTCTTACTACAAACATCTAGCTGACATTAGATGTCTCCCAATGGGACGGTGCGGTTCTTTCGCACCGTCCCATTCATGTTTATTGACGCTAAATTAAGATCAGATAAGGTGGCCATGGATATCAAGACAATTGGCGTTGAGGATTGGCTCAACGTTTGGGAGAAGAGTGCTACCTGGGATATCGCTCAGTCGACGATCTCGTCGCTGACCATGGGTGAGCTTCGCGCACTTGACGAGCAGGACGGTGCTACGTTCTACGAGCGCCTGGATCGCGAGAAGATGAATTACGGCTGGATCGAGGGTTCGCCGGAGTTTAAGGCCGAAGTCGCCAAGCTGTATCGTCGCGAGGTCAATCCCGATCACATTTTGCAGACCAATGGCTGTACGGGTGCTAACCTCAATGCCATCATGGCTGTTGTCGAGCCCGGCGATCACGTGATTGCCGAGTGGCCTACCTATGCGCCGCTCTATGAGATTCCGCGTACGCTTGGTGCCGAGGTCGAGTATTGGGAGCTTCGCGAGGAGCTCGGCTGGAAGCCCGATATCGAGGAGCTCAAGCGCTCGGTGCGCCCCAACACCAAGCTCATCTGCATCAATAACGCATCGAATCCCATCGGTACGGTGCTCGATGCCGATACGCTCGGCCAGATTGCCGAGATCGCCCGTTCGGCTGGCGCCTATGTGCTGTGCGACGAGGTGTACCTGCCGCTCGAAAACACTGACTCCTTTATGTCGATGGCCGACGTGTACGAGAAGGCCATTGTCACCAACTCGGTGTCCAAGACCTATTCGACGCCTGCGGGCCGCGTGGGCTGGGTCGTGGCCAACGAAGAGGTGTCCAACCGCATCCGCACATATCGCGACTACACCATGATCTGCGGCGGCGTGTTCAACGACGCCCTGGCGACCTACGTGCTCGAGCACAAGGACAAGATTCTCGAGCGCAACCGTAAGATCGTTTTTGGCAACCGCGATATCGCACAGGCTTGGATTGATACGCAGGACCGCGTCTCCTGGACGGCCCCGCGGGGCGTGTCCACCTCGTTTATCCAGCTGGATATTCCCGAGGACGACGAGGAGTTCTGCAAGCGCCTGTTGGCCGAGAGGGGAGTGCTGCTGGTTCCCGGTAGCCGCTTTGAGCTTCCCTGCGGCGCACGCCTGGGCTACTGCGCGAGCGAAGACGTTCTTCGCGAGGGCCTGAGGCTTTTGGGCGAGGCACTGGCGGAGTTCGATCGCTAGGATTCCGACGATTTTCGAGGGCCTTATCCAAATTGGCCGAAGATAATCGAAAACGGACCCGTTTCCCCAGGGGAAGCGGGTTCGTTTTTCTATACCGAGAAGTCAAGTTGTTACAAATGGGGCCGTAAAGCGAGCCGGTATCCGCTGGGGCTTATACTGAGCTTCCGGTGAACGGTATCAAGCGTCTGGTAAACGGTAATTTGTTTACCAGAAATGAATAGGACAAACTTTTTTCTGAATAAAAATGAAAATGGTTGAGACGTAGCATGAATCGCTGATTCTATTCATAGCTTTATTAGAAATATGCAATTTGAGGGTGGTTTAATAAAGTTAAGTTCCATTTGCTATTTGGACTGAAAACGCGTTTTAGCACGTAAATACACTTTATTATATCAAAGTGTGCCATGCGTGAAGTATATGTGTATGCCGTTCACCCCTCATATAAAACCGTTCGGGGGCGAGGTGGAAGTATGGGCTGATTTTGGATATAAATATGTCGTCAGCAATAACGCCTCACACGGAGGGGCGCTAACGAATCGGCCCTGACAAGGGCCCGAAAGAAAGGTAGGAGGCCATGACGAAAGGTCTGCACGTGCCTTCCGAGATCGGCAAGCTCAGGAAGGTCTGCCTGCACCGTCCCGGCGACGAGCTCCTCAACCTGCCGCCCGACGAGCTCGAGCGACTCCTGTTCGACGACGTCCCGTTCCTTGAGGTCGCGCAGCAGGAGCACGACACCTTCGCCCAGATCCTGAGGGACCAGGGCGTGGAGGTGCTCTACCTCGAGAACCTCGTCGCAGAGGTGTTCGACCAGGTCCCCGGCGCCCGCGCCGAGTTCACCGACCAGTACATCGCCGAGGCAGGCATCCGCGGCCAGCACATGCCGCAGATCGTCCGCGAGAAGCTGGACTCCATCGAGGACAACCTCGAGTTCGTCAAGAAGACCATGGCCGGCATGACCAAGGCCGAGATCGACATGCCCCTCACGGCGTCCACGACCCTCGACTCCCTGGTCAACTCCGAGTCCGAGTCCGACCTGATCATCGACCCGATGCCCAACCTCTACTTCACCCGCGACCCGTTCGCGGTCGTCGGCGAGGGCGTCAACCTCAACCGCATGTACTCGGTCACCCGCAACCGCGAGACCCTGTACGGCAAGTACGTCTTCAAGTACCACCCCGACTACAAGGACGTCTCCCTGTACTTCCGCCGCGACTGCCAGTTCCACACCGAGGGCGGCGACGTGCTGAACATCAACGAGAAGACCCTCGCCGTCGGCATCTCCCAGCGCACCCAGGCGGCCGCCATCGACGTCATGGCCCAGAACATCTTCTGGAACTCCGACTCCAAGGTCGAGCGCATCCTGGCCTTCGACATCCCCGTCTCGCGCGCCTTCATGCACCTCGACACGGTCTTCACCCAGATCGACGTCGATAAGTTCACGATCCACCCCGCCATCATGGGCACCCTGCGCGTCTACGAGCTGACCGCCGGCAAGAACCCGGGCGACGTGAACATCCGCCTGATCGAGGACACCCTCGAGCACGTCCTGGAGGACGCCACCGGCGTCGACCAGGTCAAGCTGATCCCCTGCGGCGGCGGCGACCCGATCGCGGCCTCCCGCGAGCAGTGGAACGACGGCTCCAACACCCTGTGCGTCGAGCCCGGCAAGATCTGCGTCTACGCCCGCAACACCGTCACCAACGACGTGCTGTACAAGGAGGGCCTGGACCTTCTCGTCGTGCCCTCCGCCGAGCTCTCCCGCGGCCGCGGCGGCCCGCGCTGCATGAGCATGCCCTTCTGGCGCGAGGACCTCTAAGGTTTTCCGTTTCCGGTGCGGTCCCCCTACAACCGCACCGGTTTCGCCCGTCAAACGGGCAACACTAATACTTACGTAATTCATTTCTTCGAAAGGAAACGAACCATGGGTGTTAACCTCTCCGGCCGTAGCTTCCTCAAGCTTCTCGACCTCACCACCGAGGAGATCGAGTACCTGCTCAAGCTCTCCAAGAACTTCAAGGACATGAAGCGCGCTGGCGTTCCGCACCGCTATCTCGAGGGCAAGAACATCGTTCTGCTCTTCCAGAAGACCTCCACTCGTACCCGCTGCGCCTTCGAGGTCGGCGGCATGGATCTGGGCATGGGCGTCACCTACCTCGATCCGGGTTCGTCGCAGATGGGCAAGAAGGAGTCCATCGAGGACACCGCCCGCGTTCTCGGCCGCATGTATGACGGCATCGAGTTCCGCGGCTTTGCCCAGGACGACGTCGAGGAGCTCGCTGCTAAGTCCGGCGTGCCCGTGTGGAACGGTCTGACCACTGAGTGGCATCCCACCCAGATGCTCGCCGACATCCTGACCGTCCAGGAGAACTTCAACTACGACATCAAGGGCAAGACCCTCGTCTTCATGGGCGACTGCAAGAACAACGTCGCTCGCTCCCTCATGGTCGTCTGCTCCAAGCTCGGCATGAACTTCGTGGCCTGCGGCCCCGAGGAGTGCATGCCCGCTGACGACGTCATCGAGGCCTGCAAGCCCATCGCTGAGGCTAACGGTTGCACCATCAAGCTGACCACCGACGTCAAGGACGGCGTCACCGGTGCCGACGTTCTCTACACCGACGTGTGGGTCTCCATGGGCGAGCCCGACGAGGTCTGGGCCGAGCGCATCGCTCAGCTCACTCCGTATCGCGTTACCTCCGAGGTCATGGCTATGGCCAACCCGGGTGCCATCTTCCTGCACTGCCTGCCCAGCTTCCACGACACCAACACCACGATTGGCGCCGAGAAGTGCGAGCAGTTCGGCATCACCGAGCAGGAGGTCACCGACGAGGTCTTCGAGAGCCCCGCTTCCAAGGTCTTCGACGAGGCCGAGAACCGCATGCACACCATCAAGGCTGTCATGTACGCTACGCTCAAGTAAGAGCATCTAGCATCTCGCTCGGGGTGCATTGCTGCGCACCCCGAGCGCTTTTGTCTGGTAAAAATCTCGCACCGAGCGACATGCACGGCACGGAAGAGCCGCTTAGGGCGAGATCAGTAAATGATTTATGAAGGGGGGATGAGAACTATGACTGAGACCGCTAAGAAAAAGCGCGGTATGCCTTCATCGTTCACCATTCTTCTTGCTCTGCTGGCAATCGTCGCGGTTGTTACCGTTATCGTCTCCGGTACGTCCGGTGGCGCGGTTACCGCTGCCCGCCTGAGCGATTTCTGCACCGCCCCGGTCAAGGGCTTCGCTGACGCTCTGCCCGTCTGCCTCTTCGTTATGATCCTCGGCGGCTTCCTCGGCATGATGACCGAGACCGGCGCCCTGGACAACGGCATTGCCGTTCTGGTGCAGAAGCTTAAGGGCAATGAGATCATGCTCATTCCCGTGCTGATGCTCATCTTCTCCCTCGGTGGTACCACCTATGGTATGTGCGAGGAGACCGTTCCCTTCTACGCCCTGCTTGCCGCTACCATGATGGCCGCTGGCTTCGACCCTATGGTCGGTGCTGCCACCGTCCTGCTCGGCGCTGGCTGCGGCTGCCTGGGCTCCACGGTTAACCCGTTCGCCGTCGGCGCTGCCGTCGACGCTCTGACCGGCGTTGGCATTGAGGTCAACCAGTCCATCATCATCGGCCTCGGTGCCGTCCTGTGGATTGTTACCACTGCCATGTCCATCTTCTTCGTCATGAGCTATGCCAAGAAGGTCAAGGCTGACAAGGGTTCCACCATCCTTTCGATGCAGGAGCTCAAGGACGCCGAAGAGGCTCACGGCAAGGCTGCTTCCGAGGTTAACAAGGAGGTCAAGCTCACCGGTCGTCAGAAGGGTGTTCTGATCGCCTTTGCCTTCACCTTCGTCGTTATGATCGTCGGCTTCATCCCGCTGGCCGACCTCAACGAGGGCGTCGCCAACTTCTTCGATGCTGGCGCTGTCTATGACGCCGACGGTAACGCCATCGTTCAGGGCTGGTCTGCCCTGATCACCGGCCTGCCCATTGGCCAGTGGTACTTCGACGAGGCTTCCACTTGGTTCTTCCTCATGGCTATCCTGATCGGTATCATCGGTGGCCTCTCCGAGAAGCAGATCGTCAACACCTTCATCACCGGCGCTGCCGACATGATGTCCGTTGTCCTCGTCATCGCCCTCGCCCGTGGTATCTCCGTCCTCATGGCTAGCACCGGCCTCGACGTCTACGTCCTCGACGCTGCCGCCAATGCTCTGGCTGGCCTGTCCGGCGTGATCTTCGCTCCCATGAGCTTCCTGGTCTACTTCGGCCTGTCCTTCCTGATCCCCTCGACCTCCGGTATGGCTACTGTCTCCATGCCCATCATGGGACCGCTGGCTGTTAAGCTCGGCTTCTCGCCCGAGGTCATGGTCATGATCTTCTCCGCCGCCATCGGCGTCGTGAACCTGTTCACCCCGACCTCCGGCGCCATCATGGGCGGTCTTGCTCTGGCCAAGATCGAGTGGACGACCTGGCTCAAGTTTGCTCTTAAGCTCATCGTCGCTCTCTCCGTCGTCTGCGCCATCATCCTGACCATCGCTTGCGTGATGCTCTAAGTACCCCCTGGGTACCCCACGGAAACCATGACGATCCTATAACGGATCACCTGGTCATCGTCTTTCCGGTGGGGTAAGCCCACCGGTAGACTCCTACCTTTAGCCCCCTCCCGTTCCGTGCGCGGGAGGGGGCGCTCTTGTGTTCCGGCGTTTTACCAAACGCCGGAACCACTCGACGCTGCAAGCCCGCCAGAGCGGCAATCTGACGTTCAATCGTCGGGCATGGCCAAAAGGCCTATGCCCTCCTCTTTCACGTCACCTTGCTCGCTCTGGTGGGCTTTCGCTGACTTATGCTCAACCTGCGGCGCTGCCATTGTTGGCGCAGGGGGCGGCTTGCTCGCTCTGGTGTCTGTTCGCTGTCCGTTCTCTGCCCGCGACGTTTCTGCTGTTGGTGCAAAGGGGTCAGGTTACTTTGCGCCAAAAGGGGAAGTTGCGGTGGAATAGTTCCCGTTTGGCCGTCTTGAGGGGTTAAACAGGAGCTATTTCACCGCAACTTATCGATGGCGTGTTTGGTTGGTGCCTGTTGATGGCCTGGGCATCGGGGAGGGCAGGCTCCGTTATAATCGCGTAGGAACTTAATTTACGAAACGGGACGGGAGCCATACATGCGCCAGGGTTTCGACAACGCGAAGTATATCGAGCTGCAGGCCGCTCATATTAAGGAGCGCATCTCGCAGTTTGGCGGCAAGCTCTATTTGGAGTTTGGCGGCAAGCTGTTTGACGACTATCACGCGAGTCGCGTGCTGCCGGGTTTTGAACCGGACAGCAAGTTCCGCATGCTCAAGAGCATTGCCGATGACGTTGAGGTCATCATCGCAATCAACGCGAACCATATCGAGAAGAACAAGGCCCGTGGCGACCTGGGCATTACCTATGACGAGGACGTTTTGCGCCTGGTCGACCTGTTCCGCGGAAACGGTTTTGCTGTCGCGGCCGTGGTCATCACCCAGTACGCCGGCCAGCCCGCCGCCGACGTCTTCCGCAATCGCCTGAACGCACTCGGCATTCCCGCCAAGTTGCACTATCCCATCGAGGGCTATCCGCACGACGTCGATCTGATCGTGTCTGACGACGGCTATGGCAAGAACGAGTTTGTCGAGACCACTCGTCCGCTCGTCGTCGTGACGGCGCCCGGCCCTGGCTCGGGCAAGCTCGCCACTTGCCTGTCTCAGCTCTATCACGAGCACAAGCACGGCACCGCCGCTGGCTATGCCAAGTTCGAGACGTTTCCGGTCTGGAATCTGCCCCTCACGCATCCGGTCAACATCGCCTATGAGGCCGCCACGGCCGACCTCGACGATGCCAATATCATCGACTCCTTCCACTTGGAGGCCTACAACAAGACCACGGTCAACTACAACCGTGACGTCGAGGCTTTCCCGGTGGTCCGTGCCCTGATGGAAAAGATTCTGGGGGAGAGCCCCTACCAGAGCCCCACCGACATGGGTGTCAATATGGTCGGCTTTGCCATCACCGATGACGATGCCTGTCGCGATGCCTCCAAGATGGAGATCGTCCGCCGCTACTTTTCTGCGGTGGAGGCCGTGCGCCGCACCGGCGTGGGCGATGAGCAAGTTGATCGTCTCAAGATCATTATGAAGAAGGCCGGTATCGACAAGAATTACTCGCCGGCACGCTCGGCCGCCCTTACCAGGGAGCAGCTGACGGGTGGCCCCGTAGGCGCCATGGTCATGCCCGACGGCTCCGTGGTGACCGGTAAGACATCCACGCGCCTGGGCGCCGCGAGCTCGCTCATCATGAATGCGCTTAAGCAAGTCTCGGGCGTTGATCTTGAGCTCGAGGTCATTAGCGATGAAGCGATCGAGCCTATCAGCAAGCTCAAGACGCATTTCCTGGGTAGCAAGAACCCGCGCCTGCACACCGACGAGACGCTTATGGCGCTCTCGATCACCTCGGCAACGAGCGAGACGGCGGCCCGCGTCCTTTCGGGCCTGGAGCAGCTGCGCGGCTGCGATGCCTTCTTTAGCGTGATCATCTCGCCGACGGACGAGACGGTGTTGCGCAAACTGGGCATCAACGTGTGCTGCGAGCCCAAGTTCGAGCGCCGTGGTTTCTTCCACCGCTAAGCCTGGATAAATTGGTCGAAAAGGGGCGCATCGGGTATGCATTCGGTGCGCCCCTTTTATCAACAAAGCTACCGTTTAACCTAAAATTAGCCCGTTTACCTGCCTATAAGCGATTTGGACGGTATACAATAACCCTAATTGTTTCATCCTTTTGCGGGGATGCCGCATGATGGATGTTGCCGGCCATCATGGGGTGTGCCGGTCGCGCACGGTGCAAGTGATGCCCGTGCTCGGTTTGAGGAGGCTGCCATGGCTGGCAAGGGTCGTGCGAGTGTCAACGATATGAAGCGTGTCGAGGTGCAGGTGCTGATGGAGATCGCTCAGCAATCCGAAGACAACGGCGGATTTTATGGCTTTTCGCGCAAGACGCTTGCCGAGCGTGTGGAGGTGTCTCCGTATCGCGCCCGCGCGGCAATTGAGCGCTTGGAATCCGAAGACATCATTGAGGTCGTCTCGCGCTACAGCGACGACGGCGGCCAGCTCGCAAATGGTATTTGTCTCACGGAGCGTGGCGAGTGGTATCTAGAGGGCGTCCGTGCCGGTATGCTCGTGCAGGACTTAATCAAGGACGAACTCGCCGATCGATAACAGCATGCATTCATAGTGGAAACGACGCCGCCTGGGCAACCGGGCTGCGTTTTGTTTCGAGATGGAGAAATGCGATTGCACGTAAGAAAAATTGCGTGCGGCGCGCGTCGCGAGTATTACAATGAAGACCCGTAAGATGTGTATGGACAACTTCTACGGGAAGCGCAGGTAACTCAATATGACCAAGCATGTGTTCGTGACCGGCGGCGTGGTTTCGTCTCTGGGCAAGGGTATTACCGCGGCCTCGCTGGGCCGTCTGCTCAAGTCGCGCGGCTACAAGGTAACGATGCAAAAGGCCGACCCGTATCTGAACGTCGACCCCGGCACCATGAGCCCGTTCCAGCATGGCGAGGTCTTTGTGACCGAGGACGGCTACGAGTCCGATCTGGACCTGGGCCACTACGAGCGCTTTATTGACGAGAACCTGACCCGTGATTCCAACTTTACGACTGGTGCCATCTATAAGAGCCTGATCGCCCGCGAGCGTCGCGGTGACTTTTTGGGCGGCACCGTGCAGGTGATTCCGCACGTCACGAACGCCATTAAGGATAAGTTCCGTCGTATTGAGGAGCAGACCGGCTCCGATGTGGTCATCACTGAGTTGGGCGGCACCATCGGCGACATTGAGTCGCAGCCGTTTGTCGAGGCCATTCGCCAGTACCGCAAGGAGGCCGGCCCCGAGAACGTCTGCTACATCCACGTGTCGCTCGTTCCCTATATCGCCGCCGCCCACGAGGTCAAGACCAAGCCGACGCAACACTCCGTCAAGGAGCTCCGCAGCTTTGGTATCCAGCCCGATATTATCGTTCTGCGTTCCGACCACCATATCGACGACGCCATCCGCGGCAAGATCGCAAGCTTCTGCGACGTCGACACCGACTGTGTCTTTACCAACGAGGACTGCGCGAGCATCTACGATGTTCCGCAGCTACTCGCCGAGCAGGACTTTGACCTGCGCATTTGCGAGCGTCTGGGTCTCGATCCGCGTGAGCGCGACATGAGTGAGTGGAACGAGTTCCTGCGCAAGCAGAACCATGCCAACCAGCACGCCGACAAGGTGAAGATCGCCGTCGTGGGCAAGTATACGCAGCTGCCCGATGCGTACCTGTCGGTTATCGAGGCCCTGCACCACGCGGGCGTGTTCTACGATCGCCACGTTGACGTGCAGCTGGTCGATGGCGAGAGCCTCGACGAGCAGAACGTCTCCGAGGTTCTGGGCGACGCCTCGGGCATCCTGGTCCCCGGCGGCTTTGGCAAGCGCGCCCTGGAGGGCAAGATCCTCGCGGCCGAGTTCGCCCGCGAGCACAAGATTCCGTATCTGGGCATTTGCCTGGGTATGCAGGTGGCCGTGTGCGAATTTGCCCGCAACGTCGTCGGCCTTGCCGGCGCCAGCTCTTCCGAGTTCGATCCGGATGGCCCGTATAGTGTCATCGACCTGATGAGCTCGCAGGAGGACGTGACCGAGAAGGGTGGCACCATGCGTCTGGGTGCCTATCCGTGCAAGCTTGCTGCCGATTCCCTCGCGCGCGAGGCCTATGGCGAGGAGCTCGTCTACGAGCGTCACCGTCACCGTTTTGAGTTCAACAACGCCTTCCGTGACCAGCTCGAGGACGCCGGTCTGGTAATCTCGGGCCTTTCGCCCGACGAGCGTCTGGTCGAGATGGTCGAGCTGCCGCGCGATGTACATCCGTGGTATGTGGCCACCCAGGCTCATCCCGAGTTCAAGAGCCGTCCGACCAACCCGCAGCCGCTGTTCCGCGAGTTCGTGCGCGCCTCGATTGGCCAGCATGAGGGCGTCGATCGCGTGCAGGTGACGCCCAAGAACCTCGCTACGGACTAAGGGTGTCGGCGAACCAAGAACATACCGAAGCTGCTCCCTCGTCGCTCACTGTGGTGGCGGGGGAGTATCTCGATTACCTTGCGGTCGAACGGGGTTTGGCGCGCAATACGATTGCGGCCTACCGTCGTGACCTGACGACGTATTGCGCCTATCTGGAGCGGGCTGACATTGCGTCTTTTGAAGATGTGAGCCGTCAGGTCGTGGAGGGCTTTGTTGCCGATCGCCGCGACGGAGGCTATTCCGACGCCTCGGTGGAGCGCGCGCTTGCTGCCGTGAAGGGCCTGCATGCCTTTTTGGTGCGCGATGGGGCCGTGGCCCAAAACCCGACGGCGGCGTTGCGCCTGCCCAAAAAGGCAGATCGCCTGCCAGAATACCTTTCGGTGGAGGATGTCTCGGCACTGCTCGATCAAGACTTTCCCGAGGGTGAGATGGGACTGCGCGATCACGCTATCTTGGAAGTGCTTTACGGTTGCGGCTTGCGCGTGAGTGAGCTGGTTGGGCTCGATGTGGGCGATATCCATATCGATGACGGGTTTGTCCTGGTGCGCGGTAAGGGCTCCAAGGAGCGTCTGGCCCCGTTGGTGGGAAGCGCGGCGCGTGCCCTGACACACTATATAGGTGACGGGCGCACTCTCCTGGCCGCCCATGCTCACGGGACGGAGACCTCGGCGGTCTTTTTAAATAAGAACGGACGTCGCCTGTCGCGCCAGGCCGTGCATGCGATATGCGAGCGGTATGGGCGCCAGGTGGGGCTGGTGGGGCTCCATCCCCATGCCTTGCGCCACTCCTTTGCCACCCACATGCTCGCGGGCGGTGCCGACCTGCGTGTGCTACAGGAGATTTTGGGCCATGCCGACATTTCGACCACGCAGGTCTACACGCATGTCGACCGCACGCAACTGACCGAGGTCTATCTGGCGGCGCATCCGCTGGCACATCGCTAGCAACCTCGCTGACCTGCATATTTATAAATATTAAGGGGGACGGGCCCCAGATTGTCGCGACGCACTTTTGCGCGCATGGGCAATCTGGGGCCCGTCCCATTTTTCGCCAGACACCGACGCGGTGGTGGGCCGTGTGCGCCGTGGGTGGGGGAGTTTGGGGGCGATGTGAACGGCGTGTAAAGGGACGTAAAAATCGCCTCAAGGTCAACTTGAAGGTTGAGGTTCGCGGGCGTGGTTCTACAGGTGGCATCACGCCTTTGCTGCAAACACAACATATTGTGTTTTCGAACATATGCTCGGGGGTGTTTTACAGCATATTTGGTGTGGAGTGATGGGGCGGGGTGGGGGAAGGGGTGGGGAAAGGTGTTGAAAAATGGGGCGGTTCCCCATATTATTGATGACGTCGACAGGCGGGGTGGTTCCCCGCGTACGTGCCATCTGAGTAACCGAGGGGAGGGCGCACATGGGAATGACGGGTGCATACGAGCGCAATCTCGATGCAAAAGGTCGTCTGTCCCTGCCTGCACCCCTTCGTGAGGAGCTTGGAGAGCACGTTCGCGTGTTTAAAGCCCTGGATGTCGATGCTCTGTACGTGTTCTCTGCCGAGGCCTTCGATAAGTGGGTCGAAGGACTCTTCGCGGGTCGTGAGGGCCACGAGGGTTTTAACCCGCGTGACATCAACGACCAGAAGCTCATGAGGGCGATCAACAAGCGCACCACGTCGATGGATGTGGACAGCGCGGGTCGTATCGGTCTTTCTGAGTCTCTCCGCAAGCAGGCGAACCTCGACCGCGAGGTCACGGTTGTGGGCAACTACGACCACCTTGAGGTTTGGGACCGCGCTACGGCCGATGAGGACGATGATGACGAGGCCCTGCTGGACCTCTTCTTCTCGTAAGGGCAAGGCACGAGTAACGGATGGAGCGTGGGATCTTGACACAAGAATATCGGCATGAACCTGTCATGCTCGGCGAAGTGCTTGAGTCGCTGCAGCTAAAGAGCGGCTCCGTCGTCTGCGACTGCACCCTTGGCGGTGCCGGCCATTCGGTAAAGATGGCCGCGCAGGTGGGGGAGACCGGCCTTTTGCTCGGCGTCGATCAGGATGACATGGCCCTCGAGGCCGCTGGCGCCCGTCTGGACCGCGAGGTTCCCGGCGTACCGCACCAGCTGCTGAAGGGCAACTTCGGCGACTTGGACGAGCTGCTGTGCTCGGCCGAGGTGCCCGGGGTCGATGGCTTCCTGTTCGACTTGGGCGTTTCGTCGCCGCAACTCGATATCCCTGGCAGGGGCTTTTCGTACAACGAGGACGCCCCATTGGACATGCGGATGGATCCGGGTAACAACACCTTAAACGCAGCTGAGGTCATCAACACCTATAACGAACACGACCTCGCCCGGATTCTACGCGTCTACGGCGAAGAGAAGTTCGCCTCGCAGATCGCACGTGAGATCGTGCGCCGCCGCGAGCATGAACCGATCGAAACCACCGGTCAGTTTGTCGAGATCATCAAGGCTGGTATCCCCGCTGCCGCCCGTCGGCATGGCGGACACCCAGCCAAGAAAAGTTTCCAGGCCATTCGCATCGAGGTCAATCACGAACTCGATGTGCTCGAGCGAGGGCTTGACGCCGCCACAAGGTGGCTCAACCCGGGCGGACGCATCTGCGTCATCTCGTATCACTCGCTCGAGGACCGTATCGTAAAGAACCACTTTAAGGAGATGAGCCAGGGGTGCACGTGTCCGCCGGAGATTCCGGTGTGCGTGTGCGGCAACGTGCCGATACTCAAGGTCATCACCCGCAAACCCCTGGTTGCCCAACCCGATGAGGTTGCGCGCAACCCTCGGGCGAGATCAGCCAAGATCCGCGTGGCGCAGCGTCTGTAGACGCGACCGCGCGATATTGGACCTCCCGCTCGTACCACAAACGAAGCTTAAACACACTACCAACGTACTCGGGATGGGAGGCGGCATATCATGGGCTACAACACCTCAAACGCAGCACTCGCCTATGATATGAACGCCATGCCCGCCTATCGTGAGGCACCGCAGGCTCCCGCTGCTCCCCGCGAGCAGCGCACGCCGCGCTTTGATGTCTACACGGGCGCGGGCCGTCAGGCAAACCAGGCGGTAAGCCCGGTTTTCATGAGCGTTCTTAAAACGTTTTGCATCATTGCGGCCATCTTCATGACGATCGGTGTCGCCCGTGTGGCGCTCGCCGGCGTTACGGCTCAGGTGCTCAACAGCAACGCCGCGCTTACCAACACGCTCGAGAAGGCGACCGATGAGAGCTCCGACCTGGAGGTCATGCATTCGGTCTATGGCGCCGACACGCGCATTCGCGACCTTGCTGCTGCTTACGGCATGGTGGAGCCCAGCGAGAGCGTTACACTTGATTTTTCGCAGGATGCAGCCGCGGGCGCTAGCTCGACCGCGACCGCTCAGTAACAAGACGGTAGCTGAGTATGACAAATGACTATCGCCGCGGTTCCGACGGGGGTCGCGGTTCTGGACGTCCCTCATCGCGGGGACGTTCTGGTTATCAAGGAACGGGTCGGCCATCTTACAACGCGAGGCCGTCCTATGGCAACGACCCCGCGTCGCGTCTCCGTGGCTCGAGTGGTCTTCAAATGCATAACACCAGACCGCGCAAGAGCTCGTCGACCGAATGGCTCACGGGCACGCCGCTGCCCCGTCGCAAAGCCGTCATGGGCTTCATCGGATTTGGCTTGGGTTTGGGCGTCCTTCGCCTTGCCGACTATCAAATCGTGGAAGCCGATAAGTTACGCGACCGTGCCGATGCACGTCGCTTGCTTGCGCAGACGCTGTATGCCAAGCGCGGTACCATCTACGACCGTAACGGCAACGTGCTGACGTCGTCGGTCGAATGCCGCAACATCGCCGTGAATCCTCAGCTTATCGAGGACGTTGACAAGACGGTCTCGGCACTGGTCAAAGCTACGGGCATCGATAAGAAAACCTGTCGTGATCTCGTTATGTCCGATGGCACCTGGGTGTATATCAAACGCCAGGTGGACGAGGACGATGCTGCGGCGCTGGAGAAGAAGAATCTGCCCGGCGTGCTCTTTGAGCAGGCCATGAAGCGCGTATATCCTTATGGCAACCTGGCATCGCAGGTGCTTGGCGTGGTAAACGTGGACAACGACGGTCTGACGGGCCTTGAGAAGCAGTACAACAAGCTTTTGACCGGAACGAACGGTTCGCTGGTGCGCGAGCGGGCGAGGGACGGTAGCTATATCGCGGGCGGCGCCTATAAAAAGGTTGCCGCGGTGGACGGCGTGGACATCGTGACGACACTCGATGTCAATATCCAGCGTGCCGCCGAGGACGCCCTGGCCGAGGCGGTCGAAAAGACCAAGGCCAAGAATGGCTCGGCCCTGGTCACCGATCCCACGACGGGCGAGATTCTGGCGGCATGCTCGTATCCGACATATGACCAGACCGATCTGGAAAACGCCAAGACCGAGGATATGAACTTGCGCCTGGTTACCGACGCCTACGAGCCCGGCTCGGTCTTTAAGACACTCGTGGCGGGCGGCGGCTTCGACTTGGGCGTCGTGCGATCGAGTACGTCGTTTGAGGTGCCGGCGAGCATCAAGGTGGGCGACGATACCGTCACCGATGCCGACAAGCGCGACTATGCCATGACCATGGATGTGCGCGAGATGATGCGCCGTTCGTCCAACGTGGGCTTTGTCCTGGTGGGGCGCAAGATCGGTGCCGACGACTTTGCCGCCTATGTGGACAAGTGGGGCATCGGTCACAGCTCGGGTGTCGATTTTCCGGGCGAGAGCCTGGGCATCGTCAAGGAGCGTGACCAGTATGACGGCGCCACGCTGGGCTCGATGAGCTTTGGACAGGCGCTGTCTGTCTCGCCGATTGAGATCGCACGTGCCGTGGGCGGCATCGCCAACGGCGGCGTGATGATGACCCCGCACTTCTATAAGTCCAGCAAAGGCGACGAGAAGGACTGGGGCGAAGGTGAGCGCGCGATTTCGGAGGACGCCGCATCCCAGGTGACATCGTGCATGCAGACGGTCGTGTCGGAGGGAACGGGCGTTGGCGGCGCGGTTGACGGCTATGACGTGGCGGGTAAGACCGGTACGGCCGAACGTGCCGACGAGAACGGCGGCTACCTCAAGGAGAACTACATGTCGTCCTTTATGGGCTTTGCACCGGCACAATCGCCCAAGGTGCTGTGCTATATCACGCTCGACGGAACGCCGAGCGGCTCAGATGCCGCTGCGGTGCCGTTCCAGTCTATTATGGCCAACGCGCTCGACGTGTTGGGTATCCCACACACGAGGTAGGGGGTTACAATCTTTGGGGCGTGGTTTGTTGTCCCATATGAGGGGTGTTCACATGCCCTGCACCACGCATGCGCGGCGCTGGGATACAATACGCCGATAGCATTATTAGGTTTACAGGGGAGCTGCAATGATAGAGATCGCCGTCAACAACCTCGTGGCCGCAACAGGGGCCCGAACCGTGACGGGAGAAGTCGATCGGGTATGCCGCGGGTGCGTTATCGACTCGCGCCAGGTCGAGGAAGGGACGATTTTCGTCGCCTTTCCCGGTGAAAACGTCGACGGCAATGATTTTGCTTCCCGTGCCGTCCAGTCGGGTGCCGGCGCCGTCGTGATGACGCGTGAGCCCGAGGCCGAGCTGGTCTCGCTGGCGCAGGACAAGGGCTGCGCCATCCTGCTGACCGATGATCCCGAGGAGTTTCTGCTGCGTTTGGCGCACGCGTATCGCCTGGAGCTTGGCTGCCTGGTCGTTGGCATTACCGGTTCCATCGGCAAGACGACGACCAAGGACGTGCTCGCCGCTGTGCTCGCCAAGCGCTATCGTGTCTGGGCCACCAAGGGCAATTTCAATAACCTGATCGGCATGCCGCTCACGGTGCTTTCCGCTCCGGCCGATACCGAGGTCTTGGTGCTCGAGATGGGCATGAACCATTTCCACGAGATCGAGCGCCTTTCCCAGTCCGCCAATCCCAACTTTGCCATCGTGAGCAAGATCGGCACCTCTCATATCGGTATTTTGGGCAGCCGCGAGAACATCGCCCGCGCCAAGGCCGAGATTGTCCAGGGCATGTGCGCCGCCGGCGACTATTTGCCGCTGCTGGTTTTGGGCGGCGAGGACGACTTTACGCCGTTCATTCGCGATACGTTCGCCCAGCCTGCTGGCATCGACGTGATACTGGCCGGTGTCTCGGATGACGACGAGGTCCGCGCACGCGACATTCGCGTCGACGACGAGGGCCATCCGGTCTTTACGCTCGATTTTGGCCAGGGCGAGACAATCGATACCATGCTTGCCATCCCCGGCGTGCAGTCCGTTCCCAATGCCGTTAAGGCCGCCGCGGTTGCCTATCGCCTGGGCGTGACGCCCGAGCAGATCGATGCTGCCTTTCGGAGCCTCACAATCACCGGTCACCGCCAGGAGATCAAGCGCGCCGAGAGCGGTGCCCGCGTCATCGACGATTCCTATAACGCCAGTGCCGAATCCATGGCTGCTGGCCTCGATCTACTGTGCTCGCTTTCGTGCACGGGGTCTCGCATGGCGATCCTGGGCGAGATGGGCGAGATGGGCGATGAGGCTCCTCGCATGCATGAGCTCGTGGGCGCCTATGCCGCCGCCAAGAAGCTCGACATGCTGGCGTGCGTTGGTGGTGAGCTGGCCCAGCTTATGGCCGATGCCGCGCGCATGATGGGTATGGACGAGGACCGCATCCAGGTGTTCTCCGATTATCAGCAGGTGCTCGACCGCATGGGCGGCGCGCTTGAAAAACATGATGTTGTACTGGTCAAGGGTTCCCGCTTTGTTGAGCTCGACCGCTTTGTGGAAGGTGTGTGCTAGCCCATGTTCGGCAATCCCTCGTATCCAACGTATCAGGCTTTTTTGGGGCTTGGCATCGCCGCTGCCATTGCGCTGCTGCTTATGCCGTGGTGGATCAAGCTGCTCAAGGTCGAGGGTATCGGCCAGCAGGTTCGTGCCGACGGCCCCAAGCGTCATTTGGTTAAGCAGGGAACGCCCACCATGGGTGGCGTTGTCATCCTCGTCGCGATCTCGCTGACCTGCCTGCTGATGGGCAAGCTCACCACCGAGCTCGTGCTCGTGCTGCTCGCCACGCTGGCGACCGGCGTGCTGGGTCTGATCGACGACCTGACCTCCGTTACGCATGGGCGCTCGCTCGGTCTGACGCCTCATGCCAAAATGATCGGCCTCACCATTATCTGTGTCACCTTTACGGTACTTGCCGTCAACTGGTGCGGCGTCGCCCCCGAGATTCGTTTTCCCGGTGGGTTGACGATCGACCTTGGCGTGCTTTCGACTACCATCTGCGGCTATTCGTTCCCGTGGCTCTATATTGTCTTTTGCTGGCTGATGATTGCCGGTCTTTCTAATGCCGTGAACCTGACCGATGGCCTTGACGGTCTTGCTGGCGGCACCTCCATGATCGCCATGCTCGCCATGGCTGCCATGGCGTTTTTGCACGGAGACGTGAACCTGTCCATCTTCTGCACCGCGTGTGCCGGTGCCTGCTTGGGCTTTCTGTGGTTCAACTGCTATCCGGCGAGCATCTTTATGGGCGATACCGGCTCGCTTGCCCTGGGCGCCGCGTTTGCCTGCACGTCCATCATGACCAACACCGAGGTCGTCTCCCTCATCATCGGCGGCCTGTTTATCGTTGAGACCCTTTCGGTCATGATTCAGGTTGTCTACTTCCACTTTACGCACAAGCGCGTCTTCCTTATGGCGCCCATCCATCATCATTTCGAAAAGAAGGGCTGGGCCGAGACCAAGGTCGTCATCCGTTTTTGGATTATCGCTGCGGCCTTTGGTGCCGTTGGCCTTGCTCTGTTCTTCCAGTTGGGATAGTGGTCTTTCATGCCTCTTGCTGATGTTTTTAGCCTGCTCGTTTTGGGTCAGGGTAAATCCGGTCTCGATGTCGCCCGCTGGGCGCTGGCGCATCCCGAGCGCGTAAGCGCCGTTACCGTGTATGGCGGCGGCACCTCTGAGCCCAATGACGACACGCGTGCGCTCGAGGCTGCTGGTGCGTCGTTTGTCTATGGGACCGAACAGGTCGAGGGCGCCTATGACGTATGCGTGACGTGCCCGGGCATTTCGGAGTTCTCGGGCTTCTTTAAGGCCGGGCGCGAGCATGCCGCCCAGATTATGGGTGAGCCCGAGTTTGCCTATCGCCTGTCGCCCGATAACTGGATTGCCATCACGGGCACCAACGGCAAGACGACCACCACGTCGCTGACTGATTATCTGCTCAAGGCTGCCGGCGAGGCCAGCGTAGCTGTCGGCAACATCGGTGAGCCGCCGGTGAACGAGATCGACGGCCGAGCCCACAACGAGTGGTTTGTGGCTGAGCTCTCGAGCTATCAGATTGCTACGACCACCGAGCTCCACCCTCGCGTGGCAGTGCTGCTCAACATCACTCCCGACCACTTGGGCTGGCATAAGAGCCATAAGAACTATGCGCTTGCCAAGATCAAGCTGTTTGACAATATGGTCGATGACGATCTGGTGGTTGTCGACGTCGAAGACGCCGGCATTCACGAGTTCGATGAGTACATCTATACGCCGGGTCGCCGCATCTGCAAGGTCGCTTTTGACGAGCCCGAGGGTGCAGACGCCGCCTTTGTGCGCGACGGCAAAATGGTCGTGCGCCTGAAGGGCGTCGAGACTCAGCTTGTCGCCACGTCCGAACTCAAGATCTCGGGCCATCACAATGTTATCAATGCCCTTTGCGCTGCCACGGCTGCCCTGGCAGTCGGTGCCGATGTCGATGGTGTCTGCCGCGGTCTGGCCTCGTTCCAGCCGCTCGAGCACCGCGTGGAGCCGTGCGGCGAGATTGACGGCGTGCGCTACGTCAACGATTCCAAGGCGACCAACACCGACGCGGTCGAGAAGGCACTGACGGCATTTCCCGATGACAACGTGATCTTGCTGCTCGGCGGCCACGATAAGGGCACGCCGCTCACGGACTTCGCGCGCGTCGTTATGGATAACGTGCGCTCGGTCGTCTGCTTTGGCGATGCGCGCGAGCGCTTTACCGCCGCTATGGACGAGGCCGATGTCGATGGCGATGTGGATATCGCCCAAGCGGATGACCTACGCGATGCCGTGGACGTTGCCCGTTCGCTGTCGAGCCGTGGCGACGTGATCTTACTTTCTCCTGCCTGCTCTTCGTTCGATGAGTTCTCGGGCTATGAGGAACGCGGCCGCGTGTTTAAGGACTACGTGGCTCAGCTTGCCGCTGCAGCGAAATCGCAAATGGAATAGGGGTTGCCGGTGAGAGAGGAGAGCCCCCGACAAGGTATGAGGAGGCCCGACTCGGACCGTGCTTCCTCGCGGCGTAGCACACCGCGTTCCGGTCGCGGCGGGCAGTCGTTTAGCGAACGCTATATTGCCGGCGTTCCCGCCCGCATCATGCGCCCCCGTCTGATATTTATGGCCTGCCTGTTTACTTTGGTGTGCTTTGGTCTGCTGATGGTGTACTCGGCGTCTTCGGTCGAGGCGCTGCACGAGAATGGCTCGGCGACGTTTTTCCTGGGTCGACAGGCCGCGTTTGCCGTGGTTGGTGTTCTGGCGCTGATTGCCATCGTGCGCGTTTTGCCGGACAGCTGGTTTGGGGAGGATGTGCTTAGGATCTTCCTTATCGGCATGATAGGGCTACTGTTTCTGGTGTTCTTGGTGGGCAGCGGCAGCCGTGGCGCCACGCGCTGGCTCAACATCGCCGGTATTCAGTTCCAGCCTTCCGAGTTTTTAAAGCCATTTGCCATTGCGTATTCGGCCATCATGCTTGATCGCTTCTTTTCGCCCGGTGGCAACATCAACGAATTTCTTCGCAAGATGGGCATCTACCTGGGTATTTCGCTCTTTCTGATCTTTATCCAGCCCGATTTCGGTACTGTCCTGATCATCCTGTTGACCCTCATGTGCATGGCGTTGTTTGCGGGTCTCGACCCGAGATTTATCATCGGCGTGCTAATCTTCGGCATTCTCGTGATCGTGATTGCACTTGTCGCAGAGCCGTACCGTATGGTGCGTATTCAGGTTGCCTTGAACCCTTGGGCTGACGAGTATGGTGACGGCTATCAGGCCACGCTTGCCATCATGGCCTTTGCCTCGGGCGGTCTGTTCGGCCGTGGCATCGGCAACTCAACCATGAAGTACTCGTATCTGCCCGAGGCGCACAATGACTACATCCTGGCCATCATTGGCGAGGAAGTCGGCTTTGTCGGAACCGTGCTGTTCTTCTTGGTGTTTGCGATGCTGATCTACTCGGCGTTTCGCATTGCCGAGCAGGCGACCGATCGTCGGGGCGCGCTCATGGCGTCTGGCTCTGCGGTCATTCTCGGGGTGCAGTTTTTGATCAATGCGCTGGGCATCCTCAACGTGTTTCCCATGACGGGCAAACCGTTGCCGTTTATTAGCTATGGCGGTTCGTCGATTATTGTGTCGCTTATGCTTGCCGGTCTGATCCTACGCGTTTCGTACGAGAGCGCCCGTCGCGATGAGTACGACCGTCGCCGCGAGAGCTTTGCCGTTATGGATGAGAGTACCGCCGGCGTGCCCCACGTGCGCGGCGAGCGGTCTTCGCGTAACGGCTTTACCGTTCTGGATGGCTCTGCGACCGAGCCGGCAGCCCGTCCGCGTCAGCGAACGGCGCCGCAAGGTCGTCCGCAGCGCCCAACTCCTCGCAATGCGGGCGGCGGATATAATCGAATCGATTTGAACTCGGACCCGTCGGCGCGTTTGCGCACCGACGACCAGGGACCGCGTGTACGAAGGGACTACCATGACCGATAAGATGACCGTTGCTATTGCAGCCGGCGGCACGGCAGGGCATATCAACCCCGCGCTCGCCTTGGCCGAAGAGCTGCGTGACCGTGGCCACCACGTTGTGTTCGTGGGCCAGTCGCGCAAGCTCGAGGGTCGTCTGGTCCCCGAGGCTGGGTTTGATTTTGTGCCCATTACGGTTACGGGCTTCGACCGCTCCCGTCCTTGGACGGCGCTGACCTCGCTGTGGCGTGTCAACAAGGCCAAGCGTGCGCTCGCCAGTCATTTCTCAAAGGTCGGCAAGCCCGATGCCGCCATCGGTTTTGGTGCCTATGTCGAGGTTCCGTTGCTGGGGTGGTGCAAGGGCGCAGGCGTTCCGTATCTGCTGCATGAGCAGAACTCTGTTCCGGGCCTGGCCAACAAGATGATGAACTCCCACGCCGCTCGCGTGTGCATCTCGGTGCCGGCAGCGCGTTCGGTCTTTGAGCGCGAAGGTGACCCTGACCACGTGCTCATGACCGGCAACCCCGTACGTCGCTCGGTGATCGAGGGCGATCGCGCTCGCGGCCGCAAGGCACTTGGCGTTCCCGAGGACGCTACGCTGCTGCTCGTCTTTGGCGGTTCACTTGGCGCCCAGCACCTCAACGAGCGCGTGGCTTCGCTCAAAAACGAGCTGCTTTCGCGCAAGAACCTCTATGTGTTGCATTCGACGGGTGCCGACGGCTTTGAGGAGGCCGAGCGCGCTTTGGCGCTGACGCCCGAGGAGGCGAAGCGTTACCGCGTCCAGCCTTACATCGACAACATGGGCGACATGCTGGCTGCTGCCGATTTGGTGCTATCGCGTTCGGGCGCATCGAGCGTGGCCGAGATCGCTGCGCTCGCCGTGCCCTCGGTGCTCGTGCCGTACCCGCATGCGACGGCCGACCACCAAACCACCAATGCCCGTTATCTGGTCGACGCCGGGGCCGGCGTGCTCTGCGCCGATGCCGATATCGACGGTTCTGCCTTTGCCGATGAGCTGCTGCACCTGGTCGATGACGCGGCGGCGCGCGACGCCATGCGTCAGGCGGCACGTGGTCTGGCTCAGGATAGGGCCGCCGCTCTTCTGGCGGATGCGGTAGAGGGTTTGCGTTAGTTAGACGGGATATCGTCGGTCGCCCTCGCGCTGATGCGGTAGGTGCGGTACAGTTAACGGGTTACAGGCAGTGTTTACGCAAGGAGTACACGAGCACATGGCTGATTCCCAGACTGCAACCTCCGCGCCCGAGTTTAAGAGCGCCCACTTTATCGGTATCGGCGGCGCCGGCATGAGCGGCATCGCCCTCGTTCTGCACGAGCGCGGTTATGCCGTTACCGGCTCCGACCTTAAGACGTCACGTTATATCCGCCAGCTTACCCGCGCTGGTGTGAAGGTGCATGTGGGCCATGAGGCCGCCACGATCGACGAGGTCAAGCCCGACGTGGTTGTTGTCTCCACCGCTATTCCGGAGTCCAACCCTGAACTTGTGCGCGCTCGCGAGCTTGGTATTCCCGTGTGGCCCCGTGCCAAGATGCTCTCTGCTTTGGGCCACGGCTACACCACCGTCGCTGTTGCCGGCACGCATGGCAAGACCACCACGTCTTCGATGTGCGCCACCATGCTCGACCGCATGGGTCTGGATCCGAGCTTCTTGATCGGTGGCATCGTCGAGGGCTATGACACGAACGGCAAGAACGGCTCGGGCGACTACTTTGTCGCCGAGGCCGACGAGTCCGACAGCTCCTTCCTGTTCCTGAACCCCAATGTGGTCATTGTGACCAACGTCGAGGCCGACCACCTCGATCACTACTCGGGTATCGAGGAGATCGAGGCAACTTTCGCCAAATTCATGAGCCTGGTGGGCGAGGACGGCACCGTCATCGTCTGCGGTGAGGACCCGCATCTGGTCGAGCTCGCCAAGTCGACGGGCCGTCACGTGCTTTCCTACGGCTTTGCCGAGAGCAACGACATCGTCTGCATGCACCCGGATGTCAAGGGTATCCAGAGTGACTTTATCGTTCGCTTTGAGGACGGCACTGAGCATGCTGTGGAGATCAAGAGCAATCCCGGTCGCCACAACATGCTCAACGCCACAGCGGTGCTCACCGTCGCCCATGTCCTGGGCCTTGACATCGACGCCGCCGCCAAGGCACTCTCGAGCTTTGAGGGCGTCCGCCGTCGCTTTACCCGCGTGGGCGATATCGATGGCATCACCGTGGTCGATGATTACGGCCATCACCCCACCGAGATCAAGGCGACGCTTGCTGCCGCTTCGTCGCTGGGCTACAAGCACGTCGACGTCGTGTTCCAGCCGCACCGCTATTCGCGCCTGCAGGCCCTGTGCGACGACTTTGCCGATGCATTTGCCAATGCCGATAAACTGCTGCTGATCGATGTGTTCTCGGCTGGCGAGATGCCCATTCCGGGTGTCACCTCTAAGATGCTCGCCGATACCGTGCGCGCCAAGCATCCTGGCAAGGAGGTCGTGTACTGTTCCAGCCGTCTTGAGCTTAATCAGGAGCTCGAGCGGATGGTGGGCGAGGGCGACCTGCTGCTCACTATGGGTGCCGGTGACGTTACGACCGTCGGTCCCGAGTTCATTGAGTATCTGACTGCCAAGAAAGACGCTTAAGTCTAATGGGTCTGTTTAACGCCGTCATGGCGCTCTCGGGCATGATCGACACGGATGTGATCGAGGACGAGCGCCTTGCGCGTCATACGAGCTATCGTATCGGCGGCAAGGCCGACCTCTTTGTGACGTGCCATAGCTATCATGCCCTCCGCCGCGCCGTGGCGGTGCTCGATCGCGAGCAGGTGCCGTGGGTCATCATCGGCAAGGGCTCCAATCTGCTGGTTGCCGATGGCGGTTATCGCGGTGCCGTCATTTCGCTCGGACGTGAGTTTCAGCGCACGGTTGTTGCCGATGACGGTTGTACGCTGACGGTCGGTGCGGGCGTGATGTTTGCGCGCCTGGTCAACGATGCCCTGTCGCGTAGCCTCTCGGGCCTTGAGTTTGCCGTTGGCATTCCTGGTTCGGTCGGCGGTGCGATATCCATGAATGCCGGCACACGGACCGAGTGGATTGGCTCGCTGGTTGAGGATGTCGTAACGTTTGACCCGGCATCCGGTATCAAGCATTATGCGGGGTCCGAGATCACTTGGGACTACCGCGAATGTAGCCTTCCCCGCAATGAGATCATCCTCGAGTGCGTGTTCAAGCTTAAACCGGCGCCCAAGGCCGACATTCGCGAGCGCATGGAGCGGTACCTTACAAGGCGCAAGCGTACGCAGCCCATGGGTCGCGCATCCTGCGGGTCTGTCTTTCGCAACCCGCCCGATGCGAGTGTGGGCAAGCTTATCGAGGATTGTGGATTAAAGGGTTTTTCGATTGGCGGCGCGGAAGTTTCGCCCGTTCACGCTAATTTTATCGTTAATAACGGAACTGCCTCGGCCGATGACGTTGCCGCGGTTATTAGACATGTGCACGGAAAGGTGAGGGAGGCGTATGGCATCGAGCTCAGACCGGAAGTTAAATTCCTCGGCTTCTAGAGCATCGAAACCCACCTTCCGCCGCGCCGGAGGGCGTTCCGGCGCGCCTGCCAAACCTCAACGCAATACCGTCGCGCACTCTAAGTCTGTCGGGTATGCTCGACAGACCAGTCGTCCGGTCGTCGGCTCGCAGCTCGGTAATCGTCCGGCCGCAAAAAAGTCCTCGCGTCCCTCGATGACGTCAAAGCCTGTTATGGGCGCCAAGCCTGCCCGTCCCATGGCGGCTCCCAAGCCCTCGACGGGAACTAAAGCGGCGCGTCCAGGTCGCACGCTGGGCGCATCGAAACCGCGCTCGCTGACATCGGTGCCGGCTACCGCCAAGAAGCCTTCGAGTAAAAAAGGTTTCAACCCGTTATCTTCACTTGGAGCGATGGCAAATAAAACATCAGACGCCGCTTCTGTCGTTACAGGCAAAGGCAAAATCGTGGGCGGCGTTCTGGCCGTCTTGGCCGTGCTCGTCGTCGTTGCCATCGTGGTGATCAACTCTGGACTGTTTACTGCCACTGATATTCAGATTCAAGGCAGCGAGCATGTGACGAAGCACGATGCTATCCAGCTGATCGACTTGCCCGAGGGAACGTCGCTTTTTAACGTCGATCCCGACCAGATTACCGAGGATCTCAAGCAGAACCCGTGGGTTTCGGGCGTGGATGTCCAGCGCCAGTTTCCCCATACGCTTATCATCACGCCGACGGAGCGTAAAGTTATCGCCATTGCGTATATCAGCTCCGACGACCTTGCCTGGGCTATCGGAGACGATGACACCTGGATCGCCCCGCTGTCGACGTCGGTCGAAGTGGACGACCAGGGCAACGTCATCACGACAGGGCAGGGCTCAAATACCTTGACCGGAATCGATGCCGCGCTGGCGCTCGCCAAGCATTATGGCGCGGTGTTGTTGACTGATGTCTCGGCGGATGTCGCTCCGGTTTCCGGCCAGGCGGTGAACTCCAAAGCCGTTAAGGCCGGTCTGGATTATGTGCGTGGTTTTTCGAGCGAGTTCTTGGGACAAGTCAAGGATATTTCCACGCCTTCGGTCGAAGCCATCTCGGCAAACCTCAATAACGGCATTGAGGTGTCGCTGGGCGATTCGGGCGATATCGCCAAGAAGGAACGCGTAGTCACCAAGTTGCTTTCGCAGGTAGAGGGCGTAACGTATATCAATGTGCGCTCTCCGGGCAACTACACATTTAGGAATGCTCCGACCTCGTAGCGCTGGTTGATGCTTTGTTGAGGGGCCATACCACGCCGTTTATCTGGTTTGTTTGGTTTTCACGGTCAATTATTTGACTGATACGTTCATAATGTGCAAACATAATACGGTTTACCTTTGCATTTACTTTCAACCTGAAGGTTAATGTGCGCAGGGGTCGACCCATGCTATGGCTATAACCTTTGTTCGGAGGACCGACATGCACGAGACAGAGATCAACAACTACCTTGCCGTCATTAAGGTGGTCGGCGTCGGCGGCGGCGGTACCAACGCGGTCAATCGAATGATCGAAGAGGGCATCCGCGGCGTCGAGTTTGTTGCCATCAACACCGATGCTCAGGCACTCGCGATCTCTGATGCCGATATCAAGGTGCACATCGGCACCGACCTTACCCGCGGCCTGGGCGCCGGCGCCAATCCCGAGGTTGGCCGCAAGGCTGCCGATGAGTCCCGCGACGACATCGCCGAGGCGCTCGCTGGCGCCGACATGGTGTTTATCACCTGCGGCGAGGGCGGCGGCACCGGTACCGGCGCTGCTCCCATCGTTGCCGATATCGCGATGAACGAGGTCGGCGCACTGACCGTCGCCGTCGTGACCAAGCCCTTCACCTTCGAGGGCCGCAAGCGTAAGAAGAGCGCCGAGGAGGGCATCAAGACCCTCTCCGATTGCGTCGACACCATGATCGTCATTCCTAACGATAAGCTGCTCGACATCGCCGAGAAGAAGACCACCATGCTCGAGGCCTTCGCGATTGCCGATGGCGTCCTTTCCCAGGGCACCCAGGGCATCACCGACCTCATCACCGTCCCCGGTATCATCAACCTGGACTTCGCCGATGTTAAGACCATCATGAAGCAGGCCGGTACCGCCATGATGGGTATCGGTACCTCTTCTGGGGATACTCGTGCCGTCGACGCTGCCCAGCAGGCCATCTCCAGCCCGCTGCTCGAGAGCTCCATCGATGGTGCCACGCGCGTGCTGCTCTCCATCGCCGGTTCCAAGGACCTGGGCATCCAGGAGATCAGCGACGCCGCCGACGTTGTCGCCAACGCCGTCGACCCCGAGGCCAACATCATCTTCGGTACCGTTGTCGACGAGTCCCTGGGCGATCAGGTGCGTATCACCGTCATTGCTACGGGCTTCTCCGACTCCAATGTCAACCGTCAGGATGAGCTCTTTGCTGCTCAGCAGTCTCAGAGCAAGGCCGCTGCCTCCGCTGAGCCGCAGCGCACCGCTCCGGCTGCCAGCCCGGCTCAGGCCGCTCCGACCCGCAACGTCGGTGGTACCGAGCTGCCCAACTTTGGCAACGACCAGTTCGAGCTTCCCGACTTCCTGAAGCGCGGTAGCTTCTAGTTCGTTTTTCTCAACGACCTGCACGGGGTGTGTCCATTTGGATGCACCCCGTTTTGTTTCTCGTTTGTAAACGAAAGCCTCCAATCTCCTTACGTTCCCTTTACGTTTGGTCCCTACCGCTGCGGGTATCCTTTTAAGGAAGTATGACAGCCGTATAAACGCGGACTGCGCGGCGACGCCGCGGTACTTGTGTTATTAGGAGGCTTTAGTATGGCAGCACGTGCGGACAACGTTTCGCGTGTCGACCATGATGGAGTTACGTTGGTGGAGGGCGCGACATCCGATGTCCGCTTTGCCTTTACCGAGCGCACCGGTGGCGTTTCTGAAGATGCGTACTCCTCGCTCAACCTGGGCTCGCATGTAGGCGATGACCCCTTTGCTGTTCAAGAAAATCGTCGTCGAGCGCTCGAAGCTATGGGCGCCACTGAGTGCGAGCATAATCTGCTCGTGCCCAATCAGGTACATGGTGACCATATCGTTACGGTGACTTCGAACGGCGCCGACGATCTTGAGGCTGTTCGCGAGCAGATTGCTGAGGGCTGCGATGCCATCGTCTGTACGGCCCATGACGTGCCCGTGCTGCTCTGCTTTGCCGACTGCGTTCCCGTGGTGCTGGTGGCCCCCGGCGGGTTTGCCGTGGTGCACTCCGGTTGGAAGGGCACGATTGCACGTATTTCTGCCAAGGCGTGCCAGGCGCTTTGCGATGCTGCCGGCTGCGATGCGAGCGACGTTTCCGCCTATATCGGCCCCCATATCTTGGCTGACGAATATGAGGTATCCCAGGAACTCATGGACCGCTTTGCCGCCGAGTTTTCGTGCATCGATGCGGGCGCTTCTCGCATGCTCGATCTATCTGCCGCCATTCGTGAGGCGTTGGTAGATATCGGTGTGGACGCGGATAATATCGTGGATACCCAGCTTTCGACTGTGCGTCAGAACGACCGCTTTTATTCCTACCGTAACGAGGACGGCACCTGTGGGCGCCATGCTGCGATCGGCGTGATGCTATGAGAAAGATCGTATCGGTCCTGAGCGCCGCTGTGCTTACGCTTACGCTGTGCGCCTGTTCTTCGGGATCTTCTACCTCTTCCATTACCGTGGCCGGCTCCACGACCTGCCTTCCTATCGCCGAGATTGCGGCAGAGGACTTTAAGGAGGAGACCGGCATCGACGTGCTCGTTTCCGGTTTGGGCTCTTCCGCTGGCATCGAAGCCGTCAGCGCTGGCACGGCCGATATCGCCAGCTCCTCCCGTGGACTCAATGCCGACGAACAGGATCTGGGCCTGACTCCCATCGTCATTGCCCACGACGGTATCGCGGTTATCGTGAACGACGATAACCCGGTCGATAACCTCTCGACCGAGCAGCTCCGCGATATCTATGCCGGCAAGATTACTAATTGGAAAGAGGTCGGTGGCGAGGACCTGAAGATTCAGGTCATCAACCGAGACGAGGCGTCTGGCACGCGTGAAGCATTCCGCACCATCGTGATGGACGGCACCCCGTTCGATCGCCGCTCCGCCGTTCTTTCGGGCACGGGCCAGGTGCGCGACGTGGTATCTCGTTCGCGCGGTGCCATTGGCTACATTTCGCTGGGCTTCGTCGATAGCCTCAACGCCAAGACCTCGGTCAAGGCCGTCTCGGTCAATCATGTTGAGGCGTCCGAGAAGACGGTCGCGAGTGGCGGCTATCCCATCTCGCGCGACCTTTACTTCTTTGTGAAGGGTGCGCCTTCGCAGCAGGCGCAGGATTACATCGACTACGTGACGTCCGAAAAGATGGACAAGCAGATTCGCGAGGCGGGCTTTATTCCCGTCACCAACGACGATAAGGGGAGTGAGTAGCATGGAAGCACAGGAAAACTCCCAGACTGAGCAGAATGCTCAGGCGCCCAAGAAGCGCGAGCTGGCGCTCGTATCGCGCAGCACCTATATCAAGGAGAAGGCGCTGCAGTGGATTTTCTTTGCCTGCGCGTTCTTGGCGGTTGTTACCGTCATCCTGATTTTTGTCTTTACCACCTACTCGGCGCTGCCCGTCTTTACCGACATCGGTCTGGCGGACTTCTTTAGCTTTACGTGGGCGCCCTCTGAGGGCCACTACGGCATCGTGTCGCTGCTTGCCGGCTCGGGTCTGGTGACCGTCGGTGCGCTCGCCATGGGTGTGCCCCTAGGCGTGGGCACGGCCGTGTATCTGGTCGAGATCGCCAGCAAGCGCGTGCGCAAGCTCATCAGCCCTGCCGTTGACCTGTTGGCCGGCATCCCTTCTATTATCTATGGCTTCTTTGGCATGATCATCATCCGTCCGTTTATCGCGCAACTGACCGGTGGTCTTGGTTTTGGTGCGCTGACGGCGTGGTTCGTGCTTGCCATCATGATCGTCCCTACCATCACCACGCTCACCATCGATGCCCTCAATTCCATTCCCATGGGTATTCGCGAGGCATCGTATGCCATGGGTGCTACTAAGTGGCAGACCATCTATAAGGTCGTGCTACCTGCCGCTAAGCTGGGTATCGTGGATGCCATCGTGCTGGGTATGGGCCGTGCCATCGGCGAGACCATGGCCGTGCTCATGGTCGTGGGTAACGCCCCGGTTATTCCCGACAGCATTGCGAGCCCCATCTCGACGCTCACGAGCCAGATCGCGCTCGACATGAGCTATTCCTCGGGTCTGCACCGCTCGGCGCTGTTCGGCATGGGCGTGGTCCTGTTTATCATTTCCGCCACGCTGGTGGGCATCGTCCGCCTGGTTTCCAAGAAGAAGAGGGGGTAGGCTATGTCCGATTCCGTTGACACGACGGTCGATACGACCTCGTCGCGCGAGCGCATCAAGCGTGCCCTTTCCCACGGCAAGAAGGGCCGCATCAACAAGGACCTGTCCAACAAGATCATGCTTGGCGTGTTCCGTGCCGCGGCATACATCACCACGCTGGTGCTGGTCGCTATCATCGCCTACGTGGTCATCAACGGCCTGCCACACATCTCGCTCGACTTTATCTTCGGTTGGCCCCAGGGCGTCAACGCCGAGGGCGGTATTTGGCCCACGATCGTCTCGACCGTCTATGTGACGGCGCTCGCCATGCTTATCTGCACGCCGATCGCTGTGCTGGCAGCCGTCTATCTGGCCGAGTACGCCAAGCAGGGCAAGATCGTCGAGCTCATTCGCTACGCTGCTGACGCTTTGGCCTCGGTGCCCTCCATCGTTATGGGCCTGTTTGGCTACGCCTTGTTTGTCGAGGCCATGGGCCTGGGCCTTTCGATGGTCTCGGCCGCTCTGGCGCTCGCGCTCTTGATGCTTCCCATCGTCATGCGCACCACCGAAGAGGCCATTCGCGCCGTCCCGCGCTATATCCGTTGGGGCGCGTACGGCCTGGGCGCCACCAAGTGGCAGGTTGTCTCCAAGATTGTGCTTCCTTCTGCCTTTGGCCGTATTGCCACGGGCATTGTCCTTGCCATCGGCCGTGCCATTGGCGAGACCGCCGTGGTGCTCTACACCATGGGCCAGGCCATCAATCTACCTATCTCGCCGCTCGATTCCGGCCGTCCCATGACCGTTCACCTGTACCTGCTTGCCAACGACGGCATCAACATGAACGCAGCCTACGGCACCGCGCTCTTGCTGATGGTGATCATTCTGGCCTTCAACCTGTTTGCGCGCTTCCTGTCGCGCAAGCGTCGCTAGTTAAGGAGTCCCATGTCCGTTTATCAGTCCGCTCCCACGCTGGAGCAAGCGGCCATTGCGGCCAAGGATTTCAACTTTTGGTACGGTGACTTTCATGCGCTGACGGGGCTCGACCTGAACATCGCTAAAAACGCCATCACCTCCTTCATTGGCCCTTCGGGCTGCGGTAAGTCGACGTTTTTGCGCTGCATCAACCGCATGAATGATCTTATCGAGGGTACGCGCGTCGAGGGCACCATGACGCTCGACGGCAACGATATCTATGCCGAGGGCGTCGACCCGGTCGACCTCCGTCGCCGCGTGGGCATGATTTTTCAGCAGCCCAACCCGTTTCCCAAATCCATCTACGAGAATGTCGCCTTTGGCCCTCGTCTGCAGGGCGTGACTGGCAAAAGCGACCTCGATGACATCGTGGAAGAATCGCTCAAGCGCGCCAACCTCTGGAAAGAGGTATCCAATCAGCTCAACAAGGATGGCTTGGCGCTCTCGGGCGGTCAGCAGCAGCGTCTGTGCATCGCGCGCGTGCTTGCGGTGCAACCCGATGTCCTTCTGATGGACGAGCCCTGCTCCGCCATCGACCCCACGTCCGTCTCTAAGGTCGAGGATCTGATGGCCGAGCTGGCGCCCGAGATGACGATCATCATCGTCACGCATTCTATGCAGCAGGCAGCTCGTATCAGCGACTACACCGCATTTTTCTTGCAGGAAGTTGCCGGCGAGCCCGCCACGCTCATCGAGTATGGTCAAACCGACGCGATCTTCACCAGCCCGGTGGATTCGCGGACGGAAGACTATATCACCGGCCGCTTTGGCTGATCGGTGCGACTAGTCCCAAGCCGATCGGACTTGGTTCGGTGCGTATTCACTGTGCGGGCGGCATGACCGCACCCAACTGATTGGAGTGAACCATGCGCAAACTGTTTTCCCGTCAGCTCATCGAGGCCCGTCACGAGATGCTGAGCATCTACGAGGCCGTCGATCTGGCCCTCCACGATGCCGTGAAGGCCTATGTGACTGATGACCGCAAGCTCGCCACCAAGACCAAGAAGCGCACGCTTTCGATTGACGCGCGCTGCGCCAACTTGGAGGCCGTGTGCTACAACCTGATCGCCACGCAGTCGCCGGTCGCCTCCGACTTCCGCTTGCTGCAGACGATCATCTATGTCGACTTTAACCTGCAGCGCATGACCGATAAGGTTCGCCAGATCTGCCGCGCCACGCGTCACATGGTCAAGGCAGACATCTCGCTGCCCCAGGAGCTCGTCGGTACGGTTGAGGCCGAGGCCGAAGCTGTTTACCAGGTGCTGGGCTCTTCGCTTTCTGCGCTCGTCACCAATGACATGTCCATCATCTGCAACTTGGCCGTCGAGGACGAGCCAGTGCACGCCGCCTACGAGAAGTTCTTCCGCACCTTTAACCGTATGGATACGGGCGACTTTATGGACGACGACAGCAACTATGACGACCTGCGCTGCGCCATCATGGTTTCGCGCTACCTCGATCGCATCGCTTCCATTTCCATCGATGCCGCTTGCCGTCTGACCTTCCTGTTGACTGGTCAGCGTATGAACGCCGGCGATATCGCCCGTGTGGACGAGGATGAGCTCGAGAGCATGCGCGTGCCTTCGGGCGAGGGTGTTATCATGAGGCCCGCCGTCGACGCGCGTTACGTTGCCAAGGTGCCCGCCAACGAGGTCAGCGAGGGTCTTCGCTACCTGCTCGATCATCTTGAGGACGAGGACGATGGCGAGGACGACGAGGAGTAAGTGACCCCGTTCGTCGAAAGATTGTAAATACCTAAGTGGGCGCGGCCTTGCACATGCGGGGCCGCGCTCTTGCGTTAGCATGGGACTACTTGTTTGGCTGCCAGCGGAGGCGATTGGCAATGGATAACTATTTGGACTTGATGCGCGCTCGCCGCGAGCAGATTCTGGAACGTTTTTATGCGGCGCTCGATCGCGCGGGCCGCCCCCACGACGCCGCGCGCCTCATTGCCGTGTCCAAGACCGTTGGTGTCGATGAGACCGTTGCCGCCATCCAGGCGGGGTATCGCCATTTTGCCGAGAACCGCCCGCAGGAGCTGGTTCGCAAGCTCACGGGTCTGGCGGAGCATCCGGAGCTGCCCGAGGTGCGCTTCGATATGATCGGCAACCTGCAGACCAATAAGATCAATGCGGTGCTGGGCTCAGCCGAGCTGATTCACTCGGTGGGTTCGCTGCATCTGGCACAGGCGATCTCGAGCCGTGCTGTCCGCAAGATTGAGGCAGGCGAGCTCGCCGGCCCCCAGCGTGTGCTCATCGAGGTCAATGTGAGCGGTGAGGAGTCGAAGGGAGGCTTTTCGCCCGATGAGATTCGCGCCGCCGCGGGTGAGCTTGCGGAACTTGAGGGAATTTGCGTACAGGGGCTTATGACTATGGCGCCCCGGGGGAATAAGGATGTGGCACGCCGCACCTTTGCGGGGCTTCGTGAGCTGAGGGATGAGCTGGAGGCGGCGCATCCCGATTTGAACCTGCCTGAGCTTTCCTGCGGCATGAGCGAGGACTTTGAGCCTGCCCTTGAGGAGGGCTCTACGCTCGTTCGCCTGGGCAGGGTAGTATTTAGCCCGGAGTTTGCAGTAAAATAAGGCTCTGAAGTGCGCACTGATTATCGGGGCGCCTGCACTAAACCGCGAGAGGACACAACCATGGGCTTCCTTGACGAGATTAAAAATAAGATGCACCTGGGCGGCCAGCAGGGTTACGACCAGGGTTATGGCCAGGACGACGACTACGGCTACGATGACGGCTATGACGATAGTTATCAGGGCAACGGCTACGGCGGTGCTTCGGGCGAGGGCTTCTACACCCAAGACGAGCCGAGCAACGGCCTGCTTGGTCAGACGCGCCGCGGTGAAGCTGAGTCGGTTGCCGTGTATACGCGCTCCGGTCAGCTGGTCGGCGATGACTCCCGCCATGCCACGACGTATAACCCGCCTTCGCGCTCGCAGGACAGTGTTGCGAGTGGTTATCGTCCTGGTGCCTATGACACGCCGTCGAGCTACGCCGAGAACACCCGCGCCCGTGCCGCCGCTGCGCCCGCGCCTGCACCGAGCGATGCCTCGGCCTATGCGAGCAATATCATCAACGCCACGCCGCAGCTGCCGGCCTATGTCCTGCGCCCCGAGAGCTATGACGACGTGGAGACCGTAGTGCGCCGCGTTCGCACCAAGCAGCCTGTCGCACTGATTTTTGTGGGCGTACGCACCGAAGTTGCTAAGCGCGTCTTGGACTTCTCTTACGGCTTTGCCTGCGGTCTGGGTGCCACGGTCAAGGAGGTGGGCGACCGCGTGTTCATGGTGCTGCCCGCCGGCTGCGAGGTCAAAGATTCCGATCTCAAGAAGCTTCGTGCCGACGGCTACCTTAAGTAAAGACAAGACGAGGAGATTCCCATCAACATCTACACCATTGTCCAGCTGGTCAACACGCTGTTCAACTTCTATTCCACGCTCATTGTCGTCTACTGCTTTATGACGTGGATTCCCATGAAGCAGGGTGGTTTGCTTCAGGATATTGCTGCGGTGCTCGATAGCGTGTGCGGTCCGTGGCTCAACCTGTTCCGTCGTTTCATCCCGCCGATGGGCGGTATCGATTTTTCGCCGGTCGTTGCGATTATTGCGTTGCAGTTGGTGCAGAGGCTGGTTCTGCAGCTTCTTATAGGTATACTCGTATAGAACTGACTTAGTAACTTGCGTCGGGCGTGTAGCGCCGAGGCGATGAAAAAGGAGACTTGTTATGGCTATTACCCCTGCAGACATCCAGGCTCAGACTTTCTCTGAGGCCAAGCGTGGCTACGATCCCGCCGAGGTCGACGTCTTCTTGGAGACGCTGTCCTCCGAGGTTGACGCTATGCTCGCTAAGATCGTCGACCTTAAGGGTCGCCTGACTGCTACCGAGCAGCAGCTTGCCGATGCGCAGGCTCAGCTTGCCCAGGCTCAGCTTGCCCAGGCTCAGGATGCCACCGCCCAAGCCGTTCCTGCCGCCCCCGTGGCTGCTCCCGCCCCTGACTTCTCCGCTCAGGAGCGCCAGATTTCCGCTGCCCTGATCGCTGCCCAGCAGACCGCTGAGACCATCGTCAACGATGCCAACGAGAACGCTGAGCGTATCCGCAACGAGGCTGACGCTAAGGCCCGCGAGGTTATCCGCCAGGCTCTGACCGAGAAGCAGGCCGAGCTCGAGGAAATCGATCGTCTCAAGGCTTCCCGCGAGGAGTTCAAGGCCGAGTACCTCAAGCTCATCCAGCACTTCATGGACGATGCCCAGAACTCCTTCCCGGCCGACCTCATGGCCTCCACGCCGGTCGGTTCTGCCGCTTCTCCTGCGGTGACTGTTCCCGCTGAGCCGCTGCCCGTCGCTGACCCGGTTGTCCCCGTGGCCGATCCCTTCGCCCCGATCGACAACTTTGCCGCCGACGACCTGGACTAGCATCAGAGCTACAATCTAGTGTCCTTAAGAGGAGCTCGCACCTGCGGGCTCCTTTTTTGTGGCTGTATACGGGTTGGGAAACAAAACGCCGAGCTCTGCATGCGATAGGACAGAACTCGGCGAAGGGCGCGTGGTAAAAGGTAGATTTTAAGGTATGTCTAAAAACTACTTGAGGAGGAAGTTGGAGAGGGGAATAGTGCGGGCCTCGCGATGCTCGGGATCGGCGATGTGGTCGGCGGGATAGCCACAGACGAGCATGTGATAGGGATAGACGCCCTTGGGCAGATTGAACTGCTCCTCTGCCACCTCAGGCTTAAAATGGCATACCCAGCACGTTCCCAGGCCCTGCTCGGTGGCCTCCATCATCATCTGATCACACACGATGGACGTATCGATTTCACTGGAATTCATCTGGTCATACGGGCGCACCCAAGCATCATCGGTAACGCTGCAAATAAGGAAGACAAGCGGAGCCCCAAAGATGGATCCATCACGAGCAAACCGAGGCTGACAAGCAGCAGCCTTCTCCAACAGCTCAGGCGTATCCAGCACCATCACACGAGAAGGATGATTATTACAAGCAGAAGGAGCAATGCGCCCAGCCTCAACAATGGCATCCACCACAGCTTGCTCAACAGAACGATTCTCAAACTCGCGACAAGAATACCGAGACCGAGCCAGATCCAAATAAGACATACAAGCCCTCCAACAATTAAAAATCAAACAAACCCAAAGTAACCCAAACAATACCCAAAGCAGCAATCAGCCAAACGCTCATCAAGGGCCAAAGTGTCCGAACGGGTACCATAGGTCCCTTCAGCCAAACCCCCATCGCGCTAAATCTATCAGCCAAAGTTCCCAATGGTGGTGCATAAGGGAGCGGGCCCGGCCACTAATAACCTTTTAAACGACTCTGCTTGCAGCCGGAGTGAAAAAGGTTATTAGTGGCCGGGCCCGCGACCGGTGGGACATGTACCCCCAATTAACTGTTCTTCATGACAATCGAATCCACGACATCGGCCACATTCTCGCAGCAGTCGGCGCAGTACTCCAGGAAGGCGTACACGTCACGCCAAGCGATGACCTCGAGCGGGTCCTTGCCATTGACGTGCAGGTTGCGCATAGCGTTGATGTAGAGCTCATCGGCCTCGGACTCAATGGTGTTGATCTGGATGACTAGCTCGCGCAGGGTCTTGGACTTGCGGTAATTAGGCAGCTCGACCATAAGGTCCTTCATGGCGCGGCAGGCGTCGGTCACCTTGTGGGCGATGACAATGGCATCGGGGTGGATGCTCTGGATGTTGGTGAAGTAGACGCGCTGCACGACGCCCTCGATACGGTCAAGCACAGTGTCGAGCGAGCAGCTCATCAGGTCCAGATCCTCGCGCTCAAGCGGGGTGATAAAGGCGGTGAGCAGGGCATCCTCGAGCTCATGGTGCTTCTTGTCGGCCGCATGCTCAATCGCATGCATCTCCTCGAGCATGCCGTGGATCTGCGCGGGATCAAAGTTCTCAAAAATCTTGATGAGCAACTCTGCGGCCTGGACGGCAAGGTCGGCGCAGGCGACGTAGTTGTCAAAGTAGAACGAATCGGGTTTCTTTGCCATGAGTGGGTCCTTTCGAGGCGAAGACGGGTGGGCGAGGTATTGCGGTCCGGATGGCCGTTCGGTTTGACTAGATGAACATCATGAACAGCTTGGCCATGACAAAGCTGATGAGTCCGCAGGCGGGGAAGGTGAAGAACCACGTGAACATCATGTCCTTGACCACGCCGAAGTTGATGGCCGAGAGGCGCTTGACGGCGCCGACACCCATAATGGCGCAGGTTTTGATGTGCGTGGAGGATACGGGGATGCCGGTAAGGGTGGCAAGTAGCAGGTTCGCGGCGCCCGCCAGGTCGGCGGAGAAGCCCTGGTACTTTTCGAGCTTGACCATGCTCTGACCGACAGACTTGATGATGCGCTCACCGCCCACGCTGGTGCCGATACCCATAGTGGCCGAGCACAGCAGCATAATCCAGATGGGGATGCCGGCATCGCCGACGCTCGTCTGGCCGTTGGCGAAGGCCACGCCTAAAAAGAGCACGCCGATGAACTTCTGTCCATCCTGCGCGCCGTGCATAAAGCTCATGGCCGCAGCGCTCGCGATCTGAGCGTATTTAAAGAAGACGTTGGCACGTCGCCTGTTAGCGGCGGCGAAAAGAATCGAGACGAGCTTGCACAGGACCCAGCCCATGACAAAGCCCAGGCCGATGGAGAGCGCCAAGCCGTAGATGACCTTCATCCACTCGTGGACGTTGACGCTGCTCGCGCCGCCGAGGGCGATAGCGGCACCGGTCAGGCCGGCGATAAGGCTGTGACTTTGCGAGGTGGGGATGCCGAAACGCGACGCTGTGGCGCCGTAGACGACGATGGAGAACAGTGCTGCGCAGAGGCACGCGAGCGCCATGGTGCTGTTTCCGCCAAAGTCGACGATATGTGAGATGGTGTTGGCGACGCTCGCGTTAAAGTGCGTCATGATGAGCACGCCGAGGAAGTTGAATGCGGCGCTCATGAGAATGGCGGCGCGGGCGGGCATGCAACGCGTAGTGACGCAGGTCGCGATGGCGTTGGGCGCGTCGGTCCATCCATTGACGAAGATGGCGCCGAGCGCGAGGATCACGGTGACGGCAAGGACTGGGTTCGACACAATTTGGCCGAGGAAGGCTGAGAACGTTACGTCCATATATGGGCTTTCTCGAAGTTTGCAGGCACGTTACAGAAACATGATAAATCGTATCACCTCCTGCGGGTTTCTTTACCGAGTTCTGATGGGAGAAGTGAATTTTTTGGCACTAACATTGAATATTAGCCCTGTTGACCGCGGGTGTTCTTTTTGCTAACGCGTCGTGCGGACGTGCGCATGCGGTCCGACACGCCAAAACCACAGCCTGTTCGCTTTACAACATGCAAACATGCGTTCGATAATAGGAGGCATGGAATATCGACAGACAGATGGCAAAACTCGACGCGTGCACAAGCAGTATGTGGACGTCGTGGCTCGCATCCTCGCGGGCGGACAGGTCGTGCCGGTCACCGTCTGCTGGGTCGACGGTCGGTGCTTTACGATTGACGAGATTGTCTCGACCACTGGGTTTGGCCTGACGGTTCACGGCATTCGTACGGCAACCTATAAGGTTCGTTTTGGCGGTCATGCGACCGAACTGTATCTGGAGGACCAGACGCGCGAGCGGGCGGACGGCTCGCAGGCGCACGTGATGCGTTGGTGGGTGTGGGCATTCGACCGTACGCTCGAGAGTGGGCGCCGCAGGTAAGAGCGCGCGGCATTCGGGTACAATGGCAGGAATCTTGTCACCTACGGCGCTGTCGCGGTGCTTTTGAAAGGACGATATTATGAACGATATCCAGGGTTATCAGAACGGCCCCATTGAGACCGGCGCAAGCCGTGCCAAGGAGATGTCGCCGCGTGCGTACAACCTTGCCATGTCTGCCCTGATCTTTTTGGGCTTTTGCGCCATGGGTGCCGGTGCTTACTTTACGAGCACCATGGCGTTTGCCCGCATGATGATGAGCGGCGCCGCCTTGCCGCTGGTCTTTGGCTCGTTTATTTTGACCATCGTCGGCATGGTCATGATGTCGGCCGCCGCGGGCAAGCAGTCTGTGGGTCTGTCCCTTGTGGGCTACGTAATCTTTGCGAGTACCTTTGGCCTGACCGCGTCGTTTGGCCTTGCCAATTACGACCTGCCCACCATCAACGCTGCCTTTATCGCCACGGCCGCCATCACCTTTGTCTTTGGTGCGCTGGGCGTGACCTTCCCCAAGTTCTTCCAGCGTGTGTACGGCATTGGTTTTGGCATCCTGCTTGCTACGATTCTGGTCGAGATCGTGCTGATGTTTATGGGCGTCTCGCAGTCCATCACCGACCTGATCGTGATCGTGGTGTTCGCCGGCTTTATTGGCTACGACACTTATGTGGCCACGACGGTGCCGCCCACGCTGCCCAACGCCGTGCTCATGGCATCCAACCTGTTCGTGGACATCATCAATGTGTTCCTGCGCATCCTGAACATCCTTGGTCGTCGCGACTAGTGGCGAATTGCGGCGGTGCTTGCCGTGCGTGTAAATCGATGCGAAAGGCGGTCCTTCGGGGCCGTCTTTTTTGTACACGGCGGGGTATTATGGATGGGAAAAGCCGATAGCGGCAGAGACCGAGAAAGGTGACCACTTATGGCAGACGTCGACAACAGGAACCGTAACCGCAGACCCAATCGCGCGGGGCAGCCCAATCCCAAGCGCGAGGCCCGTGCCAAGGCCGCCGAGCGTCACGTGGCGACTGTGTCCGAAACGTGCGCCAAGGATATTGAGCGCTCGCTTGCTGGCGTGTGCGAGTTCGATGGCATGCCTGCCGGATTTATCGCGGCGATGAAGGCCAAGGCCCACGCGGCCGACGCTGCCGAGGAACAGGTTGCCGAGGAGTCTGAGGCCGCCGAGGAGCCCGAGGTCGAGGCCGCCGAGGTTGCATCCGCCGAGACCGAGGTTGCGGCCGAGCCTGCACCCGCCGAGGAGGCCACGGAGACCGAGTCCGCGCCTGCTGCCGAAAAGCCCACTCCGGTCCTGCCCGAGGTCACCGTGCTCGACGCCTCTGCCACGCAGACCATTCTGGATAACGGCCGAGGCTACGCGCAGTTCTGCGACATGGCCGTGCTCGCCTTTGCCTCGTTCACCAATCCGGGTGGCGGCTATATCCAGGGCTACCTGGGCCAGGAGGCGACGCTCTGCGCCGATTCGTACCTATACAACGTGCTCGACAAGCAGCGCAAGTGGTACGGCGAGAACCGTCGCCGCAACATCAACTGCGAGCTTTACCGCAACCGTGCGCTGGTGGTGCCTGCGGTGCGCTTCGACCGCAACCACGTGCACGCATACGCCGACGTGATCGTTGCCGCCGCGCCCAACGCCAAGCGCGCTCGCCAGGAGTATCGCGTGGGTGACGATGCCCTGCTGGACGCCCTGCGCGATCGCATCCGCTTCGTGCTTGCCATCTGCGATGAGCTGGGTCGCGAGAAGCTCGTGCTGGGTGCTTGGGGCTGCGACAACAACGGCTTTGATGCCGAGGCCGTGGCCGAGCTCTTCCGTAAGGAGCTCGCGTCGGGCGACTTTAAGGTCAAGCAGGTGTTTTTTGCCGTGCCCTCTACGCGCTGGGATGAGGACTTCGCCAAGTTTGAGCACGTGTTGGCAAGCTTCCCCGAGTGTAACGAGGAGTCCTATGCTCAGGTGGCCGCCCGCGCCGCGGCCGCCCGTGCCGCCGAGCAAGCCCAGGCTGCTGCCGAGGACGATGAGGACGATGACGATTGGCGCAAGTACCTGTAAACGGTGCGCGTGATGCGACATGCCGAGCCGGCGGGGGCTGCTCCCGTCGGCTTCTTATTGAGTGGGGAGCTTACGATGAAAAACGTTCTGTGCTTTGGTGACAGCAACACCTATGGCTATGATCCGGCTGGTATGCGCGATGGCACCGCGGTGCGCTATGCGCAGGATGTGCGCTGGTGCGGCGTGGCGCAGCGTGACCTGGGCGATGGCTGGCATGTGATTGAGGAGGGGCTCAACGGTCGCACAACGGTGCGCGACGACATGTGCCATCTGGACACCAATCTCAACGGCATTCGCGCGTTGCCGATGCTGCTCGAGGCCCATAAGCCGCTGGATGCGATTGTGATTATGCTGGGCACCAACGACTGTAAGACGGTCTTTAACGTGACAGCTTCCGATATCGCCCGTGGCGCCATGGCGCTGATTCGCGCCGTCCGCGCGTTTCCCTGGACCGAAGCCGCGCCCTGCCCGCGTATTCTGCTGATGGCGCCTATCAAGATTAAACCGCAGATCGCCGATGTGTACATGACCGACTTTGACGAGCACTCCGTCGAGGCCTCGGAGCATTTTGCCGAATACTATGCGTATGTTGCCGAACAGTTTGGCTGCGACTTTTTGAATGCCGCCGATTTTGCCGAGGCGGGCGATATCGATTATCTGCACATGATGCCGGAAAGCCACGAGAGCCTCGGCCATGCCGTGGCAGCCAAGCTCAAAGAGATGCTCGGAGCGTAGCACGGCCCAAAGCAGTACAAAAGTTCCCCTTGCGGTGGCTTGTTTCGTTTATTTGTCTTGATCTGTAACAGTTGTAAGGCCGAAAACGGGTTAGATGTTACAGATCGAGATTATTTAGGTCGATATCGGTCGTTTGTCTCGATCTGTAACATCTAGGGTCGATTTTGCCGAGTTACTGTTACAGATCGAGATTTTCTTCTCAGCGGAATTTGAATGTCTCAATCTGTAACAGGTGGGCCGAAAAATGGACTCTAACTGTTACAGATCGAGATGTTTGTGGGAACCACCACAAAGGTGCCTGTCCCCTTTGTGGCGGTTTGGGATGGGGCTTAGTACTGCCACATGTGATTGACGGGGCCGGAGCCTTTGCCCATGTCAAAGCCGGCGGCCAGAGCACCCGTTAGGTAGGCCTTGCCGGCGTTGACGGCATCGGCAAGATCCATGCCCTGGGCCAGCGCGCAGGCGATGGCGGATGAAAGCGTACAGCCAGTACCGTGCGTGTTGCCGGTCTCGATGCGCTTGTGGCGGAACCACGTGGTGAGCGGATCGCCCAGATGGTTGCCCTCGTCATCGAGCGGCGCGGGCTCTGCTAGCACATCGTTGGCCTCGTTGACAAAATGCCCGCCCTTAACGAGAGACGCGCAGCCAAAGCGACGGGTGAGAAGCATGGCGGCATTTTGCTGCGTGCGCTCGGAATCGACCTCATAATCGAGCAGCGCCATGGCCTCGGGAATGTTGGGCGTGATAACGGTCGCCAGCGGGAACAGGCGGCGGGTGAGTGCCTCAGCGGCATCCTCGGCAATGAGGCGAGCGCCCGAGGTGGCGACCATGACGGGGTCGACGACGATATTTTGTGCGTCCCAGGCGCTCAGGCGGTCGGCGATAACCTCGATAATCTCGGCAGAGGAAACCATGCCGATCTTGACGGCGCTGGGGCGGATATCGTCAAAAACGGCATCGATCTGCGCCGCGACAATATCCGGAGAGATGTTCTGCACGGCGGTGACGCCCAGGGTGTTCTGTGCGGTGATGGCTGTGATGGCCGTCTCGGCATACAAGCGGTGCGCCGTGATGGTCTTGATGTCGGCCTGAATGCCGGCGCCACCGCTGGAATCGGATCCTGCGATGGATAGAACGGCGGGTACCTTACTGCGATCCATGTTCGCTCCCTTGTTCGGTCGGATTCAAATGGGTCTTCTGCCTGCATTATAAAGTGCCCGGGCCGGCTGTATGCCGATCCCGGGCGGGTGGTGCAATCTTTACGCAAATGTAAGAAAATGTTCACACGTCAACAATTGACGAACACCTTGTTACCGATTGTGGCTCCGGAGACGCGTTAATCCTCCATGCCGAGGTCGATCGTCGTGCCTTCGAACACCTTGTTGACGGTGCGGACGGCGCACATCTTGCCACACATGGTGCAAGTGCCCTCGGTTGCGGCGGGGGATTCCTCGTAGCGCTTCTTGCCGGTGACCGGGTCGAGCGCGCACTTCCACATCTCTTCCCAGTCGAGCTTGCGGCGTGCCTGGCCCATCTTGTCGTCCATGTCGCGGGCGTGGGGCACCTTTTTGGCGATGTCGGCGGCGTGTGCGGCGATCTTGGTGGCCATGAGGCCGTCGAGCACGTCCTGGGCGTTGGGCAGGCACAGGTGCTCGGCCGGCGTCACGTAGCACAGGAAGTCGGCACCGGAGCTGGCGGAGATGGCGCCGCCGATGGCAGCGGTGATGTGGTCGTAGCCCACGCCGATATCGGTCACCAGCGGCCCGAGCACATAGAACGGGGCGTTGTGGCACAGGCGCTTCTGCAGTTTCATGTTGGCGGCGATCTCGTCGAGCGCCATGTGGCCCGGGCCCTCGACCATAACCTGGACGCCGGCGGCCCAAGCGCGCTTGCACAGCTTGCCCAGCTCGATCATCTCGGCGGTCTCGGTTGCGTCGTTGGAGTCGTAGAGGCAGCCCGGGCGGCAGGAGTCGCCGAGCGAGATCGTCACGTCGTATTCGTGACAGATCTCGAGCACCTCGTCGTAGAACTCGTAGAAGGGGTTCTCGTTACCGGTGACTTCCATCCAGCCAAACAGCAGCGAGCCGCCGCGGCTGACGATGTTCATGAGGCGGCCGGTCTCCTTAAAGGTCTTGATGACCGACTTGTTGATGCCGCAGTGGATGGTCATAAAGTCCACGCCGTCCTCGGCATGCGCGCGCACGACTTCGAGCAGATCGTCCTTGGTGAGCTTGACCAGCGGCTTTTCCATGTAGCCGATGGCGTCATACATTGGGACGGTGCCCACCATGAGCGGGGTCTCGTCGATGAGCTGCTGGCGGAACTGGCGCGTTTTGCCCGAGTTGGAGAGGTCCATGATGGCGTCGGCGCCAAAGTCCTCGGCAATCTTGACCTTCTTCCATTCCTCGGCGGCATCGGCTTTGTCGCCCGAGATGCCCAGGTTGACGTTGACCTTGGTGGACAGGCCCTCGCCGACACCAAAGGCGCGCATGCCCTTTTTGATATGCACGATGTTGGCGGGAATGGCGATGCGGCCGTCGGCCACGCGCTCGCGGATGTACTCGGGGTCGCGATGCTCGCGCTCGGCGACCTCTTTCATCTGAGGTGTGATCTGCCCAGCGCGGGCGAAGTCGATTTGCGTGACGAGCTTGGGCTCGGTCTGTGTGCTCATTGGCACGGCTCCCTTCGTTGGCATTACCCATATCAGGTTTGCGGGTCAGGGCGGGCGCGCCCAGTCTCAGCCTGCCGTCTTGTCCTGCAAGCTCCCCGTTTATGTGGTGGGCTCAAGTATAGCTCGAATGGGTACGATTGACGCGATGAGCATGCCCGTGGGGAGGCGAACATGGAAGACAAGCATCTATATCGAGAGACACAGTGGGACGTGTCGGCCGAGGAGGGCCGTGCCCATCATGGGCTGGTCGCAATCGGTTTTGCGATCCTTGTCGTGATGGTGATTGCCTGTTGTATCTGGACGTTTGGTGGTCGTGGCGGCGCTGTATGGGAGTTCGACGCTGATGATGGCCTACCGATTATGACGGTGAGGAGTACCGGCGGTAATGCCAATACGCTCGCCATTCCGGGCGATTATTGGTACCCGCGCGATGAGTTTGTGCAGTTGCAGCTGAGTGGTGGGTCCATTCCAGGTGAAGAAATCGAACGCGTGACGTTTGACGCGGCGCTCAAAACGCTGACGGTGAAGCTCAAAGATCAAGGAGATGTGCCCACGACCATGGATATCGCCCTGACGGAATGGCGTCTGGAGCCTCCGACGGGTGTTGCGGTTTCCGAGGTTGAGCACGTCAAGATTGTCTATCAGGACGGTTCGACAAATAAAATTGCCAAAGCCGACGGCTTGGCGGAATAGACGCCGTGTCTAGGCAGCACATTCAAAAGCAGCGGTGGTTCTACAAGGTCTGTTCGTTCAGGAAGACCAAAGTGTTTTTATTTGAAAGCTCGGGAAGGTGACGATAACCAACGTCGAACGCGGTGAGCCCGCTTACATCCTCGAGCTTGTTTTCTGCCATCCAGCGCACCATGGAGCCGCGTGCCTTTTTGCTGGCGGTCGATCGCTGGATGGGCTTGCCGTTGCGGACACCTTCGCCAAAGAGACAAGTGACGGTTGTGGCGTCGCCTGCGAGATGGGGTAGAACGGTCTTGGCGTACTCCACGCTGGCAAGGTTGACGACCGTGGTGTTGGAGCCGGTCGGCGCAATGGCGCATGCAAGTTTGTCGCCCCAAAACGCATAGAGGTCACGGGCGTTGTCGACGGCGAGCTTGGCTCCCATTTCGAGCCGATAGGGCTCAACGCCATGGAAAGGCCGCACGCATCCGTACAATCCGGAGAGGATCCAGAGATGGTTTTGCAGCCAGTCGAGTTGTGCGGCATCCATCACCTCGGGCGCCATGCTCTGGTATTGAATGCCGTGATAGGACATGACGGCAGGGG